>JAUIKF010000073.1 GCA_030430575.1 Bacteroidia bacterium | reverse complement strand
AAATTCCCCTTGTGATATTATTTAAACAATATAGCATTATTTAACCCCATAGTACGACTTTTTGAGCCACCTACCTAGCACGACTTAATGAGCCAATTCCTTAGCACGACTTAGTGAGCCTTGACAACCCTAAACCCTAAACCCTCTTAGATACTCGACTTCAGAACAAAATTCCGAGAGATCCGGTCTCCATCTCGGACCAGTTTTAGCCGGATTTTTTTGCCTGCTTTGCGGTTGAGGAGATTATGCAGCTCTTGCATCCCGATGGCTGAGACTTCTTGTCCATTGACAATGAGCACTTCATCTCCTGTTTTGACCCCTGCCGCTTCTGCTGCGGAGTTTGGGCGAACATAGGAGATGATGTATCGTTCGAAACGAGACCCAATCGCAACTACTTCTATCCCCGCAGTATTGTATTCAAATGGTTTATTGTAATTGGGGTTTTTCTTGAGGTACATAAAATAACGGGAGTAATCAAAAGTGACTTTGAACCGAGAGAGCACGGCAGCCCCTAAGTTGGTATAATGCTTGGCTTGCGTAGCCACCCAGCGAATAGACGTAAGGTCCGGAAATCCCGCAATAACATCATTAAACGTATAGGCATCACCTTGCCCCACATGAAATTGACGTACCCTGCCAATTTTTCCAAACATATCGCCACTCAACCCTCTTCCGATAAATGCATCTAAATAGTTTTCAGGCGGCTGAATCTCTTGATGAAAAATGGACAATGCTTGGCTAGCGCCTGTATCGACTAGCCAGTCTGTCGACAGGGTGTCTCCATTATAGTCTACCATCCCCGCCTTTATATATGGTTTGGACTGACGTAGGATAATCGGGAATGCTTCTCCATGGCGCTTTTTAGCTCGAAATTGATCGGGGCGAGTGAGTCGAATGTATTTATGGTAATAATCAATTTCCACAACAAAACTTCGAAAAAGGTCATAGCCCATGATGCCCACTACTGGTCTTCCAAACATTCCTGAATAGGAGACAGCACCCTCTGGCAGAATAATCATTCGCATATTTTTCCCCTCTACCCCTCCTGGCAAACTCATGCGTAATCCTCGGGCAATCTGAGCATCGATCTTCTCCCCTTCCCCGAGACCGCGTACCTGGATGGGCCGCACATCCTTTAAGGTCAAAAGGTTGGCAATGAGCGGCTCTGTGAGCAATGTGGTCCTTACGCCTGTATCCACGATGAAATCAAATGAATACGAACTGTTCACACGAACAGGCATCAATATGAGGTTGTTGTGGATTTCAACAGGGATTTTTACTGACCTCACAGAAGGGTCTGTAAAGCCAAATCCTATCTGCGCTTGGGCAGGCAGTAGCAATTGGCTCAACCATAGGCAGGACAATAGTAGAAGGCTTTTCCTCATATAATTCATGATTATGGGAATTGCAGCTAATAAGTAAAATTTTTCTAGTGTTCTGCCTCAAATTACAAAAAGATCGTGACAAGGGCAATGAGTAAGACGGGTTGTCTGAACGTCCGAACGTCTGAAAGTCTGATTGTTCTCTTATAATACAGATATTTAGACTTTCAGACAATCAGACGCTCAGACGTTATTTTATTTCCCTACTGAAAGCATATTGGCAAATATCCGATAAGCACCTGGTACCCCTGCGGGGAGTTCTCTGAACCAGCTATAGCCAGTATAAATAAAATGGCCTTTGCCATACTCTGCGATCAATAGAGCGCCTTCTTTTGAAGTCTCGCCGGGGTCATTACAAGCAGTCAAGGCAGTATATTTTTCATCCCATTCATTGGGAAAATAGAGCCCACGCTCCTGTATCCACCCATCAAAGTCAGCATTGGTGATTTTATTAGGGGAGTTGAAAATCTCGTGGTCAGGTACGAGCATCTTGACAGGGGCTTCTTCCACTGTCACGCGATCGCGAGATATAGTGATAGGGTATGGCCCTGGCTGTTCGGTTGCTAGCCCGCGAGACTTATTGTATTGGACGATATAGGTTCCCCCTGCTTCTACATACTTCAGCAATTGAGGCTGCATGAATCCCATACGCTTGCGCGTATTATAAGCGCGGATACCCGCCACGATCGCATCGTATTGCTTGAGGTTCTCTACCGTGATGTCATCGTCTTCGAGCAATGTCACTTGATAGCCGACTTGTTCCAAACATACTGGGACTTCATCTCCCGATCCCATGATATAGCCAATTTTATTTCCAGACTTTTTGATGTCAATTTTGACAAGGCGGGTCTCTGATGGGGGGAATATCAGTTGAGTAGGGATATGTCCGTATTCGATCGTTTTCAAGCTAAAAGAACTTACGCCTTCCTCTCCATCTATCTGGACCATCGCGATCAGTGGTCCCACGCTTTGGGTAGCCGGAGGCGTCACCGTAAGGTTGACGGGCATTTCTTCCCCTTTTTGCGAAAAGTCTAGCTTGATGGTTGAAGGCTCCACGTTCCATCCTTCTGGCAAATTGAAGGCAAGCGTACCCTGGGTAGGATTCGCGGAATGTGCTTTGATCAAAATGGAAACCTGTTGAGGGGTTTCATCTGCAAAGAGCAAGACTTTTTCATTGATATTGACCGTCACTTTAGGCGTAATCTGAAACGGACGATACATCTCTCCCACGGCGCGATTCACGTATTTGTGAACTACAGGAAGGTCATAAGAAATCGTAACAGGATCGTCCGTTCCAAAAGTAATGTCGAAGGTTGCATAAATGGCTGCGGGGGTTTCAGGCAAGCCAAGAAGTGATGCGTGTTCTACTTGGTAAATCCCTTTTCTCGCAGGTTTTGTGAGCCAGTAGGGTTGGGTAGGAACGGGCATTTTTGCGGAAACCTTGTTGGGCAGTGCCAACATCCGCTCATCGGTTAAAGGGACATTATTCCCCAGCTCAGCGCTTTCGAAAATTATTTCCTTATTGTCGCCACCTTCTGAAACTGCTAATTCATCTGTGAAATTCCACCTATAAGTTACTTTGGTACAACTAGCAGCTACTGATGAACGCTTGAGCACCATAGTGCTCACTCCAAAACTATCCCCCAGGCAAGCCGTGGCCTCGTCGGTGAGGGCTTCTAGCCATAGGCCGCTACACTGAGCGATGAGGTCTTTGATCTCCTCTTGCTTGATCTGCTTCCAGCGGCTGTCTGCTAGCTCTTCTGTAGCCTGATAGGCTTCTATCAAAGTGGGAACGATAGTTTCAGGGTTTCTCGAATTATAATTATTGGCTGCTTTGGCCAAAATTTCTCCTACTTTTTCGCCACCTTTGAGGCGACTCCAAGTCGCATCTATGCCTTCAAAGAAGTCTTCACTAGGCTTGGTGCCTGCCTTGTGCTCTAAATACTCCATACGAGGCCCACGTTGGCGATAGGTCCCAAAGTCCTGGCATTTATGTTGACTGCGTGCCAGGGAAGCGATTTCTCCATAGCTCATGCCTAGTATCGCATTGTATTCGCCTATGTCTATCTGTAGCAGGTCCGACTTCTCAATGTCAAAGTTTTTGTCCCAGTATGGCCGCCAGGAATTCCACATCAGGCGTTCTACCTGCCAGGGTGCCCCAAGCTCGGGGTGGAAGCTAGCATCTGCTGCCTTGTCAAAGGCTTCTCGCGCCAATATGTAAGATGAAGTATGGTGCCCATGACCACCACCGCCATCTTCTGGACCAGGAAAACGTGTCACAATGACATCGGGCCTCAATTCACGAATGGTCATGACAGCATCACATAGGATGGCTTCTCTATCCCATATTTCGAGGGTTTCTTCAGGGTTTTTGGAGTAGCCAAAGTCTATGGCGCGGGTGAAGCGCTGATGGCCTCCATCAATGTTACGAGCTGCAAGGAGCTCCTGGGTTCGCAATACGCCTAAGTCAGGCCCTTTTTCGGTGCCAATCAGGTTTTGCCCCCCATCCCCACGAGTCATGGATAGGTAGGTGGTGTGATAGCCACGTCCGTTGGTGAGGTATGCGATGAGGCGGGTGTTCTCATCGTCGGGGTGGGCTGCCATGTAGAGGACACTGCCTAGTACTTGAACTTTGCGCAAACTCTCTTGGATTTCGGCTGAACTGAGAGAGCGCATGGGCGCACTTGACTTGAGATTGCGCTGTGCAACAGCATTTTCTCCATATAAGAGGCCGATGACTAGGAATAAGATTTTGGGAAATGTCTTGATGTGATGATAAAACATCTTCATTTTTTTTTAGTATTATTGATACCTACAAAAATGCTTTACAATTGTGAGAAGCAAAAATGAAAAGCTGCAAATCCTCATCGTTTCACTGCTTTTTCGCTTTTGTATCCTAAAATGGAAAGTATCGTAGAAATGGGTTACTTTTAAAGAATCAAATAAAATTTACAGCTAAAAGTTTATAGATAATTATGCAAAATTATTATGGAGATTCCTGGACGGAACAAGTCAAAGAAAGATATGTTTCTTCTGGAAAAGCAAACGCCTTCCTACAGACGGTCTTTGTGACTATGGCGATAGGATTGGCAATTACAGGCTTGACAGCCTGGTATTTTGGGAATGAATTGATGGCTTGCTTTAGTGGAGGATACTTTGATCCAGGATGCCAATATTCCTGGCTGATCTCAGGTCCCATGAGGTATGTAGTTATGTTTGCCCCTTTTGCGGGTGTTTTGGCCCTTTCTTTTGGCATCAACCGCATGAGCTATTCGACGGCTAGTATAGTCTTTGGGGTATTTTCCTTCTTGATGGGGCTGAGTCTCTCCTACATATTTGTGGTCTATACAGGGGCATCTATCTTCAAGACCTTTTTGATCACTGCTGGGACCTTTGGCATTATGGCTGTGGTAGGGATGACGACAAAAATTGATCTGAGTAAATTTTCGTCTATCCTCTGGATGGGCCTCATTGGGATCATCATTGCGAGTGTGGTGAATATGTTCATGCAGTCCTCTACATTTGATTTCATCATCTCTATTATTGGTGTTGCCCTGTTCTGTGGCCTTACAGCGTATGACACCCAACGTTTGCTCCAGATGGGCGCACATGCAGATGTCAATCAAGAAGGCGTACAGAAAGCAGGATTGCTTGGCGCATTGAGCCTTTACCTCGACTTTATCAACCTTTTCCTCTTCTTGCTGCGCTTCTTTGGCAGTAGAGATTAGGAGGAATTGATTGCAGAATATCGATTGATGAACAAGGATTTTCGAAATAAAGAGGCCTTTTTACTTCTAAAATCATCAATCCTTGTTCGACATTCATAAATCATGCTTTATAACACAAGCGGCCGCTTCCCGAGGGAGCGGCCGCTTTCTTTCGTTTAGCTGTTAGGAAGAATGAAATCATTCATTCCTTTAAATGTTGCTTAGTCACAAGCTACGAGTTCTTCGGGAGCGATTTTGGTACAAAGCGTATCCCAAATCCATAACTCTTGACTATTTAGTTCGATCACAAAAGTTTCTTCATCGACGATCATGGGTTCAGCAAATAAAGCTTCAATGTCTGGCTTATTATAAGTGAAGCTCAATTTCAATGTCTGGGCATCTTGTGACCAGTTGCCGGCCATCACATAGTTCTTGTTTTCATCAAAGAAGTACATCTCTAGGGCGAACGTGTGATCTTCTTTTAGGGAAAGTTTGATGTCACTGAAGTCACCTGCAAGGGACTCAAAGACCATCATGACTTTAGGTTCGGGGCTGTCGGCCGCTAGGGTGTGGCTGCCAAGCGCACAACTAGCTAGTAAAAACATGGCGTAAAAGCGGATTTTAGGGGGAGTATTCATGGTATTTAGCGTTTGTTTCTGACTCAAATTCGAATTATATGGGCTATTGTTTCATCTCATTTGCCGTTTATTCTTACAGTTCCGATCCTTCACTTATTGTTTAAATAGCCTACTCTTTTTCGCGATTAAACAATTTGACTTCAACCCTACTTACATATTCAGTCCTGCAAAAATGACTTTCCCTGCTCCTCAGTTTCTTTTATATTGACTTACTTCCTAACGTAAATTTGTGCACTTTCGATTCCCTTTTTATCAAACTCTTGTCTTCACTGTTCTTATAATGGCAAAAAGGAGGCCACATCTCAGTCCTTATACGTTATGCTTTTTCCCCCTTTTGTATCTAAATCGATAAAATTGGGGCTAAAACACTGTTTTGGGCTATTTGGCGAAAGAATGTGCATGTTACATCAGTTAAAAAAATGTCCAATTATATGGACGGTATATTACCCAAAACGAGAATTTTTTTTCTATAAATGGCTAAAATCAGTCTTATCACTATCGGAAATGAACTCCTGAAAGGTCGGATTGTCAATACCAATGCGACTGAGATCGGGAGTATGCTGCGCCAGCATGGCTTTGCCTTGGACCGTGTGTTGACGGTCCCAGATATACCTGCTGCTATCCAGGCAGCAGCGAATGCTGAACTGGCTCTAAGCGACATCGTCCTGATGTCTGGCGGGCTAGGCCCCACCAAGGATGACCTTACTAAACATTGCCTGGCAGAATTGTTTGACAGTAAACTCGTCATTCACCAGCCCACAATGGACTTTTTAGAAGAGCGCTATGCTAGTAGAGGGCGACTGCTTACAGAAACCAACAAGCTGCAAGCACATGTCCCAGAAGTCTGCGAAGTGATTCCCAATGCCTTAGGCACGGCGCCTGGGATGCTTTTTCAGCAAGGGCACAAGGTGCTTATCTCTATGCCTGGAGTTCCTTTTGAACTCGTGCATATGGTATCACACGAAGTAATCCCCAGACTGAACAACCTTTTCTCAAAGAACTACTATGCCTATCGTATATTGAGACTGGGAAAATTGCCAGAGTCACATGCTGCGGAGCGAATGTCCGAAATAGAAGAGCTACTTCCTTCAAAAATAGAGGTTGCCTACCTCCCCCGCCATGACGGTTTATGGCTGGAGTTGAGCCTGACTGAGCGTCAGGCTGAGCGAGCAAAAGCAGAACATTTGCTTAATAAAACATTTGAACGGGTAGCCAGCCATTTGGCCCCCTGGCGGTATGGCGAAGGAGAGGCAACTATCGCTACGCTCCTCGGCGATGCCCTCAAGCATAAAGGATTTACCCTCGCGATAGCCGAAAGCCTCACTGGAGGGATGGTCGCGAGTCATGTCGTAGATGTATCGGGCTCTTCGGCCTATTTCAAGGGATCTGTGACGGCGTATGACACGGCCATCAAAACATCAGTTTTGGGCGTACCTTCAGATCTGATTCAGCAAGATGGGGTCGCCTCTGAGGCGGTGGCTGCTAGTATGGCGGTAAAAGTGCGTGATCTGATGAAAGCAGATATTGGCATTGCTACCACGGGTTTGGCGGAGGATGACGCTGCGACAGGAGAAAAGGCGCATGCCTGGATCGGCATTGCGGATGGAGATAAGCACCTCGCCGAGCGGGTGGAACTCTTCCACAGTCGCAATGTCAATCGTACCCGTGCCGCCAACTATGCCTTGATGATTGCCTTGCAGCAAATCAACTTGCACGAGGCGTCCTGATTGGCTTTTTTTGTAAAAAAACTATATTAATATTACTCGCCTATTTTCTGACATTTTCCTTCTACGAAGTTATTAACCTATAATCATTCAATTAATAATTTCATCATCCCCAAACAGCTTACATTATGTATAGACTGATACTCCTTCCCTTGTTTTTTTCACTTTCTTTCCTCCAGGCACATAATTTTGATGTGTTGATCTTTCGACCAGCCGTTCCTAGTCAATTGGACAGTGATGCTGAAGCAGCTATTACAAATCTGGCGATGGTGCATACCTTTAATGTCGTGTCGACAGGCAGTCCTACAGATATAAATACAAGTAATCTTGCCAGCTATGAGGTGCTCTTATTTCTCAATCGCAATGGAGATGACCTCGATCCTACGCAGCGAGCAGATGTAGAGACATTTGTCCAGTCGGGAGGTGGTGCTGTGCTGATCAATAGTGCTTTGGCGGAAGGCACTGGGTGGAGCTGGTACGATGGGCTCGCAGGGGCTTATGTAGACGGTGCGGTGAATAATCAGATGGGTGAAATCATCGTCGCAGACGGGGTCCACCCTTCGACAGCGAATCTCCCTCAGCTTTGGAACACCTCTGATGCCTGGTATAACCTGCAAGCCAACCCGCGTGGCGATGTGCATGTATTGGCTACCCTTACGGAAAATACCATTTCTGGGGGAATCAATGGTTTTGACCACCCTGTATCCTGGTGTCATGAGTATGATGGTGGCCGTATTTGGGTGACCACCCTAGGGGGGACATCAGGCATTTATTCAGATGTAAATTTCATTGAACACCTTACAGGTGGGATAGAGTGGAGTGCAGGCGCACAAGGGGGAGATGCAGGCGTGACGATCGAAGACAATTTTGACATTGTCATCTTAGATGACAACAATACGGACCCAATGGCCATGGATATCGCCAATGATGGGCGGGTATTTTTCATCGGGAAAGGCGGTGCAATCAGCGTTTGGAATCCCGCTACTGGCCAAACAAAAACCGCAGGGTTTCAGCCCGTTTTCCCCGGAGGGGAAAATGGCTTGATAGGCTTGGCATTAGCGCCTAATTTTCCCAATCCGCCTCACATCTACCTACACTATACTTATCAAGATGGAAACTGGGCGAATATGGGTCCGGGCGAACAGCGAATTTCTCGCTATGAGGTGATCGGCGATTCGATGATCATGTCTTCGGAAGAGATTCTCCTTACCTATATCATCGACCGTGACGCAGAAATCCACTCCAGCGGCTGCCTAGACTTTGATGTCAATGGCAATTTGCTCATTGCGACAGGTGACAATACAAGCTATGGTGCAGGGATGAGCACCAATCCTTATGCACCGATCGATGAGCGCATGGGCAATGACATCTATGACGCGCAGCGGACTTCAGGAAATACAGATGATTTTCGGGGTAAAATTTTAAGGATAAAACCTTCCCCTATCTTGGGAAATGGCTATACGCTCCCAAGTGGCAACCTCTTTCCGCCTACAGATTCTACCTTAGGCGAAATCTATATCATGGGAGTTCGCAATCCATTCCGGATGACCGTAGATACAGCCACGAATTGGGTGTATTGGGGAGATGTGGGGCCTGATGCCGTGACTACAGATCCTATGCGTGGACCTATTGGGAAGGATGAATTTAATGTAGCAAAAAGTGCGGGTAATTTTGGCTGGCCTTATTTTGCTGGAGCCAATGATGCCTATAATGACTACGACTTTGATACCCAGACGAGCGGTCCTGCTTTTGATCCCAGTGCCCCCTATAATGATTCTCCTCATAATACAGGCAAGAAAAACTTACCCCCTGCCATGCCTGCTTTTATGTGGATGGATAAGCAGGTCGTGACCCCCGAATTTCCTGAATTTGATGGAGGAAGTGCTACCGCGATGATAGGCCCTGTGTATCACTATGATGACAATTTGGTAGCTGTGGGAAAGTTTCCCGCATATTATGACAAGACGCTGTTTGTTATGGATTGGACACGGAACTGGATCATGGAAGTGAAGCTGGATGCCAACGGGGAGACCGTAAAGATAAATCCCTTCCTGCCTAGCTACGACTGGCGACGCCCTATGGACCTCAAGGCAGGTCCTGATGGAAATCTCTATGTCCTTGAGTGGGACCTCGGATGGGGAGGCGCTGCCAACCCCGATTCACGCATCAGTCAGATTCGCTATACGCCTGAAGGGCGTTCGCCTCAGGCAGTCGCAGACGCCGATGTCTTAGCTGGCCCTACGCCACTTACTGTGAACTTTGACGGGAGCAAATCGGCTGATCCAGGCGGCCTGAACATTACCCATGAATGGGACTTTGGCGACGGTTCTCCACTCAGTACAGCCATTAGTCCCACTTATACTTATACCAATAGCGGCACTTACACTGCCAAACTCACCGTCACCAATGTCTCTGGTCGCAAAGGAGCTGCGATCCTTACAGTTACCGTGGGGAATACCCAGCCTGTCGTTGACATCATCAAGCCCGTAGATGGCGGCTTTTTTGACTTTGGGGATGACATTCCCTTCGAGGTGAGCGTCACAGATGACGAGGACGGGAGTACAGCTGCTGGCACCATCCAATGTGGGGATTTAGATAACCAGACTCTCTTAGGCCATGACGATCACGCCCACCCATCTGTGATTCTCAATAGTTGTACAGGGACTTTCCAGACCGGCACTGCGGGGCATGCGATAGATGAAGATGAGATCACCTACCTATTTGAGGCCAATTATACAGACAAAGGGGCTCCTGGGACGGGGACTTTGACCGGTAGCAAAATCCATTTGCTCCATCCCAAACTGAAGCAGGCGGAGCATTTCACTACTAGCCGTGGCGTATCTATTGCAGCGACGGGAGACTCGATGAGTATATCCGATGTCGTAGACATCGATGGAGGAGATTATATTGCTTTTGACCCCATGAACCTCAAAGGCATTGAAGAAATCAGCTTCCGCGTCGCTTCAGGCAGCAATGGAGGCGTAATCGAGATTCACAAAGGCTTACCCAATGGCGTTAACTCCCTTGTGAATACGGCCTCTGTTCCGAATACAGGCTCTTTTTCCACCTATACGACCATCACGATTCCCGTCACTGACCCCGGCGGTACGGACGTATATTATTTCGTCTTTAGCAATCCCGTTTTCCCCAATAACCTCTTCTACCTCAACTGGATTCACTTCCAGGGAGACGGCGTCTTAAGCACAACTGCATTGGATAGAGAATTGGAGAAAGCATTAGGGCTCAACCTTTACCCCAATCCTACGACTGGCGAACTCAACATAGAAATGAGTGCTGTAAAAGGAAAACTACAATTGGCAGTTTATGACTTGAATGGCAGCCTTTTATCGACCTTTGCCCACGAGGTACCTACTGCGCAGACATTTAGCCAAACCATCTCCCTGAAGGGACTTGCCCGTGGGGTATACTACCTGCGTGTTCAGAATGAAGCTCGAGTGGTGTTCCGGAAAGTGGTGAAGGAATAAGGGAGAAAAGGGAATAGGGAATTATGCCTTGGGAATGAGAGATAACCAATTGTCTTGTTTAGGGTTGGTTTTGATTGATGAATATCGAACAAGGATTGATGATTGATGAAATGAGAAGATTCTTATCCTTCAAAAGTCCTTGTTCTGCCCTTCGACATTGCTCAGGGCAAGTAATCCTTGTTCTGAAATCGATCTAGCCTATTAGGTTGTTGACAAATAGTAAGTCGGACAGTTATTAATGGCCTGGTCCTTAATCTCTTTTCCCTGTTCTTCCCCATTTCCCTCAACAAATAAGCCCCCTAAGCATTTTATTGTAAAACTAAATCAGACATGCTTCTAGCTTGGATGAATTAGTTTTACTTTTGCTCCAATTTTCATTTTTATTTCCATTTTAATTTTGATTTACCTCACATGCCTGTTCCTGGATACATCACCCTACTCTTTATTGGACTTACTGCTGTTGTTTTTGGCTTCTTATTGCAAGGCGTCAACCGCGGCTTGGAGCAAATGCGTCACACCAATATGCGTGGGGTGCTGATCCTCACGGCCGTAGGCGTATTGGGGTGGTTGCTGCTGACGGCAGCATTGGCAGGGAAGGGATTTTTCAAATCATGGAATTCCTTGCCACCAAGGCCCTTTTTGTTGGTCGGGGTTCCTGTCTTAGTGATTTTGATTGTATCTCGAACCAAAGGGTTTAAGCAAATGGTTCAAGGCATTCCAAAGACATGGCCCATCTACTTGCAATCCTTCCGAATCGTAGTAGAGATTATCCTCTGGCGGCTATTTGTGGAAGGGGTTATCCCTGAGCAAATGACCTTTGAGGGCCTCAATTTTGATGTATTGTCAGGGATTTTGGCTTTACCTGTAGCGTATTTTTGCTTCACCAAAAAGCAATGGCCTACCCGTATCGCAATCTATTACAATATCCTTGGGCTTGCCTTACTGCTCACGATTGTGACCATCGCCGTCATGTCCATGCCTACCCAACTGCGTGTGTTCATGAATGAACCAGCCAATACGTTTATTGCAGACTTCCCCTTTGTCTGGCTCCCTGGATTTCTAGTGCCGATGGCCTTATTTTTCCATGTTGTTTCATTGAAGCAGCTAATTAGCAAGAAAAAAGTATCTTCGTGATAGTATCATATGATAGTATCATGAAGCTCACATCTACCACATCTGAATTTACAGACCAACAAATCATAGCAGGTATCAAAGCAGGAGGCGCGCAGCAAGAGCGTTTTGTGAACCATATATTTGACACCTATCAAGGGTTGGTTATCCAAGCTACTCGCAAACACAAACTTACTGAAGAGGGAGCACGAGATGCTTATACTGATGCGGTAATAGCACTGAGGCGGCAGGTGCTTAATGGGAATTTTCGTGGAGAGAGTGCCGTCAGTACCTATCTTTACCGCATTTATCAGAATAAATGCATAGATGCGATTCGTAAAATGAGTAGGCAGCGAGTCCCTACGGAATATGAGTTTCCTGATATTGCCGATCCTGCTAAAGATGCCTTGAGTCATATGAGTGTCCAAGAAGAGTTTGCAGCAGTACAGCGCTACATGGATGGATTGGGCGAAATATGCAAACAAGTGCTGATGGATTGCCTGTTTTGGAAGTATGATATGGAGGAGGTCGCAAAGCGCTCTGGACTCCCTAGTTCCAAGATTGCGAGTGATAGAAAATATAAGTGTTTGCAGAAATTGAGAAAAAATATGAAAAAATAGAAACAAAATAGCGAGAACTGGCGTAAGGCGTCGACTAATCAGGCAAACGACACTTTTATAGCCAACAGTCAGAAGAAATTATTAATTGATATATTGTTGATTGATTAATTGTCTGAATAATTTGATTGCCCTCAAATGGAAACTAACCCACACATATTTGACCTAGTGGAAGCTTATCTGGGAGATACGCTAGATGAGGAAAGTCGCCAAGCCTTCGAGACACGTTATCAGAAAGAAAGTGACTTTGCGGCCTTGGTTGACACCTATTCGCGTGAGATTCAGGTGATACAAACTGCTGGGGAAAACGACCTCAAAAACGCCCTCAACCAGCGATTTAAGCCAGCTCAGGCGACCACACCCGTCAGGAAGTTATCTTTCCGGCCTTATATAATGGCCGCCGCGGCCGCCGTTGTCCTGCTACTCTCTGTGTTCTTTTTCACACAGACGGCTGACCAGCAAGGCACAGCAGACCTCTTTGCGGAGAACTTCCAAGCGCCTAATTTTGTCGCGCGGAGCGCACAAGACAGCCCTGAAGAGCTGCCTTGGCAGGAAGCTGCGGCTTATTACCAAGCAGGAGATTATGAAAAGGCTGCCAAAGCCTTAGAAGCACTCGTTGCCACCACTGTCTTTGGCCACTTTTCTGAAGCACAACTATATCTAGGCGTTTGTTACCTCAAATTGGAACAGCCCTATAAGGCACTTGGCGCTTTGGAAAAAGTGAAACCTGGAAGTGTATTTGTGCAAAATGCGCAGTGGTTTCGCCTGCTTTCCTACTTGCAGTTGGAAGACACGCCTAATGCGATCAAGGCAGCAGAAGCCATCTTGCAAGTCAATCGGCACTATAAGACAGCAGAAGCGACGAAGATCCTCCAGCTCTTGAAGAAGTTCGAGTCTACCTAAAAATAAATCCCTTATTTAGGTCGTCGGCAGGATCGAAATAAAATTGGTGCTGACCGATAATAGAAGCAGTTCCCGTGACTTCGGGAATCACTGCTTCATACGCACCGAAGGTGGTTTTTTCTAATGCTTCCACTTCCATCGTCGTTCCCAGAATGCTTTCGATAGTGACCTTTTCCCCTAAGGCCAATTCCCCCTTCTTGACATGTAGCGCTGCCCTTCCACTCACACCCGTCCCCGTAGGAGATCGGTCCACTTCTCCATCCGCAAAAATGCAGACATTGCGACTGTGATGGTCAGCATTCACAGCAGGTCCCACAAATATAGTCCCATACAGGAAACTTAGATCTGCTTCGAAAGGGTGGTTCACGGGTTGTTGAGCCATGACGGCTTGTTTGATGCGACGGCCACAATCGATGAGCTGGTCATGCGAAGCTGCGTCTAGCTGTAAGCCGAGTGCTGGTGCCGAACAATACGCATAAAACGCCCCACCAAAGGCGATGTCATATCGGACCTCCCCTATGCCTGGAACGATGACCATTTGATCTAAGGAATAGACAAATGAAGGTACATTTTTGAAACTGACCTTTTTTACGACACCCCCTTCTCTGTACCCCGTAGCAACTACTCTGCCTGCAGGCGTATCCAATTTCAGCAGAGGCGTATCTCCGTTTTTTATGACCATGCCCGTATCCAAAAGCACTTTGGTCAAAGCAATAATTGCATGACCACACATAGTGCTATACCCTTCATTGTGTAGAAAAAATACCCCAGCGTCCCCGTCGGGCGTCACTGCTTCTGTCAATACTGCACCATACATGTCTGCATGGCCACGAGGTTCCCACATCAGGCCTGTCCTGATGTGATCTAAGTGATCTCTAAAATAGCGCCGTTTTTCCAGAATTGTATTTCCATGAATGTCAGGCAGACCGCCTGTAATGATGCGCAGGGGTTCTCCGCCTGTATGCGCTTCTATGGAATGGATGACTTGCCAGTGGGAAGGAGGGGTCCAGGTGGGCATAAGAGAATGATAAGATGAGAAAATGGAAATGATTGAATGAGTGGAGGATAGAATGATAGAATAGCGAGTCTTCGAGCGGCCTCGTAGTGAGGAGCGCTAGCGACGAACGGTCTCTTTCTTATTCGCTAAATAAACACCTGCCAGAATGATGATCATGCCCCCTATCTGCGCAGGACCGATCTCTTCGCCAATTTGGAAGCCCCAAATCAGTACCACTATTGGCATAATGTAAGTAACAGAGGTCGAAAAAATGGCGTCTGTCAATTGGATGAGTCGATTGAAAAGGACTAAAGCAAAGCCCGTCCCTATCGCCCCCAAAACGGCGATGTATCCTAGGGCTACCCACATCTCCCGAGACCCTTCTGCGATCAGTCGGGGTACATCCGTGAACAGTAAATATAGACTATAAGGCAGCAAGATACTCGCCAAAGCAAATGCCGACACCAATACAGGGCTGGTTTGGTTGAGGTGCTTTTTCATGACATTGGTACTAATGGCATAAAGTACTGTAGCTGCTACCACAAGTGCTGCAAAGGCTGCATGTGTCCAAAAGCTATGCTCGACGACCTCCCCAGTAATGCTATCAGGCTTACCACTTTTAAATAAAATCAGTAATGTAGCTCCTGCAAACCCTATCAAAATCCCTACGATACGCCTGGTTGTGAAAGGTACTCCAAATAACATGGCCCCTAATAATAGGGTAAAAAGCGGCGTTAAGGAATTTAAAATACCTGCTGTAGAGGTAGTGACTACTGTAAGGGCCAAAGGGAAAAGAATGGCGGGAAGCGCATTGCCCAGCACGCCAATGGTGACAATGTATTTCCATTCTTTTCGGTGAATTTTCCGATAGCCCAGAAGGGCAAAAGGAAGCAGACAGAGTCCTGCAATGACATTGCGCAGGCCTGCGATCTCAGTCGGGCTGAACACTTTCAACCCTTGCTCCATCATGATATAGGAACTCCCCCATACCAATGCCAAAAAGATCAGGATGGACCACGCCAAGACAGTAGGATTACGAGCCATAAG
Source organism: Bacteroidia bacterium (assembly GCA_030430575.1). GTDB lineage: Bacteria > Bacteroidota > Bacteroidia > J057 > J057 > JAUIGE01. Next base: position 20,827 of record JAUIKF010000073.1, on the reverse strand, counting down.
GTAAAATTTGCGCAAAGGTAGGAATAACTCACCAAAGAATCGGTGTTGGAAAAAACTGGTTTTTTTCTAGGAAAGATCGACATAAATTGCAATTTTTCATTCCCTATGATTACAAGTAAATTCAAACCTGGACCTGGCAGATTTTTAGTATCAGAGCCCTTCATGGGAGACCCCAATTTTCGGAGGACGGTGGTGCTGTTGGTAGAGCATGGAGAGGATGGAAGTCTCGGCTTTGTTATGAATCGACAGTTGAAAGCAGGTATACATGAAATTGTAGAAGACTTGGATGATTTTGATTCCCCTGTCTTTTTAGGAGGGCCTGTAGAGCAAAATACATTGCACTATGTGCACCGCCTCGGAGAGCAACTGAGCGGAAGTCGCCATATCAGTGGTGATCTGTATTGGAGTGGGGACTTCGATCAACTCAAAGAAATGATCCGCTCTGGAGAAGCGTCTGAGGAGGAAGTCCTCTTTTTTGTAGGCTATTCTGGCTGGTCGCCAGGTCAGCTATTTGAAGAGCTTGAACGCAAATCATGGATCATCGCTCCTCAAAATGATGCCTATATTTTTGATGGAGAATATGAAGACCTCTGGAAGAATATCCTGCGTGGTATGGGCGAAAAATATCGCGTCATTTCCAATTACCCTGTAGATCCCAGATTAAACTAAGGAAAAATTCAAGTTCAAGCTCAAATACAAACTCAAACTCAAACCTTCTTTTTTGAACTTGAATTTGAGTTTTAATTTCCCTCCCCATACAATATCTCTTCCTATTTGCTGTCATTAGGTCAAGCAGGCAGGTGATTTTTAATTTTGAGTTTAATTTTCATTTTTTCCTTAGGTACCTTTGTAGAATGAATTATTTAAGATACTTCCTCATATTTGGCCTTTTGGCCGTGGGATTGGCGTGTAAAAGCACTGCCGATAAGACTGGCAATGAGCAGGCAACGACTGCTCCTGACGGAACGACTTTGATTTCTGGTACAGTAACGAGTTGTGATGCAGACTCCATCCGAATTTTCAAGGCAGATGGGATTACCTTGACGCCTGTAGCGGCCTTTAAGGTTACCTATGAAAATGGGCAAGGCAGCTTTAGTGGAGATTTTCAGGTGAAAGAAAAGGGCTTTTATTATATAGGCCCTAAAGGGCAAGGCAGTAAACTCCTGATCTTAGGGGAAGATGAGTCCCTGACGCTGTATGGAAACTGTAGCAACTTTCAGCTTGCCACCGTAGGCAATTCAAAAATTAATAGTGATTATGCAACAGTAAGTAGGCAGATAGATGGTTTTACCCAGCAATTTAATGGCTTGATTCAGCAGTATCGCAAGGCGATGAAAAGTGGCCAAGGGCTAGAAAATGTGGCCCAGCAGATGGTGAAGTTGGATGAACGTAAGCTTGCTTTGCTAGACTCAGTACAGACTGCTAGTCCATTTATCGCCAAGGTGGTTGGCCTTCGGACCTATCTCAGCTACCAGTATTATCAACAATCAGGCGAACCTCAGATTTACTCGGGAGAACCTGAATATTTTGCCAAAAACTTCTTCACCCATACAGACCTGGCAAGCCCTATTTTTAATCAATTACCTCTCCTTCACGAACATTTCAAAGGGTATGCAACGACGCTCACTCGGATAGGGCTGAGTGCCCAGGTACAACGCGATTATGTCATAGCTGCGCTAGACGGGATTCCTGATGGCAGTTCTGCGGAGAAGATGGCAGTCCTAGGCGCTACCGCTGGTTTTCAGGGACAAGGGGTTGAGAACTATATTCATTTTGGGAGAAGGTATTTGGAAGACTTCCCCAAGGACAATCCTCAATTAAGGGCACAAGTACAAAAGCAGGTAAACGCTGCCGCTAGCCGAACCATCGGCGCTGTCGCACCTGAAATCACGATGGCGACGCCTGACGGCAATATGCTCAACCTCAGCGACCTGAGGGGAAAAGTTGTATTGATTGACTTCTGGGCGAGCTGGTGCGGGCCTTGCCGGAGAGAAAACCCCAACGTTGTTCGGGTCTATGAAAAATACAAAGACAAAGGCTTTGAAATCCTGAGTGTAAGCCTTGACCGAGACAAGAACCGATGGCTTCAAGCCATCCAAAAAGATGGCTTGGACTGGCTTCATGTAAGTGACTTGAAGCAGTGGAAAAACGAAGCTGCGCAGCTTTATGGCGTCAGCTCTATTCCCTATACCGTCCTGCTCGACCGGGAAGGACGCATCATTGCCAATAAACTCAGAGGTGCTGCCCTGGAGGCAAAACTCGCAGAGATATTTGGGGGATAAGGGAATAATTTTGAATGATTGAATGGTGAATTTTGAATAAAAAGGCTTAGAAGCCTAACACCATGTCAGTGCGATAGCAGGAGTGCTTTTATTCCTCTGCTATCGCATATTTTTTTTACCTTTGAAAATTAACGCATTCACCTTTTTCAACATGATCGGAAAAATACCTTCGTTTCGCCCCTTTCTGCTATCCATCATCTGTCTCTTGGCTCTGCTAAGCTCGAAGCAGAACCTTCGAGCACAAGAACTCAATCTTGGAAATATCAGTGGCAGTTTTCAGACAGATGCTCAGTGGTATTTCGAAGACAAATTGATCAGTGCACAGACCGTAGATGAGAATATTCGTTCCAATTCCTTCTTACAATTGGTATATCAGCGTGGAGATTTCAGCGCAGGTATACGGTATGAAGCCTATCTGAATCCACTTTTGGGATTTCGAGGAGAATACCAAGGGCAAGGAGTTCCTTATCGCTTTGCTAATTATCGTACAGACAAGCTAGAATTGACAGTAGGGAATTTCTATGACCAGTTTGGGTCAGGGATGATCTTCCGCGCTTATCAGGAATGGACATTGGGAATAGATAACTCGGTAGACGGCGTCCGTGTGAAGCTCAGTTTGCTGCCGGGATTTTATGTGAAGGCTTTGACCGGGCGTCAGCGGAAGTTTTGGGACAAAAGTGCAGGGTTGTTGCGAGGGACTGACGCTGAGTGGTTTTTGCACGAATCTTTCCCCAAACTCGCTGTAAATAAATGGCAAATCAGCCTAGGAACCAGTTTCATGAGTCGATTTCTGGAAGATGACGATGTCAACCTTATTTTGCCTGAAAATGTATCTACCTATGGCGCTCGTTTTTCTGTAGGCAAGGGTAAATTTAATTTCAATGGGGAATATGCGTATAAGATTAATGATCCGATTAACAAAAACCTATTCTCCTATAATTCTGGCAATGGTATCTTCTTCAATGCTAGTTATAATACCAAAGGCTTAGGGATCATCGCCACAGCCAAGCGCGTCGACAACCTGGACTTTCGGTCGGAGCGCAATCCCCTCGTAGAGGAGTTGACCATCAACTTTTTGCCCCCCACTACCTTGCAGCACTTATACCGCCTCTCAACGCTGTATCCCTACGCGACTCAGCCCCAAGGGGAATTTGGTGCTCAACTAGACATTATCTACAAAATCCCTAAAAAAACAGCAATAGGCGGAAAATACGGTACCCAGATCACGTTTAACTATTCGCGCATTCACGGGCTAAACAAGACCTATACGGATTCTATTTTTAAATACGATGTCGAATTCAGCCCAGATATGGACAATCGGTATTTTGAAGATATCAACCTGGAGGTTTCTAGAAAGTGGAGTAAAAAGCTAAAGACAACATTCAGTTATATCAACCTCTTTTATAATAAAGGGGTCATCGAACTGGGTGATCAAGACAATAACCAGGATTCTGTACGAATCAATATTGCTGTCTTAGAATTTACCTATAAACTGAAGAATAAACAGACACTTCGTGGGGAACTCCAAGGCATGTTTACGAATGCAAAATTGGACGAAGACCAAGGGGATTGGGTCATGGCCTTATTAGAATATTCCATCCGCCCCAATTGGTTTTTTTCTGTTTTTGACGAATATAATTATGGGAATCCCGACCCCAATAAGCGCCCCCATTATTTCAATGTAAATTCTGCCTATCGCTTTGGCGCTAATCGTGTAGCCTTAGGATTTGGTCGCCAACGAGCGGGCTTACTCTGTGTCGGCGGCATCTGCCGGGTAGTTCCTGCCTCTACGGGCTTGACCTTTTCCATGACAAGCACGTTCTAACAAAAGTACGAGCGTTTGATTGGAATAGCCTTAACGCTCAGGTCATCAGACTTTCAGACATGCAAACTTTTACTATTATGATTAAGCATCAAATTTCCTTGCTCCTCACCCTCACACTGATCCTTATTGTTGCAGGATGTGACATCATTGAAGAACCTTATCTTGAGCCATCCTTAGGAGATTGTCCAGCAGGGTATGAGCTGGCGTTGTCTTGTCTGGAGGACGCACCAGATATAGACGATCCTTTTGCAGGTGTGACTATTGAGAAAAAAGTCATGCTCGAAGAGTTTACAGGTCACACATGTGGCAATTGCCCAGCAGCGTCCGAGATCGCTGTGAAGCTGCGCGATGAGACCTATAAGGACCGCATGATCCTCGTCAGTGTGCATGAAGGGGGGTTGGCTGAGCCGAAAACGACAGGTACGAAATACGTGACTGATTACCGGACCGAAGAAGGCAAGGACCTTTTTGACTTTTTCTTCCCTGCAGATGCAGTGCCCTTTGGCTTAATCAACCGGACAGAAAACGATCCTGATTTTTACCTCTATGACCAGTTCAAATGGGAAACGGTAGTAGGAGAGCAACTGGCGCTGCCAGCAGAAGCAGGCATTATCATCACCAATTGTTATGATGAAGATGCGCGTGAATTGGTGACGATTGTGGATGTGAAATACTTGATCGAAGGGACAGATCAGGAGTACCTTGCTGTATACCTGATTGAAGATGAAGTCGTGAATTGGCAAAAAGACTATCGCCTATCGGGTGATCAACAAGATATCCCAGATTACCATCATCATGACATCTTCCGTGGTTCGCTGAATGGCACCTGGGGCCGCCCTTTGTCTGGGTCTGTGGTCCCAAAAGACCAAACTTACCGAGTAACTTTTTGCCACGACTTAGATCCTGAATTTGATGCGGCACATTGCAAGATTGTGGCCTTTGTTCACAATTTCGAGACGAAAGAAATTCGTCAGGTGGAGATGGCACTTGTACAGTAATTCCGCATAAAATGACCCCGCAGGTTTCAAAAACTTGCGGGGTCTTTCTTTCTCATTTACCTTATTCCTTCCCCCTATGAACAAGTACCTGAGCATTCTTTTAGTCCTTTTTATCACTACTTTCACGGCATGTGATATCGTTGAATACCCCTACGTTGAAACTACCACTGTAGGCGATTGCATGATTGAACAGGCATGTATAGATGCCGCGCCATCCCTAAATGATCCTTTTGCGGGTGTTACCATTCAGAAAAAAGTGCTGCTTGAAGAATTTACAGGCCATACGTGTGGAATGTGTCCCGCAGCAACTGATATTGCCTTAAAGCTTCGGGACGAAACTTTCAAGGACCAGATGGTCCTTGTCAGTATGCACGCGGGGGGATTGGCCATTCCCAAGACAGGCGGGGAATTCGAAACAGACTTTCGCACAGAAACGGGCGAAGCCCTTTATGATATATTCTTCCCGATTGACGCCGTTCCTTTTGGTCTCATCAATCGAACTGAAAGCGAACCAGGGCTGCATCTCTTTGGTCCATTTAAATGGGAAACTGCGATATCGGAAGAACTGGCAAAACCAGTAGAGGCTGGAATCATCATTACCAATTGTTTTGATAAGGCTACGCGTGAGCTAGTGACCATCGTAGATGTCAAATACCTGGTGCCTGGTACTGACCAGGAATTCCTGGTGGTCTGCTTGATCGAAGACGAAGTCATCGATTGGCAGAGAGACTATCGCCTGCCAAGCGACCAGGAAGATGTTCCAGATTATACCCATCATGAGGTATTCCGCAAATCATTAAATGGAACTTGGGGCCAACAACTCTCCAGGAGCGAAGTGCCTGAAGGGGCCACTTATCGCGTCTCCCTTTGCCATGACTTGGATGCTGATTTTGATGCTGTACATTGCAAGATCGTCGCTTTTGTTCACAACTTCACCACAAAAGAAGTGCGCCAGGTCGAGGTTGCTAGCGTGGAGTAGATGAAAGTTCAAAGGTTCAGAGTTCAGAGTTCAGGGTTCTACGTTCTAAGAGAATCTTTTCCTTGGGTGTTGAGTGACTTGAATTCCTTTGAACGACTTACCCCTTTTTGAACGATATGCCATTTCTCTCATGAAACGCAATCCCATTTGGAACATTCTCTTCTGGTCAGTGATTTCGGCTGCCTTTGTGGGGCCAGGGACCGTGACGACTGCTGCTAAGGCAGGTGCTAGTTTTGAGTTTTCTCTATTGTGGGCGTTACTTTTTTCCACCTTAGCATGTGTCATCCTCCAAGAAGCCGCGGCGCGCCTACCCCTCCTGGCAGGGCATAACCTAGGCGAAGCCATCGCTAAGCGTCATGGGCGCAAAAGCTTCCTCGCATTCTTAGCTGCGGGTGCGATCTTGGTGGGAGGCGTGGCTTATCAAGCTGGCAACTTACTTGGTGCTACAGAAGGCATCGCCTTATTGTGGCCTAGCAGCAAAACCCTGATTTTATTATGCCTACTCATCCCCTGCGCCCTCCTTCTATGGTTGAGTAGCTATCAACTGATTGCCAAAGTATTAGGGGGTGTAGTGGCGTTGATGGGAATTGCTTTTGTGATCGTGCTGAGTCGCCTCGAATTGAATTGGGGAGAAGTGTTTCAAGGATTAATGATTCCCCACATGCATGATGGCAGTGCCTGGCTTGTGGTTGGGCTGATAGGGACCACCATTGTGCCCTATAACCTCTTTTTGGGTTCGGGCATCAGCGCAGGCCAAGGGGTAAAAGAAATGCGCCAAGGGCTAATTATTGCGATTGTATTAGGCGGCTTGATCTCTATGGCTATCCTTATCGTGGGAACACAAGTACAAGGAGACTTCTCTTTTAGGGCATTGGCTGGCGCCATGCAAGCACAACTAGGACCATGGGCCGTCTGGCTATTTGGGTTTGGATTAATGGCCGCAGGCTTTAGCTCAGCGATCACAGCGCCCATGGCAGCTGCCATTACCGTCAAAAGTATTTTTGGCGAAAGCCTTCAGCGTGAGCGAATCGTTTGGGGGAGTGTCCTCCTCATTGGATTTCTGTTTGGGGTAGTTTCAGGGCAAAATAGTACCCCCACAAGTGTGATCATCGCTGCTCAGGCCCTCAACGGGTTACTCCTGCCGATTGTCACGATTTTTCTCCTCATGGCCGTCAATGACCCCAAACTTATGCCGATCGGCCAGCTCAATCCCTGGACCTCAAATGGGTTGATGCTTTTGTTGGTAGGCCTGACTTCATTTCTGGGCCTGACACACCTGCTGAAGGCGAGTTTTCGCGCCTTAGACTGGGCGTTGCCCTCCGACCAAGCCACCTTGCCCTGGCTCCTATTGATCGCCATTTTGGTGATGGTAATTGCTGCGATTTCTCTGCTCCGCCTACGTAAGCGACAAGCTTAAGAACAAATTCGCAGAACGACTTCGATTATTCGTCGATAAAATCGCAATTTTTTCAACGAGTTGCGCAAAAGTTCGTACCTAATATTAAACTAAAATCACTCACCATGTTTGGATTAATTGCTGCCTTCGCTGCCCTCGCTTTTTTTATTTTTTATCTATCTGGAGTTTGGAAAGCCTTTGAAAAAGCTGGAGAGCCAGGGTGGGCGTGTATTGTACCTATCTACAATTGGATGGTGCTTTTTCGGATGGGTGGAAGATCTGAATGGTGGGTCCTTTCCTTTCTCTTTCCACCGCTGTTTATCATCATGGCTATTATTACCATGGTAGACATCGCCCGTAACTTTGGGCAAAGTGTGGGATTTGGACTAGGCCTGGCCTTCCTCGGCGTGATATTCTGGCCCATTCTAGGACACGGTCACTATTATTTTGAGCCCCTCGAAGGCGATTATTATGACGACCGAATCGATGAATTTGGAAGTGCTGACGACTATGAGCGGGAAGACGATTCCTGGAATCCTATGGAAGACCGTCGCAATGTATAAGCCTAATTTTTGATTACTGATAGAGCCTTTTTAAAAGCCATCCTGAATTTTCAGGATGGCTTTTGTGTGTTAGCACCATTCCTCAATTGATTCTCAAATCAAAAAGCAGTACCTTCGCACGCATTAATTTCCAGCTAAATTCATGGACAAAAGTACGGTCATCTCCTTGGTATACCTCCTGCTATTTGCCCCTTTGGCGGCAATCCCCGTAATCGCTTTATTCAAAGCGGAAACGGCAAAAGTAGCAGCGTTTACAGCGTCATTGGTACCCTTTATCCTCAGCCTCTTCCTCCTAGGACCTCTCATGGGTGGTGAAGCATTTGGCCAAGACGGCTACAGCTTTTATCATGCCGTCGAGTGGATCGCAGGACCTGGGTACAATGTCAACTTTGCTCTTGGCATCGATGGCATATCGCTTTACCTCGTTCTGATGACGACGCTCTTGTTTCCCTTGATTTTGCTGTATTCGTGGAATAAAGTGAGCAAGCAAGTCCGCATGTACTACGTCATGCTCATGCTCATGGAGACGGCCATTATCGGCTTTTTCTTGTCTATGGATCTTCTGTTGTTCTATGTATTCTTCGAATTGGTCCTGATCCCATCGATCTTCTTCATCGGCATTTGGGGAAGCGAACGCAGACAATATGCGGCGATCAAATTTTTCCTCTACACGTTGGCAGGCTCACTTCTGATGCTAATTGCCATATTGTATATGGGAATGGCTGCAGTGCCGGGCATTTTTACGACAGATTACTTTGCCCTATTGAAGGCGGGTTTCGATCCTAGTGTGCAAGGCTGGTTATTCCTTGCCTTCGCGATCAGCTTCGCGATCAAAGCACCCATCTTCCCTTTCCATACCTGGCAGGCAGATGCCTACGCAGAATCGTCCACGACGGGTACCATCATCATGGCAGCCTTGCTGTCCAAGATGGGCGTTTACGGCCTCATCCGCTTTTGTCTCCCATTATTCCCTGATAGCTTTGCCGAATATGCCCCCATCATGGCTATCCTCGCCGTGATCGGCATCCTCTACGGTGCGATGGCTGCATTCGCCCAAAAAGACATGAAGCGCCTCCTAGCGTATTCATCGCTTTCGCACATGGGCTTCATCGCCTTGGGCATCTTCGTGATGCAAGGCCAGGCACTGAGCGGAGCTGTCCTGCAAATGGTAGCCCACGGTATCGGCGCAGCTGCGCTGTTCTTCCTTGTCGGCATGATCGAAGATCGAGGTCGCAGTCGCATGATCAGCGACTACCAGGGCATCGCCAAGCAATTGCCCTACTTCGCATTTCTCTTTGTCCTGAGCGTCATGGCCTCCGTAGGCCTTCCAGGCCTAAGCGGATTTGTGGGCGAATTCATGATTCTCCTAGGCGCCTTCGGCGCTAGCGTGGCAGGTAGCAAAGTCCTGACGGCCCTCGCAGCTCTCGGCGTGATCTTCGCCGCCATTTACCTGCTCAATATGACCCGTAAGGTCCTATTCGGGGCAGAAAGAGACGACCTCAAAAACTTGCCCGACCTCAACTGGCGCGAAATGGGGCTGCTATTGCCCCTCGTCATCCTCATGTTCTGGATCGGGCTGCATGCCACCCCATTCCTCAAGCACATCGACCAAAGCACCGCACCGCTTGTCCAGCAAGAAACGACAAGTGAATTGCCTCCGAGGGCTGATGGGGAGGTGGGAAATAAAAATGAAAATCTAAATTAAAATCAAAAAGCCGCCTCATACTTTGATTTTAATTTTCATTTCAATTTTGATTCTTTCCGCCGCATACATCATCACCCACGGCAACACAGGAAAGTGAAACCGCCCATCCCCAAAAAACACCATCACCACCACACTGAAGTACAGTATCAGGGCAATTCCCCAATAGAAATAAGGGGTTTTTAATGAAGATTTAGCAAAAAACGAAAGGCCAAAAAGAACGAGGAGGCCTACATAAAACACCTGCGCCCACGCTTTCCAAATACGCATCACCTGATGGCGCCAACCTGTGAGCCCTCCGCACCCTTCCCGTACCCAGTCCAACCCCTCAACATCCCACGCATAACATCGCCATAGCTTCAGCGGTATTCGCGCTAGGAACTGGCCAGGATGATCCTTGATATATTGCCAGGCGACCTTACCCGCAACCTGATCCCGCTCAGCTTCATTAAGACTTTTTGAGACAAAAGGAGCCAAAAATGCTTCTTCTGCCGTGCCCCATTTGTACTTTCCATTGGAATGAGGATTGTTGCCTACAAGCAAATTAGAGCCGCCGTTGGTCGTGAGGTGAGGATTGGTGCCAAAATAAGAGGCGTTCCGCAAAGCCCACGGACTAATCACCAAAACGGTGAAGATGAAGGCCAGCAAAAGCTGTGGCTCCCGGCGATGCCGCATAGCTCGAAAGGCCGCTTTCAGCACCCCGCCTTCGAGGCGTGGATTACCCACAAACCAGCCCCACACAGCCGAAATCCACGCCAGCTTCCATGAGGAAGCTTTGGCTGGGCGCATATTTATGCCCTGGGCTGGATTTCCGGATGAGGCCCCTGAGGCCCCTGAGACCCCTGAGACCCCTGAGCTTGTCGAAGGGGTCGAAGGGGTTGAAGGGACGGCTCTGCGCGTAATCCAGCCCCCCAGCAAAAGCACCAAAGGCACCAGCACCGCCTGCGGCTTCACATACGTCGCCAGCCCAAAGGCCAGTCCTGCAGCAACCAGCCAGCCCCAATGCGCTTTCATTCGCAACCCACACGCCACCCCTGCCAGCAACAAAACCACAAAAAGCAATTCTGTCGACAGCAAGGACGTATAGGCGATGCCATTAGGGTGGAGAGTCATCAGGAGCAGGGCGATGCGTCCTGTTCCTTCATCTGCAAAAATCATTTTGCTGACATGATACACCAGCCACATGGCGATTCCCGCCAAGAGGAGGTTGGCAAGCTGGCCCACCCAGACCTTCACCCCAAATACAGCAAATAATCCCGCCAAAAATGCAGGATACCCAGGTGCACGGAAAGCAGTAGCTGCCCCATTGACCGAATAGCCTTCCCCATTTACCAATGCCCCCGCCAATTCCATATAATCCGCAAAGTCACTGATCGGTGCAGGCGACCATAAGAACAGCCAAGCCACCCTCAGCAGGAGGCCGAAGGCGATGCATAGGGGTAAAAAGCGAGGGTGTTTGAGGAAATTATGAATGATTAAGGATGAATTAGGAATTGAAGACCGCTTGAAAAGTAAAAATAACTAACAAGACATGTCCTGAGCTTGTCGAAGGAAACAAGGAAGTAAAAAGGAAAGAATCTCTTTGAGAGCCTTCTAATTTTGTACTTCCTTGTTCGTTATTTTTACTTTTTTTATGCCTCACTTCTTCCCCACCGCCACGACAACCCGTCGGTTGAGGTAGCGCCCAGCTTCTGTCTGGTTATCTGCGATGGGGTGTGCAGCACCTGCGCCAGCGGCAATCAACTGCTGAGCGGGCATGCCCTGGTCTTGGAGGGCTTGAACGACCGCAGTGGCACGGCGGTAGCTATAGGTTGCGTGGTCCTTGCTGGAAGACTGCTTGGGCAATGGCCCTGTATCGCTATGGCCTTCGACCATCAGGAATAGGTCTGTACGAGGCAGTACCAATTTAGTCAGTTCCTGAAGGTTCGTGCGCCCTTTTTGGCTAAGTAAGAGGCCATTGTCCTCAAATAAAGATTCTTCTTCAAATATCAACAACACCTGGTCCCCACGTCTAGCTACCTTCAGCCCCTTGCCAAGCTGGGTACTCAACCCTTTTTCTAGCTCAGTTGCCAGGGTGATGACATAAGGGTCATCCGCAGGCGGTAACTCAATGAAAACCGTATCTTTCTTCTGAGGCGGGCGAGGGTCCGTTTTTTTTATGATTTCCTTCATATAGCTTTTCCCATTCTCATCCATCACGCTATCGATATAAGCTTGCAGCCGCCAACGGATATATCGTTCGCGTTCCAGTTCCTCCGACATTTTCTCCTGACGATGATTCAGGTCGATCAGCGACTCGTTTGAATCACAGCTAAACAACCCCAGAAAGGGAATTAGGATAATAATCAGGCCTATTTTTTTCATTGTTGTTATTCAGATTAAAGAAGAAAATCCGTGAAAATCTGTGTAATCCGTGGCCTATTCTTCCTGTATCAAGAAAATCTTCGATGAACCCAAAAAAGCCATTTTGAGGGAAAAGGCCAAATCCTTAGCTTTGGTGAAGAATAAAAATCAAAGTGAAAATCAAAATTAAAAAAGAGATTTTCAACCTGATCAATCTCATGGTAAACGAACCCTCGAACGCTCGAATTTTCTTATAAAGAGCAATTTAGTCCAAAAACCACTTAATCCCATGCCTTTAGCCATAGACCTATTGAGTGAACTGTGTAGCCTGCCAGGTGCACCAGGAAGAGAAGAACCGATCCGTCGTCGTGTCATCGAGGAAGTCCGCCCGTGGGTTGACGACCTTTATGTCGACAATATGGGAAATGTCGTAGCCCTCAAAAAAGGCAAGACGCGCAAGAAGGTCATGGCTGCGGCCCATATGGATGAAATCGCTTTCATGGTCACCCATATAGGGAGCAATGGCTATGCCCGTTTTCATACCTTGGGGGGATTTGACCCCAAGACCCTGACGGCGCAGCGCGTCATCGTTCACGGCAAGCGTGAGATGATGGGCGTTATGGGCAGCAAGCCCATTCACATCATGTCCCCAGAGGACCGTAAAAAACCGCCTCAGATCAAGGACTATTTCATCGATTTTGGCCTGCCTTATGAGGAGGTGATCAAATGGGTCTCCGTAGGTGATGTCGTGACCCGAGATCGGGATTTGATCGTCTTAGGCGACTGCGTCTCCTCCAAATCCCTCGACAACCGAATCTCGGTTTTTATCCTCATAGAAGCCCTCAAAACGATGACTACGCCAGCCCATGACTTCTATGCGGTATTCACCGTACAGGAGGAAGTAGGCCTTAGGGGAGCCACTGCTGTCACCCGTGCACTTAATCCCGACATTGGGATAGGCCTCGACACCACCATCGCCAATGATACCCCAAGCGCCAAAGCCCACGAGATGGTCACATCTCTTGGCAAAGGTGCAGCCATCAAAATCTATGACTCATCTGTAGTGACGGATATTCGGATGGTGCGGTTTATGGAAAAAATGGCTGAGGAAGCAGGTATTATCTTCCAGCGAGAAATTCTTCCGAGAGGGGGCACCGACACAGGGGCCCTTCAGCGCTCAGGCGATGGAGCCATTGTAGGCTGTATCTCCGTGCCCACACGTCATATCCACTCTGTGGTAGAAATGGTCCACCAAGAAGATGTGCAGGGATGTATCACTTTGTTAAAAGCATGCGTGGAGCGAATGGATGAGTTTCAAGAAGAATGGTAAAACCACGTCTGAACGTCTGATGGTCTGAGCGTCTGAACGATAAGAACAATCAACCATCAGACTTTCAGACCCTCAGACGTTAAACTTTCTGCAATATGATTGATAAACACATACAACTGATCGCCAAGGAGTTAGGCATCAGCGAACGGCAAGTGGCGGCGACGATCAAGCTGCTGGAAGAAGGCGCGACGATTCCTTTTATCTCCCGTTACCGCAAAGAGGTGACAGGGAGTCTGGATGAGGTACAGATCGCGGCGATCCGCGACAAGTCGGAAGCCCTTGCGGCCCTTGATAAGCGGCGTGAAGCCATTCTCGCTTCCCTGGAAGAACGCGATCTCTTGACAGATGAGCTGAAAGCTGCCATCATGTCTGCGACGACCCTCACGGAGTTGGAAGACATTTATTTACCCTACCGACCCAAACGCCGCACCCGCGCTACCATCGCCCGTGAAAAAGGCTTGGAACCATTAGCAAATCTTGTCTATGACCAGAAGCTATCATCGGACATCATGGCCGAGGCTGCCAAATATATTGATGTAGAGAAAGGTGTAGAGACGCTGGAGGAAGCCTTACAAGGCGCACGTGACATCATTGCGGAGAAAGTGAACGAAGACGCCAAGACGCGGGATACGGTACGGAGGCTGTATGTGCGCAGTGGAGCGGTGAAGGCGAAGGTGATCAAGGGGAAAGAAGCGGAAGGACAAAAATTCAAAGATTATTTTGAATGGGATGAGCGCGTCATGGTCATTCCTTCCCATAGAATGCTGGCCTTGAGGCGAGGTGAAAAAGAACTTGTGCTGGCGCTGACGATTGCGCCTGAGGCAGAAGAGGCGATCTACTTGATGTCTCGACAGCATGTGGTTGGACGTGGAGAAGCGGCGGATCAGGTGAAAATGGCTGTCCAAGACAGTTACAAGCGTCTCCTTGCCCCGTCGATGGAGACAGAAATTCGAATTTGGAGCAAGGATCGTGCAGATGAAGATGCGATCAATGTATTTGCCCAAAACCTGCGCGAACTGCTCATGGCTGCCCCACTCGGCCAGAAGCGCGTGATGGCCATAGACCCAGGCTTCCGGACAGGATGCAAGGTGGTCTGCTTGGACGCGCAAGGGCAATTTGAGCACTTCACCACCATTTATCCACATCCCCCTCAACGGGAGACCCTGCGATCTGAAGCGACGCTTCACGACTTGGTAGAACGCTTTCGCATACAAGCCATCGCCATTGGTAACGGCACAGCCAGCCGCGAGACGGAGAATTTTGTCAAAAGCTGCCGCCTGCCAAAATATATCCAGGTCGTTATGGTCAATGAAAGCGGCGCTTCCATCTATTCGGCTTCCCAGGCTGCCCGGGAAGAATTTCCGGACAAGGACGTAACCGTGCGTGGCGCTGTCTCTATCGGTCGCAGACTCATGGACCCCCTAGCGGAACTGGTGAAAATTGACCCCAAGTCGATTGGGGTGGGACAATACCAGCACGATGTAGATCAAACTTTGCTCAAAAAGAGCCTGGATGATACCGTGATGTCCTGTGTGAATGCTGTAGGGGTGGAGGTCAATACGGCCAGTAAGCAATTGCTGACTTATGTGTCGGGTCTAGGGCCTGTTTTAGCCCAAAACATCATCAATTACCGCAACGAAAATGGGCCCTTCAAATCGCGTGCTCAACTCAAAAAAGTGCCACGCCTAGGCCCGAAAGCCTTCGAACAAGCTGCTGGCTTTCTTCGCATACACGATGCTAAGCATCCGTTAGATTCGAGCTCAGTGCATCCTGAGAGTTATCATATTGTGGAGCAAATGGCCAAAGACCTGGGGGTAAAGGTCGCGGATTTGATGGCGCAGGAAGATTTACGTAAGCAAATTCGCCTGAAGGATTATACGACCGAGTCTGTGGGGCTTCCCACGCTTCAAGACATCATGGCCGAGCTGGCCAAACCTGGCCGCGATCCGCGGGAGCAGTTCGAAGCGTTTAGCTTCGATGAGCGTGTCAATACGATGGACGACCTCGTGCCTGGCATGTGGCTCCCAGGTATCGTCACCAATGTGGCGGACTTCGGCGCATTCATCGACATCGGCGTCCATCAGGACGGCCTTGCCCATATCAGTCAGCTCGCCAACCGTTTCATCAAGCATCCGAGTGACGTGGTGAAGGTGAACCAAAAGGTCAGCGCACGCGTCGTGGAGGTGGATGTGCAGCGTAAGCGGATTAGTTTGTCTCTGAAGCCGGAGGGGAATGGGCCGCCTAGGAGAGGGCGGCGGTGAGGGAATTATATGATTATTAATAATATATTCTGTAATTTAGGAGTATGACAATGCGAGAAAATATCCTAAAAGATTTGGCTGATATTGGGAATCCTCGGCTCCTATACCAGATTTGGGAGTTTATTAATCTGATAAAAAAAAATAGTGTTGAAAAGGAGGGAAATGTTGAAAAAGTTCTAGCATATGCAGGATCCTTAGATCGTGAAGAAGGGAAGATTATTCAGCTAAACCTAGAGGAGGAGTTTAATAAAATTGAAGGAGATTGGGACTGAGATGAAAAAAGTAGCCCTTGATACCAATATTGCTGCAGATATCCTTAATGGTAAAACTGATACTATTCAATTTGTTCGGACTTTTGACTTGATTTTCCTTCCTGTAACTGTAGAAGGTGAATTACTATTTGGTGCAAAAAACTCGGGAAAGAGAGAGGAAAATCTAAAAAGATTTCGAGCTTTCATTGGAAGTTGTGAAATCTTAGACATCAACCATTTAGTGGCAGAAGAATACGCTTCTATCAGATATGAATTAAAGACTAAAGGCAAACCTATCCCAGAGAATGATATTTGGATTGCAGCAATCTGTATAGTGAATAGAGTCCCTCTTTTTACGAGGGATACTCATTTTCAATATATTGACGATATAACTTTGGTGTCAAACTGATCTTCTCACTCAGACCCTCAGAATTTTCCCCTACCGATTTAAAATCGAGAATTTCCCCACACATCCCTTCGTCCCGTCATCACGAGAAATGAGTGCGAGATAGATGCCTGAGGCAACTTTGTTGCCGTAGAGGTCATAGCCGTCCCAGGTGGCGGTGCCCCCTTGGGCAGTGAGTTCACGCACGAGCATGCCGGAAGCGGTCGTAATACGGACTTTGGAGGCAGATGCAGAGCCTTTGATGCTGATTTGGCCGTCAAAGGATTGGAAAACGGGATTGGGAAATACCAATACATCTTTGCAGTCGGTGGAACCTTCCGTGGCGTCACCTTGATAGGAGATCAGACCTTTTTCTGTGGCGAAAAATACTTCTCCTGTGCTGCCATCGATGCTCACGTCCAAGACGCTATTTGACAATAAGGGACTATTATCTGTAGTGAAATTGTGAATCAATTCGTCGCCATCTTCGGAGACGAGGAAGACGCCGTTGTCCGTAGCCATCCACTTGCGGTTACCCCCATCTACGGCGATGGCGTTGATCTGCTCATCTTTGAGGAGGCAACGCAACTCAAAGACAGGGCAGCTAGCGTCTACGCGCTGGCCTTGAGAGACCGTGAAGGGATCAAAGAAGACGGTCACACCGATGTCTGTCCCCACCCAGATAAAGCCGTCTTTATCTTTGGCGATAGAGAGCACATTGTCTGAAGGCAGGTCCCCTAGATTGAGCCCTGAGGTGAGCTTCACAATGATGTCATCTGCCGTATTGTCAAATGTGCCATTTTCATTAAACACAACTACCCCATTTTTCCTACTCAAAATCCATTTACTCCCATAGTCATCTACAATCAAGTCGATCATATTGGCGTCAGGGAAGAGGTTTCCTGGATAGTTATACCACTCTCCTGTTGTGGTCATGACAGCTAGTGGACGCTGAGCAAAAGACTGAGTGACCCAGATATTGCCTTGAGGATCTTCTGCAATGCCGCTCACGCGGGTATTGACAGCATTGTTGAGGTCGCAAGTATTGCCGACGACATAGCTGAGTCCAGAATTGCTACAGTCATAGACTTCTTCCAGAACGCCATCTTTGAGGCGAGCGATCCCGCGTCCCCAAGAACCAATATAGGCTTGGCGGGTATTGGGGTTGTAGAGTGCGCGGGCAAAACGTTCATTCACCCCTGTTTCAGGGAGGCCTCCATTTCGTCCATTAAGGATTTCCCATCCTGTATCGTCGCTATAATAGTAGATGCCACTTCCATCAGCCACAGGGTTAAATCCATCATCATAGCCTTTAGGGGCCACATAAAATTCTCCATTCCCAGCTACAATCCTTGTTGCGTTATTATTTAGTGGCCCATCAGGAGAGATGAGTTCATGGGTTTGTTCTTTTTGGTGCCGCTGGAGGCTGCCAAATTCATTAGCGAGGAAGGTAAGCCCCTTGCCAGTATGAACGGAATGGACGACCTTCCCTTCGGTTGAATACTGGTATGCACTTCCATCATTTGGGAACACGACTGTGGCGGCATTTTTGGATGCGGTGAGGGCATTATTTTGAGAAGACAAATAGTCCCAAGGTTTATCGAGGATAGGGTCAATCGCCCATTGACCGCCATCCGTTTGCTTATAGACAGTGGTATCAACGCGGGCAAAAAGTCTGTTTTTCCAACTTGCCAGCTCAAGCACATTCGTGATGGGAAGCTCATTTGAGCCATCTTCTCTGGTCCATACAGAAGGGTCTGTCAGGTTAATGGAATTGAGTGGTGCATGGAAAAGGCCCAAATCCCCCAGACTGGCCCATAGAGACCCTTGGTTTACTGCAAGGGAATTTACAGGCTCTTTGGAAGGATTTTCCCCAAACTGGGTAATGGTAAACTCCGTCAGGAAAGTCCACAGGCGATAGACCACGATGCCAAAATCTGTTGCGACATATAGCTTCGCCCCATCGCTGTCAAACTGATTGATGCGCTTTTGCGTGAAAAAATCGTTACGCCGAATATCGGTGAGGTAGCGGATCTCAGAGGGGTCAGAGAAAAAATTGATGGTACCGTCGGCATAACCAATGAAGATCAGGCCGCTTATATTGTCCGAGAAGATCGTCGTAGGCTCAGTACTGCTGAGTCCTTCAATGGTAGAGTAGGTTTTGATCTCCTTGGTACTGTCATTGAAGGTAAACATGCCTCCTTGTGTGATGGCATAGATAGTTCCATCTTTTTCTACACACTGGCGCACAGAGTTGTGGCTCAGGTAGGTACGCCACTCGCCGATTCCCAAGCGGTTTTGAGCCAATAAGGGACTAGAGAGAATCAGCAGGCTGAGGAAAAGGGCAAAAAGCTGTTTTTTCATAAAAAAATACGTCAGGTCAATTTGCTCCAAAAATAGTGAAGTGTTTGCTATAATAGAAGGTAGAAATTTGACCATAAAAAAACCAATAGCCCCAAAACAGATTGTTTGGGGCTATTGGTGAGGATGTTTTTTCCATTCCTGTCTAGCGATGATTGCCTATTTTCTTGGCCTGACACACACGGTGACCGGTACAAGAAGATGCTGTGGCAGCTAAGAATCCCAGTAGAAGGATGGCTATCGCGACTTTTTTGACAACTTTAAGTTTCATAGGATTGGTTCTTTTTTGGCAGAATGATTTGTTTACAAAGAAATTTATTTACTTGAGAAATTACATAAAAGTGATCCCGAAGTGTATTTATTAATGGTTAAACAGTAATTATGACACTAGAGGAATTTGAACTGTTGAAGCGTTCAGAAATAAGGCAATTTCTCGAAAAAAATATAAATCAGGATTCTGCCAAGATCGCACTCTCCAAGAAAGGGAACGACCGTCATCCTGCTTTAGTTTACAGTCAGCTAAAAATTTTGCAAAAAAGCAAGAAAAAACTCCCTTCTTTTTACAAAAAATTTTGCATCATCCCCCCTCGTGCTTATGAACAAAGTAGCAGTGAACGGGCTGCCAGTCATAAAAAATATAACGGCAAACGCTGTTTAGATCTTTGTTGTGGCCTAGGGGTTGATAGCTTTTATTTGGCAAAGAAATTTGAGGAAGTCATCGCCTTGGAAGCCGATCTTACGCTCGCCGCCGTCACCGCCTATAATATGGAATTGCTGGGGCAGCCAAAGGTCAAAGTCCAGGAACTTCCCGCAGAAACCTTTCTGAAAACGTATAATGGACCTCCATTTGACCTGATCTATGCAGATCCCGACCGCCGTGATGCCAAAGGCAAACGCCAAATCAGATTGGAAGACTGCATGCCGGATATTCTCGGCCTTTTGTCCCTCATCCAACAACATACACATCGCCTGGTTCTCAAGATGTCACCGTTATTTGACATCCAGGAAGCCTTTCGCCTTTTTCCCAACTCCCTCTCCCGACTGACCATCCTCTCTATCGACAATGAATGCAAAGAAGTCCTGATCGAAGGTGATTTTGCTACCCCCTCACCTATCCCCCAAATCATTGTCATCTGTGATCGCCAAGGCACTGCTCTGCAATTTGAGTTTTCCCCAAATTCATCCCCTGAAATCGTTTCTCCCCCTAGATTTTCATCAAATTACCTCTGTGAACCCGATGTAGGTTTTTATAAAGCGCGGGTGGTACCTCAGCTGCTCGCGGATTATTTCCCTCAGTTAAAAGGCTCCCTAACGCATCCCCAGGGCGTATTTCTATCCGAAACGCTTCCTGAAGCATTCCCGGGGCGGGCGTTTCAGATAGCAGACCAACTGCCATATAAACCCAAGCAACTGAAGCGCTTGTTTGGCAAGCAGCGCATGCATGTCGTCAAACGGAATTTTCCATTCAGTGTGGCAGAAATCCGTCGCCAGACGGGGATCAAGGAAGGCGGCGATCGCTTTTTGTATTGTACGCAGATGAAGGATGAGAAAGTGGCTTTTCTCCTAGACACGAGGGAAAAATAATTCAATATTCTGGTTGTCTGAAAGGGCAGGATCTAAAAAAAATGATATTAATCATCAATAAATTTATGTATATTTATTGGATGAAGGTTCTGCATAAAAAAACAGGTGAATACTATGAAGCTATTATTGAATTGGTGAAAGATGAGGATTGGGAAATTATTGATAAATCAGGTCAATTTGACTTCAATTGGCGCAAAGAAAAAGCTTATTTAGTCCATAAGATACGCCTAGAACTGGAAGAAGAGATTTTAGGGATTGTTTCGGTAGAAAATATTGAGAAAGAATTTCGACTTCATATACGCTTGATTGAAAATAGTAAAGCTAATCGAGGAAAAGGTAAAAAATTCGATCATGTTGCAGGGTGTTTAATCGCTCATACCTGTGAGCTTGCATTTGAAAAAGAATATGATGGATTTGTCTCCTTAAAACCTAAAACGAAAGTAACTATTCAGCGGGGTTGTTGAAAATAGGGAAAAATTCTTAGCTTCGAGTATGTCAAGTGTTGAATTTGCCGAGTTAGAGAAAGAGCTAGCCCTTTTGTCGGGGAAAGTTGATGGTTCTGTTCAT
>JAUIKF010000072.1 GCA_030430575.1 Bacteroidia bacterium | reverse complement strand
ATAGGGGGACGCTAATCCCGAAATCATTTGCAAAATAGTACAAACATAGACCCTTTCGACAACATGACAGGACAAAAGTGAGATAATATTGGCAACTTTGAGAGTTTATGAATTATTCAGGTTAGATCATCTGTAGTTTCAAGATAGGGGTATTCACTTAGTAATTCTATCACCAAGTCTTCAACAATTTTCTTTGTGTGTAAATTTGTGGAATCCATCTCAAAGTAATTCCATGCATAACTTAGTGCCATTACCGCAAACTCATTCTTGTCATAATAAGTGGTGTATTCATAGAAATAATCATATTCCCCTTCTGGTTGTCTATAACTCATATAATTTTCTGGACGTTCCTCTGCCAAGCGATATTTTGCCTTACCATAAAGGGCTTTTACTAAAGCAAATTTGAGATAGGTAGAGTTGGGGTAAAACTCTTGAAGAGCCATCGTATGGTGAAGTGCATCGTGGAAAGTAACGGATTCCAGATATACTTCACACAATTCAAAATTGGCCATTTGTTGCACCTGCTCAAAAACTGAAGAAGACACCAAAAAGGATGCTTTTCCTGTAGGCTGCCTTTTCGATATTTCTGTTAAAATGACTTCTCGGCGTTTCTCTGGACTGGGGTGAGTAGCAAGCTGGGTAGTATCTACCTTTTCTTCCTCCCAATCTAACGCTTCGCCTTGTTCCTCTTCAGCCTTGATCGCAAGGTATGACTCATATTCATTATGACTGAATTCTGAGTTTTTGAAGAGTTGTTCAGGTTGCTTGGGCGAAATATGAGGTTTCTCTGCATTTTTTAAGATATCAAAGACTGCGGGGATTTCTGATGGATTATAATCAGTTTTCAAAAACATTTCAAGCCCTTTCATGTCCGCAATCATTTCGTGATTTTGGGAATAGAGATTTTTTAGCATGAGTTTTTCTGTCATTGAAAAACTTTGATATTCACCCTTTTCCAAGTCTATTTCTGCCGAAGTTACATATCCATCAATAATATGTTTTTCTACAAAATGGCTGATCTCATGACACAGAATAAATGCTAATTGTGCCTCATTATCGAGACGTGGCAAAAGGCCCATATTGACAAATATGATCCCCTGGTTGGTGGTAAAAGCATTGGGAATAGGGGATTTCAAGATATAGAACCGAAGTTTTTTTCTTAGTTCTGGTTCCTCCTTTAGGATCTCATCCGCTACCCGATTGATATAGTCGCTCATAGGATCATTGAAGAGTACTCGTCCGCTGAGGAGCAACTCGTCAATTCCAAAGTTGCTTTCGAGGTAAAAGCGCTCTTTAATGCGGCGCTCCCGCGAGTCACTATTTTGCTTTATCGTCTTCAGCGACGCTTCAAACTTCTCTGTAGCAGAGCCTAGAAAGTCTGCAGGGATAATCCCCTGAGCCTTTAATGGTTGATAGTTGTCAAAGTCTTGGCCCCAGACTTGGGAGATGAGCAGGAGGAGGGATAAAAAAATCAGGGTCTTGTTCATACCTTACAATATACAGAATGTGCTGGTACTAGAAAAAGTAAGCTGGACACAAGTCCCAACCCAAAAGCAATTTTTCCTTATTGAACTTGCGCTTGAGTTTGAACTTGATCTTGCCATTTCTCCTACCCCTCCACAATAATCCCCAACTTCTCCGTCACTTCTTTTCTCAGGTTATTGAGGTAAAGGAGCATTTCAAAAAATTCATCCTCATTTTCATCCGTCATCTCTTTCATCTTCTCTCGAAGTTCCTCCAAGAGCTTCTTTACCTTCCGGCGCTGATAGTGGTACATCGCTGACTGGACGGCCAGGGAGAGATTGGCATCCAGGGGCGGGACATTGACCCCCCGAGACTTCCACAATTCGCTGGGGGTATGCTCGATGGTCAGGAGGTCTGTGACGAGGTGGGTGATCGCGTCGTCCTCGTGGCTGAGGTAATGCCTTACTTTGAAGGATTTCCCCTCCCGATACGCCTCAAAAACCTCCTGTTTCAGCCGTTCATAAACGGTATTCTCAAAATCCAGCCCCTCCAATTCATCCATAAAAAAGTCCACCAATTGCACCTGCTCGATCTCTCCAGCTTCTTTCAGATCGAAGTTTTTATCGTGGTGATTGATCAAAACGCGCAGCAACTCCTTCTCCTGACGGGCTAGTTCCAGCGTTTCAAAGGCTTTCAGCTCTTTCACCTCCGCCTCCTGCGGCGGCGCATCCTGGGTACGCGGCCCCTGATAGCGCGCTTCGCGCTTATGCATCCGCGCCAGCTCCTTCATGGCTTCCCCCACCGCACCTGCCATCAGTGATTCACTGATATCCATGCGCTCAGCGGTGTGCTTGACATAGAGCTCCCGCTGAAGGTTGTCGGGAATATGGCCTAGCGTGCTGGCCAAGGCGCGAATGATCATCGCATGTTGCTCTGGATCGCTGAGGCTGAGGTCTTGCTGGAGGATATTCAGTTTAAAGTCCAAGAAGCTCTGGGCCCCATCCTTAACTATCGTTTGGAAAGCTGTGCTTCCATGTTCTGTCACATAGGAATCAGGGTCATGATTGTCTGGCAAAACGAGTACCCGCGCATTCATCCCTTCCTGCAAGAGCAGGTCGATGCCCCGCATGGCTGCCTTCACTCCAGCCGCATCCCCATCATAGATCATAAGGACATTCTTCGTAAAGCGGCGGATCATGCGGATCTGCTCCTGCGTGAGGGCAGTGCCACTGGAAGCGACTACATTTTGAATGCCGTTTTGGTGGAGGACAATGGTGTCCATATAGCCCTCTGTCAAGATGCAGAGGTCTTCATTGCGGATGTGCTGCTTGGCATGAGAAAGGCCGTAGAGGACTTGGCTTTTGTGGTAAATGCTCGATTCGGGCGAATTGATGTACTTCGCCATCTGCTTCTCACTGGTGAGCACACGTCCGCCAAAGCCTACGACTTTTCCCACCTGATTGGTGATGGGAAACATCACACGGCCGCGAAAGCGGTCGTAGAGCTTGTCGTTCTTCTCAGAACGCGTCGCTAGGCCCAACTCTGTCAGGAATTCTTCCTGATATTGTTGCTTCTGCGCTTCGCCCGTAAGGGCGTCCCAGCTATCGGGGGCATAGCCTAGCTGAAATTGCTCGACAGTGGTCTGAAGGATACCACGTTCCTTGAAATAGCTAAGGCCGATTTTTCGACCTTCATCCGATTCGAGCAACTGCTGGTGAAACCATTTGGCCGCAAATTCATTGACGATGAGCAAGCTCTGTCGGCGGTCTCGCCTTTCCTTTACCTCCTCTGATTCCTCCGCTTCTTCAATTTCAATCCCATACTTCTTCGCCAATGCTTTTAAGGCTTCAGGATAGGTATACCCTTCCATCTCCATCAAAAAATTGATGGCATTTCCCCCTTTTCCCGAACTGAAATCCTTGTAAATGCCCTTAGCTGCCGAGACGGCAAAAGAAGGGGTCTTCTCATTGCCCCAAGGCGACAACGCCCAATAATTGCTTCCCCGCTTCTTCAACGGCAGGTAGTCTTGCACGACCTCGACGATGTCGACAGCATTATAGATTTCATCTACTTTATTTTCGGGGATGCGCATGGGTGAAATTATAAATTCATAGATTATAGATTGGTTAATTTATAATTTCTAAGGCACAGCAGAAAGATGTCACTCTTTATTTCCTTGTGATAATTTTCCTCTGAGCGCTGCTAATGCTTTTTTTAGCTCTTCGTTCTCATTTTTCAACTCACTGTTCGCGCCTTTTAATTCATTAGTCTCCTCTGTCAACTCATCATTTACCCCTTGTAACTGATTATTCATCTCTTCCAGCCTCATAGTTTCTCTGATTTTAGATTCGATCATTCGATCCACTTGTTCGCCAGCCTCTATATTTCTTAAGATATCTTCTTCTGTGGCTCCTCTTCGAAGGCGATCCGTCATTTTTAACAGCAATTCATGCTCCCCTATCTCCTCTGACTTGATTTGGAGGATTTTAGGGTCTTCTGTAATGTGGATTTGATTAAATACAGTGAGTATATGCTCCAATTCTGTCCGATCTTCCTTTCCTAGTCTACTAATCTGGATAATAAAGCTGTCGTGGGTGAGTTGTTCAATGAAGGGATCTTTGGCCTCTATTTTCTGATCGGTAATCAGGTCTATATACTCCCTATTGACTTTCAGGACAGGGGTCGGAACAGTCAGTAAAGGAAATCCCAAGAAGTAAATCGTCGTGATGGGCAAGGCGGTTTCATAAGGCGGTGTGCTTTCCTCAAGAATGTCTGGCTTCCGATAATTCTCGCCCAAGTATTTACGAAATCGCATGATGTCATTTGGGAATTTACCTTTTTGAAGCTCAATCAGGATCTTTTTTTGGCCCCCTGATTGCGTCCGTATCACAGCCTTAAAGTCCAAGCGAAGGATAGTGATGAGAAAACGTTCTGAGGTAGTGGTCGTTTCTTGGGGCCGAACGGAAAGATCTGTTATTTCCTCTCCAATAATTTTTGACAATAGGCCTTTCGCTATTTCAAGGTCCTCTAACAAGTACTTAAAAGCTACATCATATATTGGGTTTAGGATCAGCATAGGCCTGTTTTTATATTTGAAATTAAGGCTTTTTTTATCGAAAAAAAACTTTTACAGCAACCGATTCTTCGGCTTCGTCACACGAAAGTCTTTCAGGTAAAATGGCTCAAAGGTCATCAGGTCTTCAAACTCCTCAGCCTGAAATTTTTGGTGTAAAGCCTTTCCCATATCTGCGGCCGAGGACAGCCCACTCGGCAAGACAATCGCATTCGGCGATTGGGTCAAAATCTCTTCACACTTCGCTGCCCCATCTCCCAGGAAGATCACCTTTTTTTGTGCCAAAATCTCTCCAAAAGCGCCTTCCTCCACAATCTTGGCCATGGGTTCATGTAGCGGTTGCATATTAGCATTGAACACTTGACAATAGACCTCCATCCGTCGAGCATCGATCATCGGGCAAATAAAAGCATCCATACGCTGGGCCAGGGATTGGACTTTCCAGGCAAGGCCTTCCAGGCTGTTGATAGATAATAAGGGCTTATCGAGGGCCATGCAAAGGCCCTTGGCCGTGGAAACACCTACACGAAGGCCTGTATAAGAGCCTGGCCCTTTGGCGACAGCGATGGCACTCAACTGACTGCGTTCCACTTCCAGGTCTTTCAACAAGGTTGAAATCATCGGCGCGAGCAGCCGCGCATGAGACTTGGCGCGCCGATATTCTAAGAGGCCCAGCAGTTCATCGCCTTCAAATAGGGCGACGGAGCCGAGCATGGTAGCGGTCTCTATGGCGAGGATATAAGGAGGGTTCAATGGGATTAATTTTGAATGATTGAATGAGAAATTTTGAATGAAATCGTAGACGAACGATTGTAAAGATGAATTTATTCTTCCCTTTTTACTTCCCTTCGGCTCCGCTCAGGACATGCCTTGTTTCTTGTTAATTATTTTTACTTTTCTTCAATTCTTCAACACCTTCCCCACCTGCACGCCATTCACATGATTTATTCTGAAAAAATAAGCACCCGCAGCCAGATGGCCTAATGCCAAAGTATGGGTTGTCGTTCCACTAGCATTCCAGGTTTCTTGAAAAAGGTGCCTTCCGTCAAGGGAAAAAAGGTCTAGGGTGACTTGGCCAAATGCCTGAGTCGATTCTAGGGTAAGTTCATGAGAAAAGGGCTGAGGGGAAATGGTAAAGATACGTTCTTCCAATGACTCTACCTTGGTCGAAGCGAGGGCATCCATGACTGCTGCCAAGGCATTCACGGCGCCATAACCATAAGTATGGTTGGGAACCTCATTTCCTGATAGCCCATCACACGTTTGATTGGTGGTATGAGGGATCGCAGTACGCTCGATGATATCTTCGATTCGATCGACATCTCCTGCCAAGCTGGGATCAGCTGAGATCAATAGGGCCACCAAGCCCGCCACATGTGGCCCTGCCATGCTGGTCCCAGCCCAGTTGGTAAAGCTATCTACAGGCACTGCGGATCGCACATCATGACCTGGTGCGACGACGTTGGGCTTGAGACGGAAACTGCTGTCAGTGAGCACTGGGCCTCGACTGGAGAACCGTGCAATGGTGTCATTGGCACGCAAAGCCCCAACGGTGAAGCTGCCCTCAAACATCGCCGCAGGCGTAGAGACTGTTCCACAACGACGGCCGCTATTCCCGGCCGAGACGACTACTACTACCCCTGCTGCGCGGAGGTTATTGACCGCAAATTCCATCAAGGCAAAATTGCTGGGGTTGCATCCCTCTTCTGGCGGGCAACTCCAGGAGTTGTTGATGACATGAGGCGCCTTTGAGGGATCGGGAAGGCTATCCGCGAGATTTGTAGGGGCCAAAAACCACTCAAAGCATTCGAGGTAGGTCGCAGGGGTGCCATATCCCCGTTCCATATTTCGGCAGCCTATCCACTTGGCATCTGGCGCTACGCCGATCTGCTCTGTACTATCCACCCCTGTCATCGTACCCACGGTATGGGTGCCGTGGCCGTCGTCATCGCAAGGGGCCAACGTATCCAGCCCACATGGATTGATGGTATCCGCATGCATGGTATCGTATTGGTGGATGGCATCGTGCCAATTATAGTTGTGGTCGGCAGTCGTGCCGTCCCAGCCACGATAGGAGGGTTTGAGCGCTTTATGCTCCCACTCATAGCCGGTGTCTTGACCGCCCACGACGACGCC
This sequence comes from Bacteroidia bacterium, assembly GCA_030430575.1. GTDB lineage: Bacteria > Bacteroidota > Bacteroidia > J057 > J057 > JAUIGE01. Next base: position 29,847 of record JAUIKF010000072.1, on the reverse strand, counting down.
TTGGCCGCGATAGCCCATATTCCATACATCTTCTACCTGCATGTAATTTAATCCCCACGTCACGGGAGCGCGATTGTGGGATACAGGCTCGATAGAGGGAAAAGGCTTTTCCATCATCACACGCGAATTCTCTGCTACTAAGGCGACATCTGCTCTGGAGGCAATGGCTTGTATCTCAGCCATATCTACCCGTGCCCAGAGGCAATTGACAATGTGATAACTCCGATAAGGAATTCCTTTCTGATCCATCCAGGTTTGGATGGAGGCCTGGCTTTGGGTAGCATGTTGTGCCAATTGGTTGAAGACATATTGACCTTTCAGATCTTTGCCACGAAGGGAATAGGCTGCATTCAGGTCTGCCTGCCCTTTCATAAGGATCATGACTTCTTGGTGACCCTGAGCGCCTGTCAGCAACAGGTCATCGACCTTTTCACGCCAGTTGGTTTGTGCATGTACAGAAATAATCAGCAAGGGAAGCAGGCTGCATAGTACCAGAAGTCTTTTCATCATTATCTTTGGGGGATTATTAATTATTGATTAACTGATTATTAATTGCTAAAATTATCCTAATTGACTGATTGTCAGACTTCTACATTTATCTCAAATCAATAATCACTCAATTAATCAATCAATAATTCTTAGCGTTAACAAATATATGCACTTTCATCATTATACCCTTCAGCATTTGGCAAAATACCTCAGGGACCATCACCTGAAGGAACGTGTGCTGTCGTGTTTTTCTCAAAATAAGAACGAGTTGGTAATCGAATTGGAGGGCATGCACCTCCGAGTGGGGTGTCATACGCCCTTGACCTATATCGTGCCTGTAAAAGCATTTTCGAAGGCGCGGAAAAATGTGGTGATGCTATTTGATAAAATAGTGGGTAAAAAACTACTGGATGTCCGTGTACTCGCCTGGGAGCGCGTACTGATATTGAAATTGGAAGGTCATTATGAATTGCTGTTGAAACTACACGGTGCCCGTGCCAATGCACTCTTGCGCAGACATGGTGAGGTCACTCACCTGTTTAACCAAGCCATGGAAGATGATTGGGCATACGAACCAGTAGAGGGGCCCTATGTTCCAATACAGGAGGTGGAAAAGCCTCAAAACCTGGAAAGCGTAGCTGAACTTCATTCCTTTTTAAAGGCTATTTCGCCGATATACGACCGGCAATTTGCCTTGCAAGTCCATGCCCTGATGCAATCGGGGCTTTCAGTGGAAGACGCTTTTGCAAAGATCATCAACTGGTGTCAAGACGACCGCTTTTTTCTGGTGAAGGAAGCCAGAAGGATTCGGATGCTTTTGTTTAAACCCACGGATGCTGAGGAGTGGGTAGAAGTGAGCGGAATAAAACTGGCCCTTCAGGGGTTCATGGCGGCTCATTTTCAGTTCAATAATTACCTCCAACTCTACCAGAAGGCGCAACGAGAGGTTCACAAACCCTATAAAAAGTACAAAAAGATTTACGCCTCCTACCAAACCAATATCACCAAACTAGAGAATGAGCGCAATCCCGAGGAGATCGGCCATTTGATCATGGCCAATTTACATGCGTTAACAACGGGGATGGAAAAAGCGACGCTGGATGATTTTTATTCGGGGGAACAAATCACAGTTAGGCTGAAACCCACCTTGAGCCCGCAAGACAATGCGAAGCGCTATTACGATAAGCATAAAAACCGCAAAGCAAAGGTGGCTTATTTGCGGAGTCAGTTAGATGATATTGCGGAGAAAATGGCAGAGGCTGAAGCGGAGAATAGGGAGTTTGAGGAACTAATACCGCCTTCAGACTTGAAATTGGAGCCATATGGCTTTGATGGGCAGATATTGCGGCCGTTGCGCCGCAAGCTACTTGCTTTGCTCAAGGAGCAGGCAGAGGAAGAAGACAGCAAGTCGCCTTTCAAAACCTATCGCAAGGCGAATTACGAGATATTTGTAGGGCGAAACGCCAAGAACAATGATTTGCTCAGCTTCAAATTCGCTAATAAAGAGGACCTATGGTTACACGCCAAAGACGTGACGGGTTCCCATGTCATCGTGCGGCAACGCCCCGGCCAGAACATCCCTGAGATGGTATTGGAGTATGCCGCAGGCCTTGCAGCGTATTACTCCAAGAGGAGAAATGACAGCCTTGTGCCCGTTCAATACACGCCCCGCAAGTACATCCGCAAGCGCAAGGGCGATCCCGCAGGATTTGTGGTGGTGGAGCGCGAGGAGGTGATCATGGCGGAGCCTGTGAAGGGGTGAGGGAGGATTGAAAATGAAAAATGGATAATTAGGATGAATATAGAACCTGTATTTATACAAGAGATTAAGGCGATTCTGGCCAAAGCGCGTGCAAATGCTTATCGGGCGATCAATGTTGCTATGCTGGAAGCTTATTGGCAAATCGGTAAGCGGATCGTGGAGGAAGAGCAACAAGGAGCGGCCCGTGCGGGCTATGGGGAAGGCTTGATAAAAGCCTTATCTAAAGAACTTTCCGCGGAATTTGGCAAGGGTTTTTCTGTGGCTAGTCTAGAAAATTTCAGGAAATTTTACCTCATCTTTCCTAGCCTTGAGAAATCCTCCGCACTGCGTAGGAAATTGAGCTGGACGCACTATCGATCCATTATGCGGGTAGAAAACCCTAAAGCACGGGATTTCTATCTCCAAGAAGCCAGTGAGCAAAATTGGAGCACACGCCAATTGGATCGAAACATTCAGTCCTTTTATTATGAACGCCTCCTTTCTTCTTCGCCCAATGACCAGGAGGAGTTGGAAGTTCCTACAACAAATCTGTCAGCGATACCTGCCGATTTTATTAAAGATCCGTACGTCTTTGAATTTCTCAATATTCCAGAACCTTTTCAAGCCAGTGAAAGGGAACTGGAGAGTTTTCTCATTGAGCATTTACAACAGTTTTTGCTAGAGTTAGGCAAAGGGTTTTCGTTTGTTGGCAGGCAGTTTCGTATCAGTACAGAAGGCTCGCACTTCTATATTGACTTGGTGTTTTACAACTACATTTTAAAATGCTTTGTGCTTTTTGATTTAAAAATCGGATCACTGAGTCATCAGGATATTGGACAAATGGATATGTACGTGAGGATGTTTGATGATTTGAAACGGCAGACAGACGATCAGCCAACCATCGGTATAATCTTGTGCACGGAGAAGGACCATACTGTTGTCAAATACTCGATCCTCGATGAACACAAGCAACTATTTGCCAGCAAATACCAGCTTTATCTTCCTACGGAAGCAGAACTTATTGCCGAAATAGAAAGAGAGAAGGCATTAATTGCTCAAAAAAAATAACACTTGAACGCTCAAGCATTCGAACTCCTTCGGCAGACTCAGGACAAGACTCAAACCCTCTTCTTTCCCCTTTCAACTTGCCAGTTAATTTGTAACTTTGCCCAGATTAACTAATTAGAATTTTTGCGAAATTATGGAGATAAGTGATGTAAGCGGAAGATTGTTACTGATTCTTCCTGTTTTAGTGGTTTTATTCACTTTTGCAGCCTATTCCGTGTATTTTGAACGGAAGGTGGCTGCTGCACTGCAACAACGGGTTGGTCCTAACCGTGTAGGGCCTCTTGGCTTGTTACAACCCCTGGCAGATGTACTGAAATTGCTGATCAAGGAGGACATTACCCCTGCTTCGGCTAACAAATTTATCCACTTTATTGCGCCTGTCATTGCGGTTACGATCGCCTTGGTGACGATGGCAGTATTACCTTTTGCAAAAATCGGTGATGAGTTTGTCTTGATTGCAGACATCAATGTGGGGATACTATACATCCTGGCTATCACTTCGATTTCAGTTTATGGGGTGACATTGGCCGGATGGTCTTCCAATAATAAATACTCTCTTCTTGGTGGACTTCGCGCTTCTGCCCAGATGGTCAGCTATGAGCTGGCAATGGGCCTTGCCGTGGTGAGTGTCATCCTACTCACCAATGCACGCTTGGACGGGGATGACTATCTCAAGATGACGAGTATCGTCGAGGCGCAGCGCGGATTTTGGAATGTCTTTGTCAATCCTCTAGGTGCTCTGATTTTCATCATCTGTGCTTTTGCAGAAGCCAATCGCGCCCCATTTGACTTGGTAGAAGCGGAGCAAGAACTCGTGGGTGGTTTCCATACAGAATATAGTTCGATGAAATTTGCCATGTTCTTTGTGGCAGAATACTTGCACGTAGTCGTCGGTTCGGCGATCATCACGACGATGTTTTTTGGCGGATACCTTGGCCCATTTGAAGGGGCGCTAGGCGTAGCAGACTGGTCGTGGGTCGCACAGATGTTCTGGGGGATAGGTTGGTTCTTGGCTAAAACTATTTTCTTCATCTTCGTGTTTATATGGGTGCGATGGACACTTCCTCGCTTTAAGTACAATCAGCTCATGGATTTGGGCTGGAAAAAGTTACTTCCACTGGCCTTATTGAACCTGGTACTTGTAGCCTTAGGGATTGCAGTTGCTGTCCATTTTGGATGGGTATAACATGCTTTTCTCTCGCCTCAAGGGGCAAAAAAATCGTTGAAACTATCACATGCCTAAAGCGTTGTCTATAGGTAGAATTTAAAAGGAATATATGGATTCCAATTTTTCAGATAGAGTAAAAGAAGTTATTTCTTACAGCCGAGAGGAGGCAATACGACTTGGGCACGATTATATCGGGCCGGAGCATTTGCTGCTTGGCTTGATCCGTGAAGGAGAAGGATTGGCAATCAAGTTACTGGCAAATTTGGGCATAGAACTTACCCAACTCAAAAGCCATATTGAGAATGCCATCAAAGGAACGGTTACGACCATTAACCTCACCAACCTCCCCCTCACGCGCCAAGCCGAGAAGGTGCTCAAGATCACGCGTCTTGAAGCCAAACTCCTCAAGAGTACCATTATCGGTACTGAGCACTTGATCCTCTCCATCTTGAGAGAGGAGAACAACGTAGCCGCACAGATCCTTTCGCAGTTTGGCATCTCTTATGACACCGTTCGTGCAGAACTGGAGCAGAAAGAAGAAGCCTCTACCCCCAGTATCACCCTTACAAATGAGCCATCAGAATCATCAGAAATGAGTACACCAGGAGATAGACCCCGCAAAGCGCCTAAATCCAAAACGCCTGTTTTGGATAATTTTGGCAGAGATCTCACCAAAGCAGCCGAGGAGAACAAACTTGATCCTATTGTAGGCAGAGAAAAAGAGATCGAACGCGTCGCGCAGATTTTGAGCCGCCGCAAGAAAAATAACCCTGTATTGATCGGAGAACCTGGCGTCGGAAAGACAGCCATCGCCGAGGGACTCGCCCTCCGCATCGTCCAGCGCAAGGTCAGCCGTGTCTTGTACAATAAACGCGTCGTGACGCTCGACATCGCTTCACTCGTCGCAGGCACCAAGTATCGCGGGCAATTTGAAGAGCGCATGAAAGCCGTCATGGCAGAGTTGGAAAAGTCGCCAGACGTCATTCTATTCATCGATGAGCTTCACACCATTGTAGGCGCCGGCGGTGCCTCAGGTAGCCTAGATGCTTCCAACATCTTCAAACCTGCCTTGGCACGTGGAGAGATCCAATGTATTGGTGCCACCACCCTCGATGAATTCCGTCAGTACATCGAAAAAGACGGAGCGCTGGATCGTCGTTTCCAGAAAGTCATGGTAGAACCTACCAGCTCTGAGGAGACGCGCATCATCCTCGATAATATCAAAATCAAATACGAAGATCACCACAACGTCCGCTACACGGATGAGGCGCTTGACGCTTGTGTCAAGCTTAGTGATCGCTATATCTCTGATCGTTATTTCCCCGACAAAGCCATCGACGTATTGGATGAAGCAGGCAGCCGCGTGCACATCACCAATATCCACGTCCCTAAAAACATCCTAGAACTCGAAGCAAAGATCGAGGAGATCAAGGAACTGAAGAATCGAGTGGTCAAAAGTCAAAAATACGAAGAGGCAGCCCAGCTCCGCGATCAGGAAAAGCAATTGCTCGAAAAACTGGAAGCCGCCAAAGTAGCTTGGGAAGAAGAAACGAAGAACAAGCGCTACACCGTTACCGATGACGATGCTGCTGCTGTTGTATCCATGATGACAGGGGTCCCTGTAACCAAAATCGCCGCAGGCGAAGTCCAGCGACTCGTGACTATGTCAGACGACTTGAAAGGTGCCATCATCGGCCAGGATATGGCCATTGAAAAATTGGTGAAAGCCATCAAGCGTTCTCGCTTGGGACTTAAAGATCCACATAAGCCGATTGGTTCATTCATCTTCTTGGGACAGACAGGGGTTGGAAAAACAGAACTTGCCAAGGTCCTTGCACAGGGGATGTTCGACTCCGATGATGCCTTGATTCGTCTAGACATGAGTGAGTATATGGAGAAATTTACCGTTTCTCGCCTTATAGGAGCCCCTCCAGGGTATGTCGGATATGAAGAAGGAGGCCAACTCACCGAGCGTGTACGCCGTCGTCCTTACTCCGTGGTACTGTTGGATGAAATCGAAAAAGCACACCCTGATATTTTCAATATCTTGCTACAAGTCCTCGATGATGGCCTTTTGACCGATGGGTTGGGTCGCAAAATCGATTTCAAAAACTGTATCATAATCATGACCTCCAATATTGGGGTCAAGGAGCTCAAAAGTTTTGGTCAAGGGGTAGGGTTCGCCACGGCCTCCAAGGAAGGCCAATCTTACGAAGCCATGCGTAGTACCATTGAAGGGGCTATGCGAAAAGTGTTCCGCCCAGAGTTCCTCAATCGAATCGATGAAGTCATCGTCTTCAACGAACTAGAGATGGAGCATATCATGCGGATCATTGACCTGCAATTGAAGTCTGTCTTTGCACGGATCGAAGAGCGTGGGTTTAAGATTAAGCTCACTGAAGATGCCAAGAAATTCATCGCTGAAAAAGGCTTTGATCGTCAATATGGAGCAAGACCACTCAACAGAGCCTTGCAGAAATACTTGGAAGATCCCATCGCAGATGAGATTCTGAAAGGCGTAGCCAAAGAAGGCGACACCTTATTGGTTGACTATAAAGAGGATGCCGAAGGAGTTTCCATTTCGATCAAGAAAAAGTCTTCTAAGAGTGGTTCCAAAGAGAAAGAAGCGAAGGAAGAATAGGAAGAAATTATTAATTGATTGATTAATCATTCCTTAGTCAGCCTTTAAATAACTATACAGAAAGGCCATCCTCATAAAATTGGGGGTGGCCTTTCTGTTGGAAAGAGACGGTACGCGTTAAGGAATGAGAGAAAAACAATTGACCCTATTCCGCTAAATTTTTCCCCTCTCGCTACGAAAAAACAAGATACCCGAACAAAATATTTTTTTTTGCGTCATGTACTTTGTATCACAAAGTACTTTTTATGAAAAAATATTACCCCAAACCCATGCGGATAGCCCCTGCGCTGGATCTTCAAAAGCGCTGTCCGGCCCCCACTGAGCAATATGCTTTGCTCATCAATCCCTTTTATCCCAAAGACCCCGTTTCCAGCTTTGGTAAGCATGTATTGACGCCTACGCTAGCCCTGACAAGCTTTGCAGGGGCTACGCCTGCGCACTGGGATATTCGCTATTGGGACGAAAACCTGCTCCAGGGCTGCCCTCCCTCTGAACCATTTCCACAGGTAGTAGCACTCACTGTGCACCTGACGTTTGCCGAGCGTGCCTATCAACTTGCCAATTGGTACCGCTCAAGAGGTGCCATCATCGTGATGGGCGGCTTGCATGTCCATTCATGTCCAGATGAAGTGAGGCCGCACTGTGATATCATGGTAAAAGGGGAAGGGGCCGCTTGTTGGCCAGAGATTTTGGGTGATATAGAAAGGGGGGAATACAAGCCGTTTTATGAAGCGAGATTTGGGAGAAGTTACCACCTCGATCCTGCCCCCCGACGGGAGATTCTGGATAGGGAGGCTTATTTGACCACCAGTAGCATGATTGCTACACGCGGCTGCCACAACCGTTGTGGCTTTTGTTACCTGGCGACTCGTGGACTGAAGATGCCTTATTCCTGCCGACACCCAGAACAGATCGCTGCTGAAATCCAGGCTGAGGGTAATGGCTTTGTCGTTTTTACGGATAACAACTTGGGAGCTGATCAGGAATATCTCAGGAGACTTTGTACGGCTCTCAAACCCTTGGAGATCATGTGGAATGCAGCGGTAACGCTGGATGTATCGGATGACCCTACGCTGATCCGCGATATGGCCTTATCAGGCTGCACGGGCGTATTCATCGGTCTGGAGTCACTCAATGACCGCAACATACAGGACGCACGCAAGAAAAGCCCCAAGGCAAAAGACTATGCCCGTCGGGTGAAGATCTTTCACGATTATGGGATCAATGTCAACGGCAGTTTTGTTTTTGGATTTGATCATGATCATCCAGATGTATTCGATTTTACCATCGATTGGGTGGAGAAAAATAAGTTGGCCTGTTCCACTTTTCACATCCTCACGCCTTATCCAGGGACGCCATTATTCCGTCAAATGGAGGCAGAGGGCCGGATTTTGCACAAAGACTGGAACAAGTATGACACCGCCCATGTCGTATTCCAGCCCAGCAAGATGAGTCCCGAAGAACTGTTCGAAGGCTATCAAAAAACCTATCAGAAGTTGTTTTCACTTCCTTCTATCTGGCGCAGGCGCCCAGAGAAGGTCACATCTGTCCCTGCCTATCTAGCCGCTGCGCTTTTGTACAAAAGATCCAACCTTTTGTGGCATTTTCTGATCAAACACCGCTTAACGCGGCGCGTATGGGCACCCCTGGTAGAAATCAGCCGTAAGCGAAATCTTGCCTTCCGCAAGCAACTAGAGGCTGAGATCGCGCTGGAGAAAGTCCATCATCCAGTGGATTGGGTGATGCCTGGGGTGTGAGTCAATCCCTTTCCCAAATTTCAGCCTCCCACGATGCTACATTTCGCTCTGTTTTGGAAAAATTGATCCCAACCAGGTAAACGGTTTTAGGGGAATTTTTAAAAGAATCGGGGTAGGCTTTCTCTTTGATTTGCTCCAGTGCTCGCTGAGTAGAGCCGTCCAATTTGAATTCCATTACATAAAGGAAATCTGCTGTTTCTGCCAACAAATCCAGTCGTCCCTTGTGTTGGGTCAATTCCGCCTTCACATCTACCTCCATGTAAGAAAGCAGTAGGTAGATAATCGAGTGAAAATACCCTTCCCACATAAGGAATAATTCCGCTTCTGATTTATGACCACTTTTGGGGTGCCAGTGGTAAGAGATGTCTGCCAAGATGGTTTTGAGTTGATCTATGAACACTTCTACTTTTCCCTCATCCAAGCCATCTCGGATACTTACCAGTGCGTGGCTGACGGTGGAAGGATGTTTGTAAGTAAAAGCTTCAACCAAATTGTGCATCATCGATTTACGCACTTCCTGATTAGGGTAATTCAAATAGTAATCGGTTTCAAAATCTCTGGTTTGTGTTTTTTTGATCGTCAAATAGCCTGTTTGGAACAATAAGCCCGTCATATCTAGATTCTCCAGCGAAAATTTTTCAAAAAAAGTCTCTGCAACCTTTTTCCCTTCAAGCTCCTGAGGATTTATGTTCTTTTCTCTGATAGTATTTACCAAAAAGGTAGGTGTACCTGTCGCAAACCAATAATTTTTGAAATGATTGTTTAAGAAAAACTGTAAAAGTGAAAAGGGATTGTACAAGAATGTCTCTGCATTATAAGAGTATCCGTTATACCAGGTTTTGATTCCCTTAAGAAGCTTTTCCTCTGTTACATTAAATTTATTTTTTGCGTATTTGATATGAAGTTCAAAATTTTCTACCAACTCTTCATGCGTAATCCCCAGCAAATCATGACTGAGAGAATGAATCGTCAGGTCAGTCAGGTTGTTTAAATCTGAGAACAGGCTCACTTTGCTGAATTTCGAGACGCCTGTGATGAACAAAAAGCGAATTTGCCCATTGGCATCCAGGTCTTTTAGTGGGGAAAAGAAATCCCTCAAGATCTTCTGGTTCTTTTGAGCTTTTTCTGGCTCAGTCAGAAAATCGATGATGGGCTTGTCATATTCGTCAATCAAAATCACCACAGGTTGGCCTTTTTTGGCGATTTTTTCCACCAAGAGTCGAAATTGAGTTGATAATACAGGAGAGGAAATATCTACCCCAAATTGACCGGCATATTCCTGAAGCTTAAATTCCAACACTTCTTCCAATTTTTCTACCTCGTGGCCAAATGAAGCAAAATTGAACTGTAACACAGGATAAGCCTGCCAGTCATAATTCGTCTCTCTGCCGATATATAAATTCTCAAATAGGTCTTTTCGCCCACTAAAAAGGTACCTAAATATAGAAACTAGCAACGATTTGCCGAAACGACGAGGGCGGGAGAGGAAGTATAAGTTCCCTTTGGAAATTATCTCATATACCTGTCGGGTTTTATCTACATAAAGGAGGTCTTCCTTAATGATTCCTTCAAAATTTTGCCTGCCTACAGGGAGATGTTTCATAGGGTAAAGATAGGGAAGAATAGGGATTATTCCCCTTTCCAAAACCAAAATAAGGGATACTGAGTTACTACCACACAAACAAAAGGTTACTTTTTTCATTGCGCTAATTATCATGAAAACGTTGACTGAAACAAGAAAAACACTCGTCATAGGCGCCTCCACCAATCCCAGTCGCTATGCCCATATCGCCATCAATCGCCTCCTACAAAATGGCCAACCAGTCCTTGCCTATGGCCTCAGAGAAGGAGAAGTAAGCGGCGTCCCTATCTGGACGGATCAATCCTTGATTAAGGCAGAAGAAGTGGATACCATTACCCTATATGTCGGTGCAAGGCGCCAACCTCCTCTCTACGATTGGATACTCAGCCTATCACCTAGACGCGTGATTTTTAACCCTGGAACCGAAAATCCCGAATTTGCGCAAACCCTCAAAGAAGCGGGGATCACACCCGTGGAAGCTTGCACCTTGGTCATGTTAGGGCTGGGACAATACTAATGTGTCCACATTTTATTTTGATTTTCCTCTTGTTTTTCATTCCTTATGCTCATGCATGACTTTCCCTCTCTCACAACCGAAGGTATTCGGGTAAGTGTAAGGACCGCTTATATGAAGGAAGAGTCCTCCCCTAGACATCAGTATCATGTATTTGCCTACCAAATCGAGATTCACAATGAATCCTCGAAGATCGTCCGACTGATCAGCCGTGAATGGCACATCACTGATGCCTACGGACGCCATCGTCTGGTAGAAGGCGAAGGAGTTGTAGGAGAAAAGCCCTTTATCGCGCCTGGCGAAACTTATCGATATATCAGTCGGTGTGACTTTTCTACTACTGTAGGGCAGATGGCAGGGTATTATTATATGGAGCAGAAGGACAACTCTCGGATGATCAAAGTGCAAATTCCCGATTTTGTGATGGTGGTGCCGTATGTGTTGAATTAATGCTTCATTGATTGATAAATTATTAATTGACTCCCAGATCAGGATACGGGTAGTCAGTCACTTTTCTGTTGTCATTCAATCAATAATCAGTCAATCAATTAATTTATAATTTCCCTACCTTTGCGTGGCATTATTTTGGAGATGCTATTTCAAATTTAATTCAAATCCTCCCCTATGAGTTTAGTAGTAGTAGGATCTATGGCATTTGATGCGATAGAGACCCCTTTTGGTAAAACAGATAAAATCCTCGGTGGCGCGGCTACCTACATTTCACTTGCCTCCTCTTATTTTGTAGAACCTGTAAAAGCTATTTCAGTCGTTGGCAATGACTTCGAACAGCGCGACATCGCCATGTTGGAAGATCATGGTGTTGACATGGAAGGGGTGCAGGTGAAAAAAGATGAAAAATCCTTTTTCTGGTCTGGGCGTTACCACAACGATATGAACAGCCGTGATACCCTTGTCACGGAGCTAAATGTGCTCGGCACTTTTGATCCCATCGTACCGGATAGCTACCAAGACTGTAGTTACCTGATGCTCGGCAACCTCTCCCCCGACGTGCAGCGCCTCGTCGTAGAACGACTAAAGAATCGTCCCAAGCTCGTCGTCATGGACACGATGAATTTCTGGATGGACGTTGCCCTCGATAGCCTCCACGATACCCTCAAACTGATCGATGTACTTGTCATCAATGACGAAGAAGCGCGCCAGCTCTCTGGCGAATATAGCCTCAAAAAAGCCGCACAAAAGATCATGGCGATGGGCCCTAAGTACTTGGTCATCAAGAAAGGCGAGCACGGTGCTTTGCTCTTCCACCAACACGAGGTCTTTTCGGCGCCCGGCCTTCCCCTCGAAGAGGTGTTCGATCCTACAGGTGCAGGAGATACCTTTGCTGGTGGATTCATCGGCTACCTGGCCCTCACAGACGACATTTCCTTTAACAATATGAAGCGTGCCATCATCTTTGGCAGTGCGCTAGCGAGTTTCTGCGTGGAGAAATTTGGCCCAGAAAAGCTGATAAACCTTCCTCAGGAAGAAGTAGATGCCCGCATCCAACAATTTGTGGCTTTGTCGCATTTTGACCTTGGCGTCGAGGCCTAAAAATTATTGATTGATACATTGATTAATTATTGATTTACAATGTATTTCGAAGGACTCCCCAATTAATAATCAGTCAATCAATCATAAATAATCTCCAATGACTGTTGCCGCATTTGACTTTGATGGGACGATCACACGCAAGGATAGCAGTTGGGCTTTTTTATTCATGGTAAAAGGACCCTTTCGTGTAGGATTGGGGGTATTCTGGCTAATGCCTATGTTGATCGGGTTTAAGCTGGGATGGATAGACCGGCAGCTTGCCAAGGAACAATTGATGAAGCATTTCTTGGGAGGCATGTCCCAAGAGGCGCTAGCAGCTTATGGAAAGCGATTCTTTGAAGAAAAGCTCTCTTCGCTGATCCGTCCCCAAGCATTGGAGCGTCTCCAATGGCATCAGGAAAACGACCATCGCTGTTTGCTGGTGACTGCGTCGTATGATATCTGGACGGCAGATTGGGCAGCAGCGAATGGCATGGAATTGGTGGCGAGTCGATCGGCTTATGAAGCGGGAGTATTTCAGGGAAAAATTGTCGGAGAAAATTGCCGAGGACCTGAAAAAGTGAAGCGGATAGAAGCGCTTTTGGGAGGGAAAACCATCGAAAAGACTTATGCCTATGGAGATACCTCTGGTGACCACAAGATGCTCGCATGGGCCGATGAAGCCTATTTCAAACCGTTTAGAAATGAAAAACTGATCCCATTAGAAAGAGAAACCATATAAGGCATATATACTTTAGACTGGGTGAAATGTCCTGTAAATAAAAACCATATAAGGCATATAAGAACATAGAAGAAAACTGCCTTTTTGACCTTATATGCCCTTAAATGCCTTATATGGTTCAAAAATTTCACCATAAGTCCCTTAACAAATCTTCTCGTTGAAACAGCTATTGATAAACTTCCTCAAATTTCTGCTCTTCCTGAGTATCGGCCTCGGTATTCTGTACTACGCGTATTACACCCAAAACAAGGACTACCAAGCCACTCAATGCTTCCAAGCACACTGTGAACCTTCAGGCATCGCCTTCGAAGACTGCAATTGTTCAGAGGAGCAGCTCGCCGCTTTCAGTTTGAAAGACAAACTCCTGACAGATTTTGCAGGGCTGAATTATTTCTGGATTTTTATGGCAATTGCCTGTTTTATGTTGAGTAATGTGAGCCGTTCGATTCGGTGGAATATGCTCATGAAGCCCCTGGGGCGAGAAGTCCGCCTTCAAAACAGCTTCATGGCCGTCATGATCGGCTATATGGCCAATTCTGTCATTCCCCGTTCGGGCGAGATCGTACGCTGTGGCATCCTCAGCCGCTACGAGCGCCTCCCCGTCACCAAGGTCATAGGGACTGTGGCCGTCTCACGATCGTTGGATGTAATCTGCCTGGCGACCGCCATCGGATTGATGGTCTTATTGCAATTTGACGTCGTCTGGGGATACCTCTCTACCGAGGTATTCGGTGGAAAAGAGGACGGCGGCATGCTCAGCAACCCCATCTTCCTGACCTTGCTAGGTCTTATGGCATTGGGGGCTATTGGCTTCTTTATTTTTAGAAAAAAACTCCTCCAAATTCCCATCGTCAAAAAGCTGTGGGACATCGCGATGGGCTTCTTGGAAGGTATCAAAACCATTGGAAAACTAGAGCGTCCGGGCTGGTTTATCTTCCACACAGTCGCCATATGGTTTTTGTACTACTTCATGCATTACATCGCCTTTTTCTCCTTTGCGCCCGTCGCAGATATGGGGCCTATGGTCGCCTTGACGATATTTGTTTTTGGCTCTTTAGGCATTGTGATCCCTGCCCCCGGCGGCATCGGCGCTTTTCAATACCTCGTCACGCTTGCCTTGACGACCTTTTATGGACTCAACAATGCAGACGCCTTCTCCTTCTCCAATGTGCTGTTTTTCCCCATCTTCTTTACCAATATCCTCGCAGGCGTCATCGCTTTGGGACTGTTTCCAGTTCTCAACAAAGACTATAAGCCAGCGTCATTGAATGAGCCTGCCGCAGCAGGGGGAGAGGGGTGAGGAAAGAAGTTTTGGGTTTTGGGTTTTTGACTAAAAAACAAGTCATATCCCGTAACGTTTGCCTATTCAATCTTTAGATCATAGTCTAAAGGCTGCCTAATATTTGGTGTGAGTCTATATCCGTTGAAATAAGCTTGTCTAGCATTAGCACTGATATAATATACCCCTGCCCGATGCTTAAAAGCTTTTCTTATTTCCTTCCCTATAAAAGTTAAAGCTTGTTTGGCAAATAGACTACCTTTCAAGGTTGTAATTCTTCCTGGTAAAAGTATATTTTCTCCAAAGTAGCCACCTAGGTGGATCGTGATTGCAACAGGATTTTGGAGCAAATCGATTGCGAATCGGGTACCTCCTTTTCTTTGAGGAACCCTGCGAATAAAGAGTTCAGCATCCCTTGGAAGTGTTAAAACTCTAAGAGCCTGAACGACATCACCTGACTCCATTTTTCCAAGTCCCTCGATATCAAAAATACTTTGCTCTTCCTTTGGTATTTCTGATTCTAAGAATAGCCCCATAGGAATAAACTTCACTTGAAATTTTTCCTGAAATGAGATCAGGATCTCTGAGATTTCTTCAAACTCACAGTAAAAATGATAGTCATTCATTACTTAATATCCCATTCAATTTCCCAATTAGACTCAATAAAGTATCCACGTACAATTTCTAATGTCTCAAGCCATTCATCATATCCTTCAGAATTTTTGTTGTCAATATCCTGAATCAAATAAATAAAATACCCCCCTGATTTATGGCTATCATCTACAACTTTGACATACCATCCTTGATAGTCACCTTTTTTAATTTTCCCAACTGTATCAAATCGTATATCTACCATAGATAAGTTTGCTTATTATTCGAGGCTAAATATAAGGGTAAACAAAATCATTTTACTTATTGAAAATCCTCTCACCCTTTTTCCCAAAAAAATCCATAACTTGAGGGAAGAAATTATTGATTAGGTTATGGAAGATTATCCCCCAAAACCTTCCCTCCCGGAAGCCCGACCGCCATCTGTCAACCGATCCCTGATCAGTTTGGCGGTGTTTATGGTCTTTTTCTACATTGTATTTGACCAGGATTTGCGCTTCCTATTGGTGCTTGTTGGGGTATTGATCATCCATGAAATGGGGCATTTCATCGCCATGCGCAATTTTGGCTATCGCGATGTCCAGATGTTTTTCCTGCCACTCGTGGGGGCTTATGTATCGGGGCAAAAGGATGAAATCTCCCAAAAACAACGAAGCATCGTCATCTTGGCAGGCCCCGTGCCTGGGATCATTTTGGGGGCAATCCTCTATTGGGTGAGTTGGCAATTCCAATTGGAACAGCTAGAACTCCCCGCGCAGATTTTTCTCTTCCTCAATGTATTTAACCTCCTTCCATTCACCCCCCTGGATGGTGGTCGACTCATCGAAACCCTCTTTTTTGCCCGAAATCAGATCATCCAGATTGGATTCATGATTCTCTCGACAGCTATTCTGGTAATGATGGCCATCTATGTCAGAAACCTTTTTCTGCTCGTTATCCCTTTTTTCCTTTTGATGAACATCACGGGCCGATTTCGCCAAAATCGCATCCGAAAAGAACTCGCCAAACAGCAAATCGACTATCAAAAGAGTTTCCCAGAACTCAGTGACGAAGAATACTGGCGCATCAGAGATGAACTCCTTACCCAAACGCCTTTGCTCAAAGGGCCCGCACCCGGTGACCATCAAATAGATCCCAATCTAGAAACACGCATAGCGGTTCAAGTCCGCAGCCTCCTCAATAAAGCCCCAGAAAATGACCTCTCGACGGCCGAGCGTGTTGCCCTCGTCATTTTGTGGGTATTATTCTTCATAGGTCCCATTGTTCTATCAAGTATGTGGACGAGCGAAGTCTGAACGGCCGATTGTCTGAAGGTCTGATCGAGGAGAAAAAGATTACACATTCAGACTATCGGACCTTAGACGTTCAGACATTTTCCCCTACCTAAAATTAGGTACTTCTTCTTCCTCAAATTCAACCAAGATTAGGTATTGCCTCCGCAAGAATGGCGGGATACCTTTGTGGCACTTTCATTATTTATAATTAGTCTAAATTAAGATTCAAATACATATGCGATTAACCTCTTTTAATCAATTACTTTTCCTATGCATCTGCCTCGTTTTTGTCACGGCTTGTAAAGACGATGAGATGCCACCAGATCCTACCTATACCATTCCTACGACTTACAATTTCGAGAATGTCTCTTATAGCGGGCAAACTCAACGTTTGGCGATGCTTGCCGAAATGAAGAGCTATATGGCTATGTCCAGAACTACTGGCGTATCGCTTGACGCCGCTCGCCTCAAGGCGATGTTTGCCAATGATGCGGCCAATGCCCAGTTTGCTGGTACTTATGAGGATTCTAAGCAGCTTAAAAGCAAGACCTTTGAGCAAGCTCAGACCCCTTTTGAAAACCTGATGGACGAACTTGCAACAGCCAGTGAGTCAACGGTACCTGGAGAAGAAGGAATCTCTGGGGTAATTGAAAGCAACGATGGTAGCAAGAGTTATTTGGTGGGAGATGACGGCCTGGATCATGCCCAAGTGATCGAAAAAGGGCTTATGGGAGCTACTTTTTACTATCAATCAACGGCAGTATACTTTGGTGATGGCCGCATGAACGTTGACAATACGACAGTCACTGACGGAAAAGGAACTGAGATGGAACATCACTGGGACGAAGCTTTTGGCTATTTTGGCGTGCCTATCGACTTCCCTACCAATACAGATGGCCTAGCTTTCTGGGGAAATTATTCCAATAAGCGCAATTCCGTGTTAGGCTGTAATCAGACAGCGATGGACGCTTTCCTGAAAGGGCGTGCCGCCATTTCCAATGATGACCTCACCGTACGAGATGAAGCGATCATCGAAGCGCGTGACGTTTGGGAACTCATTTCTGTAGGTTCTGCGCTACACTATATCAATGACGGGATAGCTAATTTTAACGACATGTCCCTTCGTAGCCACTCCCTTTCTGAAGCGATTGGTTTTATCTACTCCTTGCAGTTTAACCCTACAAAGAAAATTACCAATGCGACGGTAGATCAATACCTGACGCTATTGGCAGGAAGTGCAGATTTTTCGTCGATGAATCTGTACCAAACCACAGAAGCAAACCTTCAACAACTCAAAGATGACCTGGCGGCAGCTTATGGATTAACTGACAAAAAGAACGATTTCTAATTGATCATGATGAACAAATACTTCTTACTAGGCCTAGCAACACTCCTCTCTTTTGCATCCTGCAAAATGGACGATGGCGGCTCCATGCCCAACGATTGTTCGCCCAATTTTGACCATCAGGCGATGTTCCGACACATGGCGGACAACTTGATCATTCCGAATTATCAGGATTTGCAAGGTCGAGTGACCCTCCTTTCCAGCAGGGCTGACAATTTTACCAATCAGCTAAATGGCGAATCCCTTCACGGCCTGCGCATGGCATGGCTGGAGGCCTATGGCGTCTGGCAGCGGGTGGCCCAGTATGAATTTGGGCCGGCAGAAGAAGTCTTGCTTCGGAGCAGCGTGAACAATTTTCCGCTAGATACAGCCGTGGTAAATGCCCAAATCCAATCTGGTAATCACGATTTTGACTTGCCAGATACCTATGACAAGGGCTTTCCTGCACTCGATTATTTACTCTATGGAATAGGGGAAAATGATTCGGTGATTTTGGAAAAATATACCACCAATCCTTTGGCAGCCAATTATATTACCTACCTCACGGACCTGATTGCCGACATCAAAACACGGGTAGATCACACAGTCACTGGCTGGGAAAGCACTTATAGAGATGCTTTTGTTCAAAACACAGGAATCGCGGCGGGGTCATCACTTAGTCTCATTATCAATAACCTCAATCAGCACTACGAACTCATCAAGCGCGAAAAGCTTGGCGTGCCCTCAGGTGTACTCACCTTGGGATTCACCAACCCCGATAAAGTGGAAGCCTTTTATAGCGGAGAGTCTGTAAGACTTGCCCAAGTAGCCCTGATTGCTGCTGAAAGCTGGTACTTAGGCCGTGGGGCAAACAGTGTCAATGGCCTCGGCCTTGATGACCTCCTCGTTGAGGTAGGTGCTATGAAAGACGGTCAGCTCCTGGATGCTGCGATTCAAGCGCAATTCACCACCGCGATCTCAGCGCTCAACGCGCTTCAAGATCCCTTGTCAGACGCAGTCGACAACAATGCAACCGCTGTGCAAAGCGCTTATAATGAGGTGACTAAAAACCTCGTCAATCTCAAGACAGACATGCCGTCTGTGCTCTGTGTCTCCATCACCTATATCGATAATCCGAGCGACTCGGATTAGGGGAGAAATGAATAAATGATAAGATGAGTAAATGATAAAATGGGAGAATGATCAATAAAAGGTGCGGCTGGGATGAAACGGGCGCGGGCGGATGGATTGTAGGGTTGGCCTTGGTTGGCCCGTTTCGATTTTTTGGTTACTTTTTTCTAAAAAAAGTAACACAGTATGAGAAAAAAAATGCCATAAAAAAGTTTGTCTCATGCATTCAAATGATAGCTTCCCCCAAAGACATCACCCCCCTCATCACTTTCCGCGTCCTCTTTGGCGGCTTGATGATGGTAGGTGCGCTGCGGTTTATGACGAATGGGTGGATTGAAAAGCTTTATGGGGAACCATCCTTCTTTTTCAAATTCTATGGGGTTGAATGGGTAACGGTTCCGAGTGAAATTGGGATTTACTGGCTATATGGGGCGATCGCGTTGAGTGCTGGCTGTATCATGATAGGCTTTCTCTACCGCATCATGACCGTGGTCTTTTTCCTTACCTTCACCTACGCCGAACTCCTCGACGCCACCAATTACCTCAACCACTACTACCTCGCCTGCATTCTTGGCCTTTATTTGATCTTCCTCCCCGCCCACCGCGCCTATTCGATTGACGCCCACCTCTGGCCGAAGATTCGACGAGCCACTGTTCCTGCCTGGACCATTCAGGTCCTCATCCTCCAACTCACCCTGGTCTACACCTGGGCAGGCCTCAACAAACTCAATGGGGATTGGCTATTCCATGCCATGCCCTTGGCGGTCTGGCTGCCTGAACATACTGATATCCCTATCCTAGGGTATTTTTTCCAATTCCCGGAAACCGCCTACCTTTTCAGTTGGATAGGGGCTTTTTATGACTTGACGGTAGCTTATTTGTTGATGTACAAAAAGACGCGCATGTGGGCTTATGCGGCAGTTGTCGTATTTCATCTATTGACCAATTTGTTGTTCAACATTGGCCTCTTTCCTTGGATCATGATCTTCTCCACCTTGATCTTCTTCCCAGGAGAAGCCCATCGGAAAGTCTGGGCAAAGCTATTAGGGGCAGGTGCCCAGGTGCAAAAGTCGTCTCCGACGCCTTCGTTGAAGAAAGGTAGCCAAGGCTTCCCGGTTGTGCTTGCAGGATTCTTGCTCTTCCAACTGCTGTTCCCGCTACGCCACGTCCTATATCCAGGCAATGTCCTCTGGACGGAAGAAGGCTACCGATTTGCCTGGCGCGTGATGTTGGTAGAGAAGGTAGGCCAAGCCACCTTCTACGTCCAAGACCCAGATACGGGCCGTAAGAGCGAAGTGATCAACAGCCATTACCTCACCACTTTTCAAGAAAAGCAGATGGCCATACAGCCCGACTTTATCCTACAATATGCCCACTTTCTTGCAGACTTCTACCAAAGGAAACACCACATACATAATCCCATCGTCACAGCAGATGTGTTTGTCGCCCTAAATGGCCGTACAAGTCGCCGCCTGATCGATCCCTCAGTGAATTTGGCGGTGATTAAAGATGGGCTTTGGCCTAAAGATTTTTTGATTAAATATGACTAATGAGTGATTCAATTATATATATCCTTCCAAGTAGATTTTACCAGAAAATTCACCACAGATTGCACAGATTAACACAGATTAAGAAAAAAATCCGTGAGAATCTGTGTAATCCGTGGTTTATTCTCTTCCTCTTCCCCCTTTTCACATTCGCCCAAACCACCCCACCTGACAGCCTCGAAATATCCTTAGAAACGGTAGAAATCCATGACCAAGGCACCGCATCCTTCGACATCCGACGGCTGCGCAACGTCGAAGGCACCGCCATCTATGCAGGCCGCAAAAGTGAAGTCATCGAACTGAAACACGTCGTCGCCAACCTCGCGACCAATAATGCCCGCCAAGTCTACAAAGGCATTGCCGGCCTCAATATCTGGGAAAATGATGGCGGCGGCCTTCAGCTCGCCATCGGTGCTCGGGGACTCGACCCCAACCGCACTTCCAATTTCAATACCCGCCAAAACGGATATGACATCAGCGCAGATGCCCTTGGCTATCCAGAGAGCTATTATACGCCGCCGACGCAAGCGCTCAAGCGCATTGAAATCGTGCGTGGTGCAGCCTCCTTGCAGTATGGCCCGCAGTTCGGGGGCTTACTCAACTTTGTTTTCAAAAAAGGCCCAGAGAAGAAGGCGTTTGAATTTGTGACGGAGAATACGGCTGGTAGTTGGGGGCTGTTGTCTAGCTTCAATAGCATAGGCGGCAGCAAAAAGGGCTGGAACTATTACGCGTTTGTACAGCGCAAGCAAGGAAACGGTTGGCGTCCCAATAGCCGATTTCATCAAAACACTGCTTACGCGAGTCTTGAAAAATCATTTGGGGAAAAGCTCCGAATCGGCTTACAATACACCCATATGGATTACCTCGCCCAGCAAGCTGGCGGCCTGATGGACTTCGAATTCTCGCAGAATGCGCGTCAGTCCAAGCGAACCCGCAACTGGTTTCAGGTAAACTGGAACTTGGCCGCGCTAAATCTGGACTACCAGATTTCGGACAGGACCCGTCTGAACAATCGCGCATTTGTGCTGGCGGCGGAGCGCGAAGCGCTGGGAGAGTTGGGGCCGATCAATCGGCCTGATCCGCTGCGGGAGCGGGATTTGATACAGGGCATCTACCGCAATTTTGGCAATGAGACACGCCTGATTCATCGCTATGAGATCGGCGGCCAGATCACGACTTTCCTGATCGGTGCACGCTACTACCAAGGCCATACAGACAGCCGCCAGGGTGCCGCCAATGACGGAGCAGATCCAGACTTCGAATTCTTGAACCCCTTGGACCTTGAACGTTCATCCTATTCCTTTCCGAGCAGGAATGTAGCGGTTTTTGCAGAAAACCTCTTCAACCTCTCAAAGCGCTGGTCCATTACCCCCGGCATCCGCTGGGAATACATCCGAACGGCGTCTGAAGGCTATTTCAAATCCCAGGTGATCTCTGGCGGCCAGGTGATTTTTGAGCAGAAGATCGAAGATGCCAAGGAAAATGCGCGGCATTTTGCCCTCTTGGGCCTGGGAACAGGCTTTAAGCTGACGCCCAAACTCGAAATCTACGGCAATTTTTCCCAAAACTATCGCTCTATTAACTTCAGTGACCTAGCTGTCGTCAATCCGAATTTGGTGGTAGATTCCCTCCTCAAAGATGAACGTGGCTTCAACGCCGACCTCGGTATCCGCGGCAAACTCTTTAAAGGCGCTATCCAGCTAGATGCAAGCCTCTTTTACCTCCAATACATGGACCGTATTGGCGTGGGGGAAATTGTGATTCCCGATCCTGCGGTAGTGGAACGGGCCGTGGCCTTCCGCACCAATATTGGGGATGCGCGCATCATTGGATTGGAGACGTATGTAGAAGCGAATGTGTGGAAAATGCTCAAGGGAAAAAGGGAAAACATCTCCCTTTCAATTTTTGCCAATGCCAGTTTGCTACGGGGTACATATTTGACTGGTGGTACTGCCATCAAAGGAAATGAGGTAGAACTCATTCCCCCATTCAGCCTCAAAACAGGCGTTAATTTTCGCTGGAAGGATTTCCGCCTAGCTTATCAGACTGGTTTTGTTGCGACACATTATAGCGATGCGACAAACGCTGAATTTGTGGTCAATGCCACACGTGGCATGATCCCAAGTTACAGTGTACAGGACCTTTCCGCGAACTATACCATCGGCCAATTTGCGTTACATGCGGGAATCAATAACCTGCTGGATGCACGCTACTTCACGCGGCGTGCGGCAGCCTATCCAGGCCCAGGGATCATTCCTGCGGATGGGCGGAGCTGGTATCTTGGGGTGAGATGGGGAATTTAGGAAGAAGGGAGATTGCAGAATATCGAACAAGGGATTAAAATTGAAGAAGTGAAGCGTTGCTTTTCCTTCGTCAATCCTTGTTCTGCCCTTCGGCGAAGCTCAGGGCAAGCAATCCTTATTCTGCAATCATTTCATATTCCTTTAGTCGGCCGTTCATTTGGAAAAATTAACATTTTGGCTTGTCCTAATTAAATTAGTACCTTGAACCAGCCAATATTTGATGGCTAATTAATCTCCTTAACCTTTCACCAATAACTCACTTATTATGAAAAACATCTTGTTATTCCTTGTCTGTATGGCCCTTTCATTAGGGGCATTTTCTCAAAATTTTGTAGGCGATTGGACAATAGAAGTTCCCGACAAGGATGGTAATATGGTCCCTTTGAAGCTTACGATCGCTGAAAATGGCACCTATACCGTAGATTTTGGGATGGATGGGCAGGTCGAAGTAAATGGCCAATACGAAGCAGCGGGGGACCAGATGACTATTTGGGATACGGACGGAAGTGCCGGCGGCTGCGAAGCAGGTGCCAAAGGCATTTACACATTTGTCGTTACAGACACCGAACTGAAGATGACTCGGGTATCAGATGAGTGCGAAACGCGCGGAGGGCCAGATGGAGTCATGACCATGACGCGTATGTAGAAAGGAGTATTATTAATTGATTGATGATTAATTAATAATGCTTATTCCAAAGGGCCATGGATTACACAAATTAGCACGGATTGCATATAGATTCCCGTGAAAATCTGTGAAATCCATGGCCTATTCTTTTTGGCAAAAAACACAACGAATGGTTCGCGCCATGTGGCGTGTGCATACGCAGTATGAACCTGCTTTGCGGGAGATCCTGGCGGAGCCAGCTATCGAGCCGAAAACACTTGTTTTTAGGAGTAGGCAGGCGCTGAAGCGCTGGCTGAGGGGAAGAAAAAATAAGGTTCTCTGACAATTTTAATGGAAAGTCCATTTTAGCTTGGAACATCTCCTGAACCCCACAGGCCCCGTCCTCTTCAAAGAGGACTTCGCACAAGCCCCAAATCAGCGCGAAAACCTCTTTGAAGAGGTTGCGACCAGTGCGCGCGGAGATGTTTCAAGGAGGTCAATCTAAGATTGTCCACGGAAATTGTCAGAGAACCAAAAATAATTAACAAGGAACAAGGAAGTGAAAAGGAATGAAACTTTAGTGGATGCAACGCTCAAACCCTGAACTATCGAACCCTTGAACGTTCTTGGTGCATCCCCAATCGTTCCGACTGCATGGACCGAATGCGTTGCGCTGGATCTACTTCTGCAAGGATTCCCTTGAATTTGTCCAATTGCGGATAAAAGCGCGAGAGCATCTCGGGAGCCATGCGCGCATCCTTGGTAAGATAGACGCGCCCGCCGTGCGCTGCGACGACCTGATCGAGTTCATCGAGAAAGGCAAATAGCCCTTTGCGGATAGGAAAGTCTAGCGCCAAGGTGTAGCCTTTCATGGGGAAATTCATGAGGCCTTCCTGATGACCGAAGGTCTTCAGGACAGTGAGAAATGAGCCATGACCGGATCGGGCGATCCGGTTGAGAATATCACGCATGCCTTCTCGGCCGTTTTCAGGTGGTATGACAAATTGATATTGGGTAAATCCGCGCTTGCCGTAAATGCGGTTCCAGTTGTCGAGGATGTCAAGCGGATAAAAATACCCTTCATAATGGGCAAAGCCGTGAGTCTCTTTTTTGAATTGTTTGTGGTAATAAAAGAGGTTAAACGCCTTCATGCTCAAGCGGTTGAGGGCAATGGTGGGGAAGTCAAAGGGGATGTTAAAAGACTTTTTTGACGGAATGGCCAAAGGATTTTTGGCATATTTGGTGCCTTGAAGGTCTGCTTCTGTCGCATGTTCGCCCATCAGAAAAACACCGCGTCCCGCGTGTTTGCCACGGGCCAGGCTGTCAATCCACGCCACGCTGTACGTGACGTCTTGATATTGCTCAAACAAGTCGATCAGTTCATCCCAGTTTCTGTTTTTGACAGAATGGAGCTTGATATAAGCGGATTCTATCCGCTTGAGCTGGAGGGTCACGGTCAGGATCATCCCTGTGAGGCCCATGCCGCCAAGCGTCGCTTGGAAGAGGTCGGGACGTGCTGTAGGCGAGCATTCCACAATCTCCCCCGATGCCAGCATCAGGTCGAAGCTTTTCACAAAGCTCGAAATCGAGCCTTCCTTATGGTGATTTTTGCCGTGGACATCCGAAGCCAAGGCGCCGCCCATGGATACAAATTTCGTCCCCGGCGTCACAGGCGGAAACCAGCCCTTTGGTACAAAAGTCTCTAACAAATCTTCATAGGTCACACCTGCCTCACAACGGACGATGCCCGTCGTTGGATCAAACGCCAAAAAGCGGTTGAGGCTGCGACTGGACAGCATTTTTTCCCCTAAGGACGAATCTCCATAACAGCGTCCCATCCCACGCGGAATCCACGATCCGTTCAGGTCGTCCAAGTTCATTCCCTCTCGAAAAGAGAGTTCTGGCGCTTCTATGCTTGGGTATTTCCCCCAGTTTGTATGTTTCATCCAGCAGGTTTTGGAGGCAAAAGTACGAAGGGAGAAGGAGAAGTAATAAGATAAAGGGTCGAAGGCAGCCATTTTTATTTGAACCATATAAGTCATTTAAGGGCATATAAGAATTAGAGGAGATAGGCTTAAATGAACTTATATGCCTTATATGGTTTGTCGAAAGCGGCCAAGAAATGCTAAGGCACATTTTCAATTCACTATCCGAAAGCCGTCTAACAACTCCTCCAATTTCCCCCAATTGACCTCATAGGTCTCTTTAGTTGCCACAAAATGGAAGAGGAAATAGGCTGTTTCTGATGCATAGGTCACATATTGACAATGGTAGATTGTTTTGCCAAAAAGGACATGTGCTTTATAAGAAACCCCATTGCAAGCATCAGGGGCGGTCATTTCCTCTCTGAGGATCAGCATCCCTTTGGTATCTGTCGTGTCCCCGATCTTTCGTTCTACAATCTGCTGCGCATTAAAGCCAGCAAAGGACTCAAAGTCTGATTTCTCAAACCAACGTAAAGAAACGGCATTTTTTACATTGTTGAGGTCAGGCATGGAAAGCATCCAGACCGATTGGCGATTGGTTTTCATGAGATTGGCCCAGGTGGGGATATCCCACTCAAACTTTCGGATGGAATCTGCGATTTGCAGTAGATCACCCTGCTTTTCTACCTCCACCTTATAGTATAAGGCGTCCTTGTCGATGGGCCCACCAAAAATGTCAAATCGATTGGCGATTCCCTTTATCCTCCCGATAACTACCTCCAAGGTATCCTGTGAGAATACAGGCATATTGACCCCACACAGGTAGCGATTGCAGATACAGGTCAAGAACAACTGATGCACAGCAGGATCGCCCTTCTTGGCGTATTTTTTACGCTTTTTGGAAGGGAGTTCGTACTGCCACAGCATGAACCGTTTGCCCTCCTCATTGAGAAATACCTCGTGGCTATGGGCGAGTTTTTTCTTAAATACTTCTTTTTGCAAATACCTCAATTCATATTCCATATACCCTTCCAGCAATGCTATTTCAGCTTCGGTAGAGGCAGTATTGGTGTATTGATCACGAGAATATTCAAACTTGATCACTTGAACGATCTGATCGTCGATGACAAAACCATTGGTCAGTTCAGCTTGTCGGAAGGTATCTCCTGGAAATTCAATGGTAAAATGTGCCCCGGGGGTATTATCTATGTAAATATAGCTATCGGGGCTTTTGAGAAAGGAAATCTGGTCATTTGTTTGGGCAAAAATTTGGGTCACTACTGCCCATAACAAAATTCCTACAACATATTTTTTCATAAAACTTAACTTAGCGCTTGATGCATAACGACAAATTTACCTTAGAAGTCTGCATAGATTCCGTAGAATCTGCCATAGCCGCACAAAAAGGCGGTGCACAACGTGTAGAGCTGTGTGACAATCTGATTGAAGGCGGTACTACACCAAGCCTGGGCATGATCCAGCAAGTCCAAGCAGCATGCGACTTGGACATCATGGTGATGATCCGCCCACGGGGGGGAGACTTCCTCTATTCCGATCATGAATACGAAGTCATGAAGCGCAATATATTAGCCGCAAAAGGGCTAGGGGTAAAGGGCGTGGTTTTCGGCCTCTTGACGCCAGACGGCGCCATAGATGAAGAAAGGACAGCGGAGCTGCTCCACCTCGCTCGGCCCATGGAAGTGACCTTCCACCGCGCCTTCGACATGGTCCAAGACCCATTGGAGGCGCTTGATCTCCTGATCGAGTTGGGGGTAGATCGCCTGCTCACTTCTGGGCAAGAAGCCACAGCCTTTGAAGGGCGCGCCCTCATTCAGCAGTTGCACGAGCGAGCCAACGGTCGCATATCTATCATGCCTGGTGCAGGCATTCGCCCGCACAATATCGCTCAGATCGTGGCGGAGACAGGCGTGAATGAATGCCATGGAAGCGGCAGCAGCAGCATTCCAAGCGCCATGCGCTACCGCAATCAGCGTATTTCTATGGGGGCTCCAGGCATGCCTGAGTATGAGCGGAAAGTGACGGATGAAAACATCATTCGGGAGATGAGGGAACGTCTTAGCGTCTGAGTGTCCGATTGGCTGAGCGATTCCATGAGCAGAAAATTAACTCCAAATTACCTCTTCTTCGATCAGACACTCAGACTATCAGGCGTTCAGACTACCTCTTTAACTTCCACCTACTCTCCCCCCGAGCCTCATACGCCTCCCGCGCCTTATAGGCAAGGCTGCCTCGCTCTAGGGCGGCTTCACTCACCATAGCTATAAGCATCTGCTCATCCGCTGTAAGTTCGCGGTCCAGGTCTTCTGGGGTGAAGTGATTTTTGACAAAATGGGTGTCAAAATTGCCTGAGGTGAAGGCTTCGTGTTCCATGACATAGCGACCGAAGCCTAGTGTCGTTTCTACCCCTACGATGTGATAATCGTCGATGGCCTGGATCATGCGCTGGATCGCGGTCTCGCGATCTGGGCCATAGGTGATGAGCTTGGCGATCATGGGATCGTAATAGATCGGAATCTCCATGCCTTGCTCATAGGCATCGTCGAGGCGTACACCTTCGCCCGTTGGGCGATGGTAGACGGAAAGGGTACCTACGCTAGGCAAGAAGTTATTGGCGGGGTCTTCGGCGTAGACCCTTAATTCTACGGCATGGCCGTTAATTTCGAGGTCATCTTGGGTGAAAGAAAGTGGATGACCTTCTGCGACCAATAATTGTTCGCGGACAAGATCGAGGCCCGTGATCAGCTCTGAAACAGGGTGCTCTACCTGTAGGCGGGTATTGATTTCGAGGAAGTAGAAGTTATGATTCTCGTCGAGCAGAAACTCTACGGTACCTGCATTGTGGTATTTACAAGCACGGCAAACATTGACGGCGGCTTCGCCCATTTGCTTTCTGAGTTCTGGGCTCAGCACAGAAGAAGGCGCTTCTTCGATGACTTTCTGGTGACGGCGCTGCACCGAGCATTCACGCTCGAAGAGGTGAACAACGTTTCCGTGATGATCTGCGAGAACCTGAATCTCAATGTGACGCGGTCCTGCGACATATTTTTCTACAAATACAGCCGAATCGCCAAATGAGCTCAATGCTTCGCTCATCGCACGGTCCATCTGTGATTCGAACTCGTCAATATTTTCTACTATCCGCATCCCTTTTCCACCCCCTCCTGCAGCTGCTTTTATCAGCACGGGGAAACCAATTTCTACTGCTACAGCTTTGGCTACCTCGCGGTCGTCGATCGCCTCATCCAGACCAGGGACTAGCGGCACGTCAAACCCTTTGACAGTTTGCTTAGCAGAGATCTTGTCTCCCATGAGTTCCATGGATTCCGCATTGGGTCCTACAAAAGTAATCCCCGCAGCGGTTACCTTTCTCGTAAAAGCCGCATTCTCAGACAGGAAACCATAACCAGGGTGAATAGCGTCAATGTTATGGTCTAAGCATAGCTGGATGATCTGATCCCCCAAGAGGTAAGATTGGTTGGCAGGCGGTGGCCCTATTAGGAAGGCTTCATCAGCCATACGCACATGCAAGGCATCGCGATCTGCTTCAGAATAGATAGCAATGGTTTGGATACCCATCTCCTGGGCGGTTCGCATGATCCGTAGGGCAATTTCTCCTCGGTTGGCAATCAAAAGGCGGCGAATCTTTTTCATAGGATGGTGATCATAAAATTTGGGCAGCAAAATAGCAGCTTTATCCTAAGTACCAAAATGCTATTACGCGCATCTACTTAGGGTTTTTGTGGGATTTACGTAGATCGCCTTTTTTATGTAAAAATGCGACCGATAATAGTGGAATTTGGATTCTGATCCTTGGAAAAACAGAAAAGTTAGGTTTTCCTAATTAGTGACAACTTTAATATGTGCATAAATCGACCATTTTAATATTGGAAAAGATGGCCACCATGTCAAACAATCTCGGTTTTGTTGGAAAACGTATTCTCACATTTGTTGTTAGGTTTTTCAAGAGCATAAAGATAACCGACTCAAAATGAGCCAATTACAAACTGATTCGTTTGTTAATTTTTGACCAGAAAGTGTCCTATTTCCCTTCATGGCTTAAACAAAAACTCACACAAACCTAATGGGAAATGAAATGGCCCCAAATCTCAATTGCAATTTTTTCTTACCTTTTATATTTGAATTTTTCTAAAACCAGCTACGTATAATTACAAGAATGCTACCAAGATTCCCCTATTAAAATGGCCGTAATTTTTGGTAGCTAACAAGGCTTGTTTTGTTCCAAATATAAACCATTGAAAAAATCGGTATACATATAAATTATATTTTGTTAGAAAATCGATGATAATTTTAATATTTATATAATAATACAGTTGAAATTTGATGAATTCATATGAAAAACGCTCCCAGAAGTAAGAGGCTTCCTCATTAGTTTAAAAAGATTTAATTGATCTATTTTTTTTCGACCACAAAAACCCTATCTTTGAACATCTCCTCGCAAAGCTTACATCCTTAGCCTGAATAATTCATAAACTCTCAAAGTTGCCAATATTATCTCACTTTTGTCCTGTCATGTTGTCGAAAGGGTCTATGTTTGTACTATTTTGCAAATGATTTCGGGATTAGCGTCCCCCTATGGG
>JAUIKF010000071.1 GCA_030430575.1 Bacteroidia bacterium | reverse complement strand
AGAATAAGATCATATATCCTCTCGGCTAGAAAGCAGGGAAAAAGGGCATTCAATGCCCTCAATGAGGTCTTTGTTGACCAGAACGCGATAAATCAAATCGCAGGCCTTAGGCCTGCTGAATAGTTACCTTTTATCACCTTATTATTTATTTACAGGACTTTTATTCCACTTCATTCCAACAGCAATATTTTTATTTTTTTCTTGGCTTGTTAGTTCGTACTTTAAACTATGTATTATAACATTCAAAATACCCTCACCCCTTCGACTTATAGGGTTTATAATAACATTAACTATTGCTATCCATAAATTTATTTTAATATAGGTAATATGTGTTATTTTAATCAAAATGAAAAAACTACCCAATATACACCCAGGAGAAGTCTTAAAAGAGGAATTCCTTATTCCACTAGGAATCACTGCCTATCGGCTTTCAAAGGACCTGAAGATACCTCAGACGCGAACCTCTGAAATCATCCATGGCCGTAGGCGGATAACTGCTGACACCGCATTGAGGCTGAGTAAATACTTTGGTACGAGTGCACAATTCTGGCTTAATCTCCAAAATGATTATGACCTAGAAGCTGAAAAACAGGTGATCCATCAAGAATTGTTGGAAATTGAAAGAAAGGAAATCATCCAATAAACCCCAAGGCGACCAAATGATTCAGCACAAAGTGAAATTTCACCTTCATCACCCCTGCCTGCGCAAATAGCCCGCGAATCATTCCCTGATCAAATAAGTGAATATGCTCAGGGTTCTCATCGGGTTTTGAGGGGACCGAAATGATCACGCCACGCTGTGCCACACGGCAGACCTCTTGGATGGCCCGTTCCGTCGCTGGAATGTGTTCCAGCGTCTCCAAAAACGTGACTACGTCAAATTGCTTATCCCCAAACGGCAAGGCCGTTACGTCCTGCAAATCAGCGCTGAGGCGCGCCAGTCCGCCATTTACAACTGCCTCCAGACCTTCCACACGATGGGGCAAGATGTCCACACATTGCACTGACAAGTCAGGAAAGGTGTCCAGCAAGGGCCACAAAAATACGCCCCTACCTGTGCCAATATCTAGCAAATTCTGGGGCTGAAGGCCACGTAGTAGGCCAAGGACTTTTTGCACACGAGGCAAGTCCATGGTACGCTTGAATCGATGTAACTTTAGCTCATGAGCCTTGCCGATTTCAAATAAGGCATCGCATTGTTCCACCGATAGACTCGCCAGCGGCAAGTCGTACAATGGCCCTTGGCCTGCGGTCATCCCGCGGACGTAGGCCGCGGCGGGGAGGAGGTAGTAGCGATTGGCGTTGGACATTAGGATAAAGTTCAAGCACAAATTCAAACTCAAATTCAATCTCAATCTAAAACTATTTTTGAACTTGTACTTGAGTTTGAACTTGAATTTTTCTTAAAACACCCCATAATATTTCTCCCCCACATAAACCGCCCCTACTGCTGCGCCACATACCAAAAATTTGGACAAGAATGCAAGGAAAAAGCCATTGGTAGGGCCGATCTGGAGGTTAATAGCAAATGCACCAAGGAACACAAGCGCATATATAAATAATCGCTGCACGCGGTAGGGGATGGGATAGTATTTTTGCCCTACAGTATAGCACAAAAAGCACATTACACTATAACACGCCAAGGTCGCCCAGGCACTGCCTACATAGCCAAAACGGGGAATCGTAAGTACATTGATGACGACCGTCACCAAGGCACCTGCCCCTGCAAATAGCAAGGCGAAGCGCGTCTGCTTGGTGATTTTGAACCAAATCGAGAGATTGATGTAGGCGGCGGAGAAGACGTAGGCCAAAAGCAAAATCGGTACAACCGTCAAGGCCTCCCAGTAGGATTCTGGGATGAAAGTCACCTCTGGGCCAAAAATTCCGAAGAAGTTAAATCCTACAATTTCTTGAGAGAAGGAGCTGACAAAAAGAAAAGCCGCCAGCGTTAGGAGAAGGAAGTAGTGAAATACCTTGGCAAAGGTCTCTGGAGAATTTTTGTCTTTGGCCTGTTTGAAGAAAAATGGCTCCGCCGCATAGCGAAATGCCTGCGTTGCCAAAGCGATGAACATAGATAGTTTATAACAACCCGCATACATGCCATTCAGCTCTTCTCCAGTTCTTGCTATGCCATTAAAGATCGTCCCATCGACCCACAATTCGGGAATCAGAATGCGGTCCAGCGTTTCATTCATCATACCCGCAAGGCCAGCAATCATAATAAAAAGTCCATAATTTCCCATTGCCCACAACTCCTTCCGATCGATTCGGAAACCGTCAGGAAGACCTGTAGGCAAGGCAAGTCCCAAACGGACCGTGGAGGCGATGATATTGGATACAAAAATATATTCGATGCCTTTGTCAAGAATGGCGAGGAAGATGACGTTTGCGAGGAGCGAAATGCCAATGTTGATGAGATTGATAATGGCAAAGCGCTTCGCACGGCCTTCATGGCGAAGCTTCGCCATGGGAAGGGCCGCCATCGCATCTATGCAGATGATGATGATGGTCATCAGGACCAAATTCGATCGATCTCCGTATTCGGTGAGGCTGGCCAGAGGTTCGTGGAATAAAATGCCCAACAGCATCACAGAGAGGGCTAGGCCCCACACCCAGAAAAAAGCTTGGTTGTAGACGCGCTTAGCGTCTTTATGGTCTTCCGAAAAACGGAAGAAGGCCGTTTCCATACCAAATGTCAGGAAGACATTGGCAAAAGCGATATACGCATAGAAATAGCTAAGTATCCCATATAGGAAGCTTCCTTGGCCTGTTTTTTCGAAAATATTGGTGAAAAATGGCGTAAGGATGAGGTTGAGCAATCGCCCGATGATAGAGCTAATGCCATAAATGGCGGTTTCGCCTGCAAGTTTCTTCAAGATGGACATGCTTGGCAAATTAGCTGATTTCCCCGATATTTGAGCGTTTTTTTGATAAAAGAGGAGGGAACAGCAAAAAGCGAGTAAGAGGAAGAGAATTTGAAAAAATGGGCTTACCCTTTATCCCTCTTTCCCTCCATAATATTAACAAAAATAACTCTCTCATTCTCTCATTCTCTCATACAATCATTCTATCATTATCCTAAATACATGAGCCTAAAACACATCCCCAAAGTAGACCTCCACAATTATATTCACGGAGATGCCGCCCAAAAACAAGCCTTTGTCCAGACCTTGGGCGACTCCTTTTCTAGAATCGGATTTGCCATCGTCAAAAACCACGGTGTGCCTCAATCAGACATAGACGGTGCTTATGACGCCTTTCAGCGCTTCTTTGCATTGCCAGACCCTGTCAAGCGCCAGTACGAAGACCCTGAGATCGCAGGGCAGCGCGGCTATATCTCCAAAGGGCGTGAACACGCCAAAGGCAGCAAGGTCGGTGACCTCAAGGAGTTTTTCCACGTGGGCCAGATCGTCGAAGACAACGACCCTATTCAGGCTGAATATCCAGACAATATCTGGGTCAACGAAGTTCCCGAAGTAGAGAAATTTGGTACCCGTGTCTACCAATCATTGGAAGGCTCAGGACGCTATTTGCTGCGGGCAATCGCCGAGTACCTGGGGCTTCCTGTCAGCTATTTTGACGACAAAATTCACAACGGCAATAGCATCTTGCGCCCGATCCATTATTACGGAATTGAGAATCCCAGTCAGGTGCCCGATGGTGCGGTACGTGCTGCAGAACATGAGGATATCAACCTCATCACCCTCCTGATTGGCGCCAGCGCCGATGGTCTGCAAGTCCTCAATTCGGATAAGGAATGGGTGGCCGCTGCCCCAGAAGCTGACGAGATCGTCATCAACGTAGGGGACATGCTCCAGCGCCTCACCAACAACCGTCTGAAGTCCACGACTCACCGTGTCGTCAATCCCCCGCGTGAGGAACTGCACAAGCCTCGGTATTCTATGCCGTTTTTCCTGCATCCGCGTTCGGACATGGACCTGACGTGTCTGGAAGGCTGTATCGATGCACAGCATCCCAAAGTGTACAGCGATATGACAGCTGGCGAATACCTCGATGAGCGCTTGCGCGAGATCGGGTTGAAGAAGTAAGGCAATGTCCGAATGTCTGAGTGTTCGATTGTTCGACAGTTGAGGGCGAAAAGAAGAATAACCACAGATTACTCAGATTCCCACAGATTTTATTTTTTAAACTTTAGTCTGCGCAAAAAGCCGTCTAGATATAAACCATATAAGGCATATAAGAACATATAAGAAAGTGGCCTATTTTGATCTTAAATGCCCTTAAGTGTCTTATATGGTTCAAAATATAGCCCAAAGTGTAAACAGTATTCTATTAGGACTAAAATATGATACACCCAAAACTTCCTCCACATGAAAACCATTTTTCCTCTCCTTGGAATTCTCCTTCTCCTCGCTGCATGCAGCCCTCAGGCCGAGCCGCAGGCGGCTCCTGAGCCAGTCAAAGAACTCGAAACCATCCACACGGATCAAGCCCCTAAGGCTGTAGGACCTTATTCCCAGGCCCAGGTGGTAGGTGATATGGTCTTCTGTGCAGGACAGATCGCCTTGGATCCAGCTACGCGAAAGCTTGTGGAAGGAGATATCACTGTTCAAACGGAACGGGTGCTCAAGAACCTGGAAGCGGTATTGTTAGCGTCAGGCTCAGACCTCGACCATGTCATGAAAACAACGGTTTTCCTAGCTGACATCAATGACTTTCAGGCCATGAATGCTGTGTATAGGAAGGTATTTGGGGATCATAAGCCTGCTCGTTCTACGGTTGCTGTAGCAGATTTGGCGCTTGGGGCATTGCTGGAAATAGAGTGTATTGCTTTGAGAAAATGATTGGTAAATTCTCAATTTTGCCCTATATTTGCGGCCCTGAATGAATTAATAATTGATCGATGATTAATTTTTCATTCTGAATTAAATAAGTGTGGTCTCACCCTTTGAACATTGAACCCTTAAACATTGAACCTTTCTATATCATGGCAGGCAAGAAATTTACCATCAAAAAGAAACGCCTTCGTTCAAGAGCAAAAGTACGTAAGCATAAGTTGAAAGTGAATCCCAACATTCCAACTATCAAGCCTTCCGTTGAGCAGCAGAACCTTGAAGTGATTCGTAGCCTCGAATCTAAAATGAAAGCGGAACTCGCAAAGTAGAAAGCATTTACCTTGCAAAATGACCTGAGCAGGACCTAAATAAATTGAGGTTCTGCTCAGGTTTTTTATTGGGAAAAACCACAGTAGATCGTATTTTTAACCTGATGCTTCAAAACCCGACCGAAATCGTTGCGATCCTTCTTATTCTCACCAATGGGGGATTCACCTACCGTGGATTGACCGATCGCACATTTATGAAAAAGCACCAATTTGAAGTAGATCCTATCCTTATCGGGAAAGACTATCAGCGGTTGATATATAGTGGGTTTCTCCATGTAGGCTGGATGCACTTTGCCTTTAACATGTGGGCTTTATATGCATTTAGCTTTGGGGTGAGTCAGGGCTTTGGCCTTTTCAATTTTTTGATTATTTACTTCGGGAGTTTGCTGGGCGGAAACCTATTGGCCTTATATATCCATCGCCACCATGGTGACTATTCCGCTGTAGGAGCCTCGGGAGCTATCAGCGGAGTATTATTGGCTTATATCATTAAATACCCTTCAGCAGGGGTTGGTATCATCTTGCTACCTTCTATCCCTGGATGGATATTTGGTGCGCTTTTTATCCTGGTTTCTATATTTGGAATAAAGGGGAAATGGGGACGCATAGGTCATGAGGCCCACCTTGGTGGGGCCATTGTAGGGATGCTGTTAGGCATTATGATGGACCCTGGCATTCTCGAACACAATTTGTGGGTGGTTGCCCTATTTATTATTCCTACTGCGATATTCCTCTACCTCGTGGTCACTCGCCCTGAGTTTTTGCTACTCCCTACTAAATTTAAACTGAAACTCCCAGATCTTCCGCCGCCAGCCAACCAGCGTGATGACGGCAGCGCAAAAGTCATTCGGATGAAAGGGAGTCCAAAGAAGAAATTTCAATCTAAACAGGAAGAACTCGATTCCTTATTAGATAAAGTGCAAAAGGGAGGCATCAAGAAACTGAGCAAAAAAGAGAAAGAGCGGCTAGAAGTACTATCTAAGGAACTAGAGTAGGGGAGGGGGAGAAGGAGGGAATGAGAGAATGAGTGGATGATAGAATGATAGAATGATAGAATGAAATGATTAGATGAGTAAATGATTAGATGATAAAATAGGGGAGCTTTGTTGAGTCCGCCTCTACTGTCAACCTTGTATCAATTAACCATATCCATGAATAAAACAATTATTTTTATTTGCCTCATTACCAGTGTATTAGCATTCACCTGTAAGTCTACCAAAGACATGGAAGAAGAGACCAATAACGAACAACAAGTGGAAACCACTGACAAGATCTCGACTACAAAGGTGGATCTCCAAACAGCCCTTGGCTGGAAGTGGAAGGACCGCCCGCCATTGGAAGAAGGCGGAAAGGACTACATCATTCAGTTTAAACCAGACGGGAAGCTCCGCGTCCGATTAGATGCGAATAACTGCTTTGGAGGGTATAATATGCCTGATATGGATGGGAAAATTGTTATTGGAAAAGACCTTGCCTGTACAGAAATGTGCTGCGATAAGGAGCATGCAGGCCCGTTTATTGAAAGACTCTCCCGAGCTTATACCTATGTCATCAGAGGGAATATGTTGAAGTTGGGAGATGGAGAAGATGAATTGATCTTTGAAGCAGTAGTTGAAGATTGAGGAATAATCAATTAAGGAATGAAGAAAAAATAACTCTTCAGTTATTCATCTATAACTCACTGAAAATCAGTTCATACTTTGATTTTAACTTTCATTTTAATTTTTATTCATTCCTAATCTCCTATTCTTTCTCTTTCAACAAAAATATACCCAGCGCCTCCTGCACCACTTCTCGGAGGCTAAGGCCCTGTTCCCGGGAATAGGCTTTCATTCGCTTATATAACTCAGAGTCGAGCAAAGCCGTAAAGCGCACCTCAGGAGAATCTTCCGGTTTTTTGGTGGGGCGGAGCGGCATCAGCTCCTCGAATGTTGGCTCATTGAGGTTGTCCTCAATCTGATTGAGGAAGCTCTTTTTGCCAGATTTTGGCTTGTTTTTGTGGGTCGCAGCCATCTTGCGGCGCTGGGACTCAAACGCCTCATCAATAGCTTCTAGGAATGCTTTTCTCTTTCTGCTAGGACGACTGCGTTTAGGCGGCTTCTTGGATCGAGGTTTGGCAACAGGAATAACGTCCTCCAGCACTTGCTCATCAAAAGCATCCCCCAACGTCTCTAAAAATCGCTTTGCCATGGCTTTGAAGAATTATTGATTATTGATTAAACCATATAAGGCATATAAGAAAATGGCCTTTTTTAACCTTAAATGCCCTTATATGTCTTATATGGTTCAAAAAATGGCTCAAAGTGAAAACAGGTAATCAATCAGGATTAAAGTATAAATGGCGAATCAATAATCAGTAATCAATCAATTTATAATCTTTACTGTGTTACTAACTCGTGTGTACGTGCTACAACTTCGTCGGTAAGGAGCTGATAATCCTTTGCCCCATTACAATTCTTGTCATACGAAAAAACGTCTTGGCCCATGCTTTGGGCTTCTGCCAGCGCCACATTGTTGCGGATTTTAGCATCAAAAATCATCTCCCCATAGGTCTGCCGTGCATGTTCTACAATGTCGCGATGTAGAACCTTGCGCCCATCAAATTGGGTGATGACCATGCCTAGCAATTCAAGCTTTTGGTTCATGCGAGTCTTTACGGTCCGCAGGATTTTGATAAATTCTGTCATTCCTTGTAAGGCCAGATATTCTGGCTGCAAGGCAATGATGGCATAGTCGCTGGCGGTAAGGGCCGAGATTGTCAGTGCGCCTAAAGAAGGTGGGCAGTCAATGATGATGAAGTCGTATTCATCCGAAATCTCTTGCATCGCTTCCATGAGGATGAATTCTTTGCCGACCTCATTGTTCTTCTCAAATGCTGCTAAGTGAATAGATGCAGGGATAATGTCTAATGTCTCACCTTGGTGAACCACTTTACGAACGTCTTCATCGAAGCCTAGGACATTGTAAATGGTTTTTTCCTGTTTCTTGAGTCCCAAAGAGAAGCTCGCATTCGCTTGTGGATCGAGGTCCAACACCAGGGTCCGGTTTCCGGATCTTGCCAGCCCAGCCGCGAGGTTCACCGCGGTCGTCGTTTTGCCTACGCCACCTTTATGATTGGCAATCGAAATAATACTCATTGATGATGATTTCGTCTGAAATATTGGTAGAGGAATGATTGGTAAAAGGGCCGCAATTATCCGACCACTTTTTGTACAAGAAATTATTATGATGATTTCTTATGCACGAAATTAGGAGAAAATATACAGAGGAACAATAAAAAAACACCCTCCTGATGGAGGGTGCCATTCTCAACCTAAAAAAACTCCAATTATTATTTTTTGACAAATCGCTTATAAAGTGTTTCTCCTGATAGAGCCTTGATCCCGATGAGGTAGATCCCTGGAGTCAAGTGACTGATGGTAAATTCCATTTCATTCCTGCCTTGTTGAAAGCTTTCTTCGCGATTGATATAAACTCTTCCCATCAGATCGATGATCTCAACTTGAGCACCAAAGGGAGAAGCCACTTCTGCTGAGAGGGAAATCGCTTGAGAAGCTGGATTGGGGTAAATGGAAACGCCAGATTGACTGACTAGTAGATTTTCAATGCTAGTGGCCATAGAAATACCATAGTTTCTGGAAACGTCTCCTCGGATCTCTCCTGCAGCATTGTCAGCTGTATGAATATTGACATAGACACTGTCCCTTCTGAATTGCAATTCATTGCCTGGGGCAAAGCCGTCTGCTTCTGTGAAGTACCCAAAGGCTGCGTTATTATTACTCATAAATCCAAATAGAACACCGCCTGTCATTCCTGGGACCCCTAAGTGAAAATGAGAACCTGTGACAGGACCGCTCAGGCTATCCCATGCCAGCATATAGTGCGCATTGGATCTACGGCTAGAAATTGAAACCATTCCACCGCCTTGCGGATTTTTTGTGACCATAGGAGCTGGAATTTCTGCTTCGTCAGATAATTCAAAGGCATACCCTTCTCGCATGGCACGGATAAAGGAACCTTCGAGTTCGCCGGTGATATTACCAGCCGTGGAGATCACAATACGCATCTCGCCGTAAAGGAATGCACGAATATCTTGGTCTGTCAATGGCTGCGTAAGGTCAGAAGCGTTCCAGGTTCCGGCTATTTTGCCACCAGAAACCCCAGTGATCGTCTTGCGGATCATGCCATTATGGACATAATTGACTGCTGCGATCGGGCCTGAGAGGCTATCTTCTTCATAGACGATGAAGTACCTCCATTGGTCGAAGGCGGCATTGATGTATCCGTGGCCAGCTGCTTCCACGTCTACCGTGGTGGTAGGAGGCATAGAAAGTTGCGCATTGTCGGCAAGTATGTCTATATAAAGGTCTTTGCTAAAAAGACCTATGCCGCGAATCTCACCGGCAGGATTGAGGGTGGTGTGGATATTTAGGTAAATATTTCCATCCATGATGTCTTGCTTCAGGGTCGCTTTGATGGAATCGGGCAGGGCAATCGAGCCGTCGAGACGTGTGCCTTCGATCAGTGGACCTAAATTGAGGACTACGGGGCCATTCATTCCCGCAGCTGCTTTGTGCAAGTGCGCGCCTGTTATGTCACCTGACAAGCCTGAGGTGATCACTCGTACAAAAAGGTTTCTGTTGTTTTGATCCAAAATAAAATTACCCGAACCAATTGCTGCGCCTCCCATCGGGGTATGCACTTCCTGGGCTGTGTCTAGGTTGGTGTAAAAGCCGAAGTCGCGCTCTAGCTTGATTTGTCCACGGGCCTCTCCAGTAGCAATGGGATCTTCTGTATGGATATTGAGGTAAAGGTTTTCGCCGAGAAAATCTGCCAGATTATTGTCAAGATCGGGACCAGTGATATAGGTCCTGATAATATTGTCTTTGATATTGTCGGTCAAATTGATAGCTACGCCGCCGTCCATACCTGGCTGGCCCATATGAATATGTGCCCCTAAGATAGGCCCACTGAGGTTGGCGAGGTTGATATTTACATGCATGGTGTCCCAACTTCCGTTGAGGAAAAATACGCCTATCCCATGCGCATCGGCATTGAGGACGGTGGTGTTGTTTTCTCCATCCAGTCGTGCTGTGAACATAAGTCGGTCACTCAGGTGGTCTGCAAATGTGAAGGAGAAAAGGGCAAAAGTGAGTAGGAGAGATAGTAATGTTTTTTTCATAATCTTTTGGTGTTGTAAACGGCTAGGTAAAAAGGCATTTGATTGAAATGCGACATACCTACGGTAGTCACTTCATTCTGGATCTCGATAAGCGAGATTTTATTTTTTTACCGAAACGGCACGCCAATGCTGAAGCGTAAATAGAGGTTTTCTTCCTTAGAAAATGCGGTAGAAAAGGTCAGGGTAAACCGCTCCTTATATGGGACGATAAATAAGCCAACCCCATAGCCTGTATGGAACTTCTGGGAAGGCTCTTTTTCCATATAGACGCGCCCTACATCAAAGAAAGCTTTGATTCCCAGGCGAATAGGCACAGATACAGAGGAAAGGTTGGCGATTTGCCAGCGGAGTTCGGAGTTGAAGTAGGTGACGGAGCGCCCAGTGAAGCGGTTGCGAAAATATCCTCTCAGGTGGTTGCGGTCTCCTAGACTGAAGAGGTGGTAAAAGGGAACTGGCCCCAAGCTATGCCCTGCGCCTATTTTCAGGCCCAGGGTCAATGGCATCCGGCCACGGATCGTGGAGAAGTATTCTAGGGAACCTTGGTTTTTGGCAAATATTTTCCCTGCTACATTGGTAGCGATTCCATTGTCATGTTGGAGGAAGAGGCGCATGCCGCGCATGGGCAGGCTGCGATTGTCACGCAGGTCGAGGTCGAGCTCTATGCGCCCAAAGAGGAGATTGGCCTTTTCTCGCCCAAAAAGGTCTTGGTATTCATCAGAAAATAGAATGGTATGAGCCTGAATCTGTGGCTCATTGTTTTCGTAGCGAAACCCCATATAGAAATGACTCCGTCCCCAGAAAGCTTGATTTAGCCCTATGGAAAACCGCTTGGCATCATAGCGGGTACGGTAGAAGTCCTGGTCAAAAAGTGCTTGATCTTTGGTTGTATTATTGCCCAACCCAAAAAAGTAGAAAAAGCGCGTAGGACTTTCAATATCAGCCGTTAGAGCCAAATCCCAGTTCTCAAATACCTGTCGAAAATGCCCACGATAGCGCAAGCCATAACTGCCGTTTTCGGCGATGGTCCCTCGAAAGGTATGCCAGCTATTGTAAGGAAACTTTCCATATTTCTGGTCGATGAGTTCAACGCCCATGCTAAAAAGAAAATGGTCATCGCGGTTGAAGGCTATGTAGGGGAGAGGAAGAACCTGATCGTAGGCAAATGCCTTGCGATCATAGTTAAAGGCATTGTCATGGACGTTGTAAACAAACTTCCCTTCACGGCCAAGGTTCACTTGGCTGGTGGTGTCACGCTCATAAACCCATGTACGCTTATTGGGGCCGCCTACGCGAGAGGAATCCTGGATGATGTCTGCACCAGGGCCGCCCACGACCCGCACCAAAATCGAACGAGGACTTTTTCCCCTTAGCACAAATACATCATCTCCCCCCAAGCCAAATAATCGAACTTCTTTCGTCTCATCAGGGACGAATTTTCGGTAATAATAAAATTTATTGCCCTTTTGATCCGACGCTTCCCGATCTCTATTGTACATAAATACCTCCACACTCCCATTTGCTGCCCGCACCACCTCAAAATATTCTTCCATATTTGATCCCACCACATCTACTTCCTTGGCGAGCAAATGATAAAAACGGTGGACTGAAGTACCTAATTCATCCCTGCGACTGATCAGTTTTTTGATGATTTTTTGCCCATCTTTGGCGTATACCTCTGGTGGTAATCGCTTGATGGCCAGGGCAATCAGTGAATCAGTTAGCCGATGCTGCACATCTTCTGCCACAAACTGCCATTGCTGGTGGTCTAGTTGATTGCCGAGCAATCGATCGAGGTGGCGCGCCGACCAGGTCAGGCTATGGACATCCCCGATGGAATAACCAAAATGCTCGCCTTGCGGCCGAATCCATCGGCGATCGGCCAGCCAGGGAAAAAGGCCATCGCGGAGGGAAAAGGCTTGGTCCCTATCTCGTGGAATAGGGCGGTAGACCATTTGATCCCCTAGCTGGAAGCCAGCCCATTTCCAATTGTCCTCATGGCGTGCCCAGTCGCCTATCAGGATGTCGAAGACACGAGCGGTGGCGTAGGCCGTTTTGTCTACCAGGGCGTCGTGATTTTGGTACAATTCTCTGAAAAAACGAAAGCTTCTTCGCACCTCGTCTGCCCCGCCAAAGCCTAGCTTGCCAGTAACAGGCCCTTTGGGGTTTTCCTCAAAAAGGCCCATCATGTGCCCAAAATTCTCTTGATAAATGCCCAGTCGCTGATCTGGCGGCAATAGGTAGAGATGAGGAGAGGGGTGCAAAATGTCCAGTGCATCCATGAGCGGAGGCAAGGTAAGGGCACCGTAGGGAATCTGAGAGGAGGTTTGGTCTTGCAAAATATACCCTGCAATGGTAGAACGGAGGTCATAGCTCAAGCGATTGACAGGGTTCTTGGCGATGGAGCGGAAGTTGAATTCCTTGAGGTAGGGACTCAGAAACCGGATAGATTGGGTTTCATGCCCCCCACCAATTTTTACCATTTCGAGGCCATCTCGAAGGGTGTCTAGGTTGAGGTAACTAACGGCAACAGGGGTCGTCCATGCATCGCGGTAGTGTTTCCCCCAAAAGAATTTTTTGAGGCCTCCTGCTTTGTAGACAGGGCCAGCAGCTTGTATGAGGGTTGAGTCAAAAAATGTGCTCCCATCAATCGAAAGGAGGGGATTATCCCCACAAAATCCAAAACTGAGGTTAAAGGGAATCTGGGAACTCAGCGAGAGCGGCGTGATTTCATTACTAGAGTCATTGGCTGCGTGGGGATTGAGGATGCAGGTAGATAAAAACAACACTTTTCCCCAGTCCTTCTCAAAGCCTTTTTTCGGTTCATAAACGTGGACAGATGTGGTGGTCTTGCCGTCTGTGTGGTAGGTGATTTCGATTAATCCCCGCTCCTTTTGGGCATAATGTGCTTCTTCGCTATTGCCCGTATAGAATGCTTTGGCAGGCGAACCACTGTTGATGAGGTAGTTGTCCTCTTTTCTGAGGATCTGCAGGTTGTGTTCGTGCCCAGAGAGATATATAAGGGAACGATTGGACAGGAAGACGTCTTCAAGTGTCTGGCGGATATCGGCGAAGCGATGGTTGACGATATCT
The DNA here is from genome assembly GCA_030430575.1 of Bacteroidia bacterium. Classification (GTDB taxonomy): domain Bacteria; phylum Bacteroidota; class Bacteroidia; order J057; family J057; genus JAUIGE01. The sequence continues at coordinate 23,563 of JAUIKF010000071.1, read as the reverse complement.
TTGGACCTGCCAATATTCTGGCGATAAGCTGTGATCATACTTCCCACTAAAGGCAAGGGAATGTGCTGCCCATGTGTATTTCGATAAAAGGGGAAAATATGGCTTTTGAGGGGCATTCTTCCCCCATATTCGCCCAGAGAAGTCAACGGAAAATGACCTGCAATGACCACATCTCGATCTTGGGATTCTTTGATCGCATCTTCTAGCGCCTCTAAAAAGTCCTCTTCTGTAGCGATTTTGCAGGTAGCATCTGCCGGTCGGGGACGTTCATAGGGGTGGTTCCACCATTGGGTCTGAATGCATACAAGGTCCAGGTCCTGCGTCAACTCAAGGACCTTGGGGCCTGGACATCCGTCGTCGACGGGCCAGCGTACGCCCGCCGTTTTTCGGCGTTTCACAAATGCTTCCAGCGCCTGAACACTTTCCCAGCCTTGGGGGCCATTGTCATCCCAGTCTCTGTCGCCTGGGAGCAGAACCAATTGCCCGAGAGGCAGGTTGTCAAACCAGCCCACCAATCGTTCGATTCGGATAGAATCTGGCGTAGTCAGTCTGGGATAGGCTGTGGTAGCTATCAGGTCGCCATTGATGAGCAGGCAAAAGGGCTCTTGGATGTTTCGTAAAAAAGCTTCGGTTTGGTGCCAAAAAGGATCATCGAGAGAAAGGTCTGCGATGTTGGCTGTGGTAAGAAGGCGGAAACGGATGTCTTGGGCTATGCCATTTGTGGAAACGATTAAACAGCCAATTAGCAGGATGATTTTTTCCCATTGTGTTGTTACTTTTTTAAGAAAAAAGTAACCAAAAAATCGAAACGGGCCAACCAAGGCCGGCGCTTCTTTCCGTCCCTTCGACTCCGCTCTGGGCAGGCCCCCCACGCCCGTTTCATCCCAGCCGCACGTAGATTTATCCTCACATGCTGATGGCGAAGTATATGGTTTGCTAAAGGACCTATTAACATGGTTCTGAGCATATGCCATCATTTTTTAACGGATAAATAGAAACTGAAAACGCAGTTCTTATGGAATTATCAATCACTTCCAATGAATCAATCAATAATCTATCAATTAATAATTTCATCATAATTGCCCCAACGTTCCATTCTCCACCAAATTATAGATGTCCACCTGTGCGCGGACTTCAGGCGCCCCTTCGGGCCGTTCGATGGGAATATTGTTAATATTTGCATCCAATTGGACAGCTTTGGTATTGTCTTCTAATTGGAGGTTGAGGATGTGCAAGATCTCATCCTTGAGGGCCGGTACGCGGACTGGGAAGGCGACTTCTACCCTCCGATCGAGGTTTCTCCGCATCCAGTCAGCTGAAGCAAGATAGATATCATTTGCTCCATTATTGTAGAAAAGGTAGACCCGCGCGTGCTCTAGGTACTGATCCACGATGCGAATAGCCTTGATGTTTTCACTAAGGTCTGGAATACCGGGCCTCAGGCAGCATATACCCCTGACAATCAGGGCGATCTTCACCCCTGCCTGGCTCGCTTCATAGAGCTTGTCGATCATCTCATAGTGTTCGAGGTTATTGAGCTTGATAAGGATATAGCCTGGGCGACCTGCCTTGACATGCTCGATCTCCCGATCGATCATCCGCTTGAAGTCCTCCTTCATATTAAATTGAGCGACCAAGAGAAGCTTGAAGGGAGGGGGCTGATAGTTCCTATCAGTCAGGAAGCTAAAGACATGTTCCAGCTCCTTGGCCATTTCTTCATCTCTCGTAAAGAGGCCGTGGTCTGCGTATAGACGAGCTGTCTTTTCATTGAAATTCCCTGTGCTAAGGAAGGCATACGGTTGCAACTTATCCCCTTCTTGGCGATGAACCAGCGCCACTTTAGCGTGAACTTTTAGAACCGGGAAACTATAGATGATTTTCACCCCAGCTGCTTCCATCTCCCTTGCCGAGTTGAGGTTACTTGCTTCATCAAAACGAGCTTTTATTTCAACAAAGACCGTCACTTTTTTGCCATTCTGTGCTGCGCGGATAAGGGCTGCTACGATGGCTGAGTTGGAAGCTACGCGGTATTGGGTGGTTTTGATCTCCACTACATCGGAGTCTGCCGCTGCCTGATTGAGAAAGCTCAATACGTGGTCATAAGTGTGGTAGGGAAAATGTAACAGGTAATTCCGTGCTTTGATCGCCTCAAATATGTTTTCAAACTGATCTATTTCAGGATCTCTCAGGGGAGGGGGAATGATGCGTTCCAGAAGCGGAGAGACCGGATTGGGGAAGGAGAAAAAATCGCTGAAACTGTGATGGCGACCGCCCTCCATGACTTCATGTTTATTCAACTTAAATGAATCTACCAGGTATTTCAATAGCTCTTCAGGCATTTTCCCATCATAGAGAAAGCGCGAGGGCAATCCCACTTTCCGCTTAGACAGGCTATCCTTTATTTTATCTACTAAATTGCCTGTAAACTCGTCTTCTATCATCAAGTCTGCGTCCCGCGTTAGCTTGATGGAATGACTTGTATCTATGTTGTATCCAGGAAAAATCTTGTCCAAATTGAAACGAACCACATCGTCCAGAAACATGATATTCACCTCATCATCCACTTTGGGAAGTTCAATAAATCGAGGGAAGTAATGGGTGGGGATCTGAACGATGGCGTGATCGAACATGTCTTGCTCTTCACCTGTTTCAAGATTTATTTTTCGCTTAATTAGCCGTACTGCCAGATACAGCGCCCCGTCCCTCAAAAAATGAACAATTTTGTTCCGACGCAACAGCACGGGGTGCATATTGGGCAATACCTCGTTTTTGAAAAATTCATCTAAGAAGTGCTGATGGGCTTCCTGGGTGGGCGGGTCGAGTAATAATTTGATCTTTCGCTTCTCAAGGTTAGGGAGGATATCCTCATTAAACAATTTGCCCAATACCTCTTGCTGTTCTTCTACTTCGAAATTGATAATGGCAAGCAAACTTTTGGGATCTAGCCCTAATTTTTTTCGCTGTTTCTTCTTTACCCGTAATAGGCTTCTGATAGAGGCTACCCTTACACGGAAGAATTCCTCCAAGTTCGAAGAATATATAGCAACAAATTTCAACCGCTCATATAAGGGCAATTCCTCATCCATTGCCTCCATCAATACGCGATAATTAAAAGAAAGCCAGCTCAGGTCTCGGTCAAAATATTTGTTGTCATCATACATCATGGCATGAATATGAGAAAGTCAGCAGAAAAGTCCTAACATCCTCAACAAATTCCTTGGTTGTTGGTGCTTGTGAGGGATGATGAGTAAGTTTGAAGCGACATAGGTATTAAGGAACTTCTTGGCATGAACTATAAGCGCATATATTATTACTTCCTTTACTTCCTCCTACTAGGAGGAATACTGGCCAAAGTACTAGGGTGGCTGCTCCTTCAACACAATATTGTCTCTGACGTCATTTCTGAGTACATGATTTTGCTGTTCTTGGTCCTGGAGGTAAAAGTGATCCATCGACGGTTAAATCCAGGCCTCAAGATGCTTACGCATGGCACTGACGGAGTATTATTGGAAATTCCTGTTCGCTCAGCATGGCGGTGGGTTAGCCTGCTTATCAGGCTCTTTTTGGTGATCGTCCTGCTCATCATTGCCTTTGGCGTCGCGACCGCTGAGCGCAATCCTGAGTATGTCCTGGCCATTATTCTGGTCTACATCGCAGGCCACCTGCTCTTTGCCCAGCTTCGTTTCCTCCAACAAAACCCTTTCCGCATCCTAATCACGGAGGAAGGCATCCAGTCCTATGTCAACCGCTACTTCTTCGCCAAATGGGAGGAGATCTCCAGCATGGGTGAAAAATCTCATTGGCTTGAACTCCACCTCATCGACCGCGTCGACAAGGAGATAGACTTCGAAGATGTCAAATGCCCGCGCGAAGACATCGTCTCGACGCTGAAGGCGCAGGCGATCATTCGGGGGATCCGGTATGTGGATCATACCGATGGGTATTAGGGAGGAAGTTTGGGGTTTGTTGTTTTTAGTTTGGGGTTGGGCATGCTGGTTGGAGAAGTGGATGGAAGTTAACTTTTCCGCACCGAATACCCCTTTGGACCTTCCGCCAACTGCCAAATGTCATCATCTCTAAAGAAGTCTGCACCATCTCCACTTAGAAATTCATCCTTGTTAGAAAATGTTATCGCCATGCTCACCTCGCCATCTGCTGCGATGGAGTTTTGTCCATGGGAGATGACACGGTCGTCCGATAAGATGAAATACAGCCAAAAATCATCACTCCAAATTTCCTTGATCACTGTATCCGCCCCTGTTTCTTCCAATCTTTCATACTGGTCAAAGTTTATGGAAGGCGTTTTTCTAAATCCGCCTAACCGCAGCTCATAAAAACCATTATTGGTCTCAATAATGTGCCAAGCATCTTCCGTTTCTGGTAGGTAATAATTGTTGATGATACAGTTTAGCATATGTTTTTATTTGGTAGGTCAAAAGTAAGATACCCCTCGCTTTTCCCCTAGCTTTTAACTTGGAATACCTCTGGATAAATAGTATTTTTACTTCAGCAACATTTCCCCCCTCCTTCCTCCATTTTTAAGAAAAACGGCACCAAAATCCCTTACCTACTGAGGATTAGTTTTCAGTTTGGTCTGGTGTTATTACATCAGATTATTTTCTAACCGTTTTATCTTTCAAAAATGAACGCACAAAAAATCCAACAGTACCGAGAAGCCTTTGAAGCGGCTGTTCAAGAACATGATGACATTGAGTTTTGGTTTGCTCGAGACCTTCAACAATTACTTGGGTACGCTAAATGGAGCCGTTTCACAGGAGTGATTCAAAAGGCAATTGAAGCTTGTAAAAACAGCCAACAAGAGCCAGAAGACCATTTTGCCGGCGTCGGCAAAATGGTCTCAATTGGCTCAAAAGCCCATCGGGAAATTGAAGATATCATGCTCACCCGGTATGCTTGCTATCTGATCGCTCAAAATGGAGATCCGCGAAAAGAAGTCATTGCATTTGCCCAATCCTACTTTGCCCTCCAAACCAGAAAACAAGAGCTGATCGAAGAACGCATTGCCCTAGCTGAACGGGTAAAAGCACGCAAACGACTGAGAGAGAGTGAGACAGAGCTATCTCGTGTGATATATGAGCGTGGGGTGGATGAAAGAGGTTTTGGGCGGATTCGTTCCAAAGGAGATCAAGTGTTATTGGGTGGCAATACCACGAGCCAAATGAAAACAAAGTGGGGAAGCCCACAGAAACGCCCTTTGGCTGATTTTGCCTCCTTGATGGTGATTAATGCTAAAGCAACTGCCGTATTTGACCCATCGAGGATTACGCCAATAGCCAACCCACAATCCGGAAATCCTCGATAGCTTTATCTTTTTTCTTCTTCTTTCAGAAGATGCTGGGTTGGATTTCGGCTTTGTGGGACGACTAGAAGCGTAATCCGACCCTAGAACTCAAATGGAACACTTATTTAGAACTCGATCCTAAACGCCTGAAAGGGTGGAAAAAGCAGTGAAAAACGGCTATTAGAGGGCGTATGATCATTTTGTTGGCGTCAACAAAATGGTCAAAGATGAATCCCAATTTCCTCAATCTTCCATCATTTTCCCCTTACCCCGCTCCAAACACTGTCCGAAAGACCTCCTCCAACTTCCCCGCGCCTACGACGCGGATATTGGTGTACTTCTTGCTCAGCGACTGCGCCTGCCCACTGGCGACATAGATGGTCGTGAAGCCAAGCTTCTCCGCCTCAGCGATGCGGTTTTCGATGCGGTTGACGGCGCGGATCTCGCCAGAGAGGCCTACTTCGGCTGCAAATACGGTCAGCGGAGGAATAGGCAGATCGTGTAAGGAAGAAATCACCGCGCAGATCAAAGAAAGATCCACGGCTGGGTCTTCTACCCGCAGGCCGCCGGCCATGTTGATGAAGACGTCTTTGACGCCCATTTTGAAGCCGCAGCGCTTTTCGAGGACGGCCAGCAGCATGCTGAGGCGTCGCAGGTCAAAGCCTGTCGCCGACCGCTGAGGTGTACCGTATGCCTGGGGCGTTACGAGCGCTTGGGTCTCTACGAGCAAGGGACGATTGCCCTCCATAGTCGCGGCGATAGCGACGCCGCTGAAGTGCTCATCCGACTCGGAGAGGAAGATCTCCGAAGGATTGCTGACTTCGCGCAGGCCGTCGGCCAGCATCTCGTAGATCCCAATCTCCATGGTAGACCCAAAACGGTTCTTATTGGTGCGGACGACACGGTAGTTGTTGTGGCGGTCGCCTTCAAAGGTCAGGACGGTGTCCACCATGTGCTCCAGCACTTTGGGTCCTGCCAAAGAGCCTTCCTTGGTGATGTGGCCCACAAGGAAGATGGGTACATTTTGTTCCTTGGCCAATCGGATCAACTTGGCCGCTGTCTCGCGAACCTGGGACACACTGCCAGGGGCAGACTCTAGGGCATCGGTATGTACTGTCTGGATGGAATCGATCACAATGACGTCAGGCTCCATCGTTTTGTTGAATTCGACAATGCGTTCTAGGCGGGTCTCTGATACAACAAAGAGGTTGTCGTTGGTGAAGGGAATGCGCTGAGCGCGCATTTTGATCTGATGGGCGGACTCCTCGCCAGAGACATAGAGGATCTTGGCGGGGTGCAATTGCAAGGCCAATTGAAGGAGCAAGGTAGACTTGCCGATGCCGGGCTCTCCACCCAGCAAGCTCACCGAGCCATCTACGATGCCACCGCCCAGGACACGATTGATCTCGCCGTCAGGCGTGGCGAGGCGGCGCTCGGAAGCAGATTCGATTTCGTGAATCGGTTGAGGGACATTTCCGATGCCAATGCTGATGGCCGGGCCAGAGGACTTAATTCGGGCGTCGACGAGTTCTTCTACCAAAGAGTTCCACTCGTTGCAGGATGAGCACTTGCCTTGCCATTTTAGGTGCTGTGCGCCACAATTTTGGCAGATATATAAGGTTTTTTGTTTAGCCACAGTTAATTTCGGGGTGAATGTTTAATGAGAGAATTTTGAATTTTGAATGGAAAATTAAACGGAAGGCTTGCACTACAATTACCTAAAAAGCTTTACCTTTCGCTATTCAAAATTACTTCCTTCGGGTTCCAACTTTAACTAATAAACCCATGAATTACAAAAAATTAGCCCTGGTATCTGGCGCGGTTTTGGGAATGCTCAGTATTATTCTGGGGGCGATGGCGGCTCATGCGCTTGAGTCCAAATTATCCGAAGATGCATTAGCTTCTTTTGCGACGGGCGCACGTTATCAGATGTACCAAGCCTTCTTATTGGTAGCCGTAGGGATCATGTATCGGGATGGGTTCAAATTATTGAAGCCTATCATCTGGTTGGCATTGATCGGCGCAGTGTTATTTGCTGGGAGCATTTACCTGCTAGTCCTGACTCAAGGAGAGCTGAAAGTAGGCCTTGTGACGCCGATAGGCGGCATTTTGATGGTGGCGTCTTGGGCATTGCTGGGATGGTGGGCTTTCAAAGAGAGAATATAAGAAAGGCTGAACGTCTGATTGTCCGATTGTCTGAGCGTTGAGGCTGTGCATTTGAAGAACAACTTTCCCTCAATCGTGTACTTATACTTAAGCTCCATTAACAATTAACCAATAACCATTCTTCTTCCGCTCCCTAATTTCGCCACGAAAACAGCTTTGAAATTCAGAATTATCGCCAAAAAGATCAGTCGATTCCTGTCATTATTGATAGCAGGGATTTTTATGCTGTCGATTCTGACCGCTTTCTTGGTGAGTCTTCCGCCTGTGCAGACAAGGCTGGTGGTCTGGGCGACTGACTTTTTGGAGAAGAAACTCGATACGAAGATCGAGTTGGGAGAGGTCGCAGTGGGACTGCCCGTCCAGGCTGTACTGAAAGACGTGGTGATATATGATCGTGAGGACTCCGTGGCCTTGCGGATGAAGGCGTTGCGGCTGGATTTGCTCACTTTTTCCATCTGGAATTATTTGTCTGAAAAAAATGGACTAGAACGGCTCACTATCAGCCAAATAGAACTGATTAGCCCCGAATTTAACCTCTATAAATCCCAAAAAGATTCAGTATCAAATATTGCCTTCTTTTTTGAAAAGAAGAACGATAAACCATCAAAACAAGGCATATTAGAACTTCATTTCCCTGAAATCCACCTCGTAAACGGCACTTTCACTTTCCGAGACCAGACAGATAGTCTGGCGACGGCGGTCTTTCCTGGCCATGTCAATTTCAAAAACTTGAGATTTGAAAAACTCAATGGAGAGTTAGGAATACTGATCAGTCCTGGCGGCAAACTGAATTTTGACATAGAACGCCTAAGCCTCACTGAACCGCAGGCAGGATTGAAAGTAGACAAACTAAAGACAGGGCTGAAGGTGGATACTTTGCACCGATTTTTTAGGGCGAGAAATTGTTATGAGGAATGGAGCTATGTGCATTTTGACGCCCTACAACTGGACGCAGGCCAGACCCATCTCAAAGGCAATTTGACCTTCTTCAAAAATGACCTCGGCTCCTTGCTCGACATGGAGGTCGACAAGCCCTTTCGGCTGATGCTCAACGTCTCTTCCCTGGACTTTGGTACCCTGAATTATTTCCTTCCCAATGACCTTCCCTTGGCAGGTGTCGTCACAGCCCGAGGCTTGATAGAAGGGAATTTTGACCAAATAAGAAGTAGACAACTCTCCCTACGCTACCTGGACAATACTCAGATAAATGGGAGTATCTTGCTGACGGATATGGGGGATCCTGAGGAAATGGAGCTAGACATCACGTTGGAAGAAAGTGAACTTTCTTTCACTGAACTGCAAGCCTTGCTTCCCAACGTGCCTTTTCCCGACATGCTGAAACGCATTGGGGCATTTAGTTTGGATGGTACCTTTGAGGGAAATTATTACGACTTCTTGACGGATGTTGTCATCGATACGCGTTACGGTCACATCATCAGCAATATGGATATGGTCTTGCCAGCCTATCACCATAAAAAGCTGAAATACAAAGGCTATGTGAATACGACCAACCTCAATGTGGATCAGCTAGGCATTTCCCCTTCCAAGCTTTCTAGCAGACTGAATTTTAATGGAAATGTACAGGGGGAAGGAACCGAAATTAGCAATTTCAATTCACGATTTGATGCGACGATTCGAGACTCTGACTTGGCGGGCTATCAGATCGATTCATTGGTTGGAAATGTTGTGGTCAAAGACCGACAGCTTTTTGGACCAGTAGTCCTCCTCGATCCACAAGGCAACGCCAATGTGTTTGTGGACATTGATCTAGCCCATCAGCCTAGTCTGGTCAAGATAGATGGATTTGTGCGCAATATAGACTTGCAGCATTATGGAGCCCTGGATCTGCCAGTAACCATTTCTTCAGATATTGATATAGACATTGAAGGAGATTCTCTTGACAATTTTCAAGGCGACATGCGTCTTTTGGAGACCCGCTTGGTGCAAGCATCGGGGGATAGTTCTCTGGTATTTGACATCCCCAATTTCAATCTTTACTCCGAAAGAGATGGCAAAGGCGTTCGATTTCTAGACCTGGAAAGCTCTTTGGGAGATGTGTTTCTTCAAGGGGATTTTGGGATAAAAAAGGCTGCAGCTCTGACACAGCGACTTCTGCTAGAAAGTCGTTTGTATTTTGCCAATGACGATAGCGCGACCCAAGCATATTATGCCGAAAAACGCCAAAAGAGCCTCCCAGATAGCCTCAACGTCGACTTTATTGTCCTGACCAAGGACAGCCTCAACGAAGCCTTCCGGTTTTTGAAAATCCCCTTATACCTTCACGACGGCGCCAGCGCAATCGGCGAATTAGAATTCAACGATATTGAGAGTGCCAAAATATCTTTTAAGCTCGACTCGGCCGCTTTCAAGGAGGTGATCTTGCTGAGTTCGATTGCAACCGTTGACTTTATCAAGGAAAGTCGCTCGGCTTATACCTTGTTGGAGACCAAGGTTCAAACCTATGACATGTCCATTGGGGAAGGGATGGTCTTAGATAGCATGAATCTACGGATGGACCTTTCTGAAGGCGTGCTCAACGCCACCGTATATGCGGATCAACAAGGGCCAGAAAATGAACTAAACATACGCGGGACGGCCATATTTGAAGACGACGGTCGCATCGTCACGACCGTAGATTCTGCTTTTTCTTGGGTGAAACTGGATAAATATAAATGGGCATTTAACAAAGATCACGAAATCACCTTTACTGGAGAAAATATTGACATATTCAACACCTATTTATACTCCGAAGGCCAAAAGATCAAAGCAGAAGGGCTCATCTCAAAATCCCCTGACAGCAAGCTCAATTTAATTGCAGAAAATCTGGGAATCAATTTGCTCAATGATTTTTATGCGGTTAAATATGATTTAGACGGGTTACTCAATATTAACGTCAGCATCGCGGAGGTACTCGGTACCCCCAAAATAACAGCTAAAGGGGAAATCGATGATTTTAAACTAGATGAATACCCCTACGGAGATATCCTATTGGAATCGCTTTGGGATAAGCCCAATAAGCGCGTGAAGATCGATGGCAGCCTCGTCCACAAAGACGCCTCCAAAATACGCCTGGTAGGGTTTTACAAATTGGACGACGAAGCGTCGCCGCTGGACTTTGAATTGGTGACAGAAGGGCGGTTTCCGCTGGATTATATTTCACCGTTTGTAGAAGGACAATTGTATGGAATAGAGGGGCGCGTGGGGCTAGAGGACTTCACGATTACAGGAAGTTTTGATGAGTTAAAAGTCCTGGGAACAGGGGAACTCAGCAGTGCAGAGTTTGGGGTAGAGATGTTCAAAACCAAGTATTATTTTGATGGGAAAGTGCGCTTTCTCGAAGATCATATTGCCTTCGACCGAATCCTTCTGCACGACCAAGAGCATCAGACAGCGGAATTTTATGGGTCTATTCATCATCATGGATTTAATGACTTTTCCTTTGACCTACAACTAGAACAGGCCCAGAACTTCCTGGTCATGAACACCACCAAAAAGGACAACCCGTTGTTTTATGGAAAAGTGTATATAGCCGATGGGGTAGCGGATGTGACAGGAGATCTGGATAAATTGGTGGTAACGGCCTTTGTCGTTTCTGGGGCAGGAAGTGTGCTCAAGATCCCTTTGGAAGATGATATAGCGATTGAACGTCCAGACTATATCCGTTTTGTTGGGGATGAGGATTTGTCGCAAAGAACAGTAGAAACGGGACTCAAGGGGTTTGAACTAAACCTCACGGTTCAGGCGACGGAAGATGCGCAGGTGGAGATGATTTTTGATGAAAAAGTCGGAGACATCATGAAAGGTCGAGGAGAAGGTACGATCACCGTGAAGATCAATCAGGAAGGGGAATTCACCATGTCAGGGGATTACGAGATCAGAAGTGGGGAATACCTATTTACTGCACAGAATGTGGTGAACAAAAGGTTCTTGGTAAAAAGTGGGGGCCATATCACCTGGACAGGCGATCCGTATGAGGCCATTATGGACCTGGAAGCCTTTTATCCGCTGAATGCGGATATCAAGGACCTGATCGGCGCTGAACAGAGTCTGCGCGTTCCTGTGAATGTTATCATGAACCTGGACGGTTCTCTCCTTTCACCAGAAATCACCCTGGACATCGAGATCGCCAACCTGAACGAAAGCGACGCCCTCCAGATCGCCAATTATTTGGCTTCCATCACCTATGACGCGCAAGAGCTCAATAAGCAGGTGTTTAGCCTCATGGTGTTTAAGCGCTTTGCGCGGGCCGGAGGCGACGCCCCCCAAGGACTCGCCAATGACGGCGTGACCTCCAGTATCTCTGAACTTCTAAGCAATCAGCTCAACTACTGGCTGTCCCAGGCATTGGGAGACAACCTCAATGTCGGCGTGGGCACAGACGACTTCACTGACATCAACCTGCTCGTATCTGCCAAACTGTTTAACGATCGTGTCACGATCGAACGCGATGGAACCCTTGTCTCCGCCAACTCCAATTTCTCTGTCGGAAATATCAGCGTTATCATTCGCCTACTGCCCCCTACAGATTCTACCGGCACTTCTTCTTCCGCCCGCAATCGCAGCGAACTGGTCTTGGAAGTCTTCAACCGCGAATCCATCAACGTCAGCAACGAACTCACCAACCAGACAGGATTAGGGCTGTTTTACAAAAAGGACTTTGACTCGCTGAAGGACTTGTTTCGGAAGAAGTAGAAGAACATTCTATGTTCTAAGTTTTATGTTCTAGGCTTAGAATTCAACTTAAAACGCAGAACCTAGTGTTCTTTCAATTTAGAATTGTGGAGTTAATGGGTCGGATTACGCCTGGAGCCAACTCACTGTCCGGAAATCCGCCCCAGCAAATCAAATTGCTTTCTATGCAAGCTGGCGTGGATTTCCGGATTCGAGGGGCTGATTTGTGTGTAATCCGCGCCTCTATCTCCTCCACATTTCAGTCTTGAAAGAACACTAGAACCTAGAATGTTCCCCTCATTTTACAACGCTTTTACAAGCATTTTTCTGCCGACTGCTTGCTGCAATTGCGATATTTGAGGCAAATGATCATTTAACCTCAATTATCTTATTTCCATGAAATTCTCTGTATTCATTGCCTCCATCCTTATTTCCTTTGGGACAGCCACCAAGGCTTTTTGTCAGAGCTCCGGCAACTTCAATTACAATCAGACCAATTTTTCTGGAACTGCCTACGACCCTGAACCGCCTATCGCTTTGGCGCAAGAACCGGATCCCAACGTCATGATCTTTGAAGTAAATGGCCTCGCCAATGTTGTTGCAGACGCCCAAGTGGCCATTTTTAATATTACCCAATTGGGGCCTGATGTTCAGCAGGTGGATAGCTTGGTGCGGTCCAGAACCCGAGGCTTTTCAGCTTCTTTGCAGGCATTAGGTATTCCCCATAATGACGTGTTTGTGGACATGATTTCCCAAGTGCCTATTTATGAATATGAGGTAGAGAAAAAGCGCTTTAGCAAAAAGACCTTTAATGAAATCCCTGCAGGAATCGAGGTGCAAAAAAATATTCATGTTCGTTTTGGAAATGGAAATGCCTTAGAAGGCATTGTGGCAGCAGCAGCCCAAAACGAGATCTTTGACCTTGTAAAAGTGGAGTACTATGTGGCCAATAAAGACAGCGTCTATGCAGATTTGCGCAAAAGATCCATTGCGGTATTAAATGAAAAAATCGAAGATTTTACAGCCCTGGGAATCCATTTGGACACGGTCTATCGGGTAATAGCTGAAAACGCTGCGGTGGCGTATCCGCCCAGTCGGTATAAGCGCTATGAGGGCTTCAGTAGTGCCTCGCTTGAAGCAGTTAATAAGCGATCTGAAATTACCAATGTCCGAAAGCCCAAGACTATGTATTATGACAAGGTCGCCTTTGAAGGGTACGACCTTGTGCTCAATCCCGTGATCCTGGAACCCGTCGTTCAGTTTTCCTACAACCTCAAGATCAAATTTCTGATTGAGCGACGCCCTTCCGTTCAGCTCAAGCGGGAGATCATGCTCCTGACTCCAGAAGGCGTCTTGACGCCTTTGAAGGTGGATTAAGGAGGGTTCTAGGTTCTAAGTTCTACGTTTTAAGTTAACTTAGAACGTAAAACCCAGAACTTAAAACTCTGCCTTTTACCTCTTCACCACCCTTTTCCCAATCACCTGTCCTTTTCCCTCAATCATCACAACATAAGTGCCTGAGGGTAAGTCACTTATTTCCCAGGAGATGACTTCATTCTTCAAGGTTGCGGCTTCCAACAGATGGCCGGATAAGGTGTAGAGCGCCACTTCCAGTTGATCTTGTGGCGTTTGTTTTTCGAAAGAGATATTCAGGATATCGGACGTAGGATTTGGGTAAATGGAGACTTGGGGTAATGTGATTTGCTTATCTTCCAGGCTTGTGGTTAAGTCCATCAAAAGGGTAGGGTCGAGTTTCAGGAGAAACATCTGACTGAGTGTGGAAACGGTCCTCAATGTATCGTTCCCTAAGCGATAATCATAGCGGAATTCGCCCGTCATGTGCAGTTTGCCATTGGCGTCTCCCATCATATGGTGTGTGGCAAATTGTACGTCTGGTAGCGATAAATACTCATCGATCATAAAGCCTATGTCCAGATAGTTGCCATTTCCATCAAACGCGACCATGAACTGGCGTTCCTGAAAGCTGGGAGGCATTGGGACAGTATCTGTATTGCCGAACACCATATAGGTTCCATTTCCTCCATACATCCCTGTGATAAAGGTTTTGCCATCGGGGAGGGTCGTCGCAGTCATGTCAAAATCGGATATGCCTCCTGAAGCAGGGAATTCGCCCACACCTATTTCTTTCATGAAAAGGCGTTCCCCAGTCGGGCTGTATTTCAATAGTACCCTGCGGCCCATAAAGCCATGAGGAGGACTCAACAGGGTGTCTGTCAAATAGATGGCACCACCAGCAGAACGCATCGTAATGTATACATTGTCTTGAGCGTCCATGCCTATTTTATGGGGAAACTGAGGGACCACACGGGCGCTCTGCGTACGCCACCATTCCAGGTCACCATTGCCATTAAACCTTGCCAAAAATTGCCCAGTGCCATCAGGCGCACTTAAGGTATCTGTTCCCCATAATAAGCCTGAATTGGTCAGGTTTCCATTCACATACAACTGCCCTTGGCTGCCTATGGCGAGGTTTGCCGCATCGATATGCCCTCCTGGCGTCCCAAATATGGTCGTATTGCGAAACCATAGCAAGGAACCATCCGGTTTAAAGCGCGCCAAATACATCATCTCATTGTCGCTTGTGGTCGTATTATACATTTGCCCTTCTATCTCCACTGGTTCTATCACATTTCCCAGTACAATAATGTCTCCATTGGGCGCCATCTCCATGTCTACCGGCTTGGCATACTGGACGCTAGGGGCATCAGTGGCCAGTATCCTCACCGCCCATAAGAATTCCCCGTCTGCATCAGCCTTGGCAATGAAGGTGCTCGCAGAGCGGTTTCCGGTCAGGGTCAGGTTCCCAAAATTTAGGATAGTATTAGCATTGGTATGGACGTATTCTCCCGCCATGTAGACATGCCCAGAGTCATTTGTGGCTACCGCATGGGCATCATTATTAGAATTTCCAAGAACTCTGCGTACCCATTTGACCCTTCCATTGTCTTCATAGCGTGCTAAATATACCGCAGAACTAGGGTTTGCATTAATCGTGATGGTATCAAATGTCGTTTCACCGCTATACGTACCTGTCACATACATTTCATTGAGGAGGCCCATGGCTAGGTCATTGCCAGAAGCGCGGCCCTCAAAATGAGTACCTTGGTCATTTTCAGTGGATTGGGTGAGCCATTCGACTTGGGCGTAGGTAAAAGTGATTTGGAGAAATAGAAAAAGGAGGGATAAAGTGTAATGAGTTTTCATAGTATTTGGTTTTAGGGCAAAAGTAGGGGGTAAAGGAAGGTATAGGTATCCCGCAAATGAGGTAAAAGATACAAAATCAATCTCAATCTCAAATTCAAACTCAAGCTCAAGCTCAAAAATCACCCAGAATCGTTTATTCTTGAACTTGAATACAGTGTAACAGAAGTTTTTGGCCCCATCCCCACAACACAGTTGTCATTTCGGAATACTCAGGGCATGCATTTCGACCTCTCCCTGAGCCTGCCGAAGGGAAGGGAGAAATCTAACAGACCCTTTCGAGTGGTTATTTCCAGGCTTCTAGACCACACTGTTAGATTTCTCCTCGAAGACTCGTCGAAATGACAGCAGGGCTGTTATGCTAGAAACTTAATTTACACTGTATTGAACTTGAATTTTTCTCCTCCCCATTAAACCTCTGCTCACTAGTAAAGTCAAAGGAACGTATCGCACAAAAAGATACACTAACACAAACTTCCTAAATACTAGAAATTATGAAAATGCCTAAGTTTTCACAAACGAGCTATGTCCACACTTTTCTGTCCCTGTGCCTCATAGCCATGATGAGCCTCACTGCATGTGAGCAAACTGATGATGTAATTGGTGAGGTAACGGATGACATCACCGCGCAAGAAATTGTCCTCGTCGAGGAGGAAGAAAACGCTGATATCGTATTTGAAGATGCGATGGAAGTGACCTTGGAAGCCATGGAAATCACCGATGATAGCCCAGAAAGCCGTGATGTGACCTCGGAAAGTACGCTCCGTCTGGCAGGGCCTTGCGTCACTGTGACACACGATCAACCTACCAAAACCATCACGATCGATTTTGGAACAGGCTGTACAGGCCCCGATGGCAAGACGCGAAGCGGACAGGTGATCGTGGTGTACACCCAACGCCTATATGTACCTGGTGCATCCCTTACGACAACCCTTAACAATTTTGCGGTAGATGGCGTGCAAGTAGAAGGCACGCGCCAAACATCTAATGTATCATCTACTCTGGCAGGGCCTTTCAGCCTGAAGGTCACCCTTCAAGGCGGCAAAGCCACCTTCCCAGATGGGACCATCGCGACACGTGCATACACCCGCACTTCCACTTGGATTCGCGCAGCCAATCCACTAAATGACGAGTTCCATGTCGATGGCGCTTTGAAGCATACTACGCGTGCCAGTGATTCCCTTCAAGTGAACATCATCTCTACCCTGATCCGCAAGCGTAAGTGCAAGTTTGTAGGGACCCGAATCCCAGTCATGGGCCTCAAACTGATTGACCGAAACGGCGTCAAACTACTGATCGACTATGGCGATGGCACATGTGATAACATCATCACTGTCACCAAGAATGGCAAGAGCAAGGTGATTGACTTGGATAATCCGTAGGGGGGAGAAAGAGAATGATAGAATGAGTGGATGATAGAATGATAGAATGGGGGAGGGTTGCCCCATGAACGAAGCGCTACTGCAAAGTGGCGCTTTGCTTTTTTTTGCTTCTCACGATTGAGGGGGTAAATTTGTAGTGATAAATTATTGATAAGCAAAAGAGATGAATGAACATCAAATTGAGATAAGGCTTTTTCATTCAAAATTAGTCATTCATTCATTCAAAATTATTTCCCTAAATGTCCTCAAACCAATTTGACGTTACGGTAATCGGATCAGGCCCAGGCGGCTATGTCGCCGCGATCCGCTGTGCCCAGCTTGGCATGAAAACAGCCATTATTGAACGTTACGCTTCGCTCGGCGGCACTTGCCTCAATGTAGGCTGTATCCCCTCAAAAGCTTTGCTTGACTCCTCTGAACACTTCCATGCAGCCCATCATAAGTTTGCTGAGCACGGCATCAAAGTAGGTGACATCACACTAGACCTACCCCAGATGATCAAGCGTAAAGGCGAAGTTGTCACCCAAACCACCGAAGGCATCAAGTTCTTGATGCGCAAAAACAAGATCACCACTTTTCACGGCCATGGTTCTTTTGTTGATAAAAACACGATTTCGATAAAAAAAGACGATGGTACAACAGAGACCATTACCTCTGAAAAAGTGTTGATCGCTACAGGTTCTAAGCCGTCAAGCCTTCCAGGCATTGAGATCGATAAAAAGAAAATCATCACCTCCACCGAGGCATTGGAACTCACCAAACTTCCCAAACACATGATTGTGATTGGTGGAGGTGTGATAGGCGTGGAAATGGCCTCTGTATTTGGACGATTGGGGACCAAAATCACGGTATTGGAATATGCCGGCAGTTTGATAGCAGGCATGGACAGCTCACTCGGAAGGGAGCTGAACAAGGTCCTCAAAAAGACCATGGACTATACAGCCCATTTCAATACCAAGGTGACAGGTGCCAAGGTGAGTCGGGGCAAAGTCACGATCTCCGCTGAGAACAAGAAAGGCGAAGCCGTTTCCTTCCAGGGAGACCTCTGCCTGATGGCCGTAGGCCGCAGACCTTACACAGATGGCCTAGGCCTCGAAAACCTGGGCATCGAATTGGATCGTGGGAGAATCCCCGTCAATGAAAATTTGGAGACGAGTGTACCGGGCGTCTACGCGCTAGGTGACGTAATACGCGGAGCGATGTTGGCCCATAAGGCTTCTGAAGAAGGGGTATTTGTCGCAGAAAAAATGGCAGGACAACATCCTCATATCAACTACCGCGCGATCCCAGGTGTGGTCTATACCTGGCCAGAAGTAGCAGGCGTAGGCTTCACCGAAGACGAACTCAAAGTGGACAAGGTTCCTTACAAAACGGGACAATTTCCCTTCAAAGCTTCAGGCCGCGCACGCGCCAGCATGGACACTGATGGTTTTGTGAAAATCCTTTCCCACAAAGAAACAGATGAACTTTTGGGCATGCACATCATCGGCCCCAGGGCAGCAGATATGATCATGGAAGGGGTGATCGGCCTGGAATTCAGGGCCTCGGCAGAAGACTTGGCGATCTTCTCTCACCCACATCCGACCTTTTCGGAGAGTGTCAAGGAAGCCGCCATGGGCGCTACGGCGAATAGAATAATCCATCTGTGAGACCGCTCGGGCCGAAGACGGCCCTCGCTGCGAGAGGCGAGATCGTTCGGCCTGGAGGGCCTCACTGTGAGACCGCTCGAAGACTCGCTGTGAGACAAAGGCAAGACTTTTCTTAGTCTCGTAGCGAGGTGAGTCTTCGAGCCGAGCGGTCTCGCAGTGAGGAGCAAAGCGACGAACGATCTCGCAGTGAGCGCTAGCGAACGGTCTCGCAGCGACCGCAGGGAGCGGTCTCTTAACCTTCATTCTTATGCGAAAAAAAGTCACAGATTTTGTCCTACATGCCATCGACCTACGCGAAGGCACAGACGTACGGGGAACGATCGATTCTATCCGCAACAACATTGGCATCAAAGGCTATAATGTGTGGATTTTGGCGGCGGCGGCAGTCATCGCATCGATTGGCTTGGACACCAATTCTCAGGCAGTCATTATTGGTGCCATGTTGATTTCGCCGCTGATGTCGCCGATTCTGGGCGTGGGACTGTCCATAGGGATCAATGATCGTACAACCTTGATCAACTCCCTAGAGAACCTCTCAGTAGCCGTCGTCGCCTCTATCGTGATGAGTACTTTGTACTTTCTGATTACGCCGTTGGGCACGCCGACGGAGCAGATTCTCGCGAGGACACAACCTACCTTGTTGGATGTCGGGATTGCTTTTTTTGGGGGAGTAGCAGGCATTGTTTCTGGTTCCAGAAAAGAAAAGACCAATGCCATTCCAGGTGTGGCGATTGCAACCGCCTTGATGCCACCACTCTGTGTGACAGGGTATGGCCTTGTTTACCTTTTTCGCACAGGTGAGTGGGATATTTTCCTGGGTGCTTTTTACCTGTTTTTCCTCAACGCTGCCTTTATTACCCTTTCGACATATCTCATTGTCAGGTTCTTGAACTTCCCTTACAAAGACTTTATCGATGCTGCTGCTAAGAAAAAGATGACCACTTGGATGACCGTTTTTGTGCTTTTGCTGATCGTTCCGAGCGGAATTCTATTCTATGAGGTGATCCATGATATTCGATTCAACAGAGATGTAAATGAATTTATCCAAACGCGTATCAACGACAATGAACACCAAGCGCTCGATTATAAGATTCTGGATGGGGATCCAGATACCTTAAGGGTCGTTATTGATGGTCGGACGTATATAGACTCAGCAGAGCAAGCCATGCTTGCTCAAGAATTCATGAAGATCCGTCCAAGCATCTTGCAATTAGTCCAACTCAATGCTGAGAATGTAGACTTTGATCAAGTGACCAATGTCTTTGAATCTAGGCTTCAGAAGCAGGTCGTTCAGGTGATGAGCGTGAAAAACCAGGAGATCGATGAAAAAGACCAGCAATTGCAATATATGGCGTCCCAATTTGATAGCTTAAAGGCGAATGCCTTTGGGATAGCGCGTGTCCAGAAAGAGCTGAAAGTGCTCTATCCCCAATTGGAAACCCTCTCTTTCTCGATGGCTTTTGAGACCAATTTTGAACAGCAAGATACCTTGCCTATGTGCCTCTTGAAGTGGAAACGCGGCCAACTGACCCGCACGACCCGCAACCGCAATGCTCAACAAATAGGTGCGTTTCTGCGTGTTAGGCTTGAATTGGATACGATCAAGGTGACGGAGTATTAAGGCACAGTCTGATAGGCTGAGTGTCTGAACGTAGGGCTAAGCAATCAGACATTCGGACAATCAGACATTTAGACACAATTTTTATGATTGAAGCGATCTCCCTCTGGCAAGACCATCTCCAAAAAACCACGGAGGGCTTTACAGAAGCCTTTACTCATCTCTCGGCTGCCGAGCTGAATTGGAAGCCCAATGCCAAAACATGGAGTATTGGACAGCATGTGGAGCATCTGATCATCATCAATCAGACCTACTTTCCTATTTTGGAGCGTTTGGACAAAGGCACCTATAAAGGACCATTTATAGGGCGTTTTGGGTTTATGACTAAGATGTTGGGCAATTTTATTCTAACCTCTGTTTTGCCCGAAACCGCTAAAAAGACCAAAACCATCCCCATCTGGGAGCCTAATGCTAGTGAGATTCCCGAAGACATTTTGACACAATTTGCTGCGCATCAAGAAATATTAGCAGAGAAGATGGCCGCTAGTCGGCCTCATTTAGAGAAAGGAGCTGTCATTGCTTCCCCCGCCAATCGGCATATCGCTTACACGTTAGAACGTGCTTTTGAGATCATCGTGGCACACGAGCAGCGGCATTTGAAGCAGGCAAAGGAGGTGATGTCGTTGATGGAAAAAACTCCCTGACATCTAACAGATTTTCTTCAATCTGTTAGGTGTCCAAGCTACGCGAGTGGGGATATTTCACCTAAGTAATAGCCCAGTATCCTACTTCAACAATTAACAGGTTTCGGAAAACCAATTAGCCATTTGATGGACATATTTTTTCGAGAAGCCTCCCATCGCCACGCCATTCTTCTGGAATCTTCTTGATCTGCGCACAAAGGTCCCAATTCTCAGGCATATATTTAGGGGAATCGAATTTCGCATGCTTCTCAATAATCCATTCTTTTCTGAAAGCTAAAATTGCCTTCAATATCCCATCTTCATAGCCAAATAATACCCCACAACAGAGGCAAATATCGCCACTTGCTTCCCCTTCCTCCCAGGTAGGCGTGTCATATTCAAACCCACATACCCTACATATATATTCTGTTTCCATCATTCCATTTTTTTATCATACCTCTCTTGAAAATCACACAAATTTAGTCAATTATCCTTATCTTGTCTTTCCAGAAAACCAGGCAAATCCAGTTAATCAACCCGCTTATTTATCATGAAAAAGCCGATCCTTTTCATCCTAACCCTCCTCCTTTTTGTTCCCCTCACCCAAGCCCAGCACTCCGTCGCCCGTCAGTGGAATGAGATCCTGCTGGACGCGATCAGAGAAGACTTTGCACGACCTACGGTGCACGCCCGCAACCTATTTCACACGTCTGCAGCCATGTACGATTGCTGGGCAGCATACGACTCAGTCGCAGCTCCATTTTTCCTGGGGAATTTCGTTTCGGGATATTACCTGCCCTTTGAGGGAGTCCCCAAACCTGCGGATGTCAAATCTGCGCGGGAAGAAGCCATCTGTTATGCGCTCAGCAAGATCATCGTCGAGCGATTTAGCAATTCACCCAATCGAAGGAAGACTCGCCTTCGGTGCGATTCCCTCATGACCCACTTGGGGTATGATCCCAATTTTTCTTCCACAGATTATGCCAGTGGAAATCCCGCTGCCTTGGGCAATTATGTCGGCGCAGCCATTTTGGAATTTGGGCTAAATGATGGCGCCAATGAACAGAACCTGTATACCAATGAATATTATAAACCCGCTAACCCTAGCCTTTCTCCTCGGTTGATAGGAAATCCCGATTTAATAGACCCTAATCGCTGGCAGCCGCTCAATTTTCTGGTCTTTGTCGGGCAAGGAGGTGTGCAGGTTGGTTCTGGAGATATTCCCTTCCTCAGCCCCGAATGGGGACAGGTAGCCCCTTTTGCCTTGAAACAAAGCAACAAAACGACCTACATCCGTGATGGCTTTCGCTATCAGGTATACCACGATCCTGGTGCCCCTACATATTTGGACACCCTAAATGCTGGCGGCACCACGGATGAATACAAATGGGGCTTCTCTCTGGTCTCGAAATGGTCCGCCCACCTCGATCCATCTGATGGTGTGATGTGGGACATTTCCCCTGCTTCCATTGGCAATATTCAGGATTACCCAACTACCCTGGAAGGACTGCGCAATTTCTATAATGAAGTCGACGGCGGTGACCCTAGTCCTGGACATGCAGTCAATCCCCATACAGGCCAGCCTTATGAACCGAATATCGTGCCTCGTGGCGATTATGCTCGGGTTTTGGCGGAGTTTTGGGCGGATGGACCAGACTCTGAGACGCCGCCAGGCCACTGGTATACCATTCTCAATTATGTAAATGATCATCCTTTATTTGAGCGTAAATTCAAAGGGGAAGGGCCGATCATCGACGAGCTCGAATGGGATGTGAAAGCTTATTTCACCCTAGGCGGTGCGATGCATGACGCAGCCGTCACGGCTTGGGGCATCAAGGGCTATTACGACTACCTCCGCCCCGTTTCTGCTATCCGCTGGATGGCTGACCAAGGGCAAAGTACAGAGCCTGACTTCCCAAACTATTCGCCGCTCGGTATTCCTCTTCACAATGGCTTGATCGAATTGGTGCGTGGTGCAGATCCTTTGGTTGGGTTTTCTCAGGAAAATTTAGGCAAAATAAAGCTAAAGGCTTGGTTGGGCCCTACCCAAATCTCTGATCCTGCCACAGATGTAGCCGGCGTAGGATGGGTGCTAGCAGAGAGATGGTGGCCATACCAGCGTCCTACGTTTGTGACGCCTCCTTTTGCGGGGTATATCTCTGGGCATTCGACCTTTTCGAGGGCTGCCGCTGAGGTGATGACTCGGCTGACTGGAGATGCCTTTTTTCCGGGAGGTATGGGTGAGTTTGTAGCTAAACGAAACGAGTTTCTGGTGTTTGAAGAGGGCCCTAGTGTGGATGTAACCCTTCAATGGGCAACCTATAGAGATGCCTCGGACCAGACGAGCCTTTCACGGATTTGGGGTGGGATTCATCCCCCAGTAGATGATATTCCTGGCAGATTGATTGGCGAAAAAATTGGCAATGATGCCTTTGATCTGGCCGAACAATACTTCGGCAATAAGGTGGCTTCGGATAGTAGAATCCCTGCTTTCAAAGTCTATCCCAATCCCGTTCGTAGTGGCGAGCGGCTTGCCATCGTAGCCGAACGGACAAGTCCTACAGTCAGGGTCGAAATATTCGATCTGACGGGGAAAAAAGTATTGGATCAGGTAAGGGAAATGCAACAAGATTTTATCTATGTGCAGCTTTATCCCGAAGGACTGAATCCTGGGGTGTATGCTGTGAGACTTACGGCAGGTGAGTGGATGGAGACGCAAAAACTGGTAGTGGAATAAAGGGCTTAAGTTCTAGTGTTCTTTCAACTTTAAACTGTGGAGATAAAAGTAAGATACTTTTTCAGCTATCGTAACTATTCAGCCCTCACTTGACTTGGCCCCAATATGAGCCTGTCTTTAATCTGATCTGGGTTTAGAAAAAGCTCATTGAGTGCTTGGAAAGCGGTATACCCTTGCATTCTGGCGGTTACGA
>JAUIKF010000070.1 GCA_030430575.1 Bacteroidia bacterium | reverse complement strand
GCATAGCGGCGCTTACTTGATTCATCCAAGCTTTCATAAAAACGGATCATCTGATCCTCTATCTCTGACGAATAATAACCCATGGCTGCGCTGATATCTTTTTCCTAAAAAATAGCTCCCAAAAAAAACAACATAACCTCTTTTTGCTAAATTACGAACTTATTTCGTACACAATCCTTATTATGTCTATTGAAAGCATTGTTATTTGGATTTTGTTAGGCGCAGTAGCAGGCTGGCTAGCAGGTCAGGTTGTGAAAGGAAGAGGATTGGGGCTGTTTGGGAATATCATCGTAGGGATTTTGGGAAGTTTTATTGGAGGATGGCTTGCCGGGGAATTGGGGATAGGAGGGGCTGCAACGGGAGGTTTTAGTGTTGCCAGTATCCTCACAGCTGCTGGTGGAGCGATTGTTTTATTACTGGTCATTAGCCTGATTCGAAAGGCAACTTAACTTTTTCTTTTAGGATATAGAGACCTCGAAGGATTTGGCCAGTATGGTTGGTAAATCCTCCGAGGTCTTTTTTGTTTTTTCTGTCATCCTGACAGAAAAACCTGCCATAGCGGCTGCTTTTCCCCCTTGGCATAAGGCTTGTCCAAGTAATGTTGAAAGAAATTATCAACTAATACTTCGTCAACTTATTTAAACAAGAAAGCTATGTCGCATTCAAGAAAACACCGCCAATGGCCCAATTTCACCGAATTATTCGATGATTTCTTCAACACAGAAGAGTTTGGCTTAAAAAATTGGGGCCGCTTCCCTTCTGCTAATGTCCGTGAGACGGATACCTCCTTTATCATTGACCTAGTGGTACCTGGCCGCACCAAGAAAGACATCAAAATTCATCAGGAGAAAGATGCCCTTGTAGTCTCATCAGAAGTGAAGAGTGGTGAGGTAGATGGCGAATTTCGCCGCCGCGAATTTCAACTTGCGCCCTTCAAGCGCTCCTTCCACCTACCTGATGCTGCCGACCACGACAAGATCGATGCGAAATTCAAAGATGGGATTCTGACAATCACCATTGCGAAGAAAGAAGAAGAAGCAAAAGTCCAGCGTGAAATCAAGATCTCCTAAGGAGAGACGTCGATTTATCGCGTCTCTTAAATACATTGGTTGAAAAATGCCTGCATCCTATAGGATGCAGGCATTTTGGTTTTTACCTTGTAGAGACGCCGATTTATCGCGTCTCTACGACTAAGACGCGATAAATCGGCGTCTCTACAATCAGACGCGATAAATCGGCGTCTCTACAATCAGACGCGATAAATCGGCGTCTCTACAATCAGACGCGATAAATCGGCGTCTCTACAATCAGACGCGATAAATCGGCGTCTCTACAATCAGACGCGATAAATCGGCGTCTCTACGGTCTACGCAGGCGTAGCCATCCCATTCCCCACAGAACGATGCAGGATAATAGGAATGGTAGTAGCATTCATGATATGGGAAAGCGTGTAGATCGTGTGCTCTTCCAGCATGATCAGGTCACAATGGTGCTTTTCAGCATAGGCATTGATCTCATTGACAGCACTATTGCCTGATACGACGCCCATGCGCACGCTCAGGTCTAGCGCAGAATACCCTGTAGCCTCACGCTGGAGGAAATGCTTCAACGTGTCTTTGAATGCCTCAGAGTCCTGTGATTCGGCCATAGCGATGAGATGAACCTCAGGCATCATCTGAGAAAGATAGTCTTTCACATAGGTCTGAAGGCGTTGTGTGTCCATCTTGGGATGGAGGGGGATCAAAATACGGCGGAAGCCGATCCTTTCGACTTCAGAGGGGCAATAGGCAAGTACAGGACACGTTGCTCTTTCCATGATAACCCGTGAGAGCACAGAGGCTTTATTTTCTATGGCAGCAGAAGCACGGGCCATGATGATAAGGTCTGCGTTGCGCTCATTTGCTTCCTCCAAGATTCCATCTGCTATGCTGCCGTAGCGGATACTAGACTTACAGGTAATGGCAAACGGGACGTATTTCCGCTTGGCTTCTCGCAACAGCTCTCGCGCACCCTCAGAAGCCTCTGCAACCATTTTCTGTGATTCCATATCATTGCCGCGCACTACACCTAGGGCTTCTGGCAAGACATTAGAAACAATATGTACCAGGGTCAAATTGGCTTGGTACATTTGTGCCAGGAAACTGGCTTGTTCAATGGCGCGATAGGAGGCGTCGGAGAAATCTACGGGGCAGAGGATTTGCTTGATCTGTTTCATGTGAGAAGAAGGGGATTACTTAATGGAAATAGATACAAAGATAAGGTAGCCAGAATTAGGGAAAATTCCTAAAAGAAAAGAGATTGACAACAGCTTGCCAATCTCTCAGTAAGTTAGGTAAATAAGGAAATCTTGGAGTTATTGTGCGAAAGGAAAACTTGTTCTTGTTAAACATTGACAAGGTCTGCCTTTCCCTTTTCAACTTCAAATCATAATCACAAGACTTCTAACGTATATTTTTCAGTATAAACAGCCTCTTAGCGGTTCTGAGCCGAATCTGCGATAAATTTTCCATACATAAAGGTGCCTATTTTTACTTCTCCATCAGGCGTAGTGAAAGAGCCTTGCCCATGCACTTTGCCAGAATAGAATTCTCCTTCATAGACACTGCCGTCGGCATAGACATAGGTCCCATCTCCATGGCGGAGATTCATGTACCATTGCCCTTCATAATTGCTGCCATCTCCATAACTATACTTGCCCGTTCCGTGCTTTTTTCCCTGATACCAACTGCCTTCATAGACGTCTCCTGAACCATAGAAATAGGTTCCCTGCCCATGAAATACCCCACGAACAAAATCTCCTTCATAGCGATTGCCGATAGGCGTTGCTAGTTTTCCAAAACCATTCTGCTTATTGTTTTCCCAATCGCCTTCATAAGTAGCACCAGAAGAATAAGTCAGTTTCCCCTTTCCATTGCGCTTATTATTGGACCATTCGCCCTCATAGACATCGCCTGAAGCCATTTCTAGCTTGCCTTGACCGTGTCGCTTATTCGCTTCGAATTCGCCCTCATATACAGCCCCATCAGCATATACTTTTTTGCCTGACCCTTTGACTTTTCCATTGGTCCAAATACCTGTCATGACTGTCCCATTTTCGAACGTCCAGGTACCTTGGCCATTTTGCATATCGTCGACCCATTCACCTACGTAGACACTGCCATCAGTGAAGTGATAGGTACCCTGTCCATGCATTTTCCCTTTTTTAAATTCGCCTTCATAGACATCTCCATTGTGATAGGTATATTTGCCTTGGCCATGCTCCTCATCCTTCTCCCAATCACCTGCATAGACATCCCCATTGATATGATTGTAAATGCCTACGCCATGCCGTTTGGCGCCACGAAATTCTCCCTTATAGACGCTTCCGTCTTTATAGGAGTATACCCCATTTCCCGTATCACAATTCCCTTTGATACAGTTCTGAGCCGGCAACACATTGATCCAACAAAATAAGACTACAAAAGCTAAGGTAAGGTTAAGAACATTTTTGACGGGTAAAGAAATTCTCATAGCTAAGCAAAAAATAATTAATAAGTAACTGAAAATCAACTAATTAGGTGAGCAATATGTATTGCTCCCGAGCGAGAATGGGAATAAATTATTGGGGTGTTTAGATGGGAATTTTGCCGTCGGTGGGAGTTTAGAACTCCCTTGAATCAATTGACGTTATGAAGTTATGGAAAACCCGCTCAAAATTCAACAACTTTATAAAAGTTTAGTTCTTGAGATATGTAAGAAACCAGAAAGTCTAACGGCTATTTCTGATCTTCCTGACTTTCAAGACCTAGCAATTTTGGACCACTATTCTTCTCTAAATAGCATCGAAAAGGACATCTTACTCAGTACTTTTACCGATACGGTTCGGCGCCTTATGGATGCGAAAGAATACGTAGACTATATCGCTAGAGAAAAGGCGCTGGCTTTTTTCTATACCTGGCTGGAAGAATTGGAGAAAATCAGACCTTTCCTGAAGCTCATAGATGAAGGCGAACGCCATGTGATCACGGGACGTAGATACCTCAAAAAACTGGAAGCACCCTTTCGAGATTTTATTGAAGACTTGCTGGCAGAAGGCGTCGCTACAGGGGAGCTTGCCAAGCGTCCCTTTGTCCTCGACAAATACCATGTGATGCTCTGGCTTCAAGTCCAATTGCTTTACGGATTTTGGATCCGTGACGAAAGCGAAGCGCGTGAGCGGACGGACGCCGCGGTAGAGAAGTCTGTCAATTTTGTATTTGACCTGATGAGCCAAAACCTGTTAGACTCTGGGATAGACCTCCTCACCTTTATTCTCAAAAAATGAAAGAACAAGACAAAATACCGAGTTCCAAGGTCAAGCGAGCATCCCGCTTCGTGCGGACGGGCCTGAAAGTGGGTGGCAACTATGTGAAACACTATGCCAAAAAGGCGGTCAATCCTGACCTGGATCGGGAAGACCTCGATCGGCAAAATGCTGATGACATCTATGGTACTTTGAGCCAACTCAAAGGTGGGGCCCTCAAAATCGCTCAGATGCTGAGCATGGACCAAGGGATTCTGCCTGCGGCATTTGCTGACAAATTCTCTGAAGCGCAGTACCGCGCCCCGGCCCTTTCGGGGCCACTCGTCGTCAAGACCTTCCGCCAATACTTGGGGCAATCACCCCAAACCCTGTTTGACAGCTTTGAGATGAAGGCCAGCCATGCGGCTTCTATCGGGCAGGTGCATCGAGCCACCAAAGACGGTAAAACCCTCGCCGTCAAGGTGCAATATCCAGGCGTCGGAGATAGCCTGATTTCGGATTTAAAATTGGTAAAACCCTTTGCCAAAACGCTGTTAAACTTGACTTATAAGGACCTGGATGTCTATTTCAATGAAGTCAAGGACCGACTTCTGGAAGAAACTGACTACGAGTTAGAACTCACTCGATCTCAACTTTTGGCCGAGAAATGTAGCCTATTGGCGCACGTGCAATTTCCCCATTATTACCCTGAATACAGCAGCAAACGGGTGATCACTATGGACTGGTTGGAAGGGAAACACCTCGACGATTTTCTGGCCACTAATCCTTCTCAGGAATTGCGCAACCAGATGGGCCAGGCTTTACTGGATTTCTACAATTTCCAATTGCACAAACTTCAGCTCATGCATGCAGATGCTCACCCCGGCAACTTCCTGTTTAGGGAGGATGGTACGTTGGGGGTAATTGATTTTGGGTGTGTGAAGGAAGTGCCAATGGACTTTTACACGGCGTATCGGTTGTTTTTTGATGAGGTAGCTTTGACAGATGAAGCCTTATTTCTCAAAGGAGCGATTGATACAGGAACTGTTTATGCCGATGAACCTGAAGAAGACAGGCAGTTTTTTCTCAAGCTCTTGCATGATTCGGTGAGTATTATGCTAAAGCCTTTTTATCAGGGGAAATTTGATTTTGGGGATAAGGACTATTTTGAGGCTTTTTTTGCCCATGGGGAGCAAATTGCCAAGATGCCCGAACTCCGAAAGTCCAATGCCCTCCGCGGTTCCCAGCACGGGATTTACATCAATCGCGCCTTGATCGGGCTGTTTATGATTTTACATAAATTGGAAGCACATATCGAGACGCGGCGATTCATCGATTCGTGAAGTTATTTGCCTGTTTTTTATAGGAAGACTCTAGGTGAGAATAGGTCTGGGGAAATTCTCCTCCATCAGCTATTTGGGCTACAAATTCGTGTAACCCTTCTTTCCCCACCACTTCCAACCAGCGAGACACTTCCATCCCTGAGGTGATATAAGCAAATACTTGTCGTTTGAGGTCTCCTTGAGAAAAGTCTTCCAGGGTTTGGAGGGATTGTAAAGGCAGGTAGTCTTCCCCGGCCTTGAGCCCCCGATCCCAATCCGCCAAAAAACCAAAATAGCGCCCTCGCCGTTCGCGCTTGGAATAGCGGTAATCTAGCATAAGCGCTAACCCCTCGTCAAACCAAGTAGGTTTTTCATGTTCACTGGCCCACCACCCGATTCGGGTAAATAGCTCCACATGGCACATCTCATGGCTCATAATGTCGGTGCGTAGGCCGCGTGGGCTGATGACGATATACGTGGCAAATGGATTGAGGTAGGCAACGCCTGGCGTGTGAGAGCCATAGGTGTCATAATCCTCCTGCGTATGGCAATAGATAATGTGAGGCGTCCCTGTCCATGCGCCCCAAAAGTCTTTAATCCGTGCCTCAGACTGGGTTACAACCTCTAAGAGCAGGTTTCGTTCATCGGCGGGTGTCTCCGGACTGACATAGATTCCTTCCTTGATCTGATCAAAATCAGAAAACCCGATCAAAAAGCACTGGCTGATATTGGGATGTGTAAAATAATAACTGACCGTGCTGATACTGGTCAGGAGCAATATGCCGAGCAGAATTTTGATTAGGATCTTCTTCATTCTCAATTCTCCATTTTTATACTTGAGACTGCGTGAAATAGTGTGTTGATTAAACCATATAAGGCATATAAGAACATAGCCTATTTTAACCTTAAATGCACTTCAATGTCTTATATGGTTCAAAAATAGATGCTAAGTGTAGGCAGATAATCTATTTGGGCTAAAGTATGACATTACGTTTTCCTCTCCTTACCCAATTTTATAAGTATAAGTTTTGGTGGGGGGCTTATCTGTCTTTTTGGGCGTCTCAGTGGTATAGGTATAACTAATAGAAAGGCCTTTATTAGGCGTTTTCTGCGCAGATTTTTGGGCAGGTAGGTTAAAGTGGATTTGAATGTTTTTGGTAAAGGTCACGCGCAGGTTCCGATTTTTCTTCACCGTGAACCGCAATAGTTTTACAATCCTGGTCGCTTCTTCATCACATCCATACCCCAATTTATCTTTGACCACAGCTGCGATGACTTTCCCTTTATGATTGATCGTAATCTGAAGTTTCACGGTGCCTTCTATCTTTGCAGCCAGCGCTTCCTCGGGATAAGTGAGGTGCCCGCGGATAAATTTATCCATGGCCACATTTCCGCCTTCGTAAAATGGCTTATTGAGGAACCGTTTTTCTTTATGGGGATTTTTCATGTTGATGTTCTGTTGAATAAAGCCTAATTTGGCTGAAAGGATTTAACATTCCATTAAACAATCATGCGAAAATTTTTCATCATATTTTTCTATGCCTTGGTAGGGCTGATAATGGGGGCAATTTTCTTTTCCCTGTTTGCCACTTATAGTATTGGCGATCGGGCTGGAAAGGTAGTGAAGTTCAGCAAAAAAGGCTTGGCAATCAAGACCTGGGAAGGGCAACTCTTTACAGGCGGTATGGCTGGTAGTGGAGATGGCGATATGGCATCGCCTCATTGGGAGTTTTCTGTGTATAAAGGAGACGATGAGGTGCTTAAAGCCATCACCGATGCCATGGACCAAGGCTACCGCGTCAAGCTCCGCTATGAGGAGATGTACTTTCAGTTTGACTGGCGCGGCGACACGAAGTACTTCGTGACTGATGTGGAGAAGATTGAGTAGGAGAAGATCAAACTCAAATTCAAACTCAAACTCAAACTCAAATGTTCTTCTTTGAACTTGCACTTGAGTTTGAACTTGAATTTTTCTTCCCAACCTTCCGCCTTAACATTTCTTAATACTTATTAAGCAATTCTTAATAATTGCTCACCCACCTATGGCCGTACATAGGTGGGTGTTTGATTTTTTATTGCCCTGACGCTAGCCATTTTTTTACTCATTATTCA
This sequence comes from Bacteroidia bacterium, assembly GCA_030430575.1. Classification (GTDB taxonomy): domain Bacteria; phylum Bacteroidota; class Bacteroidia; order J057; family J057; genus JAUIGE01. Next base: position 30,618 of record JAUIKF010000070.1, on the reverse strand, counting down.
CAACCTAAACACAAAAATTGCCATGAAAACAACCATCATGAACCAAACTGCCCTCCTGATCCTCGCGAGTCTCTTTTTCGCTTTTGTCACGACAAGCTGTAGCGAGCCTACGATCGAAGAAATCGTAGAGGAAGTCGAGGAGGTAAACAAGCCATTGCTCGAAGTAGAACGGGTGATCCGCACCATTTCCACTAAAAGCGCTACTGGTGAAGATCTTCAACTCTCTCCTACGGGTGCCCCGATTGACTTGATAGGGACCTTCGTGAATACAGGTAAGAGCGATGCCCTATTGTCTATCCGCAATGACAGCACTTTGCGTATCGTAATTCCTGTAGGTCAGATGCAGATCGTGGAGGTTTCAAACCTCAAGACAATGAAAGTCATCCCTTTGGGAGAGGGAGGCTGTACCTTGGACGCCTCGATCTACCACGCGCCAGCCCAGAACAACCCAGGCGGAAAGTTTGACCTGAAAGCGTGGGACACAGAAGTATGTGGCGGCGGTATCGGTGTCTACCACCCCGAGGACCCTAACCAGTGCTTATTTGAGCAAGTGACTGTCTGGAGTTCTGCGACGCCTCGGCTGGTGCAGATGGACATCCATGTGATTGGAAAAACGGACCTAGAAGTAGAGATCGAATTTGAGGGCCATACTTTCTCTAGCTTCAAAGCTTATGCCCCTCCTGCGACGCCCGTCCACCAGTCAGTCACCGGCGAATTTGATAAAGTAATAGCGGTACGCATTCGCGGTGAGAAGAATCCCGTCAACGGATGTGCTCCCCTCAGAATTGAAGGCCAGCTTTGCTACCAATAATCAATCAATTAATAATCAATAATCAAATAGGTGAATCATTCGATGGCGCTTCCTGAGAGGGAAGTGCCATTTTTTAAATTTCTATTCCCAAATCCCTTAGTTTTTTGAATTTCTCAAGCATGGGTTGCATGGTAATTTTAAGTTCGTCGAATACCTGCTCATACTCCTTTTCTGTAAGTTCTAATTCAATTGCAGTGTCATAAAAAGCTTGTGACTTTTTATCAATTTGGTCTGCAAAATAGGTAAGTTTCGGTTTAATTATTCCAGAAACCTCTCCTCTATCTTGCCCTTCCTCCAGCGCTTGAAACCCCATTTCAAAATAGTAAATAGCCGAATCACGTAGGGCTCCCATCTCTTTTTTGAAGACCTGAATTCCTTCTTCCTTAGGCGTTACAGAGTCCTCTCCTTGTGTTCCAGCCCCAAGTGATTCTTTATTAAGTTGACTGTTGTTCTGGCTACTAGAACAGCCAAATGTGACCAATATTAGGAGAATAAAAATAGGGTGATTGAATTTCATTATTTAGCGTTAATTATGTTAATGGGTTTATTGTTTTATTTTTTCCAGAATTGCCACCACTTCTTCTGCGCCTTTCTTTCCTCTGCTAGCTTCCAGCGGGCGATATTGGCAAGGCGTTCCTGCTCTCGCTTTTTTTCTCTTTCAGCATCGGCAATTCGCTCTTCTTCTGTATAGGTTCCATTGTCGATTCGGATGGTTCGGGAGCCCGAAAAGGAAATATCGGCGCTTCCGACCTGTATGACACGTTCTTTGTGCATCAACACGCCCAGTCCATGTTCTTCATCCCATGGGCAGCCACATTCCAGACCGACATACGCGGCGTCGTCTTTTGAGTGATGGAGGATATGCAAATTGCCAATACCGATGGCGCGTTGGACCTCTTCTATCGAGGTGAGGTGAGGGAATTCCGGGGATCCGTCAGGCTCCGTTATATCATATACTGACAGGATATTGGGATATTCGGCGATGACCCCTAGGCATAAGGCATCGAGGATGCTAGCCTGATGCTCTTCAAAATAGGTAAGGGCATTTTGCTGAAAAATCTGGGGCTTGTCGAAGGTGTATTTTTTAACGGTAATCCCAATGATCCCGTCGGATTCTCCCTCCTTGGCGATGACATACATGCCCGTCCCCCGAAACCGCTTCGCGGCTTCGAATGCTTCTTCGACGTACCAGTCTTCGTCTGGGGAGAAAGAGGGGAGGTGCATATTTGGGTTCAGTCAGTGCTTCGCTTTTGGAAAAGTGTTTAAGAATTATCAAGGATACAAAATAATAGCATTTTGAAAAAAACTACCATATCATGGGCGACTCCCCTTTCCATAATATTATCCTAAATTCTTCAAAGTGATTCCCATTCCCAATGGTATGAGTGTCTCTGTGGCCTTGGCCTAGTCTTAACTTGTGAATCATCCCTGTACAAGAGCCTACCCAGAGCGTCTGTTCATCATCTGATATAGCCAAACCACCAATAGTAGAACCCAAGAAATGACTCCAAATACACTTTCCTTCAGACGAGATAGCTCTTATATTGCCATAGGCATCTCCTAAAATATAATGTTCCTGGGTAGCAAGCCCAACATAAACGCGCATCCCATCATCAATAACTTGGTATAAGTCACTTTCCTCGTAAGCTTCAATTTTTATCCCCACTAATTGTTTGCTAGATACACCGATTGTCAATCCGTTATAGAAATGACATGAATTGGTGATGAGTTGGGAATCATCTTTTGAAAATAGGCAAAAATGAGGATAGGAAGATTGAGGACCAATTTCTCCCACTTGCATACCTTCAGCATTGAGAATCCTATGATCAGAACATTGATCTCCAACAATGATGTATTGATTGTCATGGGATAAGGTCGCATTTTCCATATCGATGCTTTGATCCCATTCCTCATCTGCTAAATCAGGTACTGGATGAACCATGATTTCCTTATCTTTTGAAATGAGGTAAATGCCCTCAGCGGTTACTAATAAGATTCTTTTCCCATCATTAAATGGGATTAACTCAGTGACACCAAGTCCCTTTGTTTCTTGAAGGTCAAATGATTCAATTATGTCTCCTTCCCATCCTTGAGTCGTCACGATTTTACCCTTATCGAGCACAGCAAAAACATCATTCTGCTTTGATTTTCCGATAGACTCAATGGTAGATTCCAAGGGAATTGTTTGGTCTCCATCTAGCAAATATGCTTGGCGTTTTTGATAGGGAGTGCCAGTAAGGAAAACGATCTTTTCATCATGGATAAAATGCATTTGCCCAATGCTTTGGCCTTGCGCCTCAAAATAATTGATGAAAGGCGCATGTGCTGGTGGGAAATTTTTGCGAAATTCTTCAACAGTTCCCTCTTCATTGGCTTTTTTCAAAAGTCTGATAACATCAGCAGCCAAATGATCACGTTTATCTTCTGGAGGTTTCCCTTTCCAATTATCCCAACCAACTCTTTCTCCATATTCGATCATTTCATTGATCTCAGTGGCATATTTTTCTCCTTTCGTATTCCATTCAGCCTGAAGTGCTAAAGGGTCTCTCTTCCGTTTAAAAAAATCTAGGTTCATTTTCTATTTGATTTACTTACTCCCCACACAAGCGCCCAATCTTCTTCTGCAACACCTTCGCATCAGGATAGCGAAACCACTGATTGTCCACAATCTCCTGGAGTACAGCCTCTGCTTGTGGGATATTGTCCAGCTGGATATAGGCCAAGGCGAGGAACCACGGGGCGTCAGCAGTGACGGCAGGATCGGAAAGGGTGCGGCACCGTTCGAGAGCAGCAATGGAGAATGCCCAATTTCCCTCTGAGAGGTGAGAATTGCCGATAAGCAATTGCGCTTTGGCGTAGAAGTTGTCAGATTCGGGAATCTGACCGAGGAGTTCGCGCGCTGCTGAGAACTCCTCTCGCCTATAGCGTGCGCTGCCTTGCTCCCACAAGTCTTTGAGGGGATTTTCCGCGCCCATCGAGGTTTCGATGTAGGAGGGATTGAGGTCACGCATATATTCACTCAACACGATATCTTTGTCTTGGCAGGGCCTCAGGAGGAGGTAGCCAAGGGCTGCCAGCAGCACCAAGGCAGTTGCAATACCGATCAAGAGCGGTTTGATATTTCGGGCAGTAGATGCTGCTGAGGTGAGAGAAGCCAAGTAGGCCCGCATCTCAGCCTTTTGTTGTTGATGGGCAAACATCTTGGGCAAGCGCGTTTCAAGGTCGCGATGCGCCTGTACCCGCGCTGCCAACTGGGCATCCGCTTGTAGCTCCTTCTCGAAGGCTATGCGATCTGTCTCACTTAAATCGCCCGCTATATATGCATTGATCTGTACGTCTACATCTTCCATGTCATTCAATTCAAATGCTAGTCTATTAATCCTTTTTTACACCTTCCATAGGTGTTTTTTGATACCTGGGCATTTTCATGTCCCATTTGTGAGGCGATGGCCGCCCAACTGAGCCTCTTGCCGTTTTCGTCCTTTTCCCAATGGCGAAGCCTGAAGACCTTTTTACAAATATCTGTCAGCTTCTTCATCTTTTCAGCCAACTGGTCTAGCTGGTCCTGATGGGCCTTGATGTCTTCTATTTGTACCCGAATATCTTCGGGCGAAGGCACTTCAGCCCATGTTGGATCATTGTCCAAGATAGCTGCATTGCCTTTTGCACGTCTCTTTTGGTCTCGCAAATCCCCCAACATCAAAAACCTACAGATGCCTATATAAAATGGGACCAGGTTGCTTGCCGGATCGTATGCATTTTGCTCAATTTTTTCAATTAGAATAATCACCCCGTCATTGGCAATATCCAACCATTTCTCCTGTAACCCATAGTTTCGCGCCATCCATTCCAGCCGCTCCTGTGCCAGCAGGTAGATGCAGCCGATGGCAGCCTTCTGTGTCTTGCTGTCGCGGAGCATCGCAAGCAGTTCTTCATTGGTATATGCCGCACAGCGTTTTCTATTGATGTATGTCATAAGAAGAAAAGGGTAACCTTGGAGAAGCAGAAAAAAGCAAGAATTGGATGAAGAGTAGTAATGAAAAGCAAAATATAGGGCAAAATGACCTGAGAAAAAAACAAATGACAGGATGGTTACCTTTCATCAAAATGTACATAAGTAAGTAGAAGTGGTAGTTTTTGAAGTACGGGAAACTTTCGCCTGTGGAACTGTGCCTTTTGCCGATTATTCGATTTGTGTTGACAAGTAAACAAAATTTTGCCATATTTATGTATTATTCACTTGTTCAAAAAACCCCATTACTCATGAAAAAAGAATGGTTGGTAGGTGTAATTCTCGTTTTTTCGATTGTGACTAGTTATGGGCAATGCCCTCCAGTGAGCCAATGTGTCACAGATCTGTCTCAAGCCTGTGTGACCGTAGAGGATATGCCTGGTGGTACAGATTGTGACAAGCAAATATGTGTACATTATTTGCCGGACCTTGCCATTTTTGACCAATCTGATCCAACCTTTTCTCCTCACTATAGACTTTTCTTCACTTGCGAAGATGGGCAGTATTTTTGGTCAGATTCTATCTTTGCAGGAGAACTCATATTTGATGGAACGGCATGTTATCAAGCTTGTATTGACGTCCCAGACTTAATGACCTGCAATAATCCAAGGATAGAAATTGCCTTATATAGAAAGACCCCACCCTCAGACGATGATGACGAAACACTTCGAAAGCAAGACCTCGGAACGGTGGATATGCCAGGCTTTTCGACTAGTTGTACCAGCCCTCCCCCTGGACCTCCGAATGACGGTGACTCCACCTTTTGTGATGTCCGATTTACCAGACAGCCTCGCGAGACCTTTTATACCAACTTATTAATAGATTTTAATGTCACGCGTTGCATGATTGATGTGGGATATACCGTAAAGGTCGTCATGAATGAGGCTTTTACGATCTATCATATCCCTCCAAAATGTGTCCTAGGAGATGACCTCCCCCCAGGCGTTCCGCTAATAGAACCACCGACGTGTGACTATACCTGCTATACAAGTACTTGCATGAACAGTGCAGGAGATCCTGCCTATTGCATGGAAATTACAAACCCGTATGATATAGAAGGCCTTCAGCATTTAGTGCTAAATCTATATACGCCTGACCAGCTCCCTATTCAATCTACTCAAGTAGAAGTACACATTCTCCCAAATCCAGGCTGTACTAGTGCTAGCTGTACTACAGATGAAGTAGAAATTTTGAGTAAGCGAGACCCCTATGATCCCAATAATAAATGGATGATTATGAATGGCTTGGCCGATACAACGGATTATTGGGAAATCACCAAAGCTCCTCTTCAAGATATTCACTATCGCATAGAGTTTTCAAATGATAGTGCTGATGAGACGGCTCAGGTTATCGTGACGGATGTCTTGGACAAGCGACTGGATGAATCTACTATGCAGATGCGGTTTGTGCGGCTTGGGGATCAAGTCGTGCAAGATGCTAGCGGCAATATGATGGAGGATATTCCCCTTCTTTCAGATCCCAGTGGAGGCAAAAACCGCCAATTTACCTACCATTATCACTATGATCCCGATACCCGAAAGATTACTTGGACCTTCCAGGGAGGGCATTTATTTGGGAAAAAGCATAGGGACTTCGGAACCAATTTTCAGGAAGAACATACTCAGGGAAGCATTGAGTTTTTGATCAGTACGAAGTGTTTTCAAGAGAATAATGTCCAAATCGAAAACAAGGCCGGAATTGAGTTTTTTGGGCGGGTGAACGACGCAAGTGGGAAATATCTACGATCTGCTGATGTTTTATATTCCTCACCAGCGACCATCAAGAAATGGTGCTGCCCTTTGACCCATAGAGATTCTGTTGTAAAAGGGACAAATCTAAATGGTCCTGTTACCCTACAGACTACCATTACTACCTTTAAACTCGATGATTTTAGGAAACAAGGCCTTTTGCCTTCCCCTAATTCCGCCTGGCGGATCAGGCTGGTTGAGCATACATTTAGGACAACCATGGACACAGATTTTGAGAAGAAGTGGGACAATGGGGGGGAAGTAGCCTATTTTTTGAAAAATCAAGATCATGATGGATTTATCTCAGGGGTAGATACCTTGCGTTTTGAAGTATGTGCCGTAGGAGCTGACGAGGCACCACTGGTCTGTGAGACGATTGAAGTATTGATCTGTGTGAATCTTTTGAGGGATTATCCTTGTGAGAAATCGGATTGCCCTGCTTGTAAAAAAAGGACTATCTGGGTATGTTGGCGTTATTGGCTCATTGAAGACCCCATAATTGCTTATCCCATATCCCTGTTATTGGGCTTTGGGTTTTTGTTTGGTGCTTACAGCCTATTTCGAAGAAGAAGATCCATTTCCTCAAAAACAGAATGAATCACCGCATCACTTTCCTATGGGTATGTTGGGTAATCAATGGACTTGTATGTCCTGCCCAGGATTCTCTATGGCAGCATATTGAAGAAGGATTTGATTATTGGGGAAAAGGGGACTCCTTATGTGCTGAGGAGTCCTTTTGGCTTGCGTTAAATGAGGTTTCTGATTCGACCAAGCGAGAATGGATGTATGACATTTCGTTCAAAGCTTATCGCTATAGTGGTAATCTGGAGATTCGGGAACAGCAAGAAGCGCTCACCCCCACCTTTTTTATTCGTCAATGCCATCGATTTGCTGATAGTGTATTGAAGATTGAAAAAGGAGATATCCTAGAAGCTCAAGCCTACAGGAGAAAGGCCCTGGCATTTAACCGTAGCCATTTTACCGACAGTGCTCTCACCTATTTCCGTCTTGCTATCCCAATATATGCGCGTTTTAAGGATTACAAAAGATTGGCTTTTTGTCAACGGCCGTTAGGAAAATTACTCCGTGACAGAGGTGAATATTCAGATGGGATTGATTCATTGAAGGCTGGGATACAAAATTTTAGAAAATTGGTCACCTCTGATGCCAAGAATCAAAAATATTGGAAGGATATAAGCTATTCTTATATTGATATAGGGATTGCTTATAAGGCATGGAATATGCCCGAAGCAGCGATTCATCATTTCGATTCTGCCAAAAAGATTGCACGCAACGAATATCATATCCCTAAAGTGATTTGTTATAGCAATTCCTTTACTTCAGAAGTCTACCTCCTATCAGAAGACCCTTCGCAAGCCAAGCTATTTGCTTTGAGGGCGATTGAGGGACTTACTGAATATGGGGATGATGCCTATGATGCTGGGAACCTCGCCAGAAGTCACGGCTTCCTCGCCCAATCATTACAAATGCAAGGGAGCTACGACAGCGCCCTTGCGCATTTTGACACCGCCTTACAGCAATTCCACCGACTCCACCCTACCGGCCCCAACCGCGACATCGCCAAGCAATACCTGGCCAAAGGCAGATGCCTGGCTGAGATGCAGGCATTTGAAGCGGCGGTAGCGAATTTCCAAAAGGGCCTTTACAGGATTATGCCTGTGCATTTTGATACGTTGGATAGCTACCAGTTACCCCCAGATTCGGTCATCAATGAACCAGAGAACCTCTTGTTCCGCTTGCTGGCTGCCAAAGGCAAGGCCTTGCACCAATGGGCGGTGGCATCTGCGCAAGACAGCTTATTGGACCACTCGGTAGCTGCTTATCTCTTGATGATCCGCGCAGAGCAGGTATTCCGCCAACGGCAATCGCTAGCAGGTCAAGGCTCTCGCCTCATAGAGGCTGAGCGTAGCCATGAGCGTCATGAGGAAGCCTTGGCTGCTGCTGACTTGCGGACCCAGCAAAAAGGTCCCCATGCCTATGCAGACTTCTGGGAGCTGCTGGAGACCAGTAAGGCCGTCGTCTTGGCTGAGCATCTGCTCAGGATGCAAGTGAAAGGAAAATTGGCGGATCAGCAAAAGCCGATTTCCCTAGCGGACATGCAACAGCGTCTCCTGCCCAACCAAAGCTTGATTTCCTATTTCTGGGGAGATTCTATTTGTTATGGGATTAAGGTAAATCATAAGGGCTTACCAGAAATTCAGCGAATGCCCATTTCGCCAGCGTTAATTACTGCAATAAGTACGTATAAACAGACTATTCATCAACTATCAGACGGGGCAGCGGATGCCTGCCAAAAAAGCGCTGCCGTACTTTATCAGGAACTAGTCGCTCCTTTTTCTGGGCTTCAGGAAAAACTCCTTATCATCCCAGATGGTCAATTGTACAATTTGCCCTTTGAAGCATTTCTCCTAAGTGATTCCACACGGCTTCACTACCTCATTGATGACCATGTCATTGCCTATCTCCCTTCGGCTACCATCGGAAGTTACCTGGAACGAAAACCACAACATGACCTCATTAAACAACCTTGGTTGGGGGTAGCGCCTGTGAGTTTTGAGGATATCAGGTTTGGTAAACTAAAGGAAAGTACTTTGGTCCTTGACGCGATTAGTCAGTTTTTTGACAAAAATGAGCGGCTGGATGATGATATAGCAACTAAACGCAATTTTATCCAACTAATAAAAGATGCCCCACTGATGGCATTTCTTCACCTGTCAACACATGCTGAAGCCAGCCAAGACAGTGCCTACATTGTATTTCGCGGATTGGGTGACACGTCTCTATTGAAGTTAGAGGAATTGTATAAGCTCCGAATAGAGGCCATGCTGGCAGTCCTGAGTGCCTGTGAGACTGGTAACGGGAAGATTCAAGAGGGAGAAGGCGTGATGAGCCTCGCAAGAGCGTTCTTTCATACCGGCTGCCGCAGCGTCATCGCTTCTCAATGGAAGGTGAAACACGCTCCTAACGCCTTTATCATGAAGCATTTGTACCAATACTTAGGAGAAGGGTATCCCATAGATGAAGCCCTGAGACTGGCTAAAATGGACTTCCGTGACCGCAAGCAGCACGGGAGATGGCAAGACCACCCTGGTCACTGGGCGGCGATGATCGCGATTGGAAATATGCAGGTGATTGCGCCCCAAAGGGCGATTGGAAGCTATTTGGGGGGAATAGGGCTTCTCCTTTTCTTACTGGGCCTTGGCTGGTATGTGTGGAAGAAAAAGTAGATTGCAGAATATCGAATAAGGATTTTTGAAGGCAAAAAACTGCTTTCGCTTCACTATAAATTAAGGGGAAACGAATTATTTTCGAAACGTTTTTGGGGAAAATGAACATTAATCACATACTTGCGTAATACTTGTATATTCAAGTATATTTCAAGTAAATATTTTTATGAAAACTACTGAAACATCCCTAAGGCTATTTCTCAACCTCCACACGACTCAGGCTATCTTGGCCAAGAAGTTCGATGCCAGACTCAGCATGCTAGGCATTAGTTTGAATGAATTCATGATTTTATACCATTTGCAACATGCACCTGAAGAAAAGATGCGGCGCATCGACCTCGCCCATAAAATTGGGATGTCTGCCTCTGGCGTGACACGCATGCTCGCTCCGATGGAGAAAATCGGCTTGGTACAAAAAGAAGCCAATGCCCGAGATGCGCGTGTGCGGTTGGTCAAATTGACCAGTACTGGTCAAAATGTATATAAAGACGCAAAAACCACCATGGAAGAAGCTGCAGAGTGGTTTTTGACAAGTAGCAGTGAAACAGACATTGCACAATTCACTGGTATGTTGCGCACACTGGGTGGCAATCTGATCTAGTGCTTACAGCACGAAGTTCCTTGTGGTTTATAACAGAGGGCCGGATTACGCAAAGAACCAGCCCTCAATCCGGAAATCCGGCCCAGCGCATAGAGATGCGCCTCTTCGCTCCTGGCTTACGCCAGCTGGCGCGGATTTCGGCTTTGAAGCGTTGGTTTGTGGGTAATCCGCGCCTCAGTATAACCGATAACTACTTAGTGCTGTAAGCACTAGGGGGCGAAGAGGGTTCAAGCGTTCAAGAGGTTCAATTCGTTTAAGGGAAAAACCTTCCATTATAAAACTCCGTAGTTGACTACATAGTTTTGTAATGGGAGGTTTTCCCATTTTCCAGCCATCAGAATCGCCCTTTCGGCCTTGAACTGTTGAACGTTGAACCCTTGAACTGCTCTAGTTATGGCAATTCATCATGCTCCCCCTCCCCTCCTGGAAATCGTCGATTTCCAGCCGAGTGATGCTTTCGCATTTCGCTCGCTCAATCATGCCTGGATACAGAAATACTTCCGCTTGGAAGCATCGGATCACAAGGCATTGGATCACCCCATTGATTATATCATCGAGCCTGGCGGGGCGATATTGATGGCACGCTTCAAGGGCGAGACTGTAGGCACTTGTGCCTTGATCAAAGCCAATGACAAATGCTATGAACTCGCCAAAATGGCCGTAGATCCCGCCGCTCAAGGCCTTGGCATTGGCTACCGACTCGGCCAGGCCATATTGGATCGCGCATGGGCGATGGGCGCTGAAAAGGTATTTTTGGTATCAAATACAGTATTGGCACCTGCCATTCATTTATATGAAAAATTGGGATTTGTAGAAGTGCCTTTGCTGCCTGAAGAAGAGGAATATGAGCGCGCTGATATACGGATGGAGAGGGGGGGGGAAATGATAGAATGATAGAATGAGTGGATGAGAGAATGGGAAGAAAATGATTAGATGCTTGTCCTGAGGCTTCGACGTGAGCTCTGCCGAACGTTTATCGAAGGGAGTAGATGATAAAATGAGTAAATGTTTTTTGTTTTTCTTCATTCTCCATTATCAATTTTCAATTTTTCATTTTTCATTTCTTCTAATGTTCTTTCCATAAAGCCTTTTTCTGCGAATGCTTGCTCGAGCTTATTTAACTCTTCTAGGATATCGCTCTCATTGGCTTGTAGCATAGCTGATATGCCTTGGTTGCCCGCTTCCCAGACAGGTTCCATCTCCACGATTTTTTGCTGGCCTGTCTGGCTGAGCTGCAAACGCCTGCGGCGCTTGTCGGCCTTGTCGCCATAGGCAACTACATACCCCTTCTTGATCAATTTATTGACAATAGCATGGATGGAAGGATGCGCAAATTTGAGCGCATCGGCGATCTCTGTGATGGACATCATCGGATGATCCTTGAGCAGCAACAGCACCAAAAACCAATTCGGTTCAATATCAGCCTCCAGGTATTGGTACAATTTCCGCCCATCCTTGATCATCGTATCGCTGAGCCTACGGAGCCGCACTGCCAAGGCCATTACCCCTAATTCTTTTACAAAATCCATTCTCAAAGATAAGGAAGGGAAGCGCAAGTTTAAGTGCAAATTCAAGTTCAAACTCAACCTACAAACGAAAAATTTATTTTTTTTCAAACACTTTGGAACTGGCTGAGTTAATGAATCATTATCGCCATATTCAATGTTTAAACATTAACTTTTTATCACAATGTCATTAAAAGCAAAAGCAACCCAACTCCAGAACATGGTTTTCCAAGGTCAAATCCTAGATGCCTTTGAGCAGTTTTACCATGAAGATGTCACGATGCAAGAGCCTGGCAAGGAGCCACGCGTCGGCAAAGCCGCCAATCGTCAGTATGAAGAGCAGTTTGTAGGGATGGTCGCAGATGTTCACGGAGGCGGCGTCACGGCCCTTTCCACTGACGAAGACAACAACGTAGCGATGATCGAATCATGGATGGACGTCACCTTCAAGGACGGCAACCGCGTGAAAATGGAGCAGGTTTCTGTCCAGCATTGGGATGGAGATCAGGTGGTGCGGGAGCGTTTTTATTATAAAGGTTAAGGGAAAAGTTCAAACGCAAATTCAAGTGTCAAGCTCAAGTTTTTCTTTGAATTTGAGATGGTAGTTGAGTTTGTATTTTTCTACAGAAAAAAGCCGTTAGCAGATGGTATGATCAGCCATTAGCTAGCGGTTTTTTGCTACATCATTTCTTCCTAACGAGGCCATTTAGAATAGGTCTCAACAGATACATGGTGAGCTGATTTATCTCTGCTTCAGAAAAGTCAGTGCCAATCGAACGCTGCATTTCCTCTGGAAACCAATCTAATAGATAAGACATTCCAAAAAATATCATATGGTCCCAATCAACCCCTACTCCTATAAATCTTGGTGTTTTTTCAATGGAAAAATCAGAACGGAGCGTCCACCTCTCAATTACAGCAAAGCTTTCGATATTCTGTAGGAACATAGTTTCTGTATAGGGAGGTGCTATTGAATCAAGAAAATCAGAATACCCATATACCCTATAATAATCAGGCCACGAAAAACCTACATATTTATGATTCTTAAAGCCATCCAATAATATCTTTTGAAGATCACTTAACAGCACTGGGCTTAATCGGTCGAAGGTTGATTGATTAAATTTTCTCAAACAGACATATTCATCTCGGTATTCATTAAACATAACGAGTGGAACCTCAGGTTCATCCACTTCCTTAGGGTATGCTTTTTTCACAAGCGTTTCTATTATTTTGCTTTGAAGATAGAATGATTTATTCCTATATCTTTCCTTATAATTCAGCGTTTCATCTCTGATATCAAGTTCTGGGAGATCTTCTATTGCAAAATAAAAAAGGACATTGGATTTACCCTCGGATTCAAAAATAGGAGCAATGTGAGTAGTATAGAAAGCGGATGAATCCTCTACCCATATCATCCTGACAGAAAATCCACTAATCTTATGTTTCGGCATCTTTTTTTCTTTCTTGACCAAGCGTGCCCTTTCCTTATCGCTAAGCTTAACAAGTGCCGATGTTGTAGCGTCAAACCCATATAAGGCACAATTTCCTTGTTCCTTCTTTGCATGCAGAATCCCATATACCTGCTGATTGAATCCAACTTTGTCAATGTGAATGTCTAGAAAAAAGGGTTGCAACGACTCTTGTGCCCACATCTTGGTAGTAGATGCCATTAACAAAAGAATCAAGACAGATGAATAGAAGCAGGAATGATTGAAAAATTGATGATGCATAAACTATTGGGTTGGCGTTACCCAATGGGTATACAACTAGCTACCTAAATTACAACACTTCCACCACTACCCCATAGACCTGCTTGGTCCAGCCATTGATGCCTCCCTGATTGTTCCCAATCAAGCAGCCCTTAGAGTCGTTTTTTGCCTTGACAAGGTGTGTGTAAAAGAATCCTTTTACCTTACAATAGACGATATCACCTACCTCCACGGATGCTACGCTGGCAGGTGCCAAACGGTGTTTTTGGCGAGACTTGATCAGGGGCACCATGGAGTTGCCTTTTTCACTCGTGACGAAGGTCTCGCCGTTTTGGAGTTTTTCTAGTTTGAAATTTCGCATGCCAAGAAGGACCTTTGTTTGTATCGTTTATGGATTTGCGTTAGGTAAAATAGCTGGTTTTTATAAAAAATAAAATACCTACTCCCTTTCTGGCGTTTCGGCAGCCTCCATGTGTTTTATTCTTAGAAAAAGCCACTCAGGTCAACATTGAGGCGATAGCCGATAGAGAAAGTCAGGCTGCCTGCAGTGCCTTCAAAATTGCCTGCGTCAGATTCGATGGTATACTTCATCGGGACGAGATAGGCCGTCGAAACCAGAAACCTGCCGAGGTCCATTCCGATCTCAGGGCGGATGCCGATCCCATAGGTACGTTTGCCTTCAAGGAAGATATTACCATTGTCAGAGAAAATTGTAATATCAGGCGTTGCAAACCTGCTAAGGCCGAGACCGAGGCTAAAAAAAGGGCTGGCGCCATTGTCTGGAGAACTCAAGCGATATTGCCCTTTCACCCCAAACATATCCAACCCATAGATGCCTACATCCAGCCTCGTGGCGCTTTCGCTCCCAAATAAGGCACTGCCGACATACATAAGTCCCAATCCCAGCTTGGAATCAAAGGATTCCAGGTGATAAAGGATGTCGACATCGTATCCAAGGCCAAAGGACGTCAGGCGTTCGCCTGTGTCAGCATCTCTGAAGGCGTCGCCTTGGGGGCTTGCGTAGCCAAGCTGGCCAGAGAGGGAGAGCGATTGGGCAAAAGCTCCTGCGTTGACCAGGCAGAAAAAGAGGGGGATTAAAACGGTCGTTAGGATTTTCATAATGGTTGGTTGATTAAATGGTTTTGGATAAAAATTGGGCAGTTCTTGCCCTGCCTGCCAGCAAGTGGCAGGAGATGGGTTTGGGGTTATGGTTGAGGGGAGTTGCGCTTAAGGTCTAGGAGGATTTGTCAATTAACCATAAGCAAAATTGAACTTGAGTTTGATTTTTTCTTTTCCCAGCTACTTGCACTCCGAATAGGCTAGAATATGCTTCACCAAGTTTGCCCACTTCTGGTCGGGATACGCGTCGATGACTTGCTGGCAGCTTTGCCACATCGGCACAAATTCCTTGCGATAATCTTTCTTCTTCAGCCGATAGGCGATCTCCTCGCCTTTTGCCACATAATACGACTTGGCATTTCCGCCAGCTACCGTCACACCACCGACGCCCAGTCCCATGGTTTCCTTTGCAAACGGATCGTGATAGACCTTCACTTCTTTGCTGAAGGTAGGATTGAGCAATTGCATCAATAATTGCATGCTTTTCTTCTTAATCTTCACTGGGACACTTTCAAAGTAGACATAGCCTTGCTTAAGCAGGTCTTGATCTAGCTTCTGGTTATTCCACTTTTGGGCATCTTTCAGGAAGTCCAAGGCCTTCATCGCATTGTCAAATCTGGTGGGTGGGAGGTACATATGCTTGATAGCCGTAGGCTTCAGTTTGTACTTGGTCCCTGCGCCATCGATGATTTTCACAAATTTGATCAAGCCCTTTTTCCTGTCAATGTCTTTGAGCGTGCCTTTGATTTCGGTTCCATCAGTCAGCGTGACATAGGACGTCTTTTTGTGAGAGAAGCCATTGGAGGGAGAAAGGAGCTGCTGGGCATTTGCCTGACAAAGGCATAGGAGGATGAGGAGAAATACTAATGTTTGTTGAATCATGGGAGATAAAGTTTTTTTGCGTTAAAAATTGTGTTTCGCTATACCAGTGTGGGAAGTAGCTAATATGTACTCAGTTGAAGTGATTTTTTTTTGAGGAATAAATAAAAGAGCTGGTATGCGTGATGCACACCAGCCTATTCAGAACAAAAGGTTTTAGTGAAAAAAATGGCGATAAGAAGCGACGCTTCTAGCGCAAGAAACATCCCCCTGTCGCCTCAAAAGCCTCCCTCCTTCGGCATGGCTCAGGACATGCCTTCGCCACCCGCACCCAGGCCATCGCACAAGGGGGACGCGCGCAAGGCCAAAACGTAAACCCCTCTTTAATACTCCATCTGAAGTAAATACTCCAAACTCTTCTTCGCGCTCTCAAGCGAAGAACCAGAAGACTCATCCTGCTCTACGAAGAAGTGTTTCATTCCTGCCTGCTTCGCTTTCGCGAAGAGTTGAGGGAAGTCAATGGTCCCATTGCCCACCTCAGTGAAGCCCTTCGCGGGCGTAGCGTCCATGTCCTTTACGTGCCATAGCGGGAAGCGGCCAGGGTGCTTTTCGAAGTAAGCAAATGGATCTTTTCCTGCCTTGATCACCCAATAGAGGTCCATTTCAAATTTGACCAGCTCGGGTTCCGTGAGGGCTAGCAGCAGGTCATAAGGCGTATCGCCTTCCATTTCTTGAAACTCAAAGTCATGGTTATGGTAACAAAACTGGATGCCTGCATTCTGGCACATTTGGCCTGCCATATTGAGCCATTCGGCCATGGCCTTATAATCGTCGAGCTTGGTGCGCTCGCTCTCGTCTAACCATCCCAAAGACATGTATTTATGGCCGATCAGTTTGGCATCATCGATGGCTTTTTTCCAGCCCTGCCGAATGGTGCCCGACCAGTTTTTGTCGTGCAGGCCATATTTGTAATGGCCGCCAGGCGCACGCATGCGCAGGGTCCTAAGCATGATTCCCATATCTCTCGGCGTTACACCGAAGTATCCCGCATTGTAATCATACAATTCCACTTTCTTATAGCCCATCTCTGCCAAAGCCGTCAGCGTCGCCTGGGGATTCTTCTCAAACTGGTCTCGGACCGTATAGAGCTGAATGCCTATCTCATAGGGATTGACAGTAGAAGCCAAGGAAATTTTAGGCAAAAGGGCACCCAGCCCCAAGGCTGCGGTGGTATGAAGAAATTTGCGGCGATTTAACATAAAGTCAAAGTTTAAAAGTCTGATTGTCTGAACGTCTGATCGGGAAATTAGTACCTAATTGCCATTTAGTCCCTAAGAAGAAATGAAAAGATATGACCATTTGGACGAATAAGTTAATTTTGAATGAAATAATTTTGAATAAAAGAATGAAAATCAGTCACTTACAAAATAAATTGATTCTATTTATTGCTAGATTATTCCTAACTACCTAAACGTTTAATCTAAAAATTGACCTATATTTTCCCATTTACTCTCCTCAATTTTCTCAGGGCACGCACCTCCTCATTTTATCATTTACTCATCTTCTCATTTATTCATTCTCTTCTATTCTCCCATCCTATCATTCACTCATTCTATCATTCTATCATTCTCTTCGAAAGCACATCCTATCCAGCCCCGCCATAGACATCCCAGGTACTTGTTCATTTCTGAAAACGACAAAGAGGTCGTGAAAGTCATTAGCAGGCTTCAACGATGCTTCATAGATCAATTGGTCTTTGACCAAGGCAGTCTCGCTGACCAGCGGTCCCCCTAACCCATCGAGCCGTAGCTCGACACGCCCTCCTGTCACATTGGCAAATTGGAACACTACCCTTCCCAACCCAGTCATATCAATATGCCGGAACACAAGATAGGCACTATCTACCAGATTGTCTACAAAGGGCCCTTGGCCCAATTCTATGGGCAACACCCCTGGGCCTAATTCGATGGTTTCTACTTCAACACAAGGGGCGCGAAGTAGGAGATTGGCCTGGCCTTTTAATGCAGGAACACCCGCAGCCCCTCGGTCTGTATAAGTCGCTTGCAAATAATAAGCCCCCTTCTTGGCATTGCTGACGGTGGTAAAAGTGCCATCTACTGGCAAGCCTTGCACTTCTGCAGGGCCTTGCCCTAGACTCATGATAAATCGGGCGATTTTGGTAGCTTCCGTAGCCGAGAGTTGAGGCTGGGCCGCCATGACATGGTCCCCCCAGACGCCTGTGCCTCCTTTGAGGATTTTTCCTACTAGATAGTCGATGGCATCTGTCCGATTGCGGTAGGCATCTGCCACTTCCCCATAGGCTGGGCCTACCAATGCCTGATCCAGCTTGTGACAAGCGATGCAATTATTCGCTTCGAGCAATGCCTCTGCTGTCACCACAGCAGCCTGGCTTTGGTGGCCCAAACTGATCTCGGCAGGGTCCATGCCTTCCTTGAGATAATCGATACTCACGGCCACATCTTGGGCATCAATGCCTTCGGCTAGGGTACCGTCTTCCAAATCACTTACCATCACCTGATAGGCTATCCATTGCCGCGCCCAATAAAAGCTTTTGTTTACCGCGTTTCCCTTCCGATCAGTTAGCTGCCAATCCAACGTAGGCGCCTCATTGCCCACTACTATTTCTATATGCGTATCCATTTTTTTGCCCTGATCATCCGCTGCACGTAACCGCACGTCGTAGCTTCCTGGTGTTTCAAAAGTATGCGTAAGGGTAAGCCCTTTTTTATCAGGAAAATAATGGGCATTCCCTACCCACCAGCTATACGTCAAGGAATCACCATCCAAATCCACGGATTCACTAGCAGAAAACGAAACGGTCAGTGGTGCTGCACCATTGGTGCGATCCGTCGTGATTTTGGGCAAAGGGGCTCGATTGCCTCGCTCATAAATAATTCGAGAGATCCGCGCATCTGGATTCTCCAAAAACCAACCTGTACCGTATTCCAACACATACAAACTCCCATCAGGCGCCAGCTCCATATCAATGGGGTTGTTGAATTTGAGGTGTGGGGCAAAGGGTTCAATGTGTTCCAATTTGCCCGAATCACTGACACTCAGCATAAACATCCATCCACGCATCCAATCAAAAAATATCGTTTTCCCATTATAATAAGCAGGTAAGGCGACAGGCGAACCTTCAAAACCAGCCGCGTAATACGTCGGGCCAGCCATGGCATTGCGAGAACCCGATTTGGTCATGGGGAATTCGACGGAGATATCATAGGGATACCAAATCAGCGCAGATCGGGCGGGAGGTAGTTCCTGGATGCCTGCATTATTTCTGGAAGTATTGAGCGGGGCTTTGGGATCAAATAAATCAGAAGACACTTTGGTGGTGAAATCAAAGGCATTGTAGGGCTTATTATTGCCATTGAACAAGGGCCAACCGTAATAGCCTGGGCTCATGGCCAGGTTGAGTTCGTCATGCCCTTTGGGCCCACGGCCCAAGCTGTCATAGGCCGCATCTGGCCCCACATCTCCCCAATAAAGGAAATACCTTTCCTTATCGATAGCATAGCGAAAGGGATTGCGACAGCCCATGACATAGATCTCAGGACGCCCTTGCGTGCCGTCCTTAGGGAACAAATTCCCGTCGGGAATGGTGTAGGAGCCGTCTGGCTCTGGATGTATCCGCAGGATTTTGCCGCGCAGATCTTGCGTATTGGAGGACGAGCGGCGCGCGTCAAATGCCTTTCGACCGCGACGTTCATCAATCGGCGCATAGCCGCCCGATTCGAATGGGTTGGTGTTGTCCCCCACAGAAATGAAGAGATTGCCTTTTGGGCCAAACTCCAATGAACCTGCCGAATGGCAGCACTCATCGCGCTGTACGGTAATTTCCAAGATCACTTTCTCAGAACTTAATTTCACCTCATCGTTCCAATACTCAAACCGCGATACGTATTGTAAGGGAAGGAAACCTGGGGGTGAGTAGAAAAGATAAATCCAGTGATTGTGTAAATAGTCTGGATCAAGCGCCAAGCCCAGCAGCCCATCTTCATTGGTCTGATGGACATTCAGCTCAGCGACCACCACAGTCTGTCGAGTCACCTTGTCAAAGCGCTTTATCGCGCCTTTTCGCTCCACCAGAAGGATATCTCCATTTGGCAACAAGGCCATCTCCATCGGCTCGTCAAAAACTTCGTCGAGGACCTGCTTCACCAAACGATTTTGTTGGGGAGGGCCATCCTCCGCCTTTTGCCCCAAAGGATTTTGTTGATTCTCCGCAGGAGTGCCACAGGCAGTTAACAGTAGGAATAATAAGGGTATAAGGCGTAGAAGGTGGGTCATTGAAGAAGTGTGAGGTTGAGAGTGAGAGTGAGGGCTTTTTTTATCTCGCTGCTTAAAACATCCCCCTGTCGCACGAGGCCTCCCCCTTGCTTCGGCTTCGCTCAGCACAAGTCGCCTACCGCACCCTCCAACACTCAAGGGGGACACGCGCAGAGTAAGAAGTGTGAGGTTGAGAGTGAGCGTGAGGACTTTTCTTGTCTTGCAGCGAAGGCGAGTCTTCGAGCCGAGCGGTCTCGCAGTGAGGAGCTCCGCGACGAACGATCTTGCAGCGAAGGCCGTCCTCGGCCTGAGCGGTCTCGCAGTGAGGCGAGTCTTCGAGCCGAACGGTCTCATAACCCCAGCACCCGCTTATTCAGCCCATCATCAGCCCCTGTAGCCGCAAAGTCATCAAACGCACGCTCCGTCACGCGGATCATATGATCCTCGACAAACTGGGCTCCTTCTCGTGCCCCATCCTCAGGATGCTTGATACAGCATTCCCACTCGATCACCGCCCAACTGTCATAATCATATTGTGCCAACTTACTGAAGATACTTTGGAAATCCACTTGCCCATCGCCCAAAGAACGGAATCGGCCAGGGCGGTCGATCCAGTCAAGGTACCCGCCATAGACGCCAGCTCGTCCGCTAGGGTTGAACTCCGCGTCTTTGACGTGGAAGGCCTTGATACGCTCGTGGTAGAGGTCTATGAATTGCAGGTAGTCCATCTGCTGGAGGATGAAATGACTGGGATCATAATTGATGCAGCAGCGGCTATGGCCGTCTACGGCATCCAGGAAGCGCTCGAAGGTTGCGCCATCGTGCAAGTCTTCATTGGGATGCAGTTCGAAACAGACGTCTACGCCTGCCTCGTCATGGGCATCGAAGATGGGCCGCCACCGCTTGGCGAGTTCCTCGAACCCTTGTTCTACCAAGCCTGCGGGCCGTTGCGGCCAGGGGTAGAGGAATGGCCATAGCAAAGCGCCAGAGAACGTCACATGGGCACCAAGTCCTAAGTGCTGAGACGCCTTGGCGATGTCCAGCATTTGCTGGACAGCCCATGCCTGACGGGCCTTGGGATTGCCTCGAACCGAGGCATCTGCAAAGCTGTCAAACAGCTCATCATAAGCAGGATGCACAGCCACGAGTTGCCCGTGGATATGGGACGCCAACTCTGTGATTTCCAGTCCATAACCAGCGATTTTTCCCTTCAGCTCATCACAATAGGTTTTACTCTCCGCCGCCAGTTGCACATCGATCAATCGCGACTCCCACGTCGGGATTTGTATCCCTTTGAATCCCAAATCCGATGCCCATTGACAAATACTGTCCAGGCTATTAAAAGGGGCTTCATCCCCCATAAACTGCGCCAAGAAAATGGCGGGGCCTTTTATGTTTTTCATTATTATTTTTTTCTTACAACAATGTTGTCATTTCGACCATCGGGAGAAATCTAACAATGTGGTCCAGCAGTCTATTCAAAACGCGTGAAACCAACAGTGCTCAACCAAAACAAAAGGGCGTGTTGGATTTCTCCTCCTTTCACAAAGCCCTTCGACAGGCTCAGGGCATGCCTCAAGTCGTCGAAATGACAGCATGGTTGTGATTATTAGAAAGTTAATTTGATTGAGTTTGAACTTGAACTTTTCACCCCTTCGTCAACCACCAATCAGCGACCTTTAGCCCCACCAACACCACCACCGTCCCGATGAGCAGGACTTTTAGCACCGTAGAAACCGTTTTCTCCAGTTTTTGCTCGTCAATCCCTTCTTTCTGATCATTCTGCCAATTTGGATTTGTCATGTTGTTAAAATTGCGGTTCATCGAGTCATCTAGGAATGAGGATGTTAAGCGATACAAAGCACCACAGATTCCTCAGATTTCCACAGATTAAAGAAGAAGATGAAAGTAAGGAAGAATAGCCAAGTTACAAACTCAAATTCTCAGTGGCGATCTTGGCAGATAGCAGGCTCAGCGGAATGCCTCCTCCAGGATGCACACTTCCGCCCACAAAATACAAGCCCTTGAGCTTGGAGTGAAAATTGGGGTGGCGAAGGAATGCTGCAAAGCGGTTATTGGAGCTGCTGCCGTACAGTGCGCCTTGGTAGGACGAAGTTCGAGCCTCTATGCTTCTTGGATCGAGGATGTCCTCCGCCGCGATGTGCGGCGCAACAGGCTCCCCCAGAATGCGCGACAGTTTTGCCCAAATATTCGACCGTGCCTCCTCAATGATACGATCCCAATCCTGGCCTTCATTGGCTGGCACATTGATCATCACAAACCAGTTTTCACAGCCTTCAGGCGCATCTTCAGGCAGAGCCTTCGAACTCACAAAGACATATACTGTCGGATCGTGATACACCGTTTTTTGGTCCCAAAGGTGTTCAAATTCGGCTTGATAGTCCTGGCTAAAGAAGATATTGTGCAGGTGGATTTGGGAAAAAGTCCGAGATATCGCCCAATAAAAGATCAAAGCGGAGCTTGATCGGGGCTGGCTGAGCGTGCGCTCAGGGGCCGGCAGCTTGGGCAGCAGCTTGCGATAAGTGGGCACCACATCCATATTGCTTACGACTAGCTCGAAAGGTTGCCGTTGGCTCCCTACAACTACGCCTGTCACAGCGTCCCCTTCAACCTCTATGCGAGATACCTGGGTTCCCAGGCGGTACTTCACGCCCAGCTCCTCCCCTAGCCTATGCAGGGCCTTGGGGATAGCTACCAAGCCTCCTTCAGGCAGGTAAGCCCCCTGCCCAAACTCCAAATGAGGGATGACACTCAGGGTAGCAGGCGACTCATAAGGATTGGACCCATTATAGGTCGCATAGCGGTCAAATAGCTGCACAAGGCGTGGGTCGCTAAACGCTTGTTGATTGGCGCGGTGCATGGTTCGCAAAGGGTCGATCTGCGGAAACCGCAGCAGGGACTTCACCGTCTGCCAGCGCAGGTACGTCTTCATTCGGTGCAAAGACCGAAATAAGAATACATGGGCGGTGATGTCATAGATTCGCTTACTCTTGCGCAGTAGCTTCAGTACTTGCGTTTTTGAGGCATCAGTCTTTTCCTCCACCTCCTCCGCAAATCGCTCAGGGTCTGACCAGGCATTGAGTACCAAGCCGTCTTCATAGAAATAGCGGCAGATCAGCCCTAATTGTCGATACCGGAAGTAATCTGCTGGATTTTTTCCTGCCAATTCAAACAACTCATCCACCAGGGATGGCATGGTAAACAGCGATGGCCCCGCATCAAAACGGTACCCATCCAAGTCTATCTCAGCGAGTTTTCCGCCGACGTAGTCATTGGCCTCTATGACAGTGACGTCATAGCCCTTGAGGCGCAGCCGAATGGCAGCGGCAAGGCCAGCGACACCGGCACCTATGACGACGGAACGGGGAGGGTTCAAAAGTTCAAGTTGTTTAAGAGTTTAAGCTCAGTAGACCTCGGAGGATTAAGCCAAAATTGGCTATTAATCCTCCGAGGTCTTTCTTTACTTTCTTTCTTTCCACAGCTTCCTAACCATCCCAATACCTAAATAGTTGGCTCTCCCCAACACAAAACCCAAAACAAAAAACTCAAAACTTTCTCAGTGAGGTGATTGGTTACTTTTCAGCTTCCTGTTGATTGCTTCCTGGCAACAGGCAGGCAAAGCCTTCTGGGCTGCAGCATCTGCAGGATAGAACTGCGTTTCGAAGCCTTTTTTGGCGATGGCTTGTTGCAGGTGATCGGGAGTGGTTTTGGCAGGGTCGTATTTCACCGTGATTAAGCTTGAAGCAAAATCCCACCCTACGCTGTCTATGCCAGGTTGGTCATCGAGAGAAGCCTCGATAAGGGCTTTGCATGCTTCACAGTTCCCTTGCGCGAAGAACTGCGCTTTTTGCCAGTTCCCCCCACAACTCGCTAGCACCATGAGGAGTAGGGAAATTATTAATTGATTGATTATTGATTGATTAATTCGATGCATATAGTTGATGTGTCAGGGAGTTATTTGTCATATACCAAATAGCACCATACAGACGCCCATTTTATGCCCAAATATAAATAAACATGTGTCACCCCGAATTTTTTGTTATCAAGGACCTAACAAAGCGACTAGCGTAATGAGCGAGAAACGGTTGATGGTGATTTTACAATAAAAAATTAGGGTTGATGATTCGCCTACTTCCTTTTTGGCGTTTCGGCATTCTTCAGGCCGACAGCGAGTACACATTTCCCGCCTACTACAAGAGTAGAAGGATCAACATTGGCCAAGTCTTTTTTCAGGACAAGTAAAACATCAACAATCAGACAATCGGCCGCACAAGCGTTCAGACATCGTTATCTTAATTTCTTCCGCATGATCTCCTCCAGCGTATCCGGATTCACCACCTCCATTTCCACGGAATCACCCTCTACGTGAAATAATACCAGCGCATGTTGGGTGGTAAAATTGCTCACATCAGGCGTCCATGGCGTCTCTTGCTGGGCGTAATAAGGCGCACCCGCTGCCCCATTATTCACCTGATACAAAGTGCGAGATAGTTCCACTTTTTGTCCAAAAAATCCATCAGGATGGATCTCTGTGTCACCGTCTAGCGATGTGAGCGCGAAATTATGCTCGTCACCTGTGAGGACGGCCAGGACCTTCTGGCTTTTATTGACCATAAGGTCCAGGAGCTGGTTGCGGCGCTCGATGATGCCCTTGCCAAGCCCCTTGCCGTTAACAAAAGGACGAGGGTCATTGCTACCATTGTACCACATGTCGTCGTGGACGTGGCCGCCGTTGGGAAACATCGGCGTGTGCTGGGTCACAAATACATGATCGATGGTTGAATCCGCTTCCAGGGTTTGGAGCGTCTTTTCAAACCACGCCAGCTGCTGATCCATGATATAACCGTGCAGTCCGCCCCCAGCGATGCGAATATCTGTCTTGGAAGGGGTGTACCAATAATTGGAGTTAAGGACCACCACCGCGACATTGTCGTGGGTGTAGTAGAAGACATTTTCATCGTAAGAGGGGAAATCCATCTTATCAGGATCAGGGTCATAAGACGCCCCATCTTCACTGGCTGGACCATTGTGGGGATTGACAAAATTTCGCCCAAAAACGGCCTCCATGGACTCCGTCTCATAGGGAAATCGGTCTATCCGTACGCCCGACCTACTGGTTTTATCCGAAACAAACCGCCGAAACAGCGACTCGTGATTTCCCATGCTGATATAGACAGGGAAGTAATGGGCAAAAGGCTCCACTGCGCGCTTCCAATTGGCGTATTGCAAGTCGATCTCCCCAGGATGTGGCACATAGCCATTGATCAGATCACCTGAAAACTGGAAGAAAGCGACGTCTCGCATCTTAGCTAGCGACATGATCTTCTTCATGATATAGAAATTGGCGCCGTAGATATTGCGCTCGCCACCGCCATTGCCTGCCCGTGAATCACTGGCATAAGCGAAAGTGAAGGCGGAACGACTTCCAGCCGCAGGGGCTGTTTGGAAGGAATAGGTTTGAGCGCCTTCACCTACTTTTACTGTATAACCATATTCTGTAGCAGGTTCCAACCCATTGACTTCTATCTCGTGAAGGCTAGTTTTTTTGAAATCTGTAAACGTCTTCTCCCCTACCATGACCTTACCTTTCATAGATTTGTTGGTAGTGAAGGCGATCACAGCGCTGTTAGGCGTGACTTGATGGACCGTGGGGCCTTCCACGATAGTCACATCTACCTGAAAGGGACCTTTCCCTTTAAAACTGACTTTGCCATCATACAACATTCTTCCTTTATCACTCACTACCCGATAGCCCAACGTTCCATACCCAGATTCTTCCCACCCAATCATGTCAAATCTGCCTGAAAGGTATTTCGTGATATTCACGCTTGCTTTTCCTTCCTCAATTGGCATGGAGGCATACAGATAAACGGGGTGAGGATGCTTAGAGTCACCATAAGGAATCAGCCCAAAATACATCGTCCCAGTGAAGCTTTTCTCACCAAAATCAAAAGCAATGCCTGTATCCGTCCCCTTGGGATTTCCCATCACCTGTTCCAGCGTAATCGGCGGTTCCTCTTTGGCCTCGTAAGCACGATCTCCTTTGATGTCCACGTACATTCGCCCCTGATCATCGTATTTGATGTTTTTGTGTGTAGCAGGAATATCAGGACGATTTTGGGAAAAAGTAGAAAAAGGGGTAACCAAGATGAAACTCAGCAAAAAGAGGCAGGTAAAGAGGATTCTCATGGGATGTAATAGTTAGGAGAAAGATCAAGTTAAAATTCAAGGTTCATTGGCGATGTATTCTCGATTGAGCAGACAACTTTCGGACAGCTTGCGCGTTGCAAAGATCGAATGGCACATCTAACTTGCAAAAGATAAAGTGTTTTGGACAAATGATTGAAAAGTCATCATTCAAAATTCAACATTCACTCATTCAAAATTATCTTCCAAAGATACCCAAAAATGAAAATACTTAGCCGACCAAGTTCGATTTCCTATAAACTCTTTTTTCTACTTCCCCTCCTTTTTATCCTAACTCCTCAAGTAAAGGCCCAGACACAACTTACCTGGGAATTATTGGCCCAGGTACAATACAAATCCTATTACAATCTCGGCGCAGGGGACATGTTTGATAAACCCAAATTCAGCAAGGCGATCAAAGCCCTAGAAGGCCAGGAAGTCACCATCAAAGGCTATATCCTTCCACTCGACGTAGATGGCAATCACTACGTCCTTTCCGCCAACCCCTACAGCGCATGCTTCTTCTGTGGCGGCGCAGGTCCCGAGTCCGTCATGGAACTCTGGCTGGTCAGCTACGACAAGCGCTACAAAACCGACGATGTCGTCACCTTCAAAGGCATTCTGATGCTCAATAGTGAGCCCATGGGGCTGAGCTACATCCTGAAGGATGCAGAGCCTGTGGAAGACTGAAGGAGTTTTGGGTTCTATGGCAACAACCGTAATGATTCGGTTGTCTCGATAAAAATGGGGAGGAGGCATTAGCTTCGATTATGGCAAGTACAAGTTATGAAGAGCTAGAGAAACAGATCGTCCTCCTATCGGTCCAGATTGATGGGGTATTTCAGTAAAGTGGTGCGTGTACATGATTTTGGGATGAAGGTGTTTATACCTTAGACCTGATGAATAACCGCCTTTGAAACAAAACACCGAAGGTGTCATTCTGAGCTAAGTGAAGAATCTGACTATCTTTAACTCACTGACTATAAGCCTAGTAAGATCCTTCACGGGCTCAGGATGACAACTTTGTTGTGGGTATTTGCAGTATTCTTAAAACAGGTTATCTATGCCGTCTAAGATATAATTCTCCTAATAAGGGAATATGTGTTTTATTCAATTTGTTAGAAATTAATAGTAAATGTAATTGACAGTTGTTCAAATAATATTGAACCTTGTTGATGGGTATTGTACATCAGTATTATATCTCCTTGGAATTATTTTTACATTTTTTGTTGAGATAAGACTAGGTTAGTCGTCTAATGATGGTGATAAAGAAATTGGGAGATAAGCTCCTAGTTATTGTTTGGTCAATTAACCTTTTAATATTATGAATTTTAGTACATTTTTAAAAACGGTTTTATTTTGGGTAATGTTATGTATGATGGGGAGCATTTATGGACAACATACATTTAGCTTTGTCTCCTCTCTTGGACATGGTGGAGGAGACGATGATTGTGGACAACTAGATTCTACTTTAAGTACCCTTTATCAAAAGTTAATTGTTGACTTCTCTCCAGATCCAAGTTGGCAGCACACTAATTACTTCGCCAAAATATATATTCAAGGAACGGGTAATAATACAAGTATTCTTTTGCCATTTGTAACCCCTCAGGCAAATAGTATAAATACTCTATGTGGAACAACTTGCCTTGAAATACCAATATTTATGGATAGTTTAGGGGCAATTACGACCTCAATATATGGTTTTAATTTTTATCATTTAGGGCTATGTAGTTACACAATAGTTGGAGAATTATGGACAAGAAATGGTGAAAATGAACAAAGGGTTTCTGAAATGCCAGGGTATGAAAGTGAGGGTAGTGGACCTGCCGTTTTTACAAGTAAAGAGTATGTTGCTTGCGATTGTGAACTATTGGAGGGGCAATATTCCGGTACAGGACAACGGATAAGAAAAAACGGGCCTGCTAATAATGTAATAGTGTTCCCAAACCCTTTCACATCTGAGATAAATATTAAGTTAATTAACAATAAGCCCATAACTAAAATCGAACTACTAGATTATACAGGTAGAACTATTTCAACTGTATTATCTCAAGAAATAGATGAATATCCTGTAGATTATGAGTTTGAAAAAAAATACCATACTTCTGACTTATCAAGTGGTATATACTTTCTTAGAGTTACAACCCCTTCTGGTCTTAACATTAAAAAATTGGTGAAAAGGTAATTATAAATAAAAAATTGCATAAGACAATATTGTCTTATGCAATTTTCATCCTAGTAATAATTTGTTATCCCTGTATTCCTAATGAGCTTATTATATAACTATCTTAAATTCCTGCTTTATTTACCATTAGTCATATTATTTATGTATTTGGAGGTTTCTGGGCAGATATATTCAGATAGCTCAAATTTGGGATGTGACTATTTTGAGAACGGATATAAGATATATCAGTTTAATCCCGATTCAGCAAAAGTATATTTTGAAGCCTCATTAGATATTTTTTTAAAGGATCAAGATTGGGAGTATAGCGTGTATTCATTGTTAGGAATTTATACTACATGTCGTATTAAAGAAGAGTTTGAGTCCGCAGAACAATACGTACTGGAAGCTTATAGAATTTCATCTGCCCACTCTAAAGATTTTCAGTTTATTCATGGACTTTCTCTCAACGCTTTGGGAGATTATTATATTTTTATTGGTGATTATCTCAAAGCTCTCCACTTCTTAAAAAAGGCGGCTAATTTTCACCTAAATAAAGAACCAATAGACTCAACTGAATTGAGTTATGTATATAATAATATAGGGGTGGCTAGTAATTTATTAGGAGATAAGAATGATGCTTTAAAATACAATCAAGCAGCCTTAGGGATAAAAAATAAAAATCAAGAAAAAAACTGGAAAGAATATTCTGTTGTATACACAAACCTTGGAGCAAACTATCGTGATTTAGAAAATCACGATTTAGCAATAAAACATTTTCTTTTAGGAGCATCAATTTTAAAAAAACGAATAAAAGAGAATAAACACAATATTATTGGAAATCACTCATTAGTAGACAATTTCTATAGTATAGCTGACTTATTTATATTAATGGGTAAGTTGGATAGTGCTTCATATTATCTAGACATCTCGTCAAAAATCCAAATCCCCAATATCCCATTCCGCCCCCAAGTCGAACAAGAACTTCGCGCCGAAATTTATTCCCTAAAAAAAGATTATCCTTCAGCCTTAAATCACTTCAAAAAAGCACATGCCATTCGTAATGATTTCTACAAAGGTCGAGAACGCCACATCGAAATGGCTGAATCCTATCAACGAATAGCTGACACCTATGCCATATTGGGTTTCCCTGACTCAGCCCTTCAGCAATACCAAATGGCAATCCTATCACTCTGTCAAGAATTTAATGACAGCAGCGAGGTAAGCTGCCTTCCAAGGGTGAAGGATGTTGTTCATCCTTTGGATGCTGTGCCAATGTTAGACCTTAAAGCAAAAGCATTTAAAAAAAGGTTCGACACAAATGGGCAATTGCAAGATTTAGAGTTAGGATTAGCCCATTATTTATTGGCGGATTCGTTAGTACATAAGGGACGAAATATCCTTAGAAATGCGAAGTCTAAGCTTTTCTTATCCCAAAAAGTGCGCCCTACCTATGAACATGCCATTGAGTTGTGCATGACATTATATGAGCTTACTGGAGATGAAACCTATCTTCACCATGCCTTTTTCTTTTCTGAGAAAAGCAAAGCCGCAGTTCTCCACCTGGATTTACAGGATGCGGGGGCCAAATTAAACGGGGGATTGCCTGATACCTTGATTAATAAAGAGCGGCAGTTGAAGGTAGATATTAATTTTTACCAAGATAAGATATTTCAAGCTAAACAAAATCGAAACAATTCTGATAGGGATAAAATAGCTAGATGGGAACAGCATTTGTTTGCTTTGGAGCAGGCCTATCGCCAGTTTATTGAAGACCTTGAAATAGACTTCCCTGACTACTACCGGCTTAAATACGATACCTATACCGTTAGTGCCATAGAAGTCATCGAGACATTACCTCATAAACAAGCACGAACCGTAGCCTATTTTTGGGGAGACAGTACGGTGTATGCATTCTGCTTAGCTTCTGCTGGTATAAGCATACACCAAATTCCTCATACAGAGGTGTTAGACTCTCTCCTTAGTCAGTTTATTCAAATCATTCGATCACCTCAGGCTGATGAAGAAGAGATTTATTCCTATATGCAAATGGGAACATCCCTATATCATTACCTTTTAGCCCCTTTCCTCCCCCCTAGAAGAGAAGAGATTTCCCAGATAACGATTATCCCCGATGGTGAATTGGGGTATCTACCCTTTGAGGCTTTATTAACCTACCCATCTCACAGTTTGGCAGAAGAAATGGAGAATAATGGCTCTTTTTCTTGGAGAAATCTCCCTTACCTCCTTCAACAATTTCAGGTTATACCTCAGACCTAGTGAATAACCTTTTTGGAAAAGAGAAAGAGTAGGCAGAATTTTGGATTATCAAAAACAAAAAACTTGCCTACTCAATTACACTTGAGCGACGCCCAAATGGAAGCA
>JAUIKF010000069.1 GCA_030430575.1 Bacteroidia bacterium | reverse complement strand
AGCCTCGAAGGACACCCTTGACAAGAACCTCATGCCAGCTAAGAAGAGGCCCAAGACTTCACCCAACCTGAAACCCTATCCACCTTAAACCCCACCAAAGGTGGTCCTAAAATTGGGGGTAGGCGCAATGGACGCAACGCAACTCCCCAACAGTTCAGAAGCAGAAAGAATTAGAGTAGAAACCGCTCAAAGGGTTAGCGGTGAGGTAGATAAACATTGGGATAGCAGGGAAGCGATGGACGCAAAGACAAAAGTTTATTTAGGGTATGCTGCGGTTCAATGTAGAATTATTGGAACTTTTTTCCTTGACCAGCAAAACCCACAAAACGATGAATCACCATTAATTTTAAAATTCGGATGTGATATTTCAAATTACTACCCGAACAGGGGCCTGAAAGTTTATAAACCAAGCGGTACTGCACTTGAACAAATAGTCAACTATATTGACCCATTCGCTATCCAATCCTATCGAAATAGATATAATAACGTTGCAAGAGTTAGGTTAGGAAGGATTAGGTATGCTTCAACAGATAGGAGACACCAAAACATTGATAACGTTCCAGTTAGTATTTTTCCAAACGACCTGCTTGCCCAAAAATCAGCAGTATTTGGAATGACGAGAACAGGTAAATCAAATACAGTAAAAATAATTGCAAAATCAGTTTATGAATTACGCTACCCAACAACAACAGATGATACACCTTTAAGAATAGGCCAAATAATTCTGGACCCAAATGGAGAATATGCAAATGAAAATATACAAGATAATGATAGCGCATTAAAGAATATTTGGAGAATTAGAGAGGGCATAGAAAGAGAAAATGAAGTTGTTACATATGGAATTACAGCACATCCAAACGATCCAGAAAGGAGATTAATGTTGTTAAATTTTTATACAGACGACAATCTTCAAATTGGAAAAGAAATAATAAATTCTCTTTTGGCTGGGGACACCACAATTTATATTAGAAATTTTGTCCAAGTTGATTTTGGCGAAAGGCCAAATGATTCAGATAGAAGTGCTTTAACAAGGTATAATAGAAGGGTATTGGCTTATCGTTCTGTTTTATTTAGAGCAGGATTTACACCGCCAACGAATATACGCCCTTCCACGAGAAGATTATTCAATGGTGATTTACTTACAGCAATGCAAAATAGTACAAGTGATAATGCTGCTGATTATCAATCTGCTGCTACAGTTTTTGGACAGCAAAATCCAACGTGGGGCCAACTTGCAGATGCTTTTGAAAATTTGGATAAGTTCATTCGCGATAGGCAGAGTGGATACCAACAGTTTGAATCCACATATGTGAACCGTCCAAATGGTTCAGGAGAACGCTGGGCTGATGAGGATTTCAAAAAGATTATTGGGATTTTCCAATATGCAAATGGAACAAGAAAAATCGGAGAGGCAAGAGTCCAACATACAGAATCTACAAGTACAGATTATGCAGATGATGTGTATAATGACTTAGTAGCTGGTAAGCTTGTAATTATTGACCAATCAAGTGGAGAACCTGATATTAACAAGTCATCTGCCGAAAGAATCATGTGGTCTATTTTCAGAAGAAACCAAGAGTTATTCAGGCAAGGGCAACAACCAGCTCAAATCATGATGTATGTTGAAGAAGCCCACAATGTTTTACCAAGTGGTAGCGATATGGATTTGCAAAATGTTTGGGTTCGAACAGCAAAGGAAGGCGCAAAATACAATATTGGTTTAGTCTACTCAACCCAAGAGGTGAGTAGTATTCAACGTAATGTTTTAAAGAATACAGCAAACTGGTTTATCGGCCATTTGAACAACACCGATGAAACCAGAGAACTTACGAAGTATTATGATTTTGCAGATTTTGAGAGGTCAATCCGTAGAACTCAGGATAAGGGATTTTTGAGAGTTAAAACTTTGAGCAACTATTTTGTTATTCCAGTCCAAGTAAAGCTATTTGATGTAACTGATAGAACCTAATCAATATGCCATTTGAAGGAGAGTTTGCAAGTTATGAGCCTTTACGCCGAATCATGGAAAGTGATAGCGTTAAAGCCATCGAAAACCGTTTTAAAATTCGGAACACGGATGAAGAAACAGAAGATATTACTTCTGAGTTAATTCACAAAGACCAATTAAGTGAAAGCCTATGGAAGCCAGATATGGTAATTGGAATTGATGGCAGTTTGCATCAAGTTAAAGCTGAAAATGGATTCCCTGGAGCAGAATTTGGATATATTACCGTTGCATCGGTATTGATACTTTTGGATAAAATCAGGCAATTAGAAAAGCAAGAATTTATCAATCCGAAAGAATTTAGGGAAACAGAAAGAGCATCAACTTTTGATGCAATATTCCCCGGATGCAATGTAATCATAGATGAAGAAGATAGTGCAAAGGCATCTATGCGAAAAGTCCTATTTGAGCAATTGCTAAGCCACATTGCTTTTTCTGATGGCGAGACTTTGCTAGACACATATGAAGCTCTTTTACAAATTAAAAGAAATCGAGGTGGTGACACTCGTGCGCCCAAATGCCCTTGTGACAGGGAACAGGAATATGAATACGGTTACAAACAATATTCTTGTAGTTGCGGAAAAGACTTATATTCCACAGATGCTTTAAGATTACATGAATTACATAATGAAGCAGGAAGTTGTGGAGAAATGTATGGTCAAATTATGTTCACTATCGAAAGATTGTGGCTAATACATATTTTAAGAGCTTTTGAGAGAAAAAACTGGCTTTCTGTTTTACCTAGAGTCGCATTTGTAATTGATGGGCAATTAGCTGTTTACAGTACATCATCTTGGCTAACTAAATCTATAACCTCAGAATTAAGAAGAATTAACACATTACAAAAAGAGACTAATGGAACGGACTTATTAATTCTTGGCATTGAGAAATCTGGAACATTTGTAAATCATTTTGAGGATTTGGATACTAGCAAAGAAGGAATAAGGGATAAAATCCCTGTCCAATCAGCATTACTCCTATCTGATGCTTACATCAAACAAAATATTATATTTTCACAAAGTGAAAAACCATATGGGCTGGACACCTATTTCGGGAGAAAATTTTTCTACAAAGCTATAACTGGTCATAAAGTAGTTGCAAGTATCGCAACATTTAGCGAAGAGCAACAGGACTTAACGACTGCAAATCCAAATCAATTTCCCCGACTTGCAGACGTAATGAATTTATTAGACCAGATGAGTTCTAACCGCTATCCAAATTCAGTTACACCTTTAATTTCAGCTCATGCAGAAGCAGCAATTCCACTTAATCTTGGGAAACGATTATTTGAGGATATTGCAAAAGAAATTATAAACAGACCAACGGTATGAGAAGTCTTGAAGATGTTGGAAACTTAAAAGGTAATAGTAATGCATACACTAGATGGGCTACTTTTGGCCCTTATTATGCCATGTTTCCAATTGATTTTGCATTCGACATTGTAAATAAATACTCTGAACCAGATGATTATATTTTAGACCCATTTGCGGGAAGATGTTCAAGTGTTTACGCAGGGGGAGTTTTGGGCAGAAACAGTTTTGGAATTGAAATTAATCCTGTTGGATGGTTATATGGAAATACAAAATTACAACCAGCCGAAAAGCAAGAAGTATTAAATAGGCTTTTAGATATTTATAATTCACGTAATAATTATACTGGCCAAGCATATCAACTTTCTAGATTTTTTAGAATGTGTTTTTGTGTTGAGGTTCGGAAATTTCTTTTAGCTGCCAGAACTGAATTAAATTGGAAAGAAAATAATGTTGATGCCACCTTGATGTCCATTTTACTAATTTATCTACATGGTAAATTAGGAGAAGGACTTTCAAATCAAATGAGGCAGACTAAAGCAATGGGAGTCAACTATTCAATTAGATGGTGGACTGAAAACGGATATGAAAAACCACCAAAAATAAATCCATTGGAATTTATCGCAAAAAGAATTGAATGGCGATACGCAAAAGGAACACCTGAAATTGAAACAGAAAGCAAGGTAATTTTTGGGGATGCTACCATAGAAATTGAAACCCTAATAGAGAAAGCTAACCAAAAAAATATAAAGTTTTCGCTTCTCTTCACTTCTCCACCATACTGGTCAATTGTTGACTACTATTCTGACCAATGGCTAAGATTATGGTTACTCGGCGGTTCAACCAAGCCTAAATTTAATCCAGATAAACATAAAAGAAGATTTAATTCTAAGATTGATTATTACAACCTTTTAGATACTGTTTTTGGGCGATGTGCAGAAATTATGGCTGATGATGCTACGATTTTCGTAAGAACAGATGCTAGAAAATTCACTTTAGAAACAACAATAGAAATTCTGAAAAAATATTTCCCAAATCATCTTTTGAGACAACAACCAAAACCTTTCAAGAAAAGAACCCAAACAGAGTTATTCAATCATACTAATAAGTTACCAAAGGATAAGTATGGTGAAGTTGATATAATTTTAACTAGGTAAAGTAGCTACACCAAAACATCTTCTATACAAAGACTGCTTTTCATACTAGAACACACATAAATCAATCATTTATGTACAGAGCTTATGCACTCCGCATCAGCCCTTTTTGTGTAATCATTTTAATTTATTCTAGTATGTCAAATCGTTCAATCGCTGAGGTGAACGACGAATTTCGTCGTGGCAACTCAGACATCCCTGGAAAGGTGATGTTAACTCAAGGTGTCGCCAGTTTAGGTGATGCAGACGTTCAGGCCATTATGGAGAAAGTCCAGAATTTTGATGGCTTCACGAAAGACAATGACCCATATGGAGAACATGATTTTGGAAAAATCATACACAATGGGAAGTCTTTCTTTTTCAAGTTTGACTATTATGACCCTACCTTGCAGTTCCATAGCGAGGACAAAACTGACTTAACGAAAACAGTCAGAATTATGACTGTCATGTTTGCGAGTGAGTATTAGAATTTGTGGTCATTTTAGGAGAAGGGAAGGATTTCCCTTCTCGCCTGAGAAAAAGGCTACTTTTTAAGCTGCAATATTTTCCGCTTCATCTGCTATTGCTGAAATTTCTTCATCAGAAGGATTATCAGTTGAGCCAAATTCAACTTTATTGATTAGGCTTGCAATGATAGTAGCCTGTTGTTTTTTATGTCCATTTTCATCTGTAAAAGGACGATAGGAAAGCGAACCAATAATTTCTACACGGTCGCCTTTTACTAATTTACTGGCAATAGCCACCGCATTTGGACGAAAAACTAACACATCATGCCACAAAGTATTTTTACTGTCTTTCCAGATAGTAGTATCACCTTCTTTAACAGGATAGCTGTCTCTGGTAGCAATGCGAAGCGCAACAAAGTTTTTGCCCTCTTTCTCTAATAATTTGGCATCTGCACCAAGGTTTCCATTTAGTTCGATTTTACAATTATAAGCCATTTTGATTCTCCATTTTGGTTATTAAAACTTATACCCTCAACTAGAAGTATTTCAAGCCAGAAATCTGGCAAGTGTAAAAAACGGAGTGTCTTTCAGAAACCGTTTTTTTGCTTCTGGATTTATGGGGAATACTAGATCAGAGGGGAGTTTTAGGCCAAAAGAATCAGAATATCTTTATTAATTTTATTCAAAGTAATATTCTCTTGTTCATTATCTATAACACCAAAAGGTAACTGAGACATAAACCTTGAAAATCGCCCTTGTAAGGCAATTACTTGCTTTTCAATTTCAGGACAATATTTTTCTGAATACTTGTTTAATAATGAAAGTGCTACTTTCGTAAAGCCCTCTCTTATTTTTTCTTCTATTGTTCTTTTTAATTCATCTTTTTCATCCAAAGATGATGACGAGTTATTTTCTTCTACCTTGACAGGAAGAATAATCAAATTAGTATCATCATTTGAAACTGGCTGCCCCTGCTTCATCAATTCCTTTTGATTTCTAATCACCCTAATAAATAGAAACCCACCGCAAGCGGTCAT
Source organism: Bacteroidia bacterium (assembly GCA_030430575.1). GTDB lineage: Bacteria > Bacteroidota > Bacteroidia > J057 > J057 > JAUIGE01. Next base: position 32,790 of record JAUIKF010000069.1, on the reverse strand, counting down.
TAAAATCAATATTACAATAATAACTACTTGCCCTCTGCTTACCTTTTTCATGATTTTTTTGAGTAAAATTTTTACATATAAATTTGTTTTAAAGTTGCACTATACGGAATAAAACACAAAATGTTTCACTAAAAAATTAATATAATATCCCCCAATAAGGGGAGAAGCAGTAATTTTTGGTAACTAAAACCCCGAACTTTCCTTTTATTCTTGCTATTGAATTAATAGAGAAAATCTTCTCTATTTTCTTTTCAAAAGCATGAAATAAATTTTGTGAGCGTTTAGCGAACTCAATATTGCTGCCGTAGGCAGCCTTCTTGTGTTAATATATGTGTTAATATATGTGTTAAGGGAAAATTGGATTTCGCAAGCACTTGATTTCAAAAGCTTTTTCGATGCGAAATAAGGCTTCTGGTATTTAAAACCCCGAATCTCGGTATGTAAAACCCCGAACTTGGGTATGTAAAACCCCGAATCTCTTGACAAGTATTCAAAACCCCGAATAATGGGGTTAGTATTTAATACCCCGAATGTGAGCTGAGAGCAAATGAATAACCATTCACATCTTTTACCAGAGAAATATCCTCAAAAGGAGTTGTTTATCTGTGACGTGGCTGATGCCGTGTTGAAGGATATTATGCCACAGATGGAACACCCCTTTTATTCTCTTTCCAAGAAGCCAGACACATCAATTCGGAGATATGAGCATAATGGTAACTGGCTGGAAATTACGCCAAGTGTGAAGGGGCTGGCGACCATTTATGATAAGGATATTCTTATCTACTGTATCTCTCAGATTATGGCAAAATTGAAACGAGGGGAAGAGATCTCCCGAAGGGTTTGGATAACCTCAAGAGACTTTTTGATTTTCACCAACAGAGGTACAGGGGGGAAGGATTATCAAGCCCTCTGTGAATCCATTGCCAGACTTGCAGGAACGCAAATAACAACGAACATCAAAACAGGCGATGAAGAAGAACAAGATGTTTTCAGTTTGATTGACGCTGCTTCCATAAGAAGGAAGCATGGCCTTAATGGTAGGCTTTTATGGTGTGAAATACAGCTCTCTGATTGGGTCTTTAATGCCATAAGAGAAAAAGAAGTACTTACCCTGCACCCAGACTATTTTCGACTCTCTAAACCCCTTGAAAAGCGGATATATGAAATTGCAAGGAAACATTGTGGCAGACAGCCTTCTTGGACTATTGGTATCGAGCAGCTTTATAAAAAATCTGGCTCAAAAAGCATGATAAAGGTTTTTCGGCAGTTAGTCAAAAACCTCGTAAAAAATAATCACCTACCCGACTACACCTTAACACTTGATAATGACAAAGTGACCTTTTTCAACAAAAATCATGAAGAAATGGAGAAATGGTATAACCCTGCTTTTGATAATAAAACCGAATATCCGAGACTAACAGAAAGGGCTTATGAAATCGCACGTAAAGCTGCCCCTCGATATGATATATATTATCTGGAACAGGAGTGGCAAACTTACTGGTACCGAAGTGGTAGAAAACCGCTTTCTAATCCTGACGGGGCTTTTGTGGCTTTTTGTAAAAAGGTGAATTTGGAGAAGCCTTGTGCTTAAAGGCTATTGAAAAGTGATTTAATCTTGTTCGGAATATATTTCAGAAATTAAAATAACAACTGCCCAATATACACCAACACCTATTACAACCTGAGCAAAGACTGCTAAAATACCCCCGCCAAATTCTCCCATATAAGATGCAGAAACAACATGGATAGGAAGTAGAACAAGTCCAATAGCAACTGTATAATTTAGAACACTCTCTAAAAATTTTTCTTCTTCTATATTTTCTTTTGATTTAAATTTTTTTACAGAAAAGTACCATACAGCTACAAAATAAGAATATGCCATAATTAAGAAAGTTATTCCGTAAGGAATAATGAATTGCTCGGAATTCATAGCATTAGTCCTAAATGCAAAAACTGATATTGTAATCACATCAGCAATTAAGCCAATTATTGCTAATGCAATTGAGATTTTTTCTTTCTTCATATCTCAGGCTCAAATCCTTTATCCATATTCCTTCCAGAGCGAGAATCTTTCCCTAAGCCTTTTAGCTTATCCATCACTTGCTCTTTTTGATATTCTGCCTTTCCTGCTGATAGTGGCTCATTAATCTCTGGCACATTCTCTGACGCTTTCAGAAAGGAACGCAATATTTTTGGCTCATACTTCGATAGAAAATAGCCATAATTGAACAGTTTCGTATAGCGTGATAAATCCATTGTGAATCAGGTTAAAAAGTGTCTTTTGAATGCTTCTCTAGGAAATCAAGAAGGGATTGGCGATGATAAAGGATATGCTTTTTAAAAGGCTGTGAATATTTGATTTCCCCTTCATTGCGAAGCTTTTGAAGGGTGGTCTTAGACTTTATACCTAGTAAATTCATTGCATCTTCCCCTACCAACCATTTAGGCTGCTCTTTGTGCTGCTCCATCATCTTGCCTACAACTTGGTCAACCAGTTCATAAAAGGCATTAGATTCAAGGCAAATGACTTTCATTTCATCCATTTAGCTCTTAGGATTGTATATCCTTTACAAGATACAAACCTAGATAATTTATTTGCAAATGAAAGGGCTAACGGACTTGAGACACCCATTAATACACCCAATTCCACCCATTTATTTTTAAGGCTTCTATTCTCCCAAAACTGCCTCTAGCGCATCATCTGCATCCTTCAAAATAAAGGATTTCTGATAATTAATAGTGGTTGTTATATCCGAATGCCTATAAAGCTTCTGCAACATCTGAATAGGAATTTTATCTCCTGAGATACTGCCAAAGGTATGCCGTGCGATATGCGTTTTTAGTGGCTTATCAAGCTCTAAACGTTTTCCAACACGGTCTAAATGTTTATTCAGCGTTTTAGTACTGTTAGCGATTTTTAGCTGAATATCCTTTTTGCTGTTTAAATCGGCCTTGCGAAGCTCAGGAAAGACGAAGTCATCCATTGAGCTTCTATCCCCCTCATACAAAGCGAGGATGCTTAAAGCCTTCTGAGGCACTTTCAGGGAGAGGACTTTGGAGTTCTTACCCATGCGGTAATAAAGCCTTCCATCTTTGAAGTCTGACCATTTGACACTAAGCACATCAGAAACCCGCATCCCAGCGAAATAAAATGAAAAAAGCCAAACATTACGTGAATGCCATTGGGCTTTATCATCACTCAAATCTATTTCTTCCAATGCTTTTACCTCTTCTGCGGTTAAACCTATCTTCATGGATTGAGGAAGCTTGATAACAATTCCCCCCCTACCAAAAGGATAATATTTTGCATCTACGATGCCGTCACGGATTGCCAAATTGAAGATGGTACGAATGACAATCATATAATTGGCTACGGTTCTGTCACTTACCCCTCTGGTATCTCTCAGGTATGCTTGAAATTGCCTGAGTAATACTTCGGTGATGTCATTAAAATTGATGTTCTTCCTTTTCAAGAACTCCCTGAAAATTTTTATTCGGGGACGTTCCGCTTTGGAGCGGTTAAACTTTCCGTTTGTCTCTAATTGCTGGAGATATACTTCTGCCAGTTCAAAGAAGGAATTCGCCTTTTTGACGGACTTGATTTCCTTCGTAACATTCTGCGCACTTACAGGCTCGTCAATACTTTCAAGCTCCAATAATTTCTCATTGGCTTCTGATAGCTTTTTCAAAATGAAGTTGTTGAGCCGTGTTGAATTAGGGTGAGACTTTTTCACCCTTTGCTTTTTTACATCCCAAAATTTCTCTTCAATATACTGGCCTGTATAGAGAAAACTGGACTTGCGATTTTTGGTAATCCTTACCGCTATCGGCAATTCATTTTTGGAATTTTTCTTCTTACGGAGAACAACGCTAATGGATGCCATAACCCTTTGATTTATATATTCTTTTTGCAAAGATACTAAATTTGGGTACAACATAGGTACAACATTTTGCGGTTTTTCTTGTATTATTATGAAATCAAGATTTTATAAATTATTCATAATCAACTGATTATCAATACATATAGCACCATATTAGACCAAAAGCGAAAGGATTCATAACCCTGAGGTCGGCAGTTCAATTCTGCCCCGCGCCACACCTGAGAATCAAGCACTTACGGCAGTATTGTTGTAAGTGCTTTTTGTTTTCTATAAAACAAAAAGATTTTTCCCTGGATCAGCCCCACTTCCCAAGTAACAAATGTAAAAGGCCCATCCTCTCGGACGGGCCTTATGCTTATCACACACTAATTACATTTTACATTATGCAATCGCTTTCTTCACCCCATCTACCGATATCGCGTGATGGGAGATGTTGTAAATGGCCTTACCATCCTTGATGACGATAATTTGCGGCGATTGGTGAACGACGCCAAGACGAGCTGCCACTTCATTGGAAACAGGTCTGTGTGCTAATAGATCGAGGTAGTATAGTTCCACCTCCTCTACAGGCAAGTCCCACCCATTGAACAATTGTTCCTTGGCCATGGCGCTGATTCCACAGGTGGTGCTATGCTTAAAAATCGCCACAGGCTGCTCATGTGATCGTGCAATTACCTGATCGAGGTCTTCCAGACTATTCAGGTGCTTCCACCCTACTTTGTCAATATCATCTGAAGAAAAGATGCGGTCAAATAGTCCCATTAATTCAATTATTATAATATAGTTATGTAAAGATAACTTCTGTCGTCTGAAAAAGTTTTTTACTTTTGATCCATGAAAATAGCACTCGTCGGATATGGCAAAATGGGCAAAGCCATTGAAAAAGAAGCTGTGGCCCGCGGGCATGAAATCAGTTTTCGGATTGGCAGAAAAGCGCCTGAGAAAATCAAGGCCTTAAGTCCTGAAAATACGGATGCGATCATTGAATTTACCCACCCAGAAAGCATCATGGGCAATTTTGAGCTATTGTTACCAAAAGGCATTCCTTTGATTACTGGGACTACGGGCTGGACAGATCGTTTCAAAAAGGTAAAAAAAATGGTGGATAAACACCAGGCGACTTTGCTTTATGGATCAAATTTTTCCGTTGGCGTCAATATTTTGTTTCAGCTCAACCAATTGCTTGCTACGCTGATGAATCGTTATGACGCCTATGACTGCTTCGTGGAAGAGCGCCATCATCAGCACAAGGCTGATGCACCGAGTGGTACGGCAGAAACCCTTGCCCTGCAAATCATCAACCGCCTAGATCGCAAGGAACGACTCGCTACAGAAGAACTTCGTACCAGACCCCCTAAGCCCAAAGAGCTATCTGTAGGATATGTCCGAAGTGGAGAAATTTATGGTGAGCATACAGTTGCCTATACCTCTATCATCGATTCTCTTCAGATTCACCACCGTGCACACAACCGCAGAGGATTTGCATTGGGAGCCGTCATCGGAGCCGAATGGATCATCGGGAAAAAGGGTATCCACGACTTTCAGGAGTTGTTTGAGGAGAAGAAATGATAAAATGAGTAAAGGAGTAAATGATAAAATATAATAAGATCACATCCAGCGTTACATTCATTTTATCATCTATTCATTTTATCATTTTCTCCTTTCTTCTTTCTCCCTACATCCTCACCACCGAAAACTCTACCCTGCGGTTCTTTCTCCGCCCTTGTCTTGATCGATTTGAGGCAATGGGCTTGAGCATCCCGAAGCCTTTGGTGGAGAGGCGAACAGCGGCAATCCCCTTGCTTATAAGGTAATCGCGGACGGCATTGGCGCGGTAGAGCGAAAGCGTTTGTTTCTGAGAGCGGTTACCCGTATTGTCGGTATGTCCACTGATCTGAATCCGCACTTTCGGATTGAGTTCAAGGAATTCTACCAGTCGCTCCAGCTCCGCTCGGGAGCGGTCAAGGAGTTCCCATCTGCCCGGATCAAAATAGATATTATTGAGGATCAATGAGCTGCCCACGCGAATCGGGCTGAGTTCGATCTCTCGCGTGATAGAATTCTTGAGGACCATGGTGTCCAGTAACAGGTCTTCCCCATAAAACAAATAACCTTTGGCCAATATCTTCAAACTCGACAGGCCATAGACTGGCAGCATCATGTCAAATTTCCCATCTACAGGGTCAGCATTGGCGCTTACCTGTGTTGCTAGACTTTGGTTATCAATGAGGGAAATAGCCGCCTGGACAGGTTGCCCTGTCTCCTTATTTTTTACCAAGCCCCTCAGCAATGGAGGGGTAACATATGGTTTGACGCCAGGCTGATTGAGTTCTCCAATATTGCAAAGCCAAAAGTCGAAGCCTCCGTGATGCCTGGGAGCGACAGTAGTATTGCCAGCGGCTCTTCCAGGCGTGGGATTGCCCATCGTTGGCTGGTCCAGGAAGCCTAAGGCAAGATATCCGCCTATCGGCGTCTGTACCACGCCATGAAAGCTGTCTCGCCCTTCCAAACCAAAGTTCCGCGTCCACTCCCGCATGCCAAAGGCATTCACCTTGACGATCAGCGCATCGTAGTAGCCGTTATTGAGGATGATGTCTCCGTCGATGAGGCGATCGGGATTGATGTCCTCTGGGTCTATGTTTCTAGGCGGAAATCCTGACTGACTCATGCCACAGAAGATGACCCCGCCGTCAGCCGTAGGATACACATCATTGGCCCCATCCTGCTTTCTTCCTCCAAATACGTTGCTCCATACAATCTTCCCCTCCTGGTTCAATTTGAATAACCAACAATCGCCCTTTCCCCATTGGCGAGGGATATCGCCCCTAGTCGAAAATGTGGTTCCTACTACATAGATTTCCCCCTTCTCATTCATGCAAGAACCATGTACTTCATCGATGCCTTCTCCTCCGACATTGTCCTGGGACTGCATTTTTCCATATTCATCAATGATAAAAATCCACGCATCCTTTTTTCCCATATTCTGGGTGACATCTCCGTCAAAGGAGTCTGATGCGTTGACGATGAGGTAACGATAATTGGGTAAAGGGTGGATTCCACAAGCGTACTCATTATGTGTACCTCCATAGTGACGCTCCCAGATCAATTTTCCATTTCTATCTAGCTTCGCAATCCAACTGTCCAGGCCGCCATGGTGCATAGAGCGCATGTCTCCCTCATCAGAAGCGGACTCGCCCGCGATCAGGTACCCCCCATCTTCCAGTTCCAATATAGCCAACCCTCTATCATTGCCCTTTCCCCCAAAACTTTTGCTCCATTCCACTTTCCCTTTATCGGTCAGCTTCACCACCCAAACGTCTGAACCGCCCTGGTTGAAGGAAAGGGTCCCGTCTTTGGATTCGCTATTCCCTATAAAGGCAACCCCGCCGTCGCGGGTCTCAATCAGCTTTGCCACCTCGTCATATCCAGATCCCCCCAGAGTCTGTTGCCAAAACGTAATGCCTTGCGTCGCAAACCGGAAGATCAATACATCACTGGTGCCTACAGGGCCATGGTTGTCCACTCCCCATTTATTCTTTGAATAGATGTCACCAGCAACCACAATGGTTCCATCTTTCTTGATCAGCACTTGTTTGCCCATATCATAGCCACTGCCTCCATACAGGGACTGCCAAAAAAGGGGCTGGCCAGACAAATTATTTCCTACGATTATCCCGCATAGCAGGAACCAAATCACATGTTTAAATCCCATAAGTATCCACTCGTTCCATTTTTTTCTTCACAAATGTAAGGAATTCTATATTTTTAAAGCCCTTGTCATTTGTTTACTTTGTCCCATGCAATTCTCTGATCAAGCAGTCATCAACGCCCTCAAAGAAGGCAATACCGGTGTCTTTGAACAACTGTTTAAGCACTATTATGATCCATTATGTCGATTTGCTGCCACTATGCTTCCAGCCACTGAAGATGCAGAGGGAATAGTACAGGAGCTATTCCTTCATTTGTGGGAAAAAAGGAGTCAGCTTTTTATCACTAGCTCTCTCAAATCATACCTGTATCGATCTACACGAAACAAATGCCTGAATCACCTAAAGCATCTGAAAGTAAGAGATAAATACCTTCAGGAAAAACTATATGTACAATCAGAAGCAGTAGAAATGCCTGAAGAATCAGAGAATCTAGAAGGGCAAATTTATCAAGCCATTGCCAGTCTTCCCAATCGGTGTAGAGAGATATTTGAATTGAGCAGATTTGAGGGATTAAAGTACCGTGAAATCGCAGAAGTGCTAGAAATCTCCCCCAAAACAGTGGAAGTGCAGATGGGAAAAGCCTTAAAAGTCCTTCGAGAGAAATTGAAGTCCCATATTAGTATGAGGTAAGGGGATTTATGGTTTGTGGTTTGTGGTTTGTGGTTTGTAGTTTGTTTGAATTTATCGCCCCACAAAAGTTCAGGTCCGATTTTCCTTTTCATTTTAATTTTGATTTTTATTTTCCCTATAAGGGTCTCGCTTATTTAAGTTGTCTAGAAAAAAAACCGGGAATGAAACACAAATACACATCTATAGATTGGGAGCTTTTGGCTCGCCACCTTACAGAGGAACTCTCCCCTGTTGAGCAAGACGCCTTTAATGAGCGGTTGGCTGCGGATGCAGCCTTCAACCAGTGGGTGCAAGATGCCAAAAGCACTTGGGAACTCACGGGTCAGCGGCCTACAGCCCCCACATACGAGGCTGACCAGCCATGGGCCATGATCGCTCAGAAAATTCAGCCAACAGCCATTATAAGTCGAATCCCTTTTTACCAAAAACCTGCTTTTCAGATTGCAGCAGTGTTAGCCCTACTGGTAAGTACTTTTGGGGTATGGAAATGGAATCAAGATACCGTGCTGGAAACCACTACCCTTCAGGCTACTGCCCAGGTCCAATACGTGCAATTGCCAGATGGGAGCGAGGTATGGCTCAATGCGAATAGCACCCTCACCTACCCTCATGAATTCACTGAGGGTCAACGAGTTGTAGCACTTGATGGAGAAGCCTTTTTTGAGGTAGAAAAAGACCCTTCTCGGCCTTTTATCATCAAAGGGGCTGTCAGTACAGTACAAGTATTGGGGACTTCTTTTGATTTTATTTCGAAAAAAAATGTAAGCACTTCTTCCTTGAGTGTAAAGACGGGGAAAGTGTTATTTTTTGAAGGGAAGTCAATGGAAAAAGATTCTTCCGATGCAGTTGTCCTGATGGCGGGGAACCACGCCGACTTGGAAGTTGCCAGCCAACAATTTACCATCAATAGCCTACAAAGTGAAAACCATTTAGCATGGAAAACGGGCAAGTTGACGTTTGAAAATACCCCGCTGGCTGAAGTTATTTCTTCCCTTGAAACACATTATAAGGTATCTTTTGACTGGCAGGCAGATATTAATCTAGCCAAAGGCTATACGGGCACTTTTGAAGAAGCACCCCTCGATACTGTCATTGCTACTTTATCCAGAATCTATCAACTCGACATCAGCATCTCAGGAAATAAGGTGATTGTGAAATAGGCACATCTTTCTGAGGAATTTGCGCAAATGAAAAAACATCTACTTGACTATCAACCATTTACCGTTTTTCTTTTTTGCTTCCTCCTGATAGCATGGCCTTTCAGTATGCAGGCGCAAGCTCCTGCACTTCACCAGAAGATTCGCCTAAAACTAAGTCACGCCAAATTGGAAAAGGTCTTTCAGGAACTGGAAGATAAAACCCAAATCCCTTTCTCATATAGCCCAGAAAGCTTGCCTAAAGACGCACGGATTACTTTCCATTGCAAAAACCTCCCATTAGACAAAGCCCTTTCCAAAATCCTCAAAAATACGGGCCTCACTTTTGAGGTTGTAGGGCAACAAATTGTCATATATTCATCCAAGCCAGCCCCCCAAAAAACCACCGTCACATTTAGTGGATATGTGATAGACGCGGAAAGCGGCGAAAAACTCCTCCATGCCAGTGTGCAGGACCTTGTCTCAGGCCATGGGAGCATCACCAATAATTATGGTTTTTTCAGCCTGGAATTACCAGCCGACTCTGCCGCCATCCGCGTAGCTTATGTCACCTACCAAAGCGATACCCTACACTTCAAACTTCACAAGTCATCCCAACAAACCATTGGGCTGTACCAGAATTATTCTTTAGAAGAAGTCAGCATCCAAGCTGGCGAAATAGACCGCATCGACCTTACGACTCAGATGTCGCGCCATGCTATTCCTATCGAGCAAATTGAGCAAATGCCTGCCCTTCTGGGCGAGGTGGACGTCGTAAAGGCCATGCAGCTCTTGCCAGGTGTGCTGGCAGGGCAGGAAGGAAGCAGTGGCCTCTATGTACGTGGGGGGGGGCCTGACCAGAACCTTGTCCTACTCGACGGGGTGCCCTTATACTATGTAAGCCACCTAGGCGGCTTATTTTCCATCTTTAATGCCCAGGCCCTCAACTCCGTGGAGATCATCAAGGGAGGCTTCCCAGCTCGCTATGGGGGGCGCCTTTCCTCTGTATTGGATGTCCATATGAAAGAAGGCAATACGCAAAAACTTGAAGGCGCAGGAAGTGTAGGACTCTTGGCCACCACCCTATCCATTCAAGGGCCTATCATTAAGGATAAAACCTCTTTTATCCTTTCAGGTCGCCGGACCTATTTTGATCTTTTCAGCAACCCCCTGGTGAAACTGCTAACCGATGGGACATCCCTTTTTGGGTACCACTTTTACGATCTGAACCTCAAGCTCAACCATCGATTTTCAGACAAAGATAGGATCTATCTGAGTACTTATATGGGCAGCGACAGAAGTCGCGTAGCTTTTGAAGAAGAAATCCACAATGTCCCAGAAAAGCTTAGCAACCGTTTCGATGCAAAGCTCGCCTGGGGCAATCGCCTGGTGTCAGGCCGATGGAATCACCTGTGGTCTGACAAGCTATTTAGTAATGTCACAGCAATTTATGGCAAGTATTTTTACAGCAATCACTTTACTGCTGAACGTGAGGTACCAAGCGGCCCACCTAATCGGCAGAATTTCTTTTTAAAGCGAGCTTATGACTCAGGAATCGAAGATAAAGGGTTAAAAATCGATTTTGATTTTTATCCTTCCCACAACCACAAATTGACTTTTGGGGCCAATGGCCTTTTACATACTTTCCAACCTGGGTTTTCTCTTTACTTGCTTCAACATCCTGACTCTTTGCCAGAGCGTGAGGTCCAAGGAGATTCTGCCCAGATTAGCAGCATGGAGGCCTATGTCTACCTAGAAGATCATTGGCATATCAGTGATCGCGTAAGCCTAAAGGCGGGCCTCCATGCAGCGACCTATCGCGTGAAAGGCACAAGTTATCACTCTTTACAGCCCAGGGTGCAGTTTCGTACCCAAGTAGCCACCAGAACCGCGTTCAAAGCGGCTTATTCAAGCATGACCCAATTTATTCACCTACTTACCCATACGGGTACGGGGCTGCCTTCCGACATTTGGGTTCCGGCGACGGACGAGGTTCCCCCGCAGCAATCTCAACAAGTCAGTCTCGGGCTGGCTCATACCCTCCCCAAGGGGATATGGCAATGTACCTTGGAAGGGTATTACAAAAATATGACTGGGCTGATTGCTTATCGGCGTGGGCAAGGGTTTTATGAGACCTTGGGCAATTGGGAAAAAGAAATTGAAAAAGGGGGAAAAGGAGCTGCTTATGGATTGGAGTTTTTTTTACAAAAAAAGCGGGGAAAGACCACAGGATGGATCGGCTATTCTTTGGGCTGGAATTTCAGGGAATTTGAGGGGATAAATGGCGGGAAGCCGTTCCCATACCGGTATGACCGTAGGCATGACATCAAGGTGGTGATTTCACATAAGGTGAATTCAAAAGTGCAACTTTCGGGCAGCTGGGTCCTGGGGTCAGGCAATGCGATTACGGTCCCAGAAGGCCGTCATAACTCCTTGGTCACCGATGTATTGGCGCATTACTCTCCTTTCAGTTTGGGAGGAGATATTGTGGTATTAGGGGAAGAAAGAAATAATTTGCGGATGCGTACTTACCACCGCCTTGACCTCTCTGCTACATTTCAGAAAGAGACAAAATGGGGCAAGAGCAGCTGGAAAATGGGTATTTATAATGCTTACAATAGGAAAAATCCTTTCTTTTATTTTGTGGGATTGGACTTAGACGCAGAACAGCCTACAACTGCCCTGAAGCAATTAAGCCTTTTCACCTTGATCCCTTCTATCAGTTATAGCTTTGAATTTTAACCCCTAAGCAATGAGGCAACAACCATACTTTTTGATCCTGATAGTGTGTACATTCTTCCTCTATGGCTGCCCTTCAGTCATTGAAGTCCCGCTGCCTCCCCATGAGCATAAACTTGTAATCAATAGCCTCTTACATCCAGGGACAAGTATTAAAATCTATGTAAGTCACAGTGTAGGCATTCTAGAAGATAAAGGGGAAAAAGGGACGTTAGTCAAAAACGCCAAGGTAACCATTTTTGAGGACGATATTTCCCTTGGCCAATTGACCTACAGAGACACGATAAGATGGATTCACAACAGTAGCCGTTCTGTCCCTTGGGGATTTTATCACTTACCTTATGCCCCTAAAGCAGGTCATACCTATCGAGTCGAAGTAGTCCATGACCATTATCCGACAGCTTCCGCCACAACCAAAATTCCTACCTTTCCTCATATAACCCACCATCGATTTGCCCCTTACCACCTCCTCAATGAATCAGGAGATCCCCTGCATCTGCTGACTTTACGGGTTGAAAGTGATAGTTTCGATCGGCAAAAAACATTTTACCAGGTTACCGGAGATTTTGCCTATACCACTGATACGGGGATGCCAGATGATGGAAAGTTTTATTTTTCTTCCCTCCGTCAAAACGATGTCTTTCCGCGACAGGAGGGCGTCTTCTTCCAGACTCAAGATGAGTCCCTACCCAGACTCTATTTCTTAGGGATAGGCAACGAATCTCAGGTTCCGGTGAATCCTCCGTTTGAAAAGGCTGCATTTGAGCTTCGTACTTGTGACTCCCTTTATTTCGCCTACATCCTCTACTTCCCCAACCAACAAGAAGCCGCCTTTGGAGATTTTCAGTTCTTCCCACAAGAAATAGAAGAACTCCCAACAAATGTGCAGGGTGGATATGGGCTAGTGACAAGTTATGCGGGAATAAGGGATAGTTTGTAGAGGCAGATTCTAGGTTCTAGGTAAAAAGACAACTTAAAACATAAAACCCAAAACATAGAACCTTCTTTACCCCCACGCCTTTACTTCCTCTCCTCTGACGATGTCCTTCAAATTATTGAGGTGAGTTAATACCATGATAACAAAGAGGATCAGGCTAAATATCAGCATCAAAAGGGCACGCTCTGGATCTTGGGGCTTGTCTAGCAACATGAAGATCGGCAAAGCCATACTTGCAAGGACATATCCGAGGTTGGGGTAGCGAGTGACCAGAAAGACCAGGACACCTATCAAAGCACAGATGCCAGAAGCCAAAGGATTTAATACAAGCAAGACGCCGATGGCGACATGGACGCCTTTTCCGCCCCGAAATTGGGCAAACATCGGGAAGATATGTCCCAAAACTGCCGCAAGGCCAAAGCTCATCATAAGGGGAGACATCTCCATTCCATCGTACCAGCCGTATTTGGCGGTGAGGAAAAGGGATAGTTTAGCTGCAAAGACCCCTTTTGCGATATCTATTAAGCGAACGGGGAGACTCGCCTTCCATCCAAGTACTCGATAGACATTCACATGCGTGGCAGTGCCACTTCCATGATCTCGAATATCGATTCCAAAATAAAATTTACTAGCGAGAATACTAGTGGGAATAGATCCTATCATATAAGCCAAGATAGTTCCTATCCCTATATAAAAAAGCACTTCAATTATCTCCATAAATATACAATTTTTATCCATCTATAAAATGCCCGAAAAACAACGCATTCGCGAATAATTTGTTTGTGCCGTACCAAAAAGCGCGAAAATTGGGATTATCAACAAAAGCGATGATGTGACCACGCCCATAGCGCTTCACCCCAACGGAAGCCGTGCCAGGGAGTACTTCCTTATTTGCAGGGGAGATATACCCTGCCAGTAAAGGAGCTTCCGTATAGATCAAGGGATAATTCATGGATTTTCCTTCTGCTGCGAGAAAATGCGTACTATTTCGAAAAACGGGTACAAGTTCATCATCATAGCCATAGGCAATAGGATGCGTCAAGTCCAATTTTGCTTCGAAAATTGCTCCGCCTATCACATGAGCCCCCCTACGTCGGCTCCGCGCTTCATAAGGAAATGAGCGATCTGCATCTTGTTCCCTGGATTTGAACGAGAAACCGCCAATCCCCTGATTGCTAAGCCATCGAACAGCGCCTCGCTCAGCAACCAACGTCCCCCCTTCAGACAACCAATTTTGCAATTTCTCCACCTCTCCCCCATTCAAGGATCCATAACTCCCATCTGCCATCACCAAGGTATTATATTGCCCTAAATCCGTACGCCCCAAATCTTTGCAGGGCAAGATCGTCACAGGCATTTCATATCGCTGATCCAACAAATGCCACACCTCTCCTACATCGTAGGAGCGCGTCCCTTGCCCTGCCAGCAACGCAACTTTGGGGACTTGCAAAGGTTCTAGGCTAGGGCTGCCCAAGTCTATCCCGTTTGGGGTCAAGCCCGTGGATAGGGCATGAATGGTTGTACCCGTCTCCTCCGCCAAGCCTTCCAGCAAGTCAAAAATCGATTCTTCATTCAATGGCTGCCGGGCCACTGGGACAATAATCGTCCCATAGTCAAAATAGTGCCCTTCCATCTCAAAAGAGCGGGTAGCGACCTTACAGACCAATCCTTTATCTAGCAAGTGATACAGTGCTTTCGGGGCCAAATAGCCTTGCCACTCTAAGGCATAGGCATAGTTCGTCTGCTCACCAAGGAGTTTTCCTTTTGGAAAGGCAATCTCTTTTATTTCACGACCCAACATGGACTTAGAAAATACCTTACCCCCTATGGGCTTGTGTGGGAGGTTAAATGCCAAGGGCAAAGTCCATGCTGAAACATCGTAAAACAAGCTGTCTTGAAAGGTCGTCCGCCTTTCAAACATGGACTGAATGAGTCGAAATTGGGGTTGAGTAGTGGGGATAAGGTAGTTACTTCCTCGTTCAAAAGAGATTCCATCAATCTCCACTTTGTCCTCAGCAATTTCATACACATGTATTTGATGCCTCAACAACATTTCCACAAATGCTGCTGCCCGTACTGGATCCTTTTTACTTCCTACCACCCAAGCTTTGGTTTCACTTTTCCTCGCTTCCTCCATGGCATGCTGGTAAAATGTGCGTTGATGTTCCAAAAATTCATCTTTCAACGCCACCAGACCATTCAAGCTGGTCAAGGAAACAGTAAATTGGTTTCGAATGGTAAAAGGAAACGTCATGACCCCATGGGGGGTCTCCTGGGCGTGGCCACGGCTAGACGCTTGCTCAAAGAGAATGCCTACAGCTCCGTTTACATCCGGATAGGTAGACCCTTTGCCATAATAGAAATCGTCATAACTCTCTTGAGTATAGTACAGTGACCCTATTTTATCCAACCCCTTTGCATGAAATTTGGCTAACTCATAAGTCAGCTCATAGTTCTTGGCTGGGGTCAA
The DNA here is from genome assembly GCA_030430575.1 of Bacteroidia bacterium. GTDB lineage: Bacteria > Bacteroidota > Bacteroidia > J057 > J057 > JAUIGE01. The sequence goes on along the minus strand of JAUIKF010000069.1, from coordinate 17,287 downwards.
TGGATGATTTCGCGTCGGGATACCCGGTTGAAAGAAGAAAGTCCTGCTGGTTCCCATTTCATGGTGGTCTGTAAGCAAATTGGGTTTCCATTCGTGGAACTTCGCGAGGCGGGCTTGCGATTCTGGTTGCTGGGCAGGCAGCCAGTCTCTATTGAGGTCAAACCAATAATGATTGGTCCGGCCACCGGGCCAGGCTTCGTGAAATTCGCGGTGATTATTATCAGAGACTTGTGTATGGCTCTTATGGGTATTCACCCAACTGGCAAATCGATTCATCCCGTCAGGATTCATACATGGATCTAACAGAATGATGGTTTGGTCTAATATATCATTCACTGCCTTTCCTTGCCCTGCGGCCAAGTAGTAGGCAGTCAACAGGGCAGCATTGCTTCCACTCGCTTCATTGCCATGAACCGTATACCCCAACCACACGACTGCGGGCATTTGCTTAATATTCAAATCCGCTGACCTTTCAGGGTCAGTCAATTGGACATGCTCTGCCTGGATTTGCTCAATGCGTTTTTGATTTTTCTCAGCGGTAATGCGAAGGACAAAAGTCTTCCTCCCTTCATGGGTTTGCCCCATTTCCTCGATCCCCATTCGATCAGAGATCGAAGCTAGCATGCGCATATAATAGCTCAATTGGTCATGCCCTACATGCCACTCCCCCACTTCATAGCCCAAAAATTCTTTTGGGGTGGGGATGTCTTTGTCATAGGTGACATCGGGAGGAAGGTAATAAGATAACGAAGTTTGGGAAAAACTGTAGGATAGGTAAAAAAATAAGCCTGTAAGCAGGCAAGCATTGCGAACTAACTGTTTCATTGGGGAAATATACACTATCTTTTGGAAAACTTCTCCCAATCATCAGGGGTGTCGATATCAATTTCTCCTCCCTCCAAAGGCACACTCCCAAACTCCCCTGCGGGACAATCTTGAAATAGCCGTTGAGCTCCTTTATCTCCTTTCATTTTTGCTAATACATCAAACCATTTTTTGTCGAATAACGCAGGTACGCCCTGAACACCTTGATAGGAAGAGGTAACGATACTGAGATGTTCTGTCAAATAAAGATCTTTCAACTTTTGGAGGTGGGAGGCATCAATGTTGGGTTGATCACATACCATGAACATAGCAGCATCTATTGGCAAGGCTGAGACCTTTTCCATGCCTGTTCTTATAGAGCTTCCCATGCCCTCCTCCCAGTTTTCGTTATCAATAATTGTCACAGGCAAGTATTCAATTTCTTGAGAAACAGCTTCTCGATACGCGCCGACAACAACAATGACATGATCAATTTTTGCTTCAATAATTGACATACAAGCTCGCCGCACCAAGGTCATTCCCTTCCACTTTAGCAATTGCTTGGGTTGCCCTAATCTACTGGAATTGCCTGCTGCCATTAAAACCGCTGCGAAACGGAACTCGCCATTGTTTTTATTCATTTTTTAGCCATTTTATTAGACAAAAATAATAAGCTTGTAGGTCATCTATCGTTCATGGAAGCTGGTACGCTTCTGAAGAAAGATGCAGAAAATAATGGCATCGTTGAAATGCAATTACCTGCTGACCAACTGAGTAATGTAGTTGATATGTTGCGGAATGAAAGTCCTGTTTTTATTGGCTGGCAAACATCCATTGGCAACGCATATTTAGCGACATCTCATGAGCCAGTTGGAGAAGGGGAGTAAATTTCTATTGTTATAAAAGCAAAAAGGGAAGCTCGCGCTTCCCTTTTTGCTTTTATAAGCTTAAATAATTTTAAGCAGCTTCTTTCTCTTTCTTCGCCTCGCGATTGATCAAGTCAAGCGAGATAGGACTGGCGACAAAGATAGAGGAATACGTTCCTACAATCACACCAATCAAGATAGCGAAGATAAATCCACGCAAGACATCTCCACCAAAGATGAAGAGAATTAATGCTGTCAACAAGGTGGTCACAGAAGTGATCAAGGTACGGCTGATCGTCTGGTCAATAGACACGTTGTAGACATCTGAGATCAGGCTCGACTTCATCTCACCCAAGTTCTCACGAATCCGGTCAAACACAACCACGGTATCGTTGATTGAATATCCGATGATCGTCAGCAAGGCTGCGATCAATGCCTGGTCGATCTCGACATTAAACGGAAGATCAAGTACACTCAGCAAAGAATAGATACCCAATACAAAGATCACATCGTGGAAGATTGCTGCCACGGCACCGGCACTGTACTGCCATTTGCGGAAGCGGATCAAGATATACATGAAAATGATCAAGAGGGAGAAAATCACCGCATATAGCGCGGCACGCTTAATGTCACTGGCCATGGTAGGACCTACCATACTAGAGCTTTCTATCTCAAAGCTGTTAGCTGGTACTGTTTTGGCCAACCCACTTTTGAGGCGTTCCTGCACAACGTCAGTAGCCGTTTCTTCCCCTTCAACCACATCAATCTCAGCAGCTAAATAAGAAGTCGTAATTTGAATGCGGTTAGCAGCAGAACGCGTTTTGATCTGAGGAGGAATATTGTCAAAGCTTTCCGTCAAATTGGTACGGAATTCCTGAATTTGCCCATCAGTGAGATCAATGGGATTCCCTGCTTCATCCTCAAACATCACCACAAACTGACGGCCTCCGTCAAAGTCTACCCCAGTCTTAAACCCTATCGTTGCGATGGAGATCAAAAACACCACCATCAAGGAACCAGAGATCATATAAAACGTCTTACGACGGTTCACCATATTGATTTTGATTTTATCAAATAGGCCAGTCGTATAAGAAGAACCAAAAGCGATAGACTCACTGCCTTTATTGGAATAGTAGTCAAGGATCAAACGGGTGATGATCAACGCTGAGATCAATGAGGTAATAATACCAATCATCAATGCAACGGCAAAACCACGAATCGGGCCAACTCCAAACGCATATAGGACAACCCCTGTCAAGAAGGTCGTAATGTTGGCATCCATTACCGATGAGAACGCATTGGCAAATCCAGATTTAATACTGGCTTTCAAGGTTTTCCCTTTTGCTTGCTCTTCACGGACACGCTCGAAAATCAGTACGTTGGCATCTACTGCCATACCTACTGTCAGTACCAAGGCAGCTACACCAGGCAGGGTCAAAACGATCCCAAATGCCGCGGCACAGCCCAAGATGAAAATCAAGTTGGCGAGGAGGGCGACATTGGCCACAAGACCTGCTTTATTATAATAAATCACCATAAAGACCAGCGTCACAATAAAGGCAATCAAGAAAGACTGAAAACCTCTTTTTACATTGGCAGCTCCCAAAGTAGGTCCTACCACGTCTTCACTCTCAATATTGGCACCTACAGGAAGCTGACCTGCCTTGAGAACAGTTGCCAAGTCTTGCGCTTCTTTAATTGAGAAATTACCCGTAATCTGAGAGTTCCCTCCACGAATTTCGCCTTGAACCGTAGGGAAGGTATACACCTTGCCGTCTAGGGTGATCGCAACTGACTTTTGGATATTAGCAGCGGTAATATTCGCCCAATCACGCGCTCCGCGCTGATTCATCTCCATCGAAACACTAGGGTTTCCACGCTCATCGATGTCCTGACGTGCATTAGAAATAACGCTTCCATCAAGGGCAGCACTGTCTCGTGCACTTTTGCGGAGGGCGATCAACTGGTAAATATTGTCTGTTCCTTCTAGCGGGTGGAAGGTCCATGCAAACTTCATGTCCTCAGGGATCAATGCCTGCATGTCTTCACGGGCCAAAATTTTATTGACAGCTGATGTGTCATTGATCGTGGCATATCCAGCAAGCGGTGAGTTCTGTGCTATCTGCTGACTTGGAGGACTCAAGTGCCTGAAAAGTGGATTTTCACGACGAAACTTCTCCCTGTCTGCGTCCGTAACGGCATCGTCTACGCCAGCAGAATCCTGAAGGTCTTCCAAAGAAGTAAGGCCCGAAGTATCTTGGCCAGAAGTGTCTGCATCAGCTAAAGCATTGGTGTCAATGGGATTGCCATTAGAATCTAATTCGGCGACTACATTTCCTCCAGTGGTATCAGGACTAGTAGCAGTGGAATCATTTTCACTTTCAATTCCTTCGACGATTTTCATCGCATCATTGATTTGCACCAATACAGGGTCAAATACATCTACGATCGTATAAGTCTCCCAGAACTCCAGGCGGGCTGTACTGCGGAGTAGTTTTCTGACACGCTCTGGCTCTTTTACGCCAGGCAATTCAAGCAAAATACGGCCAGAAATCTCCTGCTTCTGCAAGTTTGGCGATACTACCCCAAACTGGTCAATCCGTTGACGGATGATCTCATAGGTACGGTCAATGGCATCATTGGCTTCGTCCCTGAGGATTCCGAGCACGACTTCACGATCAGCACTTGGCGTGATCCCTTTTGCGCGATTATTGAACAACGCTCCATAATTAGTGCCAGGCTTGATCGCATCCATAGACTCTACAAACAGGTCTACATAGGGGCGCTCTTCAGTTTGTGACTTTTTAGTTGCATCAGCTAGAGCCGCTTTAAAATCAGCATCATATCGAGAATTTCCCGCCATTTGATTGAGCAGGTCACTGATACTCACTTCCAGGGTCACAAACATTCCTCCCTGAAGGTCAAGCCCCAAGGTAAAAGAATTGTCTACAGCCTTATTATAGCGGGTAATATTTCCTTGGTCAGGATTGGAAAACTCTCTGGCTTCATTGCACAAAAGCCTATCTTCTTCTGTCATCGTCGAATCCGCTTTTGAGCAGATATCACTTTGGACAGAATTATAGTATTCGATTTTCTTATCTAACTGAAACTGAACATAAGTCCAGTACAGGTTATAAGCACATATCCCTGCAAATACAATCAGCAGAAATATGATGGTATTCTTATTTTTCATTTAAGTTGAATAAATGTTGAAGTATAATGATTAAAATGTAAATGGATGACTAAATGATGATCGATTGACTCATCACTGATTAGAGGAATTAGGTACATGCATCCCTCACTTAATCAATTACCATCCAGTAATCAATCAAGAATCAATAATAAAATCAATCAGTAATTCCCTAGGGAGCCAGGGCAGGCGCAAATTTACGGTATAGCTTTGTGGTAAGCTGGGGCCAAACCGTAGATTGAAAGGGAGAAAAGGAAAGCGAAATGGCAGGTAGCAAAAGCAGCAGGATAGCAGGCCAAAAGGCGCTAAAAAAGCGCACCAGGTTCTCTATCACTTGCTGGCCGACAGCAGCTACAGCGCTAAGGCTGAAGGATTCAGCTTTTACCCCCTGAAAATTGCGAGACTCCACCTCTTCGATGACTTCGAAGTAGTAATGGTAAAAGCTATGCTTATTGATCCTAGAAAAGATCATCATCACAGCTGCTACCATGAACAACAAAAGATATTTTGGGTGAAGAAGGCGCATTTATTTCATTTCAGTCCGCAAATATAGCGTCTTTTCGAACGATATACAACTCACTTTGTTTCGCCGGGATCTTTTACAAGCATGACCAAACCTGCTGCGATGAAGAAAGAAACACCCCCAATAACAAGGGCATATATGGGTTCATTGTCAAAATAAGTCTTTAGGATAAACCCCAGTATACTTGCAGCAACTAATTGAGGAATGACAATAAAGAAATTAAATATCCCCATGAATACACCCATCTTTTGGCTAGGCAGGGCACCCGTAAGAATCGCATAAGGCATGGAGAGAATTCCTGCCCACGCCATGCCTACCCCTATCATGGAATATGCCATATCCTCATAGTTTTCAAGAAAATAGACAGAGGTAAGCCCTAACCCTCCGCCAATAAGACAGATCATGTAAATAGTCTTCCTGCTTAAATTCCACTTAATTCTTGCCAAAGAAAGACCCACGAGTGCTGCTATCCCATTATACACGGCAAAACCAACCCCTACAAAATCAGCTCCGTCATTATAGAGTTTGGAGCCTGTATCTGTAGTGCCAATCACATGAGAGGTAAGGGCAGACGTGGTATATATCCACATGGCAAACAAGGCAAACCAGGAGAAGAACTGGACTATTGCCAACTGCCGCATTGTGGGAGGCATCAGATACAAGTCGTCCATAACCTCCAGGAAACCGTTTTCAGCTTGGTTATTGGCTTTAAGGGCGCCAGCAACAATTTGTAGAAGGCCAAAAAACGCCGCAACCCCTGCTAAGAGATATAACTCTTTATCAAGCCCAAAATAATATACTAAAGAAACACTTCCGAGGCCTAATACCAACCAAAACAGTCCATTCCTGAAAAAAATATTGCTTCCAAATACCTTAGTCATGATTTCAAATTGACCTTGATCCTGAATGTCAATTTTACTTTCCTCAAACTGAGCCAATTCTTCTGGCGAATATTCTTCACTCTTAAATACTGTCCACAAAACTGTTAGGAGGAACACCGTACCCCCAATATAGAAAGAGTACATAACCGATGGGGCTATTTCCCCTTCTGGGGCAGTATTTGAAATCCCAAACCAATTATTAAACATATAAGGCAAGGCCGAAGCTACTACCGCCCCTACCCCAATAAAGAATGTCTGCATAGCAAACCCCTCTGTCCGCTGTTCATCTGATAAATTATCCCCAACAAATGCACGAAACGGCTCCATGGTGACATTGATAGAAGCATCCATGATCCAGAGGGTGCCTACAGCGATCCAAAGAACCGGGGAGTTTGGCATGATAAACAAACATATGGAGGACAAAATGGCTCCTACCAGAAAGTAAGGCCTTCTCCGCCCTAGTTTCCCCCAAGTCTTGTCGCTGAAATAGCCTATGATGGGCTGGACTAACAGTCCTGTCAGCGGAGCTGCAACCCATAAAATTGCCAGTTCGTCAATCTCTGCACCTAGAGTTTGAAAAATCCTACTGACATTCGCATTCTGCAAAGCAAAGCCAAACTGGATGCCCAGGAAGCCAAAGCTCATGTTCCATATTTGCCAAAAACTGAGGCGGGGTTTCTTAAGAGGGGAGGTAGATTCTTTCAAGGTAGTTATGTTAATAAACGTTCACAAAAATAGGGGCAGATTGCTATCTTTGTTGGCAGAATGCAATTTTTGTTATCGAGTTATAGCGCTATGAACTATTCACTATTGAATTATTGGGCAGGCAAAACTAAGAAAATCCTGAGTAATTTGGTTCTACTAATCGCTATAGCCTGCTTGACAAGTTGTGGAAGCAAGATAGAAGCGGACCCAGACGAGCACCTATATGCTGTCAAGCAGGGAAAGTATTATGGCTTTATCGATCCACATGGCCAGATGGTCGTCTCGCCTCAGTTTGCCTATGCTTTCAACTTTAGCGAAGGGCTTGCCGCAGTGAATATAGGCGGCACAACTTCGGGACGCGACGTCCCTACCGATGGCAAATGGGGTTTTATCAACCCCAAGGGCCAATTTATCATTAACCCATTTTACTATTCTCCTGAAAATGGGGCCTTGCCCTACGACCTGGAGCGCTTGCCTTTAGTCATGCATGATGGCTACCGATTTGTCGATTCGCTGGCTGCTGTCAGGCTGGAGGAAGGCTGGGTTTATATTAATACAGAGAACCAAATCGCCATTCCGAAAGCTTATTCTGAAAAAGATGGGAAAAGAACGCATTACATCATTCAATCTGCCAGGACATTTCGGGAAGGCCGCGCAGCGGTATACCTGGGAGATGGATGGGGGTATATAGACAAAACGGGCAAAATTGTCATAGAACCCAAATACTTATTCCCGATAGATTTTCGTCAGGGATTTGCGGTGCTTATGACCAAAAAAGAGGAGCGCGTATGCATCGACAGGGACGGCCACCGCGTCTTTAGCCAGTATCGGATTGAGACCAATTTTCACGAATCCATTTCTAGCTTCAAAGAAGGCTTTAAAGGCGAAAGGACATTTGATTCAGATAAATATCGATTGGGCATGATGAATAGACAAGGCCATATACTAGTGCAGGCTCAGTTTGATGAAGTCGGTTTTTTTGGGAATGGGTTGTGTCCTGTGTTGGTAGGAAGTGAAAAGTCGGGCACCCCTACTTATTCTGACTTAGCCAATACCCAGGATATAGAAGGAGGGAAATGGGGCTATGTGAATACCAATGGATTCTTCCAAATCAACCCTGTCTACGACTGGGCCAAAGGGTTTCGATCTGGCTTGGCAGCCGTAAAGACAGGCCATGTATGGGGCTATATCAATACCAGTCAGCAGGCTGTATTCCCTCCACAATTCAAATTCGCAGGGTTTTTCGATGGCCCAGTGGCCATCGTGCGCCTACGACCTGAAGGTCAAGATACCTATGAGAACCGTTTTGCTTATATCAACACCGACGGAGAGATTATTTGGATAGAATAAATGAAACGAATCAACTGGCTCATACTCAAGTCCTTTATTGGCCCATTTCTGATGAGCTTTGCGATCATATTATTCATCCTGGTCCTACAATTTCTCTCGCTATATATGAATGATATTGCGGGAAAAGGCATTGGGCTTGCAGTCATCGGCAAGCTGTTTTTTTATGCGTCTGGGCATTTGCTCATGACAGCCTTACCTGTGGCCATCCTGGCAGCTGCCCTGATGACCTTTGGCAATATGGGTGAGCATAATGAACTCGCAGCCATCAAATCTAGTGGGATCAGCCTTTGGAAGATCGGGCGCCCTATGATCATGCTGAGTGTGTGGGTAACCTTACTTTCGTTATGGTTTTCTTTCGACATTGTCCCGCGCGCCAATTTGAAGTTTTTCAGCCTACTATATGATGTAGGGCGAAAAAAAGCAGAAATCAGCCTGAAACCAGGGCATTTTTATTCAGATATAGATGGATATGTGATTCGGATTTCTGACAAAAATACGGAGAGTCGCACGCTTTACGATGTCATGATTTATAATCATTCTGAGAATAAAGGCGCCATAGACGTCATCGCAGCAGATTCAGCGCGGACACGATCATCCGACACATTGAGCAATTTTATGAAGATGGTCCTCTATTCAGGGGTTCGCCATGAAGAGTATGGCGTGGGAGGAAATAGGGACAAAAAGTACCAATATGGGCGCACGTACTTTGATTCGCTTATCTACAAATTTCAACTAAAAGGCTTTGAACTAGATCGGACAGACGAAGGATTATTTGCCCGCCACCAAATCACCTTGCCCAAAAGTAAACTCCAAGAGGCCCTAGATAGCCTGGATTTGAAACGGCAGAATTCATACAAGAAGTTTTTCACCTATCTCCAACCGTATACACGGATAGATACCGCTTTCACCGATTGGGCACCCGATACTACTCTTAATAAATTGAATGCCATCCGATCGGCTGAAATGGCTAAGCGTTCGGAAGAGATGACGAAAACGATAGACAGTGCTTTTATGCGTGGTACGCCTCGAAAGCCTACTGGTCAAGATGCCAAACGAAGGACATCTTATGCAGATAAAAATCCCATAGAAATAGACGATTTCCCTTTGCAAGTGCCTGATTCTTTGGGCAATATTTTGGATTCCTTCCCTAACACCAATCGTGTCGAGCTGATCACCAAGGCACTCAGTAACCTTCGGGCAGTGAAGAACTACGCTGAGTTTATGTTTAAAAAACAAAGTGAAGAAGCTCGTCGCAAACGAAGATATTCCTATGAATTTCACTTAAGGCATGCATCTCCCTTCAATTGTATTGTATTCATGATCATTGGGATTTCCTTGGGCGCCATCATCCGGAAGGGAGGCTTGGGCATGCCAGCCTTGATATCGGTGGCTTTGTTGGTAGCAGCTTATGTCTTAAATGCGCAAGGCAAAAAGTTTTCCAAAGAAGGAGTGCTCGATCCTATAGTAGGGGCATGGCTACCAATTATCATTTTTGCGCCTATCGCATTCTTTCTCCTATACAAAGCCGTAACCGACTCAAGCTTGATGGATACCGCCAGATGGAATCTATTTCCCGAAAAAGCGAAAAAAATCATCTTTCGAAAGAAATAAGGGGGAGAAGGTCCAAATAGTTCAAATCGTTCAGGGGAAACGTCACTATTGAACCTTTGAACGCCTTGAACCTCCTATATTCTCCATTCAAAATTCAGTCATTCAACATTCATAACTTCCCTACCCTTGCCCCGCATTTACACATGGATATACCGTGCCTTTACAGGCCCATTCATCGCCAGTTTGGCGGTGATTCTATTTATCCTCGCCCTGCAAATGCTGCTGGCCTTATTAGAAAAATTGGCAGGAAGGGGCTTGCCAGCCATTACTTGGGCAGAAATTTTTGTACGGGCTAGCCAATTGCATCTCCTCCTGGGGATACCTATTGCTATCATGGCTGGTGCGCTCATCTCTTTTGGGAACCTTGCAGAACGCAAAGAACTGGTTGCTCTCAAATCTTCGGGGATGAATCCCCTAAAGCTATATATTCCCATGATGGGCCTGGCAGCCTGCTTATCCTTATTTGCCTTCTATCTCTCTTTTCAAGCCATTCCCAAAAGCCACCAGCGCCTTTGGACACTGGTCTATAACATTGCCAGTACTAAGCCAACTATGCAGCTACAGCCTGGGCGGTTTTATCAAGACATTGATGGGTTTGCTATACGCGTTTCAGCTATAGAGGAAGAAAAGGACATGGTATATGATGTGATCATCTATGACTATACTGTTGCTAAGGCATCCCCTGAAATTATTATTGCAGATTCGGGCAAGCTTGCTACAGATGGAACAAGTGAACTCATCATGTGGCTATATGATGGCGTGAGACACGACGAAGATGCCCGGGAATATGGGCGGGCATATTTCGATACCCTCATGATCAGAATGGCTATGGAGGGATTTGGAACAGATACTTCCTCTACCAATCACTTTGAGCATTTTCGCTTTCAGAACTTTGGTCAATTAACCCAAACCATAGACAGCCTCCAGCAACAACTTTGGCGCTTTCAAAAGCAATTTGAACAACGTGCTAATGCATATTTGGCTATCGATAGCCTACCCCCACAAGATATTTCAGATTCCCTGAAAATGAGCAACCAAAGAGAAGAGGATACTTCTGCTGCGTTGGCCAAGGCAAAGTCTCTCCAGAAAATGGCCAGTTATCAGGCGATTGCCATGAACCATAAGCGTACCCATCTTCAAAAACACCTATTCGAATGGCATAGACGTATCGCAGAGCCCTTGAATTGTATGCTGTTTATGTTATTGGGACTTTCCCTGGGGATTTTGTTAAAAAAAGGGGGATTAGCCTTGCCTGGTTTAGTGGCACTTGGAGGCCTGGTTCTTGCCTACTTGTTACAAGGCTTAGGCAAAGACTTTGCCGTACGAGGCATATTGGCTGCCTGGATCGGAGCCTGGCTGCCCATTCTGCTCCTCACACCACCAGCTCTCTGGCTCACTTACCTGGCCATTACAGACAAAAGGATTTCAATCCAGCAAAAAATTTCCCAACTTTGGCGACGTGAAACTTATTAATTATTAATTACTCAATCAGTAATTTCTTTACCCCATGTCAGCGCTTATTCCCAATTTACAACAAGCTGCCTCAGCCGCTATCAAGGCACATTATGAGGTAGATGTACCACCAGAGACCTTCAATGTCCAAGAGACCAGAAAGGATTTTGAAGGAGAATTGACCATTGTTACTTTTCCATTGTCCAAGTTTCGGCTGGGTGCGCCCCATGTAGTAGGAGAAGAACTGGGCAAATTACTCGTAAGGGACTTGGACTATGTGGAAGCTTATAATGTAGTCAAAGGGTTCCTAAACCTAAGCATCTCAGCAGGATACTGGCTTTCTTTTCTTGCTGAGCAACAAAATAACCCTGATTTTTTCCGAACCAATATCGGTGAAGGAAACGCAGTAGTCGTTGAATATTGTTCCCCCAATACCAATAAGCCCCTCCACATGGGCCACTTGCGCAATATCGTTTTGGGCTATGCCCTATCCCAAATCTTAAAAGCTAATGGGTATAAAACCCATGAAGTCTGTCTTTACAACGACCGTGGAACTGCGATCAGCAAATCCATGTACAGTTGGGAGCAGTCTGGGCTAAATGAAACCCCTGAGTCTTCGGGCAAAAAGGGAGATGTCCTGGTAGGCGACTATTATGTGGCGTTTGGGGGTCAGTACCAAAAAGAAATTGAGACCCTAGTGGCGGAAGGCATGCCTGAAGCAGAAGCAAAAGTAAAAGCTCCTTCACATAAGGCCATCAATGACATGCTCATCGCTTGGGAAGCGCAAGACCCAGCGACCCGAGCGCTTTGGAAAAAGATGAACCAATGGGTTTACGATGCCCATATGGATACTTTCCAACATTTGGGGATCAACTTTGAAAAATTTTATTACGAATCTGATTTATATAATGAAGGGAAGGACATCGTGGAAGAGGGGATTCAATCAGGCGTTTTTTACAAAAAAGAAGATGGCTCTGTTTGGATAGACTTGGAAGAAGAAGGGCTGGATCAAAAATTGGTTTTGCGGGCGAATGGCACCTCGATTTACATCACTCAAGACCTTGCTACAGCTGCTCATAAGCAGGGGGACTTTGACATGCAAAAGTCTATCTATGTCGTGGGAAATGAACAAGATTATCATTTCAAGGTGCTTTTTGAAATCCTCAAAAAACTCAAAAAGCCCTACGCCAACGGCTTATTCCATTTGTCTTATGGAATGGTCGAATTGCCCAAAGGGCAAGGGCGTATCAAGTCCCGAGAAGGAACCCGAGTCGACGCAGATGACCTCATCGCCGAGGTACAGGCACGCGTAAAAGAAGTGACAGAAGACTCTGAAAAAATTGCCTCGTTGAACGATGCCGAGAAGGAACAATTGTATCGCCAACTTTCGCTAGGTGCGCTGAAGTTTTTCTTGGCAAAAGTAGATCCGCAAAAGCGGATGATATTTGATCCTAAAGAATCTGTTGCGCTTAAGGGCCATACAGGACCGTATATCCAGTATGCATATGCACGTACACAGAGCATTCTTCGCAATGCAGGGGAATTCCCTCAATTTAGCGCCGATTCAGCGCTTGAGGAATCCTTACAAACGAGTGAACGCAATTTGCTGCTACGGTTGTTTCGGTTCCCAGACACCCTCAGTGATGCAGGCGCTCAATACAATCCGGCCCTCATAGCCAATTATGCCTATGAATTGGCAAGAGATTTTAGTTCTTTCTATGATGAATGCAAAGTTATACAGCAAGATAAAGCGCATACCAGCGCCATGCGTCTCGCTCTGGTTGATTTTACAGGGAAGACGCTGCAAGCAAGCATGAATTTGCTGGGGATAGAAATGCCCAACAGAATGTAATCATTAAAACCATGATCAAAGACTTTTTTAAATACTTTATCAGTCGTGAATTTTTCCTCACCCTTGGTGGCCTAGGGATCCTTGGACTGCTCCTTTATCTACTGGTATTTTTAGTCATATTACCTGGATATACAAGGCATGGTGATTCCGTCCTGGTACCAGATGTCAATAAAATGACCATAGAAGAGGCCGTAAAGACCTTGGACAAAGTCGGATTGAGGTACGAAAAGAAAGATTCTACCTTCAGGATGGATTATCCTTCATTATCTATCGTAGACCAATATCCAGCACCCTATAGCCGTGTGAAGCCTGGTCGTAAAATATTTTTGACCATCAACAAATCAGAACCCCCATTGGTCAAGTTGCCAGACCTCGATAATATGAATCGCTACCGTGCGCGTCAAACGCTGGAGAATTGGAAATTGTCGGTCGGAGAGGTCACAGTGAGACCTGATTTTTCGACACCTGGTACTGTCCTGGATGTGACCTATCAAGGAAAAAGAATCAAAACAGGCACCCAGCTTCCCCAAGGCGCACGAATCGACCTAATAGTAAGTCAGGGACGATTACAAAGACAAGTTGAAATTCCCAATTTGATTGGGTTGACATATGAAGATGCTTTGACAGAATTGCGAAAGCTTGACTTGGTGATAGGAAGTATTTCCTATCGTACAGGGGAATCGACAGAAGATGACGGACGGGTCATCGTCCAAATCCCGCGAGCGAGTTATGGGGATTCCATTCAAGTAGGATCGGATGTCGCCTTGATCATCCAAGGACAGGAAACAGAGAGCCTTGAGATCATGGAAGCAGATACTTCAGATCAGGAAAATGAAAATTAACGGTAGGCCAGCTGGACCACTCCATATAAAAAAAGCGCTCCAAATGGAGCGCTTTTTTATTAATTCTATGGTGATTAGCCTAGGTAAGTCTTAAGTCCTTTGCTTCGTGAAGTATGGCGAAGTCGGCGAATAGCCTTCTCTTTAATTTGGCGAACTCGTTCGCGAGTTAAGTCAAATTTTTCACCAATCTCTTCTAAGGTGAGTGAATGTTCAATCCCAATTCCAAAATACAGGCGGATAACTTCAGCTTCACGCTGGGTGAGGGTACTAAGTGCACGCTCGACTTCTCTACTAAGACTTTCATTGATCAGCTCATTATCTGGATCAGGCTCTGCATCATTTTCCAGGACATCTAGGAGACGGTTTTCTTCTCCTTGTACAAATGGCGCATCCACTGAGACATGACGACCTGAGATTTTCAGGGTATCTGAAATCTCATCTTCGCTCATGTTTTCCAACACTTCAGAAATCTCCTGAGGGGAAGGCTCCCGTTCGAATTCTTGTTCGAGTTTGGAAAAGGCTTTACCGATTTTGTTTAATGCCCCAACGCGGTTGAGGGGCAGGCGCACGATACGCGACTGCTCAGCCAATGCCTGGAGAATACTCTGACGAATCCACCATACAGCATATGAGATAAACTTAAACCCACGTGTTTCATCAAAGCGCTTAGCTGCTTTGATCAAGCCTAAATTACCTTCGTTGATCAAGTCACCCAATGAAAGTCCCTGGTTTTGGTATTGCTTGGCTACAGAAACGACAAATCGGAGATTGGCTTTGGTAAGCTTCTCTAGTGCCAATTGGTCATTTTGCTTAATCCTTCGGGCCAGCTCTACTTCCTCGTCAGGGGTCAATAATTCTACTTTTCCAATCTCTTGCAGATACTTATCGAGTGACTGGGATTCACGATTGGTTATCTGCTTACTTATTTTGAGCTGTCTCATGTATTACTTAAAGTTGTATTGTGTCTGAGAAATACGGCAAAATTTAGTCCATCCTAAACCAAGCCGCAAAGTTAAGGCATACAAAGGCATCTTGCAAGCCCTCTTAAAATAGACGCATCCATACGATAGAAGTTACCCTAAGGATACAAAAATTATCAACTTTTTGGCAAGAATTGTGATACTAAATCGATAAAGCAGGGATTTTTGTATATTTGCTTTAGTTATGGCCGCAAAGAAAAAAGGAAAACCGAAAAAAACTTCTCTTGCTGATATAGCCAATAGCCTTGGCGTGTCCAGGACCTTGGTCTCCATGGTTCTCAATGGGCGGGGAGATGAGAATGGCATCAATTCCGACACCCAGAAGCGTGTATTGGCTAAAGCCAAAGAACTCAACTACAAACCCAATCAACTCGCACGTGGCCTTCGTCTTGGCCGTACCAATACCATTGGATTGATTGTAGCAGACATCTCCAACCCTTTTTATGCGACTGTCGCCAGGGGAATAGAAGATCTAGCAGGACAACATGGATTTCGCCTAATGGTTTGCAGCTCTGATGAAGATTCTCAAAAAGAGAGTGAATTGATTCAGATGTTCCGAGACCGACAAGCTGACGGATTGATCATTTCAACCACCCAGCAGAACAATGATGAGATCATGGCCTTACGAGAAGATAATTACCCTTTTGTTCTTATCGACCGCCATTTAGAAGGACTAGACATCAATAGTGTTACTGTAGATAACCATCTAGGTGCGACACAAGCTGTAGACCATTTGGCACAAAATGGTGCAAAGAAAATCGGTCTCCTCAAAATATCTCCCACACATTTGAGTACAATGAGAGACCGTGTATCGGGGTTTCTTGATGCCACCAAAACTCATATGCTGGCCTCTTCCCCTGACCTGATCCAGGAAATCCCTTTTAATCGTGTAAAGGAAGGAGTTTATGAAGCCCTTGAGTACCTTCTGGGAGATGAAGTCAAGGCAGACGCCATTTTTGCAGCCAATAATAACCTCGCAGCAGCGTGCCTTGAATACGCAAGAGAAAACGGATTAAATATCCCCCAAGATATTGCCCTACTAAGTTTTGATGACGTTCGAATGTTTAAATTTAGTTATCCGACAATCACCGCTGTTGCCCAGCCACTTCAGGAAATTGGGCGGCAGGCCATTAAGCTATTGTTGGATGAAATATTGACAAAAGAACCCGTGGTCACAAAAAAGCAAATCGTTCTACCCACCGACTTGGTGATTCGGGAAAGTTGCAGGATACCAGAGAAATCGATTTAAAGCGAATTTAATGCAGCAACCACATCTTTCCGTTTACGATTCGAAACTGGCAGCTCTGTCCCATCAGATAATTTGAGCCAGCCTCCATCTACTTTTACAAATTCCTCGATAAAGCGCGCATTGACTAAGTGGGATTGGTGGATGCGGATAAAGTCGTAATCCTTTAGCAGGCCATTGTATTCTTTTAAGGTCCGTGTGACAAGTGTCTGGCGGCCATTTTTAAGGTAAAAAATGGTGTAATTCCCCTGTGCCTCCAATCGGACTACTTCTTCTATTTTTACCACCAATACCCTATCAGTCGAATGAAGGGCAATGCGAGAAATTCCAGCGGATCCCCCTTGGATATTGGTACGAAGAGCCGCTAGGCGATCATTCTGGCCTTCACCTGCTTCTGTGGCTTTCTTCACAGCGGCTACCAGTTCGTCTGGATCAATCGGCTTCAGCAAGTAATCAACTGCGGAGAAGCGAAAAGCGCGGATCGCATGCTCATCTGAAGCTGTGGTAAAAATGACCTTCATGTCAATTTCGCCTAAGAGCTCCAGTAAATCAAAACCCGTCCCGTCTTGCATCTGGACATCCAGAAATAAGATATCTGGTTGAACAAGTTTGAGCATTTTGGCACCACTTACTACCCCATCAGCTGTGCCGATAATATCTACATCTGGACAATATAATTCCAAGTCTTCTTGTAGGGTGGTAATGGCCTGAGGTACATCATCAATAATAACTGCTGTAATCATAAGAAAGGGTTTAGGGTTTAGGGTTTAGGGTTTAGGGTTTAGGGTTTAGGGTTTAGGGTTTAGGGTTTAGGGTTTAGGGTTTAGGGTTTAGGGTTTAGGGTTTAGGGTTTAGGGTTGTCAAGGCTCACTAAGTCGTGCTAGGCACAAGGCTCATTAAGTCGTGCTAAGGTTGAGGCTCACTAAGTCGTGCTAGGTGGAAAGCTCATAAAGTCGTACTAACTTAGCGGGGTGCTAAAAATAGG
>JAUIKF010000068.1 GCA_030430575.1 Bacteroidia bacterium | reverse complement strand
CATAGGGGGACGCTAATCCCGAAATCATTTGCAAAATAGTACAAACATAGACCCTTTCGACAACATGACAGGACAAAAGTGAGATAATATTGGCAACTTTGAGAGTTTATGAATTATTCAGGCTAGAACATAAAACTTAGAACATAGAACTTTCTCCAAATGCTCCGCACCATTATCCTCCTCATCCTCACATTAATTGCCTTGCCATTTTTTGCCTTCTCAGGAGGCGTTGGTTTCACCATTGAACAATGGGATGCCTTTTACACCCTGATCAAAATCATGTGTGGGGTGGCCTTGGGCTGCTTTGTGATCAGTGAACTTTCAGGCAACTACAGCCAAACCGATAAACTCTGGAGTATCATTCCCCTGGTCTATGCCTGGTATGTAGCCGTACAAAGCGGATTTGATCTCAGGGTCACAGTAATGGCTGCCCTGGTCAGTATTTGGGGGGTGCGCCTCACGTACAACTTTGCCCGTAGAGGGGGCTATTCGTGGATTCCGTGGGAGGGAGAAGAAGATTATCGCTGGGCTGTTCTTCAGAAAATGCCTCACCTGAAAGGACGCTTTCGTTGGGGCCTATTCAACTTCTTTTTCATCTCCTTCTATCAACATGCGTTGATTCTCCTATTCACTTTGCCAATCCTAGCCGCCTGGCAAGGAGCGGGGAAGCCCATAGGCATCTTGGATGTCTTGGCAGGGGTCCTATTACTTGGGTTTGTCGTCATCGAAACGATCGCAGACCAGCAGCAATACGATTTTCAGGAGGAAAAACACAAAAGAATCCGCCGTGCATATTATCTCGGAGAACCTTATGAAACTGGTTTTTGTACAACGGGCTTATGGGCCATCGTCCGTCACCCCAACTACGCCGCAGAGCAGGCCATTTGGCTCTGTTTCTACCTCTTCAGCGTCGCTGCCACAGGTCAGTGGCTCAACTGGTCAGCTGTAGGGCCGATCTTGCTGCTCCTGCTTTTCCTCGGCAGCTCTGACTTCAGCGAAAAAATCACCGCTAGTAAGTATCCTGCCTATGCCGAGTACCAGAAACGGGTACCGAGGTTTGTGCCAAATCCTTTTAGGAAAAAATGATAGGATGAGAGAATGATAGAAGGAGAGAATTAAATGAATAGATGAGTAGCAGTAGCTAGGAGATTTCTTTAACTTTCCATTATTAATTCTTCATTTTTCATTCCTCCATGATCACCATACGCCCAGATAAAAACCCTACGCGGATCACGACCCTCAATCGCGAACTGCAGAACTGGCATGCTGAACTTAAACCTGACTTTTTTAAAAAATTTGACTTCGAAAAAATATATCCTTCTATTGAAAAAATGCTGGCCAAAGACACGACTCATGCTTTCATCGCCTACGAGGATAATTTACCCATCGGATACGTGTTATTCATGGAGCAAATTTTGGAGGAAACAGCCTTCCATTACGCGCTAAGATCAGTGCTGATCGACCAAATGGGGGTTTTGCCAGCCTTTCAACGCCGTGGGATCGGACTGGAATTGATGACCAGTGTAGAGAGATTTGCCCGGAGGCGAGGCTTCGACTATCTCGAACTCACTGTCTGGGCTGTCAACGCTAATGCCCAGCGATTCTACGAAAGGTGTGGCTTTGAACAGCGCTTACATTATATGCAAAAGAAACTGTGAAGAAATGATTAAATGAGTAGATGAATAAATGAGAAAATGGCAAGAAAGGCTTTCCTCTTTTTTTATATTCAATACTCTCAGGACAAGCATTTTATCATCTTCTCATTTCATTCTCTCATTCCCTCATTCTATCATTCTATCATTTCCCCCATGGACCAATACGTACTTCGCGACCAAGATCAACGGGAGATTGACCGGCTAGGCTTCCAGCATGACGTGTGGCGGACAGAGAGTCTGCGATTACTTGATTTAGCTGGAATAGGGGTAGGGCAAAAGGTAGCAGACTTGGGGTGTGGGCCTGGATTCTTGAGTAGAGAAGTAGCCGATTTAGTAGGTAAAAATGGAGAAATACATGCCCTTGATAGCTCGGAACGATTTATTGGGTATTTGGAGAAATATGTGCGACCAAATGGATTCGAGCAGCTTTTTCCTCAGCAAGCAGACATTACGCAGTCAATTCCTATAGCCCCTAACACACTAGATGCCATCGTCATGCGGTGGGTACTGATGTTTGTAGATAAACCTGACCAGGTGATCCAGCATGCATACACAGCCCTGAAACCTGGTGGTACCTTTGCTGTGATGGAGTATTTCAATTTTTGCGAAATCAAGCTATGGCCTTCGAGTGCCATCTTCGAAGAGGTGTATAAGGCTGTGCATCAATTATTGGGGAGTTTTGGGGGGGATGCGGATTTAGGCGGAAAGGTAGCAGGGAAAATGAAGCAGGCTGGCTTTCAGGTGCAGGAAGTGGTTCCCATCTATAAAGTAGGCAAAACGAACAGCCCCTTATGGCAATGGCTGGAACGCACCAGCGTCAACCACCAAAACCTTATTAATGCGAATTTGATTTCTGAAGCGCAATTGGCAGCTTACCATGCAGAATGGCACCAACATGCCCAAAATCCACATGCCTTTTTGCAAGCTCCGCCAGTTATGATTACTATTGGGAAGAAACCACTTTACTAGCATTCCATTCAAAATTATTTTCTCATGACCCGTTCCCTGCTATTTATTTTCCTATCGACCCTTCTTTTTTCCTGCAATAATTCCGCAAAAATGGACCTCAGCAATTTTGATATTCAAGGACACAGAGGATGTCGAGGTCTGATGCCAGAAAATACCATCCCGGGGTTCCTCAAGGCCATAGACCTTGGCGTTACGACTTTAGAAATGGACGTTGTCGCCACCCAAGACAATCAAATCATCCTGTCTCATGAGGCATATATGTCCAGTAGGATATGCCTAGACAGCTTGGGACAAGAGATAGCAGAAGCCGACGAAAAGTCTTTTAACATCTTTGAGATGACCTATGAAGAGGTGATGCGGTTTGATTGTGGGTCAAAGCCAGTAACAGACTTTCCCGAGCAGGAAAAGGCCCCTGCTTTTAAGCCATTACTCAGTGAAGTAATTATGGCGGTAGAAGCGTATGTACAAAAAAATGGGCTTCCCCCGGTAGCGTATAATATCGAGCTCAAAAGCAATATAAAGACCGATGGATTGTTTCACCCAGACCCCAGTCAATTTGTACAATTGGTGCTCCCCATTCTTCAGCAAAGTGGTATCCTTGATCGCACAACCATTCAGTCTTTTGACTTCCGCATTTTGCACGCCTTTCATTCCATTGATCCCCAAATCAAGACGACTATTCTCGTTGAAAACTCGCTCGGAGTAGAAAAAAACCTGAACGATGTCGGTTACAATCCAACCATCTACAGCCCGCAAGACATCCTCGTCAATGAATCTATGATCCGCATCCTCCACAGCAGAGGCATCCTGGTCATCCCTTGGACGATCAATGACGAAGAGGAAATGCGTCGACTAATTGACTTAGGGGTAGATGGCATCATTTCGGACTATCCCGACAGATTGGTCAAGGTGGTGAAGGAACTAAGTGGTGGGTGAGACCGCTTCGCTACGAGACCGCTCAGGCTTCGCCTTCGCTGCGAGATCGTTCGCTATCGCTCACTGCGAGACCGCTCGAAGACTCGCTTTGAGACTAAAGGCAGTTACTTCATCTCTTGTCTCGCAGCGAGAAGCTTTTCTTCAGACCCTGAACTCTAAACCCCAAACCTTAAACTTTCCCCTCACCCTGGCTCCGCAAAGCACACGGTACCGCCTACCCAGGTCTTGTCCTTATTGTACTTCACTCCGATAAGCTTGCCACGGCTAAGGCGGCCTAGGTTGACGACCAACTGGGGTTCAGCGGCGTCTTCTGGCCAAACAAAAAGCATGCGAACTTCACATTTCACCATGCCGTCTGGCGCCTGGATGACAGGTGCGTATTCCACCTTCCGTTGGAGGATATATTCGTTGCGCGCCGCGGAAGGAATGGCATCTATATCTGCCTGCGTCACGTCGAAGATCACGCCACTACCTGCAAAGGAGAAGAGCGGCTTCAACACGTAGTTTTCGAGGTCTGTGGGAAAAGGATTGACCTGATGCAAAAAGCGCGTTTCAGGCACATACTGACTCTTGATAAAGGGCATCGTGTACTTGCTGATGCGAAAGAACCAGTTGGGATGGCCTGCCCACTCCACGTCTACGTCGTGGGTGAGTTTAAAGTCTGGATTCAGCGTTTTGCGCTGGATCAAGTCATCAAATATCGTGCGATTATAAATGCGGTAAATAGGCGTTTTGACGCCATCTCGCATATAAAAGAGCTTGCGCCCTTCTTTGATCACTTTTGTTATACAAACGGGCTTGATCCCCAACACATCTTCATGACAAATAAAGTCAATCATCGTGTATTGGTCCTCTGGATCGATTTCGAGCAAGATCACGTTTTCAGGTTTGTGATCGCCCAAAATAGCTTTGCCCAACATTTCCATATAGCGCTCAGAATCGAGGCCACTCCCTAAATGCGGATAGTTAGCCGGGATAGAGGGATAATGTTTTCTGAATTTCTTGGCCACCCAGTCCTGATAGCAATACAGAGAGGGGCACCCCTGTAGTTCTATCAATTGAGGTGTAAGCTCCCCGTTTTCATCTTTACAAATCGCAAAGTCAAGTGAGAAGAACAGGGTATGGTCATTTTCCGCAGGGACGTTATAAGGCGGAGGGACAGCATCTTTGGTAATCTCCTTGAAATCGGGACGCATGAGGACAGCGTTGATTTCTCTGGCTGCATGGACCATGCGCTTCTTAAGCGCTTTGTCAATAAAAATGGGCGTCTCTGCTACACGAAAGGCAATCGTATGATTGTAGTGAGAATTGAGGTCGTCCAGAAATTGCTGGTAGCTCTCATCGGAGAATGATTCGTTGAAAGCTTTTCTAGCTGAGGAAATCATAAAAATGAATGTCTGATAGTCTGAGGATCTAAATGTCTGATAATATGAACGGCTGATGGTCTGATTGTGTGAGATGCTGATAAGTTCTAAGTTCCTCGTTCGGGCACTCAGACGCTCAGCCGTTCAGACGCTCTTATGGCACCTTCTATAAAGCCTGGCAAGAGGGTATCATGAGTGAGCTTGACCTTGTCATCATCATTGAGGTGCGCAATGATATTGGCATAAACAGTTTCGCCATAGGTATCAATGGTCTCCTTCCGCTTTTCTGGAAGCTCATAATATCGTGTCATGCCTTCTGGGTCTGCTTCAGGATGAAACTGCGTACCAAACCATTCAGGAGAAAAGCGAACAGTCATGATCGCTCTTGGCTGGCCTTCCACTTCTCGAGGTTGTTCTATCGCTAAGATAGAAGCGCCTAGCGCCTCTAGTTGGTCGTGGTCTGGTGCTGTCACCTGATAGTCGCGAACGTCAACGACGTAAAAGGGGTTGGTCAGCTTGCCCAGCAATGGATCTTGGTAGCCTGCGCCTGTCATGAAGACAGGAAGCGCGCCGAAGGAGCGCTTGCTCCTCCGAGAGACCTTCCCAATTCCCAAATGGTGACACACCATTTGGTAAGAATGGCAGATGAAAAAAGCGTGCTTTTTGGGATAATTGCCCTGCTGATTGTGCTGCCAGAGGGCATCTATCAACTCATAGTATTTACGGTCCCAATGTCCATCCCCTTCCAAGGGGTGACCAGGCCCGCCACTCGAGATATAGATATCGAAACTCGTATCTGGCACTTCTCCTTTTGCCCGCACATCAAATACCTCCCAGTCTACCTGATCGATATACTGGTTGGCTATTTCTTTGATACATCGCATCCCCTGATTCGCTACCCCCGCATTCATGTCTAGTATCGCCAGTTTTAATCGCATAGTCTTATCATTTTTATTGGAACCATATAAGGCATATAAGTTCATTTAAGGGCTTCTCTTTCATACTTATATGCCCTTATATGTCTTATATGGTTTTTTTGCTTACCACAGCGAAATAGCAAAAATAAGCCACAGATTGCACACAATTTCAAGGATTTTTTCAATCTGTGAAAATCTGTGTAATCCGTGGCAAATTCCTTCAATAGAAAAAGGCTAACTTATTTCTTAGCCGCAGTCTTCGCTCTAGGCTTCGCCTTAGCAGCTTTCGCTTTGGGCGCGGCTTTAGGAGCAGCTTTTGCTTTTGCCCTAGGCGCAGCCTTCTTTTTGGCAGTACCTGTCCCAATAGCCTCTCTCATGAATGTACCCCAAGTGAGGTTATTCTCCCCATCTTTATGAGCCAAAGCGCGCTCGATAGCGTAGTTGGCGACAGTTTCGATCACCCACTCAAAGTTCACAGGACCTACAGAAAACTCGTCTGCATCTGGCGCAGGATTGCAGAAGTCAATCGCATAAGGAATGCCATCACGAACGGCAAACTCTACCGTGTTGAAATCATAGCCCAACGCCTCAT
Source organism: Bacteroidia bacterium (assembly GCA_030430575.1). Classification (GTDB taxonomy): domain Bacteria; phylum Bacteroidota; class Bacteroidia; order J057; family J057; genus JAUIGE01. Next base: position 32,354 of record JAUIKF010000068.1, on the reverse strand, counting down.
TCAACTTCAATACATAGTCAGTGACAGTCTTGATGAGCGCTGGATCATAATCAGCAGCTGTCTTCTTCAAATAGCGCTCATGGAAAGGATTGCGTGGCTCATAAGGCATGATATGAACGTGCTTCCCACCGATGCAGTAGCAACGGAAGTATTCGTTGAAATCAATGGCTTCTTGGAGCATCATGACGAGTTGGCCGGTATCTGCATGCGCCTGGAAAAGCTCATCTGTGTTGTGCACTTTGTATACGCTTTTCCATCCACCTCCTGAGTGAGGCTTCATAAAGGCTGGGAATCCGATGTATTCAAACATTCCATCCCAATCGAGCGGCAGGGCTAGGTTGCGGAAAGACTCTTCCGTCGTGTCATCAGGGCGGTGATGAGAAGGCAACAGAACTGTTTTTGGAACAGGTACACCTACTTTCAGGGCCAGGGCGTTGTTGAAAAATTTCTCATCAGCACTCCACCAGAAGGGGTTGTTGATGACGGCAGTACCTGTACTCGCTGCATTCTTCAATGCTGCGCGGTAGAAAGGCACATCCTGAGAGATACGGTCGATAATGACCGCATAATCAGAGATCGCTCCCTGCTGTACCATGTCAATTTTCACCGCCTCAGCAGTTACACCTTTGACATTTTTGCTGTTGATACGCTCGATTACAGCTGGTGGAAAGCTGTTCTCACGTCCGTAAAGAATTCCTATTTTTTTCATTATACTAGATTTTGAATGAATTTTGAATGGAGAATTTTGAATGAATTTTGAATCTTGAATGGAGAATTTTGAATGGGGAGAGAATTAGCCTTAGCCTTTTATTCAAAATTCCACATTCAATCATTCAACATTATTCCTTACAAGGTATGCCAAAGATAATGCGGAAACATCCCTCTCCACACAGGCCAGTCATGGTTCGCCCCCGGGCGAATATCCAACCAGTGGTTGATGTTTTTGCTATTCAAGAGATGTGACATCTCTTCGCTGTCTTGACGACAGATATCGTGCTCACCTGCTCCCAGAACAATGTTCATGTTCCAGAGGTTGCCGTCGTTATTGCCAGGCATATACTCCACAGGATTGTTGTAGTAGGCATTCATGTCGTGGTAACCCTTGAGGAAAGAGCGGATGTCAAAAGCGCCGCTCATGCTGTACAAATGGCTCACGAGCCCTGGGTGACGGAAGGCGAAGTTAGCCGCCTGGTACCCACCAAAGCTACAGCCAGCCATGCCTACGCGGCCGTCAGGAGAATCCTGGCGTACCTTGAGAACAATGTCATGCAAAATGACATTTTCATAGGCATTGTGCGTGCGGAGACGATCTGCTGGGTGAATCTGCTTATTATACCAGCTATCATCATTCATTGTATCTGGGCAATAAATCTTTACTTTGCCCTCCTCAATAAATCCACGAATAGACTCGATCAGTTTGAAGTCCCTGTTTTCATAATAGCGACCCAGGGTCGTAGGGAACAAGATGATCGGCTTGCCCGCATGTCCAAAAACGAGCATTTCAAACTCTCTGCTGATGTGTGGGGAATACCACTTATAATGATTTTCTACCATAGGGTTTTTTATAATAAATGACCTCCTCTGAAATCGGGCGCAAAGGTATGATTTTACTGGCTAAAAAACCTAATGGATTTTATCTTTTTTTGAAGAAAAAATGGAGGGAGAAAAGAGCATGCTCTACCGAAAACGTTAAGTAGGAAAACTGCGCCTGTTTTGGGGTTTTGGTTAGGGTAAATGGGTGAGGATTTTTTTTTGTTGAATCTCAAAAGCGGAGCTTTTTTGGGGCGGTTACATTGACCCTTTCGTGCAGGCCTCCTCCTTTTCCCTTCCCTGCAAGATTCCAACCGCACAAGGAGGACACGAACTAGAAGAAGTGTGAGGTTGAGTGTGAGAGCGATGAAGTCTCTTGTCTGACAGAGAGGTGAGTCTTCGAGCCGAACGATCTCGCAGTGAAGGCGAGTCTTCGAGCCTGAACGGTCTCGCAGTGAGCGCCAGCGAACGATCTCGCAGTGAGAGGCTTCTTAGCCCCGAGCGGTCTTCAAAACTGGATTCAAAAACACCGCCATCACAATGATCACCGCCCCTGCATAGAATCCCAGATTCAACTGTTCATACTCACTAAAAAAGAATGCAGCCATGACAATGGCATATATGGGTTCGAGGTTGATCGCCAGGGCAGTAGAGAATGCAGAGAGTACCTTCATTGACTGGAGCGTCAGGGTAAAAGCCAGTGTCGTACAAAGCAGCGCCAACACAAGCAATAACCCTAAGTCGGTCATAGAAGGAATCATCTCTACCGCTGGATAGTAATGTAAATAAATCGGCAAGGCGATGCTCAGCAAGGCCACGCCTGCAATAAACTCAATCGCCGTGATGGCATAGACATCGTGTTTGGCGACAAGGCCCTTATTAAGGGTACCAAATAGGGCGGCCAGAAAGGCGGAGAGAATAGCCGTGAAGATGCCCAGGTACATGTCTTCACTCGTGAAACCAAAGATAAAGACAAAGCCCACAATCACTAGCAAGCCCAAAAATGTGTCCTGCCACCGGAAAGGTTTTTTCAGTAAAATTGGCTCCAAAATCGATGTAAACAGCGCTACAGACCCCATACAGCTCAGCGCAATGCTCACATTCGAAAACTTGATCCCCGCAAAAAATGTCACCCAATGCGCCGCTACCACAGTCCCCACGCCCAGAATGTACCACACCGTCTTCCATGGGATAGCCGCCATTTTCTGGATGATTTTCGGAAAAAATAGCAGACTCACCAAGGTGATCGCCATGCGGTACCACACCAGTGGGCCACTCTCCAGCGTGATCCCTTTCCCTAGAATCCCCGTGAACCCAAACAAGAACACAGCAATGTGAATATAAATGTAGGCGCGCGTTGAATTCATGTGTCTGAGATTGGGGAATTTTGAATGAAAGAAAAGAAATCCACTAGCTACTACTGTTCATCTATTCATTTTATCATCTACTCCCTTCGATGAACGTTCGGCAGAGCTCACGTCGAAGCCTCAGGGCAAGCATTTTCTCATTTCATTCTCTCCTTCTATCATTCACTCATTCTATCATTCTCTCACTTCCGAATCTCAATATTCCGGGTAATCCGATCTAAATATTGGTGGTACTCAGGACTGTGGCGGGTACGCTTCTTAAAGCGCGCTTCATAGGCCTTGAGGTTCTTGGCGTAGTCCATGGGCAGCAGGCGCATGATGAAGTAGGTGCGCTCTTCTTCGTCCATATATTTGAACCAAAAGTCAATTTCGGCAGAGAGCATCTCCAAGGCGTCCTTGTTCTCGGTGGAGAATTCTTGAAGATGAGCAATCATCAGGGAGTCAGCATCCATGGACAAGGCTTCCTTCATCACGGTGGCGATGTATTTCCCCAATTCATGGAACTTTTCCTCTGTCTCTAACTCTGACTCAGCAAGGCGCTCTAAACGGCTCTTCTCCTCAGGACTGAGCGCGCCTTTCTTAGGGCGTTTGCAGGCAGTAAAGAGGAGGAAGCAGATGAGAAAAAGGCTGAGAAGACGCATAAGAAGGGTACTTTTTGTAAAGTTACTATTTTATTTTTGGTTTGATAAAATGCCTAAGGATACGTATATTAGCAATTAATTAATACGTGTTATTATGAGTACTAAATTGACCTTGACCATTGATCAACATGTGATTGAAAAGGCAAAACTATATGCCAAATCTCAAAAACGAAGCCTTTCAAACTTGATAGAATCATATCTCCGATCTGTTATTATGGATCAAAAGACGGAATCTGAAACACAGGACGGATTAAGTCCTATCGTCAGTTCTTTAAAAGGAGCGGTAAAGTATTCAGGGGAAGTTATTGATACAAAAAAAATACTCGAGGAGGAGCTACTCAAAAAGTACTTAGGGTGATATGAAAATAGCCGTTTTTGTTGACACAAATGTCATCATTGATTTTTTGATAGATAGGGAACCATTTGCGAATGCGTCAACCAAGATTTTTGACCTTGCAGAAAAAGAAAAATTGGTTGTCTATGTATCATCTCTTTGTTTTGGAGACACTTATTATATTCTAAGAAAGCTAGTGGGACATGAAAAGGCTATGATTTTGCTTGATCGTTTGGAGCGTATTGTAGAAGTATTGGGGGTAAATAAAATGACTATTCGACAAGCATTAAGAGCAAACTTTAAAGACTTTGAAGATGCTATTCAGAACTTTACGGCATATCAAGTTCCAGATATAAAAACGATAGTTACTAGAAACCCCAAAGATTTTAAAGGAAGTAAATTGATTATTCAGACACCAGAAGAATTTTTGAGTTCGTATTCATGAAAAACCCCCTTCTTCTCCTCTTTTGCCTCCTCTATGGTAGCCTCCTTTCCGCCCAAACCACGCCCCTTTCCCCCAAAACCAAGCGTGAAGTGGTGCAAAACCTTCAAGACATGCTCACGCATCTGTATATCTCACCAGAAATGGGGGAAAAGATGGTGGATATATTGGATAAAAAATGGTCTCAGAACAGCTATTCTCCGATCAAGGAGCGGGAAGCCTTTGCCGCACAGTTGACGGAAGACCTGCAAAGGGTCTCCAATGACATGCATTTGTTTATTTATGCAGGTCCCTCAACCCTGGATGTGTATAGCGATGAAGGAGAGGTCACTGACTATGATGATGCCTATTATCTGGCATTCGACAAACGCCAGAACTTTGGGTTCCAGCGGGCTGAACTCCTGGAAGGAAATATCGGCTATGTACGATTTGACGATTTTTCGGAATGGGAGGCAGGGCAAAAAACAGTGGCTGCCGCTTTTTCCTTTGTGCAATATGCTGATGCGTTGATCATCGACTTGCGCCACAACACGGGTGGCTCGCCTGAGATGCTTGCCTATATTGCTAGCTATTTTTTCCCGAAGAAACCCCTAACGACATTCAGCAGCCTTTATTTCCGCCCTTCGAACGCTACTATTCCCCTTACCTCCACCAAAAAGCTAGATGGCCCTCGCCTAGAAAAAATGCCACTCTACTTCCTAGTGGGACCATCAACAGCCTCTGCAGCAGAAGGCTTGGCCTATGACCTGCGGCAGCTAGGACGTGCTACGATCATCGGCGATACGACGCGCGGCGGCGCCAACCCCGCCAAAGTCTACGCCTTGCCCGATGGCTTTCGCGCCATGATCCCCATCGGCAAAGCCATCAATCCCATCACCCAAACCAACTGGGAGGGCGTGGGGGTGATCCCTGATCAGGTAGTCGAGGCATCAGATGCCCTTCTTTATGGGCACCTAGCAGGGCTTCAAGAAACCATTTCCCAATATCCCGAACACCAGCTCCTTATCGATAAATTAACCCTTCAAATTGCCCAGCTCGGCATCCAAAGAGATGAACTCGTGCCGTATGTAGGGAAGTATGGCGAAAGAGAAATTGTCCTGTGGGATGATAAGCTATTCTACCAAAATCATACAAGTGGCATCACGACCCGCCTGCTCAGACAGCCAGACGGAAAATTTACCTTTGAAAGTGAGCAAACGCCCCTTTCAGACCTCCCTAGGTTGGATTTCTTTATGGAAAATGGCCAAATTTCTGGCTACCATATCCTCTATCCTAGTGGCAATAAAAAGGAGATCAAGCGGTCGGAATAGAGGAGGAGAAAATTCCAAATTCAACCTCAACCTCAAGTTGATAACCTGATTTAATATCATGTCCTATATAAAGTCTCGCATTCGCAGTTTTGGATACGCCATCAACGGCATATTCTTTCTCTTTCGCACCCAAGCCAACGCCCAGATTCACCTACTAGCCGTGGTACTCATCACAGCCCTGGGCCTTTGGCTAGGCCTCAGTGGAACAGAATGGTGCTTGATTACCCTCTGTATGGGCTTGGTCATCGCCCTCGAAGCCGTCAATACGGCCATTGAGCAGGTAGTGGACCTTGCCTCCCCTGAACACCATCCGCTTGCTGGCAAGGCCAAGGACGTAGCTGCGGGAGCTGTACTCCTTTCCGTTATCTTCTGCGCTGTAGTTTGGGGGATTATCTTTTTGCCTAAGTTTTGAGACCGCTCGGGCTTCGAAGACTCAGCCCTCGCTGCGAGAGGCGAGACCGTTCGTCGCTTTGCGACTCACTGCGAGACAGCTCGGCTCGAAGACTCGCCTCACTACGGGATTAAAAGCATTTTCTTCTCTTGTCTCGTAGCGAGTCTTCGAGAGGTCTCGCAGTGAGGCCTTCAGGCCGAACGGTCTCGCTTCTCGCAGCGAGCGAAGCGAGCGGTCTCCTACCGTACGACCATGCCTGTTACCAATTCGGAGTCTTGGTAGCTAGTGACCAGCAGGTCTTCACCGAGGTGATTTTTGCGATAAAGGCCCTTGACGCGTAGGTACACGCGAAGACCAGGGATGGCTTCGCGGATGCGCTCACCCAGACTTACAGGGATTCCCTTATCTCCTTCACGACCTGCGCCCGAGTTGGTGGATTCTACTTCAGGGTGCTGAAGGGTCCATTGGGCGAGGACTTCGACTTCCTCTACGCCATATCGGGCGTCAGAAGGCATGGCAGCCTTGAATTCGGGGTCGGGAATCACCTTGAGCAGAATGCGACTGGTACTCGGAATGGGTTTGGTCCCATTAAACAACTGATCATTCACCCAGTATTCAATCCGTGGCTTAGGAGGATCTATGACGCGATAATTCAACTCATCTACCTTGACAGTGTCGCCTGCAATCAGGGAAAAAATTCCCACTGTGCATGGATTTTCCGTAGGGTTGAGGTGGTAACGATGTGGCACTTCTGGATCAGCCGTGATTGTGCCATTGGTCAATTCAAAAAATGGCTGATAGTCATCTCCCAAGTCAGGGATTTCTATGTCCAAGGTATTTTTACAATTGCGATAAAGCACCTGAATATCAGGTGATTTTACGACCACGTCAGGGCGTCTGACGATGAATTCATCCTCTACGGTAAGGACTTCGTACGCTCCATCCACCCGGGGTACGCGAACAGTCGCAGTATACCGTTGCAAACCTTCACGGGCACTATCAGGGATGACATTGCCATCTGCGGCCACGCTGAGCATGGCGGTAGTACTGTCTTCATTAATCGAAATCCCTTCCCCTTCATAAAGCGCCTTAATGCGAGAGGAGGTGAGGCCTACGCCCAGAAACGTGCGAAATTCAGCTCCTGCGGGCACGGCCTTCGACTCAGGGACATTCCTCACGATGAGTTTATTCGGGCGAAAATAGGGCGCCCCTATTTGGCCACTGAACTCCTTCAAGGCATGTTGTTGATGGCGGTAGACCGAGTTCTTCAGCCCTTCCAACAAAGCCATATAGCTAATGACAGGGCGTTTATTGCTAAACTGCAACCAAAGCAAATCGTCATCCACATCTGAAAAGTTGAGGTCCTCATTGCCAGGGAGATTTTTGAGGGTATTGCCATAGCTGCGCAAGTCACTTCGTAGTTGGAGGGCCGTGCCTTTGTCCATCCAATAGCGATAGCTATTCTTATTTTCATCCCGCTCCATAAATTGCCCATTCTCAGGATTGCGAACAGCAATCGCTTCCATATGGCGGGCGTGGACGTCCATATTATCCATTACTTGGTTGGTCTTTCGCTCCACTTCTTTGAGCAAATCCAACATGCGTTTGTACTTCTTCTTGAAAGTATCCGCCAGCGAAAATTCTTCTGCCAAGGTATTGGAAGCCAGGAGGTTGGTATCTAATAGTCTGCTATTGAGGCTATCGCTCAGGTTGGCCATCATCTCAGCTGAGACTTCGGCAGCCGCGCGGGTGCTATAACGGAGTTGATAATAGTTTTGCTCAAAGGCATCTAACACCCCTGTTTTATCTTTAGATTCACATCCTGCTGCTCCCATCATGGTGACCAGCAAACCTGCCAAGATTAGGCAAAGGTGGAGTGAGAGTGAAGGAGATTTTCCCTGTTTATCAGAAGGTAAATCATCGGTAATCATACGCCTAACATAAGAAAATTTGAGAAAAGGCTTATTACAAATTTTCCTCAAAATAGGAACTAATCTTGTTGAGAAGGTGTACTCGATCCCATCCTCTGACATTGTGTGGGTGGGTGGGATAGGGAAAATAATCCACTAACACATTGTTTTCCACACACTTACGCACAAAGGCTTGTGTGTGCTGTGGCACGACAACATTGTCCTGCTGACCGTGGATAATTAAGAGCTTTTGCCCTTCCAGATTATTCACATATCCCAATAAACTGGCCGTTTTGTAGCCATCTGGATTCGTTTCGGGCGTGTCCATATAGCGCTCCGTGTACATGATTTCATAGTACTTCCAGTCGATGACTGGCCCACCAGCCACCCCCGCTTTGAAGACACCAGGATTGCGGAGCATCATAGACATGGTCATGAATCCGCCATAGCTCCAGCCATATACCCCCATTCGGTCTGCATCCACATAAGATTGTTTTTTCAACCAATTTACCCCTACCATCTGGTCTGCAACCTCTGCTGTTCCACACTGGCGGAAAATCGCCTGCTCGAAGGTACGACCCCGATCCGCCGAACCCCTGTTGTCGAGGGTAAAGACGACATAGCCTTTTTGCGCCATATACTGCAAAAATGGCCGTGCAGCCCCTAGGTAGCGATCTTGTACCAACTGAACGTGTGGACCACCATAGACATAAATCATGACGGGGTATTTTTTATTCGGATCAAAGTCTACTGGCTTGATGAGACGGCAGTGCAAGTCATGTCCATCTTCAGCCTTCAACGTCATCAGCGTCATTTCCCCTAAATTCTCATCTGCTAATGGATCATCTGCTTCTAAAAGACTGGCGGTTTGTTTACCCTTTTTGATATTAACTACCTGCTGAACATATGGCGTTTCAAGGTTAGAATAAGCATCCAAGATATAGGCCATGTCACCGCGGACCTGGGAGGCATGCATACCTTTCGCTTGGGTAAGGCGTTTGCGCTTGCCGTTGTTAAGGTCAAGGCGGTAGGTGTGTCGTTCTACAGGACTGACTTCAGTGCTAGTATAGATGAGGCAGGCCTCATCAGGGTCTATGGCCAAAATATCGGTCACGATCCAGTCTCCTTCTGTCAACTGCTTGAGGAGCTTCCCTTCAGTATTGTAGAGATACAAGTGGTTGTACCCATCCCGCTCACTGTACCAGATAAACTGGTCCTTAGTCTTGGGCAGGAAGATGGGGCCATGTTCGGGTTCTACATATTTGTCGTGTTTTTCTGTAAAAAGGGTCTTTACCAACTCTCCTGTAGCCACATCATAGGCATTCAATGACATGTCATTCTGGTCGCGGTTGAGGACGGCAACATAGACAAGCTTGTCGTCTGGTGACCAGGTAATATTGGTTAGGTATTGCTCCGCAGGCCCGTCGACTTTGAGGAAAATCGTCTTTTCCGTTTCGACATCGTAAATGCCAATCGCCACTTCATGACTGGCCGCTCCTGCCATGGGATACTTGATGGGCGTATACTTCGCCGTTCTCTCCATATAGTCTATCAGCGGATACTCCGTGACCATGGACTGGTCCTGGCGATAGAATGCCAGGTGATTGCCGCTATTTGACCAAAACAGTCCTTTGACAATCCCAAATTCTGATCGGTGCGCCGCCTCTCCATAAACCAGGTCCAGCGAGCCATCCGTCGTCAACTGACGCTCACTGTCTTCACCTGCTACCTGGATATAGGCATTGTGGCTGATGGTAAAAGCCACACGGTTATTGGGACCTATGTCGAGGTTTTCTGCTTCTTCTGGGTAGCTCAGGCCTTCTGTCATTGTCCCATCATCAAGGGTATAGGTATAGTGGGTGTTTTGGTGAAAAAAGGAAAAGGTATTCTCATCTTCCCAGGTCATGGAAGGAAAGCGACCCAGGGAAACCTCCTCATCTTCAAAAGCCTTATTGAGTTTGCCTAAGGTCAGCAATTCAGTCGTATTTCCTTTGACATCTCCTTGCATCAGGGTACTCCCTTTGACATATACATAGTTCTCCCCATCTCCTTGCCAGCTGAGCTGTGAAAGACGGGCGGGAAAGGCACGTGGCCCTACACAATCCCTCAGGGTAAGCTGGCCGAATAGCGGAAATGTCACGCATACAAGTATCAGGGCGATCAGAATTCTTTTCATAAAGGTGGTTATTGGGTAATAATGCTTTTTTGACAAATATTAAGATTTATAGTACTTCGATTTCTTCTCTTGAAAGACCGGTAGATTGTATAATTATTTCCATAGAAACCCCATTTTTTTTGAGTTCTCTTGCGATCTCAATATTCCTCTTTTCTATTCCCTTTTCCATTCCCTTTTCCATGCCTTTTTCCATGCCTTCCATTAACCCCTCTTCTCTTGAAGTATCAACCACATTTTTTATATCTCGGTAATACTTTAAACTTTCCTCATAAGCTTCCCTTTCTTCAGGGGTAAATCCAGCAATCTCAGCCGCTTCAAATAGTTTTGTAAAAATGCGCTCTTGTAATTTTTGCGGACGATCTTGCAATTGAGATAGGTGGGTGAAAACATATAGCCACTTATCAAACTGGGTCTCTAATTCTTCCTCTTTCTTGTTAAATTTTGATAGCTCAATGTATACGAATTTCAATTTATCGTAAAAGACTTCACACCTTTGATTTTTCAATTCAACAACATGTAGGAGTTCTTTTTCGTGTTTGTGGTCATCAAAGGAAAAGTCCAAAATCCCGACAGAATAAACAGGGTCCAATTTATAATCCCAATACTTCTTTTTGGCTTGTTCTTGAATGGGAAAAGAAGCATAAAAAACGCTTCTATCCTTAAAGTAATTTTGTTTCGCTTTTTGCATTTCGACAATAAAACGCTCCCCTTTATCGCCTATGCAGTACAAATCAAAAATTGCTTTTCTATCCAATGCTGTCAAACCTTGTTTTTCTCCTGATGAATACGATAAATCCTTGATCTTTCTATCGGGGAGGATTTGGTTAAGGAAGTCAATTAGTAAATCTTTATTCGGCTCAGTTCCGAAAAGTTTCTTAAACCCAAAGTCAGTTAATGGATTGATATATCTTTCTTTTTCCTCGCTCATTTTAATGACAAATTACGCTATTAGGTGTGTGCAAAAATAGCTATTTTTTCTAATTCTGTCATTTCTTGTTAATCCTCTGAATCCTGTCTAATTTCACCCCCATGAACGGCTACGGCGCTATCCTCAATTCCATCAAGCAAAAGCAATTTGCGCCAGTGTATTATCTGCACGGCAGTGAAGGGTACTTCATTGACCAAATTGTGACAGCGATAGATGAAGGTGCGCTAGCGCCTCATGAGACCTCGTTTAACCGAGAGGTGTTTTATGGGGCTGATGCTAAAGCACAGCAGGTGCTCGGCGCCTGTCGCAGTTTCCCCATGATGGCCGAGCGGCGCCTCGTCATCCTCAAGGAAGCCCAACGCATGGGCAAGCCCGAGCAGGACAAACTGGCCTCCTACCTCAAGCAACCTGTGCCGACTACCGTGCTTGTCTTGGTATACAAAGATGCCCGTAAGGGCCTCCCCAAAGCGGGTGTAACAGCCTTGAGCAAGACGAGTGGCGTGGACTTTCATGCCAAGAAGCTCTACGAGCGCGATATCCGAAACTGGCTCCCTAGCTATATTTCGAGTCAAGGATTTGAAGCAGATCCTGCTGTTGCCGATATCTTGGTCACCAACCTAGGCACCAACATTGGCCACTTGGCCAATGAGCTGGAGAAGATGTTTCTCTACCTCAAGGCGACCGATCAGAAGCGCCTCACAAAGGAATATGTGTATGAGCAAATTGACATCGACAAAGAGTTCAACGTCTTTGAACTGATCAATGCACTGGGGCTGAGGCAGGCCAACAAAGCCCATCTTATCATCGATAAGATGACCCAAAACGCCAAGCTCAATCCAGGCGTCATGATCGTGGGCGGACTATTTCGCTACTTCCACCAAGTGGCCTTGGTCTATAGCTCCAAACTCAATGACGCTAACAGCATCCGTCAGCAATTGAAACTCAATTATTTCCAGGCTACCGATGCCCTCAATGGCCGTCGGAACTACCCCCTGGCGGCTGTTTACCGCAATATCGGCTATATCCAGGATACCGACCTCATGCTCAAGGGGCAAAAGCCTACTCTGATGGCGGAACGCCATCTATTGAAGACCTTGGTTTGGCGCTTGCTGAACTGAGACCGCTCGGTTCGATGACTCACCTCGCTGTCAGATCGTTCACTTACCCTCACTGTCAGACCGCTGCGCTACGAGAACGCTCGAAGACTCGTTGCGAGATAAGCACCTTTTCTAGAGGAGTATTCAATCTTTTTCAACATTCCTCACAATACGTTCATCCATTTTTTCGTACATACTTGGACTGAAGGGAAATGATGGCTCATTCAAAATTGCCTCCCCCTCTTTAGTCCCTATTTTTTTGGTTTAGGTTCCCTTTCATTTTACCACGCATTTGCCTCCTGGCTTATAAGTAGAACCTAATCTATTTCTATGAAATCCTTTATCCAGGTAATTCTTTTCTCCCTTGCCATCAGCCTCCTTTTAGCTACTTGTCAGCAAAATCAGCAAGCAGCAAGTACAGATTTGGTCCCGCAAGCGAGTAATTCCCAGGCAATAGCTACTGCATATCAACTCTCAAGCGATAGCTTGGCATTAGCGGTTATATGCCCATAAGAGAAAGTTCAAGTTCAAAAAGACTTAAGACTAAATATCTTGTGTAAAAAGCTTTCATACCTTTTCCAAAAGGTCATTTCGACGAGTCTTCGAGGAGAAATCCAACACGCCGGTCTAGCAGCCTATTCGAAGCTTATGGTAGCCAAGACAAAAAAGAATGTTGGATTTCTCCTCCCTCCGCAAAGCCTACGGTCGTCGAAATGACACCAATGCTGTTATGGCGAAAAACTTTGGTTACCCTGTATTGAGTTTGAGCTTGAGTTTGGGCTTGAGTTTGAACTTGAATTTGAGTTTGTATTTGAGTTTGAGCTTCCTCCTCCCAACACGAAAAGCGTCATCCCAAGTAAATGAGATGACGCTATAGCTAAAAATCAGTCAATGACTTGATCTAGTTTTTTGTAGGTTTGACAGGTGCCATAATCATGATCATCCTGCGCCCTTCCATTTTGGGAAACATTTCAATTTTCCCTTCTTCAGCCAATTCTTCTGCAAAGCGTTGGAGTACGTCACGGCCACGATCCTTATAGAGGATATTTCTACCGCGAAACTGTACATAAGCTTTGAGCTTATTGCCTTCAGCCAGGAATTTCTGGGCATGTCGGAGTTTGAAGTTGAAATCGTGGTCATCGGTATTGGGACCAAAACGAATTTCCTTCATCACGGTCTTTTGTTGATTCACCTTATTTGCCTTTTTCTTCTTTTTGAGTTCATAGGCAAATTTGGTGTACTCGATCACCCGGACCACTGGGGGGTCTGCCTTGGGTGCGATTTCTACCAGATCTAGCTCTGCTTCCATCGCCAGTCTAAGGGCTTCTTTGGTAGGCATGATGCCATTTTCTGATTCTTCCAATCCTACTACTCTCACGGTAGGGACACGAATTTCGTGGTTAATTCTGTGTTCACGTACTGGACGTCTACGTGGAGGAGGTCTTCTTGATTTTCTTTTTGCCAAATTTTTTAAGTTGATTTAATATTCTACAAATTGTTTGTTACTAGATTAAATATAAGAAAAAATCTGCTTACTTCAACAATTCCGTTATCTCACCTTTGAGATGGTCAATGAAAGCAGCTATTCCCATTTCTCCCAAATCTCCACCTCTACGCTTACGAACCGCTACACTTTTGTTGGCGACTTCGGTATCTCCGACGATCAGCATGAAGGGGTACTTGTTGAGTTCCGCATTACGAATCTTTTTGCCAGTAGTTTCATTGCTTGCATCTACGGTGAATCGGAAGCCCTCATCTCTCAATTGATCTCTCACTTGATAGGCATAATCATTCATCCGTTCACTGACAGGCAAAACGATGCCCTGCTCAGGCGCTAGCCACAGCGGAAAGTCTCCTGATGTATGTTCGATAAGTACGGCGATGAATCGCTCTAGCGAGCCAAATGGCGCGCGGTGAATCATCACAGGGCGGTGTGGACTATTGTCTGAACCGGTATATTCTAGTTGGAAGCGATCAGGAAGCTGATAATCGAGCTGGATGGTTCCCAACTGCCACTGACGGCCCAAGGCATCCTTGACCATGAAGTCCAGTTTAGGTCCATAGAAGGCCGCTTCTCCAGTCTCATGGACAGTGACCAGTCCCTTCTCCTCGGCTGCTTCGATGATGGCCTGCTCCGCCGCGTTCCACTGCTCATCCGTCCCAAAATACTTTTCAGGTTTTTCGGGATCGCGCAAGGAGACCTGTGCGGTATAATTTTCGAATTTAAGGACGCGGAAAATGTACAATACGATGTCAATTACCGCTTTGAACTCATCCTTTACCTGATCGGGACGGCAAAAGATGTGTGCATCATCCTGCGTGAATCCGCGCACACGCGTGAGGCCGTGTAGCTCGCCATGTTGCTCATAACGATACACCGTTCCAAACTCTGCCAAGCGCAACGGAAGGTCACGATAAGACCGTGGACGGGAAGCATAGACTTCACAGTGATGGGGACAGTTCATGGGTTTAAGCATGAATTGCTCTCCTTCATGAGGCGTATTGATCGGGCTAAAGGAGTCTTCACCATACTTGGCCCAGTGGCCTGAGGTGACGTAGAGATCCTTTTTGCCAATATGTGGTGTTACCACAGGTTCATATCCTGCACGTTCTTGTACTTTCTTGAGGAAAGCTACCAAGGTCTCGCGCATACGTGCACCCTTGGGCAGCCAGAGGGGCAGACCCATGCCTACCTTGTCAGAGAAAGTGAATAGCTCCAGCTCCTTACCGATCTTACGGTGATCCCGTTTTTTGGCCTCTTCGAGGCGTTCGAGGTGCTCTTTTAGCTCTTTCGCTTTGGGGAAAGAAATGGCATACAGACGCGTCAATTGCTTGTTCTTCTCATCTCCTCGCCAATAGGCGCCAGCGACCTTGAGGATCTTCATGGCCTTGATCACCTTGGAGTTAGGGATATGTCCCCCTTTGCACAGGTCCACAAAGTTGCCTGACTCATAGAAGGTGATGTCCCCGTCTTCCAAGCCTTCGATCAACTCTACCTTATAAGGGTTATCGCGCTCTTGGTAGTGTGCCAATGCCTCCGCCTTGGTCACGTCCTTACGCTCAAAAGTCTGAGCCGTTCTTGCCAACTCTATGAATGTCTTCTCGATTTTCTCAAAGTCATGACTTCCAAACGGTGTATCGCCAAAATCGATGTCGTAATAGAAACCGTCATCTATCGGCGGGCCAAATCCCAATTTGGCATCTGGATAATGCTGTAAGATGGCTTCTGCCATGATATGGGCAGATGAGTGCCAAAAGGCCTTTTTGCCATCCTCATTTCTCCACGTGAGGATTTCTATATTCGCATCTTCTGTGATAGGTCTTGCCAGTTCGCGGACTTCGCCATTGACCTTGATTGCCAGGGCGTTACGAGCCAGGCCCTCGCTGATGTCTGTGGCAACTTTGAGACCAGAGACACCAGCGTCGTATGCTTTGGCGGCGCCGTCTGGCAATATGATCTGAATACTCATGATGAGTGGAAATATTTACGGTAAAAAATGAATGGTTGCAAAGCTAGGAATTTGATTTGGTTTTTCGGTAAAAATTGGACGAAATTGGTGATTTAACCCCTTTCACAATAAGAATCATTATGAAAAGAAGAGCAACAGCAGTCTGGAAAGGTACTGGACTCGAAGGTACAGGCAACCTCAGCACCCAAAGTGGCGCTTTTACCGACCTCCCTTTTTCCTTTGTCTCCCGCTTCAAAAACGACGACGGCCAGCTCGGCACCAATCCCGAGGAACTCATTGCAGCCGCCCATGCTGGCTGTTTCAACATGGCGCTGAGCTTCCAATTGGTAGCTGCAGGGTATACCGCAGATGAGCTTAGGACCAAGGCGACCTTGGTCATGGAAAAAGAGGATGGCTGGGTCATCAAATCAGTTCACCTCGCCCTTGAAGGCCATGTGCCAGGTATCGGAGAAGCCGAGTTTCGAGAGATCGCAGGACGTGCCAAGGCGGGATGTCCCGTGTCGAATGTGCTGAATTGTGAGATTACGATGGAGGCGAATTTGGGGTGAGAAAAGTTCAAACTCAAATTCAAGTTCAAGTTCAATCAAAAAAGCCCTCTGAGAATCCTTAGAAGGCTTTTATTAAGGACGCTACTTATGCTTAGATAAGGTATACAATTATTTCACCAATAACAGATTGATTATCCTCTTAACTTTTTGTTATTTGATATTTTCAATGAATAAGAATTCTTTTACCCATGAGTGATACAATAGAAATCCCAATTCTTTCTGACTTTGATAATCCCTCTGAATTAATAGATGAGCTTAATAGAGAATTGACAGGTAACGCCAATATTGACTTTTCTCTGTATTCAAAGCCCAAAGGGACTCGAAGCGCGGATGTTGCTATTGCAACTATTATAGGAGCAGAATTAGCCTTAATCGGAGTCTTAATGACAATCTTAGTGACTACTGTATTGAAAATCTATGAAAAGAAAATAAATCAAATTGAAAACGAAAAGCAACGGCAACATGAAAGGGAAATGAAATTCATTACAGTAAAGAGTGAAGAGGATGAGATTCAAATACCCATTAATGGCTCCAAGGAAGAACAGGAAAAATGTTTTCAGCTTCTTAAAGATTTAAAGAGAATACAACGGATAGAAATTCTGAGAAATTAAACGATGTCAAAAGTTAAACGACTGTTTAAAGTTGCTAAGGAATTAAATGTTGGTACGACAATGCTTGTTGACCACTTAGTGAGAAATGGTCATCATGTAGAGAACTCACCTAATACAAAGATTCCAGGAGAATTGTATGATTTGCTTTTGAAGGAGTTTGCTTCTGACAAACAAATGAAAGAAAGGGGTGAACAAATTGTTGAAAAGCGAAATGAAGAGCGTTTTCATCATACCACTACCAAGCCAGAGCCTCCCAAACCGCCCAAGGAAGAAGAAACCCCAGCGGACTTCATGTCCGCGGCCCAATTGAGGGCATCCGCCAATAGCACCACGAATCCATTGATAGAACCTGTTGCTAAAGAAGTAGAAAAAGGAACTCCTCCAGCAGAGGAGCTTGAAAAAAATGAACTAGCTGGAGAAGGACAAATTGGGGGAGAGGATAACACTGCTGATCATAATAACCTTCGAGGATTGAAAGTTATTGGCAAAATTGATATTTCAGATACAAAAGAAAAAAAGCAAGCACCCCTAGTAGAGGAAGAAACATCAGCAAACATTATGTCAGCCGCTGAACTTAGGGCTTCTGCTAGTAATCCTAAGTATCGCCGAAAAAGAAGAGAGAAATACTCAATTGCTCAAATAATTAATATCCACGAACTCATTGATTTTGCAATTGCAGAACAAATTCTCAGTCTCGAACTAAAAAAAGAACAATGCACTGAGTTACCTAGAAAATTCTCCAAGCTTGTCCATTTAGAATCACTTTCTCTAAGGAATTGTGAATTAAATGCTATCCCAAGTCAGATTTTTGAATTATCGAACCTTCGACACCTAGACTTAGGGCATAATAAAATTAAAACTGTCCCATCGGAAATTGGGCAACTTGTACACTTAAAACAATTGAAGTTAGAGCATAATCTCCTTAAAGAAATCCCAAAAGAGGTTCAAAAATTAACAACTCTTCAACTATTATCATTTCATAATAATCAATTACGTCATCTTCCAGATTTCATTGGACAACTAGAACAATTAGAGATTCTTAACCTGGGAAATAACAGATTGAATGTGGTTCCGCAATCAATAAAATACCTGAAAAGGCTTAAAAAGTTAGACCTTTATGAAAACAATATTCCAGACCTGCCAAAAGATATTTGTAAACTTCCTCACCTCAAAATCCTAACGTTAGACTCTAATCTATTAACAAAAATCCCATCTGAGATTCAGAATCTTGTAGAATTGGAAAAATTAGATTTGGGATTTAATCAGTTAAAAAAACTTCCTAAAGAAATTGAAAATCTAACCAACCTTACTACAAATCAGAAAATTCATGAAGAAGATAGGGGGCTTAATTTAGAAGGAAATAATTTTAATATTCCAGACGAAATTTATACCAAAGAGCCTAATGAAATTTTCCAATTTATCATCGATCTTCAGGAAGGGACCAAAAAATTAAGTGAAGCTAAAGTTATTTTTGTTGGGTCTGGAGATGTTGGAAAAACATCCTTGACAAAAAAATTAATATCAGGATCTTATGATTCGCAAGAGTCACCAACACATGGAGTAGCAATAAAAGATTGGGATATTAAATATAGAAATAAACCAATTTTACTCCACATGTGGGATTTTGGGGGACAAGAGATAATGCACGCGACTCATAAATTCTTCATGACAAGAAGGAGTATTTATGTTTTGGTTATTAATTCAAGAAATGAAGATTCTTATGAGCGATCAAACCTACAATATTGGCTAAGACTTATTGCTAGTTATGGGGGTGACTCGCCCATTATAGTAGTTCAGAATAAATGTGATCAATTTGACAGTCAAAGCTTCGGATTTAAGCAACTAAAAGAGGAAAATGAGAATATCGTTGCATTTGTGAAGACGTCATGTTCAACTGGAGAAGGAATAGAAGAACTTGAAAAGCTGATAAAAAAAACAGCTAATAATTTAGATCATGTTGATGATAGAGTACCCGCATTTTATCTGGAAATTAAAAAACACATAACAAAAAAGAATAAAGACTATTTGCAGTTCCCTGATTTTAAAGCTGTTTGTCAAAGAGTTCACCCAGATTTGGATGATTTGAGCTTAAAGGTTATGGTTGGCTTATTTCATGACCTAGGCTTAATGTTAAATTTTAAGGATTATAGTTCGAAGACTAGTTTTCATTTTACCCATGTTTTGAATCCCTCATGGGTTACAAAAGGTGTTTATGCTATTGTTACATCTGATATATTAAATAAACAAAAAGGAGTGATCGACCTTGCTCAGGTTCAATCAATCCTCAGCAAAGAAGAATATCCTACGATTATTGAGCAAAATTTCATCATGGAAATGATGGAATATTTTGAACTCTGCTATCAAATTCCTGAAGAGCAAGAGAAATACTTTGTTCCTGGAGTTTTTCCGCTAGATCCTCCTGAAGAATTATTGCCTGATTATCAAAATGACGAAAAATTACGGTTTCAAATAAAACATGATTATTTGTCTAAGAATGTAATTGCTCGTTTTATTGTTAAAGTCCACAACTTGATTCAAGAAGGAAAATACTGGAGGAATGGAGTAATAATTGAGAAGTTAGGGTGTATTGCCTTGATAAGAGCCATTCCTGGTAAAAAAGTTATTCAAATAGAAATCGTAGGGGAAGGAAATAGACGAGAGGTCTTATCAATTTTGAGAGATTATATCCTGACTATAAACGAAAAGATTAAAGGATCAAATCCATGCGAACAGATACCCTTAGATGATTTTGGGAAAGTTTCTGTCGATTATGAAACTCTTTTGGATTTAGAGAACATGGGGGATGAAGAAATTTATATTAAAGAATTAAAAGCCAAAAAGAATGTTAAAGAACTACTAAATGGAGTTTCCACATCTACCCAAAGAAAGGAAGAATTTCTTGCGGATAATAAATTTGAATACAGAAATAATAGGTATAAAAATAGAAAAAAGAATATTTTATTTATTGGGGTAAATCCAGAAGATACTTCGAGGGTTCGAATCGATTTAGAAATTTCAGCAATTAAAAAGGCAATTAAAGATTCTCGGAACAGGGACGATTATAATCTAGATCAAGAATTTGCTGTGACTTTAACTGAATTACAATCCGCTTTATGGGATTCAGATCCATATATTGTACATATTGCTGGACACGGTGATCAAGCGGGAAGAATTTCATTCGAGACTAATGGACAAGCAGGGAAGTACGAAAACATTGAAAAATGGGCTAATTTATTTGAAGAAGCAAAAAAAGTAAAATGTGTTGTACTAAATGCTTGCTACTCAGATGCAAGGGCAAAGACTCTCCTTCGATATGTAGATTTTGTAATTGGAATGCCTGATATTTTAGATGATGAAACTGCAAAAGTTTTTTCTGAAGGATTTTACAAAGCAATTGCTTCAGGAGGAACAATCGAAGATGCATTTAACACAGGATTAAAAAGATTGAATCTTGCAGACTTGAAAGAGAATGCGCCTCCAGTACTTAGAAAAAGGAATAATATCAATAAATGATAAAAATGAGCCTTGTTTTCATATATTTTTAAAACAGTGATACTTGAAGGGAACAGTCTCTTTTATCCTACTCAACCTGTCAACCCAAAAAGCCCTCTGAGAATTCTCAGAAGGCTTTTTGACATGAGAACATTTATTCTCAATTATCCATACAACTCCGCCACCTTGTCCCAGTTCACCACATTAAAGAATGCAGAGATATAATCGGGACGGCGGTTCTGGTAGTTGAGGTAATAAGCGTGCTCCCACACATCGAGGCCGAGGATAGGCGTGCCCATCTCGGGAGAAACAGTCATCAGGGGATTGTCCTGGTTGGGGGTAGAGGTGACACCTACTGAGCCGTCTTCATGCTTGACAAGCCAAGCCCATCCAGAGCCGAAGCGCGTAGCTGCTGCCTTAGAGAAGGCGTCTTTGAAGCCATCAAATGAGCCAAATGCCGCATTGATCGCGTCAGCGAGTGCACCCGAAGGCTCACCGCCACCATTGGGGCTCATCACTTGCCAAAACAAGCTATGGTTGTAGTAGCCACCGCCGTTGTTGCGGATAGCTGGGCTATTGATAGCAGGAGAAGCGAGCAACTCTTCGATAGACTTGCCAGCGTCGTCTGTGCCTTCAAGGGCAGCGTTGAGTTTGTTGGTATATCCCGCGTGGTGCTTGCCGTGGTGGATTTCCATGGTGCGGGTGTCGATATGTGGTTCTAATGCATCATGTGCATAAGGGAGATCTGGGAGTGTAAATGCCATAAGTTTAAAAAGCGTTTTGGGGGTTTTGGTAAAATTAAAATTGCTGCTCAAAGGTAAGAGAAAAGCAGGTCATTTTACAACTGGGAAATGGGAAGAAGGTTAGCGCTTCTCCAATTTCACCACAGCCTCCTTATCTTTCCCCTGAATATGCAAGAAATAGTAACCTGCATTCAGGTGGGTCATGTCAATGGTATTGGCTGCTCCCATTGCTTTGAATACCTCTCGTCCTTCTATATCATAAACCCTTACGTATTCAACGTCTTTTTGAATTGTCTTATAGCTGATATTTAGGGTGGTAGTGACAGGATTGGGGAAATAAATGAACTGCAGTTCATTTTCCCACTCGGGAGGAATGGAGGCATGAATGTCCACGATGATGTTTGCCTTGACCGAGTCGCTAGCAGGGTCTAATGGGGTAAAACGTGCTACAGGCCATACGATCACCAAGATTGCCCCACCGCCGCCGCCGCTATAGCGTGCATTTGAAGAATCTACAAAATCCTTGACAACTACCGTCGTGGTATCACCATTCACCATTGTAGTCATGGTGTCTTGCAAAAGGGAGTCGCTATGGACGATTGTGCCATTAGAATCTCGTGCAATGACAAATCCGAGCTGGTCAGATAGAGTCCCCACCCCTGTAAACTCAAAGGTAGCCCTGAATGAAAGGGTGTCGGCATCTTGTGTGATGATAGAGTCAGGAGTAGATTGCTGATTGACAGCACTGATCATGCGGAAACTGCCTGGGGTGATGTTGAGGCTTCCCGTTTGGGCAAAAGTACTTAGCGCTATGCCCCAAATGCCTAGAAAAAAGAGTGTTTTTTTCATGAAAAAATAATTCTAAAAATAAGTTAACCTTCTGACCCATCCTTTTCAAAGGATTTTGCGTGTAATATTACGCATCCAACTACAAGTTATGAATTTATTAGGCAGTATTATTCCCCAATTGAAAAAAGAAGAGATTCGCCATTTTAAGCTTTTTGCTTCCAGGAGTCACGCCCAGCAAAACCGCAAGGATTTGTACCTCTTTGACCATATCAAGAAGTACGGCGCGGATTATAATGAGAACGAAATTGCCGCAGAACTGTACGGTAAAAATGGGAAAAATCCCTTTTATCGGCTGAAAAATCGTCTGATGGACGAAATTAATCGAAGTTTGTGGTTACAACACTTCCAGGAGGACGAATTTAGCAACGATCTCTATCTGTTTTCAGTGGCAAAATTGCACTTTCGCTATCAGCGCTTTGATGTGGCGCTTCACTATTTGAAGCGAGCCGCCCGCGAAGCGGTCAACCACGAGAATTTTGAAATTCTCGACCTCATCTATGGCCTTTTTATCCAACTTTCCCACGCCCAACCTTCTGTCAACCCCGAAACCTATATCCAGCTCCGCAAAGAAAATCGACAAAAACTCGAAGCGCTGAATGCCATCGACGACCTGCTGGCAGCCATTACTTATCGGATCAAGGTCTCTAGCAACCACAATATCAAGGATCAGCGCATCCTCGGGTTATTGCAAGCGACAGTCGACGAATACGCCAGCGATCCCCTCCTCCTCAAGAGCCCCAAGGTACGCATCAAAATCTATGATGCAGTCAGCAAACTCCTGCTACAACGGGATCAGTTTGATGCCTTAGAGGCCTATCTCATGGAAACATATCAGCGGTTTTCAGAGGAAAAATTATTTACCAAGCAGACACACGCTATCAAACTACAAATGCTGACCTACCTGGTCAATACCTTATACCATAACGGCAAATACACCGCATCCCTTGAGTGGGCGAAACGCCTCAAAACCGCCATGGAAGCTTTTGATTCCATGCTCCACGACGCCTATTTATTTTTCTACTACAATGCTCTCGCCCTCAATTATTCCATTGTCGATGAGAAAAAAGCCATGGAATTAATGATCAAGCTAAAACAAGATGCAGCCCTGAGCAAGAAGTCCTTTAACCTGATATTCATTTACATCAATATGGCTGGGCTTTACTACAATCGCAATGAATTCAAAAAGGCCCTTCGAAGCCTGATAGATCTATCTCTACTGGATGATTATGCAAATGCCGATCAGGGATTGAGGCTAAAGGTGGCTATTTTTGAGCTGATCATCCGATATCAAATGGAGGAAGATGAAACCTTCACCCAGCGCTTTTTGCAGGTAGAAAAGGATTATTATTATGTGATTTCCACTGCCCCTCATACGCTGGATCGCGCGTTCTTACAGGTATTGAAACAATTGCATCATTCAAAATTTGAGGTGGATACCAAAGCTGCGATTGCTGTGGAATTGCATCGCTTTCAAGCGCTAGTGGCAGGGATGAAACCTGAAAGCAATCAGATATTTGATTATGGGCGCTTCGTAAATCAGCAAGCCCGTAGGCTGGGAATTCAGCCTTGGAAGGCGGCGGCGTAATGGTGATCCCCCTGTAGAGACGTTGGAATCCAACGTCTCTACAGGGGGATCGGTAATGGTAATTCCATCACCGGTAAAAATCGCCCTTCGGGCGTGCTAGGGATTTCGCCGACATAGACAGCGCCCATTTTTTCATAAAAGCCTACGGCGTAGGGATCTGCGACGATCTTGATCGGATACTGATCTGGGGTGACATCTGCCAGGAGGGTGCTTAACAAGCGCCTTCCGATACCTTGCCCGATGCTATCGGGCAGCACCCATAGTCCTTCCAACTCATAATTGCCCGCAGGCAATTCCGTCCACATGCCTACTCCGACGATTTCATCGTCGATGACGGCCTTTATCACAATGTGTGACGCAATAAAATCCGGCGTATAGGTCAGGTCAACTGCCCACCCTTGAATCCATTCTTCAGGATAGCCCCAGTGCCGCTTCGCAGCAAAGGCGATGGCTGTCAGCTTTTCTGCGTCAGCAGGGTCTGCGGGGAGGATTTTTAATGAAGAATTGATAAGTAAAAATAAATAACAAGAAACAAGGAAGGGCAAAGGGAAGAAACTCTTTGGCCCTACTGAACATTAAACTCAAAACTCTGAACCCTAAACCCTGAACTTTCTTCCCTACCATTTCACAAAGGGTGAACTCACCTTCCCTTCGGCTGTGTTCACTTCGAGGAAATAGCCTCCGTGGGCGAGGGTGCTCACGTCAAACTTCATCCAGGACATCCACTGCTCGTAGGAGCGGTGAAGAAGCAGGCGACCTTTGGTGTCGACGATACGCACCTCGTGGATCATTTGGGGGGATTCGAAGGTGAGGTTGATGCGATCGACGGTCGGATTGGGGAAAAGCTGAAGGGTTTTGGCGATCAATTCTCCATCATCAATGGCAGTGCTAGTGCCTTCGACAAATAGGCTGTTGGTCATGGTCGGGGCAGAGACAGGGGTACTGAACATACCATTGTGGTAGTAGCGAACCGTATTGGGGGTTAACGTGCCGCCATAAGTGAATATCGCCTCGCTTTTCGGATCGTAGTTGATGGCATAGTCCACAAACTGTGAGGGCCTCGTAAACAGGTAAAGACTATCTCCTATGATGTCAAAATGGCTTTCAAACTCAAAGACATAAATCTTGTCAGGCGTACCGACAGGCGGGTATTGGTTGAACCAGCCCTCGAAGTGAAATGCCGTATCTACGGCAAGGGTCAGCTTGTCGATGCTCATGAGAGAAGAGCGAATCGCTCCCGTTGCATATTCAACATTAAGGTAGAACTTGTCCCCTCCATCGGTCAAATAAGCATTTTGTCCCCCAAAATGAAACGGATGAGGCGTAAGAACTACTGCAAGAGTATCTTCCAGGTCAAGATCAACCACCACTACCCTATCCTGCAACAACACATAGGCACGATCATCACTTACAAGCAAGTGTCCTGGCGCATAGGTGAGAACGCTCGTATCGAGCAAGGAGAATAGCAATTGGTTATTATTAGCCAGATCAAAAACGCGCAAATAGGGTGCTTGGCTGCTGGCCACTACCAGTTTTTCATCTTCCCACATGTCTATCCAGTTGGCATAAGTGCCTGTGATGGTATCGTTGCGGGTGAGGGTAGCGAGGTCATAGACATATACGCCATCTGCCCCAAACCCACGAGCTACCAGCAGATTATCCTCATTGGCTGCTAGGTCATTTCCCTCCACAATATCCACCTGCTGATAAGTATCGCCAGGATACTGGATATAGGAAAGACTGGGCAATGCCCCTTGCTGAAGCATAAATAGCTTGCCTTCGGGCTGTGCGATGAGAGAAGCTGAGAGGAGGAGGAGCAGTAAGGTAAATATGGCTTTCATAGAGGGAAATGATAGGATGAGAGAATGAGTGGAAAATAGAATGGGAATACTGCTTTATTCACTCCTTCTATCATTCTCTCATCCACTCATTGTGTTACTAAAAGACGAAATTTTTCATGGCTTCGCTGCTTGGGAATTATTAATTTTTGATTGACTGATCATTGGTTATGCTATTAGTGCTTTGGCATCACAAAAGATAACCAAGAGAGCAGGATCAAATTTAAGTTCAAGCGCAAATTCAAATTCAAACGCAAGGGCACTAACAATCATTACCCCACCCCTCATTGACCATTAACCCTTAACAATTAACCATTACTCCTTGACCACTTTTGCTCCCAACCATTTCCCTTCAGACAGAATCCTCACGATATAAGTGCCTACAGGCAGCCCTTCAAGCGGAATGCGAATTTCGTCCTGTTGGCTGCCGACATTCTTTTCATAGAGCACACGCCCTTTGAGGTCCAATAGTTGGGTTTTCTCCATATTTTTTCCGCTAATTCCTTTGATATAAACTTCCTGATCGGCTGGGTTTGGATAAATAGAAAAAGTAGGAGAGGTCAATGTTGGGGAAATGGCGGTAGCTGATTGGGGATGATAATACGTCGCCATAATTCGGTTGCCTACTGAGTCCGACGGGGCCGACCACAACCCATTTTGCTGATAATAAAACCGCCCTTCAAGCCTACTATGCAGGATCATGGACTTACTTTTTTCATCATAAGCTATGGGAAAAGTATCTGTCATCATGGTCAAATGAAGGCTATCCTGTGTGATGTCGTAGAAGGTAGGATAATGAAATAAGTGAAGGGTATCCCCCACCAAAACAGGCGGAAAGCTTTGCCATATAAACTCACCGACGAACAGCTCATTGACAGTCCGCAAAGAGTCTTTGTGCATGCGACTGAGACCACGCCTCGGCACAGCCGTAAACAGCTCCATATCGATATAGATATATTCTCCATGGGCAATGAGGTGATCTCCCCCTATGTGGAATTCTCCGATCTGGGTCACTGCCAAGGTATCTTGTGTGATCATGTCGATAGTTGCGAGCCTCCAAGTCGTCACCAAATAGGCCCGGTCTTCCACCACCAGGACGTCGCGCGGCGACTCAAACTGATCTATGCCTAGCCAGTCAAATACAGGCTGATAGCCATTATTGGCATCATAGACTTTGAAAAGCGGAGAGTCCGTCGATGCCACTAGGAGCATATCCTGCCAAAATGCCAACTCCTCCGCATAAGTTCCCGCAATCGTATCGATCCGTTGCAAGGTATTCAGGTCATAGACCAATACATCTCCTCCACGGTCATACCTATACCCCGTCGCTACATAGAGACGGTCCTTATGGACCAGCAGGTCAGAAGCTGAAGTGTTGTCGATGAAATGATATTGGCCTGATGGGAAGTCAAAATAGCCCAGAGAGTCTCCCTGGTAGGATTGAACAAATAACTGACCGGCAGGCTGGGCGAAAAGATGGGCAGTAAAGAGAAGGCAAAGTAGAATGAGGTATCGCATAGAGAATAAAGGTTTGAGGTCTGAGCGTTCGATTGTCGAGTGCACTCCGAAAAGTCAAATTTGACTTTTTCCCTTTTTGCGACGGACTAAAGACTTCGGCGTGAGCTCAGTCGAACGCCGCGTCGCAATAGCCTTTTCCGCGTCATTTTACCATTGCGACTGGGTTTCAACCCGTCGCAATTAGGCAAAACTCCTTTAAAAAGGAGTTTTCGGAACAGACTCATTGTTCGAGCGTTCGAATCGTGCCATAAGACCTTTTGTTGAGCGTTCAGCTAAGCTTGAGCGCCAGTGAAGGTGAAAATAATACCAATTGCCTTAATTCATTGACGAAGGAATTGTCAGAGAGGCTGCCAGGGGAAAGAAATGATAAAATGAGTATATGAGAAAATGATTAAATGTAGAGGAATTCAGGCCCATTTTCTCATTTAATCATTTTCTCATCTAATCATTCTCCTCCTCACCAGCACCTCCTTCACCTCCTCACGATAACTCATGCCGATCGGAATGCTCTTCTCCCCCACCTTGAAGGCTTGGCCTTCAATCTCCTCAATCTGGTCGAGCGACAGGATATACGAGCGGTGCACCCGCACAAACTGGTCTGGCAACTGTGCCAGCAGCTTTTTCATACTCATCAAACTGAGCACACGACGATCTTTGCAGATCACTTTGACATAGTCTTTGAGGCCTTCGACGTAGAGGATTTCGTCAAAACGTACCTTGACGAGGCGGTGTTCCACCTTGAGGAAGAGGTGGTCTTTGGGTTGGAATTTGCTGGGGTCGCGCGCCACCAAGCGCTGCTGGACTTTGTCCACTGCCTGGACAAACCGCTCTAGCGGAATGGGTTTCAAGAGATAGTCTACGACATCCAGTTCATAGCCTTCGAGCGCATGCTCTGCATAAGCAGTTGTCAGCACAACCAGGGGCGGATGTTTAAGGCTTCGAAGGAAATCGAGGCCATTGAGACCCGGCATCTTGATGTCGAGGAAGAGCAAGTCGACAGGCTCCCGTTGCATGACATCAAATGCTTTCAACGCCCGCTGGCAGCGCCCCACCAGCTTAAGCTGTGGAAACATGCCGATATATTCTTCCAGAATATCCAGTGCGATCGGTTCGTCGTCGGTGATAAGGCAGGAGATCATAAGGAAGTTTTGGGTTTTAGGTTCGGGGTTCTAGGTTCAGGGTTCAGGGTTCTTTTTTGACATAGAACATAGAACATAGAACCTAAAACTTAGAAAATAGAACATAGAACATTTCACACGTTCAATTCTAGTTCCACGACAAATCTATCGGCCTGCTGGTCGATCTTCAGCTTGTGCTGATGCGGGTAACGCAACGCGAGGCGACGCTTGACATTGGTGAGGCCGATGCCACTGTCCTCGGGAAGGGCAGTACCCTGAGGTTCAATATAACTATTGTCACAGCGGAAGTAAAGGGTATGGGCAGATATGACCAGGTCTATATGTAGCCAAGCGTCTTCACTCTGGCTGTCTGTGCCGTGCTTAAAAGCATTTTCCACAAACGGGATCAGGAGCATAGGTGCGATCTTCAAGCCGTTCACTTCTCCTTTGATCGTGAGTTGAATGTCGATGTCATCGGGCTTGCGTAGTTTCTCCAGTTCGACATAATGGCGAATATAGCCTACTTCGGTCTCCAGTTTGATCAGGTCACGCTGTGCGTCGTGCAGGAGGTAGCGCATCATTTGCGAGAGTTTGAGGCTCATCTCGGCAGTTTTGGGCGCATTTTCCTTACGGGCGAGGCCGTAAAGGGTGTTCAGGACATTGAAGAGGAAATGGGGGTTGACTTGATTTCGGAGAAATTTGAGTTCGCTGCTGAGCTGCTGCTGGGTCAATTTTCCCTGCGTTTCCTTCTGAGCGATCCAGTCAAATCCGAGTTTGGAGACGGCAAACCCCGCCACAAATAGGGTCAAGACGATTCCCATTTGAAAGAATCCGTCAGGCCCTACAGATGGGCTATGCGTGATACTGGAGATCGCAAAAATCTTGATAATCACTAATGAAAAGGTCCCAATAAAAAGAAGCCCTCCCAGCCAAAAAATATACCTACGGTAGCGTTTCTTTTCCAAAAATAGCGGCATCAAGACCAGGTTGTTGGTATAGACCACAGGGGCGATGATGCTCGCGATAATGATATTCGAAATAAGGTTGTCAGTCGCTGAAGCATATTGCTCAAAAGTAGCCCCAAGGCTGAGAGAAAGTATATCAAAGACAAAGGGCAATGGCAATATCAAAATCCAGAAATAGAGGTTGCGCGCCAGGCGCCCGGTCAGCAATTGCATGAGATTAGTTTTCATATCGTTGTGCTTTTTGTCCCTATTTACGGCTATTTTTCTATATAAAAAGTGCCAATAGAAGAAGGTAAGGGGTAAAAAGACGAATGGGGGGTGGGAGTCGATGAAGGGGAGGGGAATGGTTAATGGTTAATGGTTAAGGGTAAATGGGGGTCCTTTGTATATCTATAGAAAAGGCTCCTATATTTCCAGGCTAGGATAGGCGGAAACCCTAAGAATTTTTCGATAATAGAAGAAAGTTAAACCCAATTTTCATCTATCAGAAAAATCCTATATTTTGGTTTAAATTGATCATTTAAAACCAAAACCTAACATCATGGAGAAACTCCTTATGGCAGAACTCACTGTAGGTGCGCTTGTGTCACTATTTACCAAAGAAGCCGTAAAAACGGGCGCAAAAGAAGCCGTTTCATCCTTGAAGGATGGATTAAAAAACCTATTCAAAGGCAAAAAGGACCCTGAAAAAGCCTTGGAAAGGCTGGAAAAGTACCCCGAAGACGAAGACTTCCAAAAAGACTTCAATGAAGTCCTGATGACTGCGCTTGAAGAACCAGAATTTGCGTCTCAAATTCAGGCTATGCTTAAGCAGGTAGAAGACGCAGCAGGAAAGCCATTGGAGCAGATGTTTAGCAAACAAAACATCACCAAAATCCGAGGCGATAAGAATATCAATATTCAAGATATTGGTACTGGCGTAACGATTAACATAAACACCCCCAAGAACGATGAATGATTTGTCACAGCAAGTAAAAGACTTTCTGATCAAAGGAGATATTGCGAAAGCCCTTTCCACTTTCCTTCAAAACAATACAGACCCAGATACCGAAAACTCCCTTATTTTGCTTTCTGGCCGTTGGAATCGCCTACGGCAGGAAGAGCTAAGCGGAATCATTTCCCGAGAAGATGCCAATCTGGAAAAGGCAAAGATTCAACATGCCATCCTGGAAATGATGAGGGAGATCAGCCCCCAAAGCCAGGCCCAGGCTGATAGCCCCAATTCTCCTACCAACCAAGTCGAAGTAGAAGGCGATGGAAACATTGTCATTCAAGGGGTAACCGGGAGTACCATCAATATTTACCCTTCTTAATAAAAATAGATGAGCAACCAGGCAGAAGTTCAAGGAAATCAAAACATTGTCATTCAGGAGGTAAGCGAAAGTTCTATTACCATCAATGTGGACGGGGAAAGTAAAGAGATCCGCAAAGAACTCTCAGAACTGAAGGAATTGCTGAAGGACTATCAAAGTCAAATGTTTGAAGCAGCGGGAAAAGCATTTAACATCGCTACCGTCACGGAGGGCAACTTTGATTTTGTGGTCGATCAGTCGCGGACAGATAAATCGCTGCCGGAAGAGTTGCGGCAAGACCTCATCACCGATAGAAATCGGTGGATTCAAAGCCTGAAACAAGAGCTTCAGAAGCAGCGGGTAGCTGTCCCCAACAACCCCTCCGAGATCATCAATTATTATGGTTGGCTGATAGAAGTTTTCCTTCAGAAGATGCTCACACCTCCCGGACAGGCAGGAGACCTTCGGTCCCTTTCCTTTATGACAGAGGCGTGGTTTAGCTCGATTCGCTACCTGACCCTGATCCGCCTGGCGGAACTGATCAAGCATGAGGACACCTCACAGGCAGGCTTACTCAACGCCTATTTTCAATTAAATGGCAATCCATTTGATGGGCAGCTAGCGGA
Organism: Bacteroidia bacterium; assembly: GCA_030430575.1. GTDB lineage: Bacteria > Bacteroidota > Bacteroidia > J057 > J057 > JAUIGE01. Next base: position 1,573 of record JAUIKF010000068.1, on the reverse strand, counting down.
GGAGAGCAATTATGATTACCTCAATTTATTGACCAGTCTGGCGGAGGTGGATGCGGAGCCATTTGTCGCAGAAATCGGGCGTTTTCTGGATCTGCTACTGGACACAGAGAGTGATCTGTATGCGACAAGCCTTTTCCTCGAAACCCAACGAAACCGCCTGATCAGGCAGGAAATTAAGGAAGCTGAATTGCCAGAATTAATTCCTCAATACCTTACGGGATTAACCTATTGGCTGCGCAAGCTCGCTTTTCTCGCCAAATACCGCCTGGTCAGCATCAAGGACATCAACCTCAGCTATAGACTGGGCAGTACCAAGAGTTTTGTTCACCTATATGGAGAGCTCCACGGCATGTATGATCAGGCCTTTTCCGATTCTGAAAGTGGAGATTACAACACCATCATCGTTGATCAATATTTCACCTACAATCACAGCGTCTTGCTGTTTAAAGGGACACATATCAGCAGTTGTCTGGAAAATATTCAGGACGATTCTTCCTATATTTCTCTTTCCCCCCTGTTGATTGATCAAAGTGTTTTTGCCAATAAAAACACCCAGACACCTGAGGTCTTTTATTATATCGGTCAGAGTAAACGAGGCAGGAGGTTCCATTTTGCCCAATACAAAAATGAATTGCCGCTTCAAGGTCAGACTTCACTGACCTCCAATAAAAGCCTTACCGTCTCCGTCGAAAACACCAAACAGCCCAAGCTCAATGATCTCTATGAGCAGATGGATGCCGTCCTCAAACCCTTTAAATCCGCTGCTTCATGAATACGCAAACTTCTCCATTCAAATTCCTGGACTCCTACGAGCAAAAAGATGTAGACATCTTTTTTGGACGAGAAACAGAGACGGAAGCGCTTTATGACGCGCTGAGTGGCGTGAAGCATTTGCTGGTCTATGGCCCTTCAGGGGCTGGTAAAACCAGCTTGATCGAATGTGGACTCCGCAATCAGTTTTCTGATGCAGACTGGTATGCCCTGAGCATCCGTCGAGGCAAAGATATGATCTCCTCGACCTTCGCGCGCATCAATGAAGCCCTAGCAGAAAAGGTGGCGATCAATCCTCAAACGGGCAGACCTAAGGATGATTCCATCGGTTTTGGGCAAGCGATCGAGCGACTTTTCAATGAACGCTTTCAGCCCGTCTATCTCTTGTTTGACCAATTTGAAGAGGTGCTTATTTCTGGCAATGAAGAAGAAAAAAAAGACTTCTTCATGCGGCTCAATAAACTGATTCGCTACAAAGTGCCTTGCCGGGTCATCCTGATCATGCGGGAAGAATTTATTGGTCATCTATCGGAGTTTGAACCCCTTTGTCCCACCATCTTCCAACACCGGTTTCGCCTGGAAAAGATGACGCGATCCAAGGTCCAAAACGTCATCGAGTCGATCCTGGATGCGCCTTATTATGAACAGTTTTTTGAAGTGGATGAACCAGAAAAACAGGGCAAACGCATCTCCAAGAAATGTAATATCTTGCATTAAAAAGAGATGGTAACAATTGAAAAAAGTCCCTTTGAGCTATTTGAGTCAGAATTTAGTCAACTTACTGATCCTCGTCGTCAAAGCC
>JAUIKF010000118.1 GCA_030430575.1 Bacteroidia bacterium | reverse complement strand
TTAATGGAGGTTGGAAGAATTATTTACGCCCGCTTGGTTGTTAACACCTAGCGGGCTTTTTCTTGCTGGGAAAGGTTACTATCTTTAATCGCTTTTTGAGCGAATTGAGTTTCTTTGCATAGACCCTCCGCAATTGACATGAAAATACTGACCACCAAAAAATTCTGGAAGATCATTAACAAATCTCACAACAGATTTTCCAAAGCGCCTTTTCGCCAACATGAGCGCCTTGTCCGTCAACTTACCCGTCTATCTGTTCGAGAAATTGTCATGTTTGACATCACCTTTCGATATTTTATGGACTTGGCCAATACATGGGAAATACAAGGCGCAGCAAGGGTGGTCCATGCTGAGCATGATGACGTCTTTTTTGAGAGCTTCCGCGCATGGTTAATCACTAGAGGAAAGAAGCTTTTCTATAAAAGCCTTAAATCTCCAGACACGCTCGCGAAACACCTGAAGTATACAGATGATCCAGAATGGCGAGGGTTTGTCCATTGTGCGCGTGAAGCATATCACCGCAAAACTGGCAAAAAAATGCCAGCGAGTGAATTACTCCCTGGACGTTCGCTTAAGGATGCCGAATTGCCTGATCATTTCCCTAAACTGTGGAAGAAATTCATTCGAGTTGAGGAGCGTATCCGTTATGTAGATGAGCCGAAAGTGACCCGAGTGGAAGTGAACGAAGAAGAGGAAATAAGTAATTGAAAATGAACGATACCAGTTCAAAAAGCCACTAAATTTCAAGAATTTAGTGGCTTTTTTACATTAATCTTACATGGTAAAAAGGAGAATATTTTATTCCATCAATCCGTGGCTAAATGCATATCGAGCCAATCCCACAGAGTTTTTAACGCCTACCTTTTTCATGATATTTTTCCGGTGTGTTTCCACCGTTCGGCGGCTGATATCCAATCGCTGAGCAATCTCTACATTAGAAAGTTCTGTTGCTATGAGTTTAAGAATCTCTAACTCTCGGTCCGTAAGGCTAGCCAAGTCTTCATTGGGATTCAGTTCTTGATTCATGCTCAAGAGGATTTTGCCTACCCCTCTGCTCAAGAAAGCTTCTCCACTAATGACAGTTCTGACCGCTTCTGCGAGTTCTTCTTTTGTGGCATCTTTGAGTACATAGCCAGAAGCACCAGAATGCATGGCATCTTGTATGAGGGACTTTCGCTTGTTCATCGAAAGGACGATGACTTTTACCTTAGGAAAGCGCTGACGAATCTTTCGGGTAAGTTCTATCCCCGTCATCTGAGGCATACTCATGTCCGTAAGGACGAGGTCCACCAAATTGTTTTGAAGAAAGTCTAAAGCCGCCTTGCCATTGAGCGCTGTCCCTACAATGCTCACATAATCTTCGCGGTTAAGAATAGATTTGATGCCATCAATAAATAATTGATGATCATCTACAAGGAGTACCTTGATAGTAAATAATCGGTGATCTTCCACTTCTCTTTTAAATTAAACCTAATAATTAGCTTAAATCTAACCAATCAAAACGGAAAAATGAAAAATCTTTTTTCTGACTTATAGTAAACTGTATAGCTTCCTTGTGACCCACTCAATTGCAAGCATCACAAGCAGCAAAATCATGATCCATTGAAAGTGATGAAAGTCCTTCCGATTCTTTTTAAAATCAACCGTTGGTTTTAATCCTTTTGCTGCCTTTACTTGGTCTGCAAGGCCGCCCATATCTTTGGCGAACACAAATTCGCCCCCTGTCCGAAGCGCCAATTGGCGCATGACGGTCTGATCCGCCTGAAGTCGGAAATGCTCAATATTGGATTTGCCAATAGAAAACTGTCCTCTATCCGTTCCGATGGGAACTTCGTTGTTTTTTCCTTCAGCGACATAAGAATATGTGCCTTCGCCGAGGTTATAGAGTTCCAGGAAGTACTGCGCCTGACTGGTTTCATTGAGGTAATAGACATTCTCTTTTCCATCTGGCGATTTCATCGTCAACTTGATTTCAACCCCAGAGATAGGGTTGTAAGAGTCATCGTAGGCCTGGCCTTTGAAGAGGATTTGCTCACCTCCTGTATAGAGTCGTTTGGATGGAGCCACCTTGAATTTGCGCTTATCATCCGTCACGATCAGCCATTTGATATTGTTAAACAGCCAATCGTCAAAGTAATTGAAGTCTTCAAACTCGATATAACTGTGTGCGCGGATTCGCCAAAAATTCTCCCCCAGAAACACCATGTTTTTACGTCCCAAGTGGCTCTGGAGCGCATAGACAGGGTAGTCGAGCGCAATATTCTTGATGCGCGCTGTGGCAAATACCTCTGCGGTACTTTTGGGCTCCCAATTGGAGCGATTGCGGAAAATAGGAGGCGCACTATTGGCCCATTTTATCCAATCACTCCCAAAGGTAAAGGTGGAATGATTTTGATAATCAGTGGAAAAATTGGCTATAATCTCTTCTCCTTTAGGATTAAAGTCTTTAGGTGTAATCGCCATATGCTTATAGAGCGGCTGGAGCGTCCGAAGGTCTGTAAACATCCCTACTAGGTGAATTACAGGTGCTTTGCGGTCTTCCACCTCTTTTTGAACCGCTTCTACCCAAGTCTTATCTGCGTTATTTTGGGGAAAATTGTGCAGAATAAATAGGTCAAATTGATCTAGGTTATAATTGGCGGGAGAGGTATAAAATTCTCGGGGAGATTTGTGAACAAATTCTGTTACCTCATAACGGTCTTCTCGCTTGAAAGCTTCTTTAAGCGCGCCCAGATCGGGGTGTGGCGACCCCGCAAATAAAGCGATTTTGACTCGCGTCTCTAGCACATTGATGAAAATCCTTCGGCTATTATTGCGATAGGTAATTTCATTGGGTAAGCGGGTAACAGAAATCTGGTATTGTTGGATGCCTGCTTTGGTTGGTTCTATCAAAAAGTCAACTTCTCCCTGGGTACGATTTCGCCCCAGGCTTAGGTTTTTTACCCCTAGCACCTTTCCGCCTCCCCTAAGGGTGACTTTCACATCCGCGACGTCAAATCCATCACTATTCACTTTTACCTTAATCGGCATTTCACTTTTCAGGTAGGCGATTTCATTATAAAGGACTTCTGTGATTTTCACGTCTCGTTGAGGAGTTGTATCGCCTAGAAGAACTGTGTATACAGGCTGTTTGAATCGATCTATGGCAAATAAGGGGTTTGCACCTTGGGTGCTGATTCCATCGCTGACTAGTACAACGGCGCCTAGATTTTGGTTTTGGTAAAGCTTGTGGAGCTTCTGCATGGCACCAGAAATATTGGTGCCTGCAGCGCCAAATTGCATCGAATCAGTAGAGGCATTGATCTGTAAATCTTTGGAGAAAGTGTAGAAATCTACCTCGTACGAATTGGGATCAAACCCTTCCATAAACAGCTTCAAAGCAGTAGGATACTCTTTCCTCACAAAAGCAGAATCCTTTTGGATGATCATGCTTTCAGAAATGTCTTGCATGACCGCCACGATTGGGGGAGATTCCACTCGGGTTTGGGAATTGAGCAAAGGCTCCAAGAGTAAAATCCCTATGAGCGCCAATGCTAAGAATCGGAAAATCCCCAATACGACTCTTGGGATTTTAGGCAAAAGATCTTTGGTCCCTTGATACATCCACCAGCTGAGCAGCCCTGCAAGCAACACTATCAGCACCAAGTACCAAGGCGAAAAACTAAACGATAATTCCATTAAACGGAAAAATTAAAATATAAGAAAAAATCAAGGTCTAACCCATTGATTAACAGCTCGCAATGATAAAATGCTTCTACCATTTTATCATTTACTCATATAATCATCTTCTCATTCCCCTTCTATCATTCACTCATCCAATCATTCTATCATTGTCATCCCTACGCCATGACCATGCCGCCATCTACATTCATCACTTGCCCGGTGATATAAGTCGACATATCAGAACCTAGGAACACACAAAGTTGCGCTACATCTTCAGGAGATCCTGCACGCTTCAGCGGAATGCCTTCCAACCATGTCGCCAGCTCTTTTTCAGGCAGCTCTGCTGTCATCTCAGTCGCGATGAATCCAGGCGCTACGACATTGGCGCGAATTCCTCGCGAGCCAATCTCGCGAGCCACAGACTTCGTAAAGCCGATGATACCTGCTTTCGAAGCAGCGTAGTTGGCCTGGCCTGCATTTCCTTGCAGCCCTACTACAGAACTGATGTTGATGATGGAGCCACTGCGTTGTTTAAGCAGGGTTCTCATCGCAGCTTTGGTCGTATAAAATACGCTGTTCAGGTTGGTATCCAGGACACTTTGCCATTTTTCCAAATCCATCCGCAACATCAGCGTGTCTTTCGTAATGCCAGCGTTATTGACAATAATATCCAATCGGCCATAAGCTTCAATGATGCCTTTGATCACACCTTCGGTTGCCGCAAAATCGGCAGCGTCTGCCTGAAAGGAGATGCATTCTCCGCCAGCAGCTTTTAGTTCATCTTCGAAAGCTTTGGCTTTTTCAGCTGAGCTGCGGTAGGTAAAAGCGATTTTTGCGCCTTGAGCTACATAGGCTTCTGCTATTCCTTTGCCGATGCCGCGGGTAGCACCTGTGATGAGGGCAACTTTTCCTTCTAGTAATTTCATCAAGTAAGAAATTATTAATTGAGTAATTGATTTATTATTAATTTAGAAATGATTGATTGCTACTAGATTAAAAAATGGGAATCAATAATCAGTAATTATTCAATCAATAATCACTTTTTCAACTTCACTGCAGTGCCATACGCCAAGATTTCCGAAGAGCCTTGCATGACAGCGGAAGTATTGAAACGAACATTGACAACAGCATCAGCTCCAAGGGTTTCGGCATCTTTTTTCATCCGAGAAAGTGCTTCTTCTCGGGCTTGGGCCAGGAGTTTCGTATATTCCTTGATTTCACCACCGATCATATTCTTGAATAAAGCTGCGAAGTCGCGCCCCATGTGACGCGTGCGTACCGTACTCCCTCTGGCGATATCTAGTACCTCTTCAATTTCTTTGCCTGGTAGGGTAGGCATTGTTGTGACAATCATTTTCTACAAATTATGGGTGAGAATTTTGGAAGGTCAAACATACAAATTTATTCGCATCTAGGTGGTAGTAATATTGCTATTCCAGTAGGTTCCTGGTGTACTAGGCGTCGCATTGAGCCAGTTCCATATCAAGTCAAAATCCTCCTCCCAGTCAGCTCGCCTCAAATTGACGATCTGATCAGAATAGTGCAACTGGATGATATCCCCATTTCGTGTAGGATTGGCATAATTGAGGGGAAAAGCGTGATTTTCTTTTTGGTACAAAATATCATAGACCGAAATGAGGCTAAAATGATCGTCCACGAAGAAGATCTGAGCATACGTCCGGCGCAATTTGGCATAGGCCATGGCATTGGCCATAAGCAAGGCGACTCCCATCGCAAGCAAGGACCATATAACGGTGCTTTGCCCGCCTCCGCCGTTGGCGATAGTTACCATTACCCCCAGCATCACCGCAATCATAAAGAAGCCATAATACTGCATGGCGTATTCCTGGGTGAGGATCAGCTTGTTTAGTTTTTTGGGGTAATGTCTGCTGCTAAAGCTGTTTCTTGCCATGAGGAAGAATTATTGATTGAGTAATTGATTAATTATTGATTGGTGGAAGCTGTAGATATGTCGATACTCAATTAGGTAATCAGAAATAATAAATTAATAATCATTCAATCTATCAATTAATAATTATCGATACCCTCTTAGAAAATCTGCCGTTTTCATTCTTTTTTTTCCTGCCAATTGCAGTTCGGTTATCTGTATCCATCCTTTGCCACATGCTACCTTCAACTCCAGCTCCTCTGTCCGCTGGAAAGTCCCAGGTTCGACTCCGTCAGGCCCTTCGGCGACATAAGCACGAAACACCTTCAATTGTTTTCCGTCAAAGGTCGTCCAGGCGGTAGGGTAGGGGGAAAGGCCGCGAATGAAGTTGTAAAGGGTCTCCGCATCCTTTGACCAGTCTATTTCACAATCTTCTTTGAAGATTTTTGGGGCCTTGTGTTTGTAAAGACTATCGTCCTGTGGCTTGGCAGAAACCGCTCCTGCTTCCAGTTGCTGCACTGTTTCCAATACCAATTTCGCCCCTTCTTCCATCATATAATCGTGCAAGTCCCCAGCAGTCCATTCGTAAGGAATATCGATAGCGGTTTGGAGCAAAATATTGCCCGTATCAATTTGTTTATCGATGAAAAAGGTCGTCGCGCCTGTTTTTTTCTCGCCATTGATCACCACCCAGTTGATGGGCGCAGCTCCACGGTAGTCAGGCAGATAAGAAGCATGTAGGTTAAAGGTGCCAATCTTGGGGATGCTCCAAACCATTTCAGGCAACATGCGGAAGGCCACCACAACCATCAAATCGGCATTGAGTGCTTTCAGCGCAGCATTAAATTCGGGATTGCGCAGTTTTACGGGTTGTAAAACGGGAAGATCGTGGGCTACTGCATATTGCTTGATAGGACTGGGGCGGAGTTTCAATCCACGCCCAGAAGGCTTGTCAGGTGCTGTCACGACAGCTACAATCTCATGTCCTGCCTCGTGCAGAATCCTCAAAGAGGGAATGGCAAAATCGGGCGTACCCATAAAGACTATTCGCATGC
>JAUIKF010000067.1 GCA_030430575.1 Bacteroidia bacterium | reverse complement strand
TTAGAAGAGGTAAAAATGACCGATTTAGTGCAATGGGCCAGAAAACAATCAGCTGATAATCAGGCAACTAAACGAATGCAGTTCCTTAAAAATTGAACCAACTTTTTAAACTTTTGAACTCCCTACCCCGCAGGTTTCAAAAACCTGCGGGGTCTACAGCATGATGCTATCCACACCACGCTACACCTCCAGCAACAAACGCTCAGGATCTTCCAGGCGCTCCTTGATTCGGAAGAGGAAGCTGACAGCTTCCTTGCCATCGATGATGCGGTGGTCATAAGAGAGCGCCACATACATGATGGGGCGAATGACGACTTCGCCGTTGACGGCCATGGGCCGCTCGACGATATTGTGCATCCCGAGAATCGCTGATTGAGGGGGATTGATGATCGGGGTAGAGAGCATCGACCCAAAAATACCGCCATTGGTGATGGTGAAGGTGCCGCCATCCATGTCAGCGATGGTGATCTCGTTTTCACGCGCTTTGAGGGCGTAGTGTAAGACGGATTGCTCAATCTGGGCCAAAGTCATGGCCTGGGCATCGCGAATGACTGGTACGACCAGTCCCTTGGGCGTACTCACCGCAATGCCGATGTCGGCATAATTGGAGGTGACGATTTCTTTGCCATCGATCTGGCCATTGACCTTAGGAAATTCCATCAGGGCCATGGTGACAGCCTTGGTGAAGAAGGACATATAGCCTAAGCCCACGCCGTGGGTCTCTTTGAATTTCTCTTTCCACTTCTTGCGCATCGCGATCACCTCGTGCAAGTCCACCTCATTGAAGGTGGTGAGCATGGCTGTCTCGTTTTTGACGGAGACGAGGCGGTCCGCGATCTTGCGGCGCAGGCTGCTCATCCGCTCCCGGGTCTGTACGCGCTCACCTGCTCCGCCTACGACGGGCATGGCGGGGATAGGGCGCTTTTCAGGCGCTGGTTTTGCTGGGGCAGCAGGCTTCGCCGCTGGCTTTTTGGCCTGCTGGACGACGTCTGCTTTGGTCACACGTCCACCTCTGCCTGAACCGGTTATCTCTTTGGCGTCTACGCCTTTTTCCTTCAGCAGCTTCTCAGCAGCGGGAGAAGGGACACCTTTGGCATAGCTATCTTTGGTATCGGCGGGAGCCGCGGGCTTGGAAGCTTCAGCGGACTTTCCTCCACTAGCTGCGTCAGCGGCTGGTTGGCTGCCCGCAGCGGTTGTATCGATCTTGGCGATCACTTGCCCTACCGCAACTGTTTCGCCTTCTTCTGCCAAAATCTCGATAGCACCGCCTTGCTCAGCATTTACGGTTAAGGTCGCTTTATCTGAGTTAATTTCTGCCAACTCATCATCCATGGCCACTACATCGCCACTTTTGACAAGCCATACTTCGATTTCTACTTCTGTGATAGATTCACCTGGACTCGGAACTTTTACTTCAATTACCATGGAAATGAATGATGAATGTTAAATGTTGAATGATCAGAGGCTAACTCATTATACTTTAGCCTGGGTGAAATGTCGTATAGATAAAAACCATATAAGGCATATAAGAACATTTAAGAAAACGGCTTTTTGACCTTATATGCCCTTAAATGCCTTATATGGTTCAAAAAACGGACCTGGGTCCAAACAGGCAATCCATCAGGTCTAAAGTATAACCAAAAACCAATTCTCTTTCAGATATGTTTTCTGGTCCGCAAAAATGCAAAATTGTTGGAGAAAAACCTTTTCCCCAACAATTTTGCTATCTAACGCATCGCAAATTTGATTATAGCCTTGCGAGCAATTCTTTCTTTTTACTGTCAAACTCTTCTTGGGTCAGAATCCCTTTCTCTAACCGTTCAAAAAGTTTATCGATCGTTGCAAAGATTTCATCTTCATTGGGCTTGGCAGCGCCAGCTCCTTGGGCGGGCTGATTGGCCTGGTTCATCTGATTCATCATCATTTGCCCCATCGCCATGCCTGCCCCCATATCCATGCCTGGATTGCCACCGCCAGGATTCTCTGCGGACTTCTCCATGGCAGTCGCCATCTGGAATTGCATGAAGCGCTGCATATCACCCACCATATTCATTTGAGTGTTTTTGCGCAGGTATTCCGTGAGTTCGTCAGGGAGGGTAATGCTTTGGATGGAGAAATCCGTGATCTCAATGCCAAAGCCATCAAAGTATTCTTTGATGCGAGGAAGAAGCGCAGCTACAAATTCAGACTTATTGGCTTGCATCTGAACAAACGAGAAGTTGTTCTCAGCCATTTCAGCAACGATCTCGGTGAAGCGCTCCACCAATTTGCCACGCAAGGTGCCATCAATCTCTCCTAACCGAAGGTGAGGATGCGTCCCTACCAGTTCCCGGTAAAACGCTTCATAATCGCTGATACGGAAGTTATAGGAGCCAAAAGCGCGGAATTCAACTTGTTGAAATTTGCTGTCAGGGATGGTGACAGGCGTGGGTGTTCCCCACTTATTATCGGTGAATTGGCGCGTATTGAAGTAGTAGACGTCTACTTTAAAGGGCGATTCGAATCCATGCTTCCATGAATTCAAGGTGGTCATGATGGGCATGTTACGCGTCACCAATTCGTGACGACCTGCTTCAAAAATATCTGCCATTTTGCCCTCATTGATGAGGATAGCGGCTTGGCCTTCTCGCACAGTGAGCTGAGCGCCCATCTTGATCTCCTTGTCTTGGTCCGGAAATTTCCAGACCAGCATATCGCGGGTATAGTCTACCCACTCGATGACATCGATAAATTGTCCTTTGATAAAGTCGAATAATCCCATGACGTTGTATTAAATTTGGATTTAGGGTGGAAAAAAATGCACATTAAATGAACTACACGATTTCTACTGATCCACAGAAATTGGATCTTTCTGTCATTCACGGTTACCTCTCGCGTTCGTATTGGTCCCCCAATATACCTAAAGAGACGGTTTTTCGCGCAATCCGTCACTCATTATGTTTTGGGATTTATTTGGGGGAGGCACAAGTAGGCTTTGGGCGGGTGGTGACAGACTATGCTACCTTTGCCTATATCGCAGATGTATTTGTGCTGGAAGACCATAGAGGGAAGGGCCTTTCCAAACGGCTCGTGGAAGCAATGCTTGAACACCCTGAACTCCAGGGTTTACGCCGCTGGACACTAGGCACCAAGGATGCTCATGGGCTATACGCTCGGTATGGCTTTGCCCCTTCTAATCCCGAACGGGATATGGTCAGGCGGATGTTTGATAAGTATTGAGGCACGTTGAATCAATTAACCAAAATCATTTGCCAAAACATCAGGATAAGCCGTAGATTTGAAGTCGGGCAATATTAACCTTACATAATTACCATGAATACCAACAAGCTATTATTAATCCTCGCCCTCCTTGCCAGCATCCTCGTCACTGCCTGCAAAGACGATGGGACTAAGATAGATCCTAACCAAGAACTCCTCAGCCTAGACGGCGATAATTTCAGTGCGCCAGAGCTTCCAGGAGGCACGTTTGAAGGCGCTGTCCGATTTGAGGCTGCGACGATGGCGGCACACGCAGGCAAGAAGTTAGTTTCTGTTCAGTATTTCTTGCAAGACTTGCCGCGTTTTTGTGAGATTCGCATTTATGAAGGGACCAATGATACTGTCCCTGGCCCCCTCGTCTACGACGCTAATGTCACGACAGGTCGTGACGCCAATAGCTGGAATATCCATGAGCTTTCGCCTGCTTTAGACCTGTCGGGAGATGATCTGTGGATAGCAGTCCGCTTCCAGCACAACAACCCTCAGCGTACCCTTGGATGTGATCCTGGTCCCGCCGTCACCAATGGAGATTGGCTTTGGGATGAGGCTTTTCAGTCTTGGGATCGATTTAGAGATGTGTCCACAATTGATATAAACTGGAATGTTCGCGGGGTGGTGGAATAAATTACAATGAAAAGAAGAAGCCACGGATTACTCAGATTTCATGGATTTCTTTCTTTAATCTGTGCCAATCCGTGAAATCCGTGGCAAACTTCAAGTGTTAAGAAACCTTGTCCCTAATAACCATACCCTCACCCAATGAAACCAGACATCACCTCCCGCGAAGACATTCAAGTGCTCATTGACCGCTTTTATGACAAAGTGAAAACGGATGACGTGATTGGCTTCATCTTCAATGAAGTAGTTAAGGTGAATTGGCCCCAGCATTTGCCGGTCATGTATGACTTCTGGGAAGGGATACTTTTGGGAAATGCCGTCTATCGGGGCAACCCCATGGCAAAACACATCGCTTTGGATCAAAAAATTGCCCTGACCCCAGCACACTTTGACAGGTGGAAAACCCTTTTCTTCGAGACATTGGATGACCTGTATGAAGGGACGGTCGCAACAGAAGCACGGAAGCGAGCTGAAAGTATTGCTCAGCTGATGATGGCTAAAATTGACTATCGTCGACAGACTCGATTGACTCCTTAAATTCAGAATGAAGAAATAAATTGACATGTTGGCTTTATAAAGCACTGATAGTCAGCTAGTATTTTTATTTTAACTTTCATTTTAATTTTGATTTATCCACATTATTTTTCTTAATGGTGTAAAATAAGGCTACCTTTGCGGCCTTATTATGTCAACCTTTGAATCTTTAGGCCTTCATCCCTTTATTCTTCGTGCCATCGAGGAGTTGGGATTTGAAACACCGACACAAGTGCAGGGCAAGGCCATCCCTGCCATTCTCGAATCAGAACAAGACCTTATTGCCCTGGCCCAGACTGGGACTGGCAAGACAGCTTCATTTGGACTTCCAGTTATCCACATGATGGAGATGGATGTGCGACACCCACAGGCACTGATTCTATGCCCAACGCGTGAGTTGGCTATTCAAATAACCAAGGACCTCGCTTCCTATGCCAAATATGTGAAAGGTTTTCGCATGGAAGCTGTATATGGCGGCACGCCGATTTCGGGGCAAATACGCTCCTTGAAGCGTGGTGTCCACGTCGTAGTTGCTACCCCTGGACGTGCATTGGACCTGATCAACCGCAGGGTTTTGGACCTTTCTCAGATCAAATGGGTCGTGCTCGACGAGGCGGACGAGATGCTCAATATGGGCTTTCAAAAAGACTTGGACGCTATTTTGTCGGAGACACCAGAAGATAAGCAAACCTTGCTTTTCTCGGCTACTATGGCACCTGCCGTTTCTCGAATTGCCCGCAAATACATGGACAATCCGCGTGAAATCGCCATTGGCACCCGAAATTCAGGTGCCAAGAAAGTAGCTCATGAGTTCTATATGGTCCATGCGCGTGATCGTTATGAGGCGGTAAAACGCATCCTCGGCATGATCCATGGCTTTTACGGCATTATCTTTTGTCGTACACGCCAAGACACTTTGGCTGTAGCGCGCAAGCTCAACCAAGATGGCCATAAAGCAGGGGTACTCAATGGAGACTTCTCCCAAGCGCAGCGAGATGCGGAGATGCGACGTTTTCGGGAAAAAGAAGTGCAAATCCTCGTAGCCACTGATGTGGCTGCTCGTGGTCTCGACGTCGATGACTTGACACATGTCATCAACTTTGAGTTGCCAGATGACCTGGAGGTCTATATCCACAGAAGTGGCCGTACGGGTAGGGCAGGGAAAAGCGGAATCTCCGTTTCCATCATTCACACCCGTGAGATGGGCAAAATCAAGGCCCTCGAACGCATGGCGGGCAAAGATTTTACCCGAAAGAGTGTGCCTACTGGCAAGGAAATATGTGAGCATTTCTTGATGCAGTTGGTCACAAACGTGGCTACAGCGGATGTTGATGAGGCACGTATTGCCCCTTTTATGCCAGCTATTTATGAACGATTTGAGGGAATGGATAGAGAGGAATTGATCAAGCATTTCATCTCAGCTGAGTTTGGCCGAATATCGGAGAGCTTCCAGCACGCCCCAGACATCAATGTCAGGCGCGAACCCCGTCAAAGAACCTTTGACCGTGGCGGTAGGCAGGGCCAAGAAGCATTTGCAGGATTTTCTATCAACCTCGGTAGGATAGACAACCTGACTCCCCCCCGTTTGATGGGCTTTATCAATCAGCAATTGCGCCGCAAGCGAGTCCGCATCGGGCGGATTCGAATCGATCAGCGCTCTTCACACTTTGAAGTGGAAAGCCGCTATGCACAGGACTTCGAGACCTTCTTCAAAGGCGCCATATTTGATGGTGTAGAGGTAAAGGTAAAAACAGCCAAGAAAATTGGTGGCGGAGACTATCGGGATAGAAGAAGAGGGGGAAGGAATTTTGACCAAAAGCGGAGACGGCGGTAGAGAATTAGGTTCTCTGACAAATTCCGTGGAATATATTTGATACTCCATCGCAAAAACATCTCCGCTCGCACAAGCCGCAACCTCTATGTTGCGGCACCATTTTGCAACCTGAGATTTACCGCTCCTAGGCCGCAAGTTAAGCCTGAATCACCTAACCCAGAAACAATAGGAGACTATTTGCGAGTTGAGCGGCATAAGCGCGGACTAAAAAAATATGAAACTGCGGCCTTGTTACAGATAGATCAAAATACTTTGTATCAATGGGAGAATAATATCTGCTTTCCCAAAGTCTATTTGATGCCCAAGATAATAGCGTTTATAGGTTATGATCCTTTGTTCAAAGACCCTAGTTCTCTGGCAGAACAGGTGGCTCATTATCGAAGAGTAAAAGGGTTTTCTCGCGTAAAGCTTGGAAAGTTGATAGGGGTAACACCAGATATGATAAGTGCAATCGAACAGGGCAAGAAAGGAGCTTCTGAAAAAATGGTAGAGAAAGTAGCAACGTTTATAACTGGTCAACTGGACCCCTAAAGTTGGCCCGAAATAAGAAAGGCTAACCCACGGGCTAGCCTTTCTTATACTTACCTGTACAGCTCACTACTTGATCTGACCGTAAACTCCTAGAACCTACCTTCTCTTCGGACTAACTCACTCTTCATTGTCGTTCAAGGGTTTCATAGCTCGAAAATCAAATTTTGAGAGAGAACTATCCACGGTATCATCCTCATTCACTTTTTCACTAGGAGGCTTTTTCGAGGAATCTTTCGCCTTCAATTTTCTGACTCCTATCCAAGAACTTCCACAAACCCCCAATAATACCAACATCCACCCGAAATTCTTAGGCAGCGGAAACAGACCATAAATTGATCCTGGAATCACGGTAATCAAATACCCTATGGTCCTCAAAATCTTCCCCACAAGATAGGAGACTAGCACCCCAAAGTCTTGATTCATGGTAGGGTAAGAAGCCTCAACCTGTTCATCGGTCACTATTATCCAATTCAAGATTGAATAGCTAAGCCAACCTATTACAAGTACCTTTATAAAATACCAAAGCATGGCCTGAATCTTCTTATAATGCTTGACAAGGAATTTAATAATGATCTGTCTATTGAGAAATGACATAAGTGTATCTGTTTTGAGTTAACTGTCCCAATTCTCTTGGTCCAATTCTCTTGGCCCAAGGATGGAGAAGAAATACAAACAAGTTTGCTGCTTAATTTGGGACCTATATTAGATGATTGCGTTGGGCTTGGATAAATAGCTTTGTAAAAGCCAATCACTAAGACGAAAAGGCCACACCTAAATGTGACCTTTTCGTGAGTAATCAAGGATTGACTTCTTACCTCTTGACCACCATTTTCCTTGCAACAGAACTGTTTTTAGCCCTAACTCGAACAATAAATAGCCCTTCCTGCAATTCTTCAATGTTCATTGTGGACGTGTTTTTACCTACTTCTACCTCCCAAGAATCAAGCAAAAGAACTCGTTTTCCATGAACATCAAACACCTCAATGAGGGCATTATCCTCCACAGCACTTTGAAGGCTAAGGGAAACAAAATTATCGGGGCCAGAGACAGGATTGGGGAAAATGATCAAGGAATGAATATCTTCCTCCTTTTTACTCTCACCTGGAGCAGGCCCAGCAAGTCGTGTATTAGTATTTAGCCTTGCTCCAAATACGATATAACCTACATTTTCAGTAGTATGTCTCCTCTCGCTGTCTCCTATTTGATCCTCATCACATAGTAAGGTCAAGTCGCTACCTAATGGATAGGTGCCAACGGGAACTGCCCAACAACCATCTCCGCCATCCATTCCTGCTATGGTGGTAATGGCAACTAAGGTCGTTTCAACCTGTGCAATGGGATAGTCGTACCCTAATAAACTATTATCTGGCCCACGAACGATGTCGGCTCCTACGTTGGCCTCAAAAGCCACATTCCCAATCATTCCACTTCCTGCTTCTATGACTACATAGCCAATAAACTCAAATGCCCTTGTATGGTCTGTATCCTCTCCAATGTGCTTACCAATAGATAGAGAGGTAGGAGTAGGAGGGCTGGTTCTCGAACTACTAGATGTCCATGCAACTGAGAATTTAGAGTCATTAAATGACATGACTTGGGCTAAGACAACTGGATTTGAATAGCTGTTTTGGTAAGTGATATGTGCTTGATTCCATGCTCCTTTTCTTGAAGTTCCTGTTGCTATAAATTGTTTAGCCTCCATTTTTATTCCATGTTGAGCGACTGTGTAAGTCCCTTCTTCAATGATCCAATAATACATGCTATAGGGTACAGTCAATGTATCTCCACTAGGATTTTGAAGCGATAATTTACACTGTGTACTGGTCACATCTTTAACTCGTGATACCACAGGCAATGCTTGGCCAGATGGCAAAATGGGCGAGACTAAAATAATAGGTGATTGATAAGTATTTTGAAAATTAACCGTTTGCCAATACTGCCCAGAGTTATGTAACTTCCCAATCTCCATTTTAGGAGGAGTGATACCTTGGGAAGTTTGGACTGTAAAAGTCGCTGTTTCCACACAACCGTTTGCATCAGTAACTTGTACAGTGTATTGCCCCCCTTCAAGACCTGTAAGGTCTTCTGTAACTCCGTTCACCCCCCAGTCAAAAGTATAAGGGGCAACGCCTCCTGTCACGGTAATATCAATGGCACCATCTAGCATATTGGGTGCACTTTCTGAGGTAGTTTGACCAGAAACACTAAGAACCTGCGGTTCCGAAATGGTTACCTGATCAGTCGCAGTACAGCCATTAGCATCAGTAACGATGACAGTAAAAGTACCAGGTCCTAAGTTTTGGATAGTAGCGGCATTTCCAAAGCCTCCCCAGTCATAGGAGTAAGGAGCTTGGCCGCCTGTAGGACTCGCAGTAGCACTTCCGTCTAGTACACCAAAACAGGTCGCATTTATTCCAGTAGGATTAGGTTGGATCGTTGGGCAAGTTGTGGAGAATGTAGCCTCACTAGACCAGTTTGATGCACTACTATTGCATTGTGCTTTTACTCTTGCCTTATAAGTAGAGTTAGGCGTAAGACCAGAAAGGACATAAGGTGGAGCAGTGATATTAGCCACAGTTTGCCAGCTTGAGGCTCCATCTAGTTGGTATTCTAAATCATAAGAAGATGCCCCTGTAACGGATGCCCAAGTAATCGTACAGGCAGTAGGCGTAATATTTGTAGTAGTCAGATTGATTGGAACACTGCATGGAACACTTTGGGAACTACTAAACACCGCAAAGAACACTTGTTCTGTTGTATGTTTTTCTTCTACATCATTTGACTGGTCCTCACTAAAAGCTAGGTTTAGGTAGTTTGTCCCAATAGGATTTGGGCCAAAGATAACTGGCCAACCGCCATTGGCTCCATCCATTCCCGCCGGACTAACAATAGCTATATCAGAACTACTGATCCCTGGGATGGAATAGGTATAGCCATTTGTGCCTGCATTTCCCACGCCTCTTACAATATCTGGCCCTAAACCTGCGACAAAAGGAACCCCATTGAGAGAACCACTCCCAGCTTCAAAGACGACATACCCAATCATTTCATTTGCTCTTGTTGTAATGGGATCTTCGCCCACATTTTTATCAAAGGCAACACTGGTTGAGCTTGGAGGATTGCTTCTAGAGTTGACCTCAGATGACCAAAACTGAGACCATTTTTGATCATTATAGGTCATTACTTGACCAAGAATTACTGGCTGAGTATAGGTATTTTGTAGTGTTCTCGATTCCCGAATCCAATTACTACTATTTGCAGTAGACGTTGAAAGTACTTTGCCTACCTCCATTTTCACTCCATGATCTTGCTGGTTGTAGACACCTTCTTCTAAGACAACCATATTTAGGGCATGATTCCCAGCCGTGGTGCCATCAGTGGCCTGCACCTTGACTTGGATTTGACTTCCATTAATTACTCTAGCCCTTGGGATTACGGGTTTTGTAGTAGCACTTGGCCGGTAGAGTGAAAGGTTGAGGACAGGTGAAACAAAAGTTTTTTGGAGATTTACTGTTGTCCACGTATCGTTGATATTGCTCAAGATTCTTGCCTCAATCTGCAAAGGAGGTGGCCCTGTGGTTCCTGAATTGACGGTAAAGGATTCTGTTAAAGTACATCCTGCATTATCTGCAACGGTTACGGTATACGTGCCTGCGGCTAAGTTGGAAAGGTCTTTGGTTGTAGCACCATTTGACCAGGCAAAGCTATATGGTAGCAGTCCGCCTGAAACAGTTAGGTCTATGGAGCCATCATTGGCTCCAATAGCTGATTCGTCTGTAACATTACCAGTCAACATAACCTCGTCGCCAATTGAGACCAACAGATTATCAATTTCGACAGCGCATCCATTTGGGTCGGATACAATCAAAGCTACTTGGTAATAGCCAGAATTAGTAAAAGTATGTGTTGGATTCTGAATAGTTGAAGAACTACCATCTCCAAAGTTCCATGAGAAATCACTTCCCGAAGAATTTGAAGCCGCAAATGTGACAACATCTCCCACACATGCTTTGGTAAGAGTGGGTTGTAAAATGCTTGCTGTTGCTGAAGAAGGGGTAATAATGATAGATTGTGAAGTTGTGGTTGGCTGCTGACAATTGTTATCTACTATAAGAGTAATGGTTTTTGTCCCACTACTTGAATATTGATAGTTTATCACTCTTCCTGAACCACTATTTCCATCACCGAAAGTCCATTGATATGAACATCCTGAACAAATTGCTGCTTCAAAAGTCAAAATTTGGCCTTCACAGGCAGTATTTGGAACTGAGAGGATATTTGCTTGGCTGGGGATATAGCTTGGATCAACTATCTTTAGTGTATAAGAGTCGTTATTATCATTTTGGGTATTCACCTCATAAAAGTCAGAATTTCGATTGGAATAGGCTCCAATAAAAACTGAGCTTCCTGGAATGAGGTTAGCTGGAGCACTCCTTGTTCGAGAACCTATTGCAGTAGCATCACTTGGCAATGGAGATTGTGATATAGATGATTCAACCCCTATTTTCCCAGATAAGTCTTGAGAGTTCGAAAAATAGACACTCGTTACGGAATTCACAGTAGCATCCTCTGGGCCAATGTTTTTCACTTCCCAATTGACTGAAACTTGCCCACAGGGTGTGACTATTCCAGGGGTCGATGTCACATTTTGAGCAATATAATCTGGGCGATAAGGTTGGGAAACGGCCAAAAAAGCGACATATCCGATATCGTCTAATGTCCCCCAAAATACACCTTCATTAATAGCCTTATCATAGTTTGGAACTATCGCTATTTTTTCAATCTGCCCAATATTTAGGTTTGAAGGTAGAATGAATCGTTCAGGGAAAGGAGGTACAGTAGCACCACTGATTATACTATAATTCAAGGTTGTTGTATGCAAAAGTTGAGCATTTGGGTGCCAACTTCCAGGTCCACTAAGGTAGAAAAAACCAACTTTAGTACCAGAAGGAAGGCTAGAGCTTCCTGCATTTTTAAGGGCGTAAGAGACTTCTACTTGCTCACCTGGAGCGTATCTAATTTTCCCATTTGTAAAGGCTGGCGGTGAAGGATTTTTTACTACTTGAACATCTGGAAGACTAACAGGAGACGGTACAGAAGGAACAGTAAAAGTATTTTGGAAGAGAATATAAAAATTATTCGTTTCTCCAATATTACCTTCGAAAACTTGCTTTGCTTCGTCAATAGAAGCAATCATATAATAAGTACCAGGAGCAAGGCCTAGATTTGCCCAATCTAATTGGGAAGCACTTAATTGTGTATATATGGTTGCTCCTCCTGAAATACCATTAGGATAGTATTCCCATGAAATGGTTTTGTCATCTAAGCTAATATTTTGATCAGTAGAAGCATATAAATGTATGTCGTATGGGCCTGCAGGAACATTCGGTGATAAGTTCTTTACAGTCATTTGTATTAGGTTGTTAGGCCAGACACCTACCGAGAAAGAAGCTGTCCCATCAATAGTCAAATCTGGATAATTTCCCGAAATACTTGTCTGGGTAAATGTTAATTTGTAAAGCCCAGAAGTTTGCCCACCATTTCCCCAAATCCGACACCAGAGCGTTTCTCCATTATTGACAGAAACATTACTCATATTGGTACCACAACCGATAACATTGCCTGGCAGCGAACCATTTGATCTACGCACCTCGACTCTTGGATTTGTAAGACCATTTGTGCCTCCTTGTCCTGATATTCCAATAGTAATAGCTCCCGAAGACTGAGCGATCACTTTTGCCCACGAATCATTTACTGTTCCTGATGCACAACTAGGATAGGAGTACCCAGCAGAAGGGGTAGTACAAACGGCTGTCCCATAATGCTCCCCAATCGTATTTACTACTGGGCTTACCATTAATTGAGGTGCACCACTCGGATTATCCCACAGATTGGTACAATTCGAAGTCCCACTACCTACTCCTACATAAACTGAAGTAGCGTCAGTACATCCATTGCCGTCTGTGACATTAACAGAATAGGGAGCCCCTGTTGAAGGATTGAGGCTTATACTTTGTTGTGAAGAACTCCCTCCTGACCAATTCCATTGATAAGTATAGCCTGACGTACCACCATTGACATTTGCAGAGAGGTTCAATTGCCCTCCAGGAGCAGGAACATAAGTTGGAGAGGCTGAGATACTGACATTCGGTCCTGAATTTACGGTTAGGGTTATAGTCTCTGGGGCACATAGACCACCATCCTCGTAGACTGTATAGGTTACTGTGGACATTCCCGAAGGAATCGCTACGGTTTGAGAACCACCACAGTTATTGCAGATGGCATCACCATTTTCGTCTAGCCAAGTATAGCTTGTCGCACCAGTTGCTGTTAGGACAACCTGAGTTCCTGGACAAGGAGTTGTAGTACTTGCAGTTAAGGAAATTGTTGATTCTGGTTGGTTTTGACCGGAATTCCCTCCTGGAGAGCCTTGTTTTTGATTTCCTATCAATGGGCTACAAGTAACACCTGGTGTCCAATAATATTCCAATTCATAGACCTGACTTGCATTAGGGTCAAAGTTTGGGGAGCCAGAATTACTCCCTATATACACATTTACTGTAAAACAATCTTTTCGATTTGCAGGTATACAAAAATTTGCTGTTTGCTGAGATGAATTTGAGGAAGTAATGGGTATAACTTGCGAACTGCCTTTTTCAGTAACGATATACACCAGATTATCTACAGCCCCTTTTAGTGAAAACACTAACATTCCAGTAGAATTATTGTTTCCTTGATCACATGGGAATTCAAAGCGGTCAACATCGCCTATATCCCATAAAAGACAACCTGTTTCTTTGCCTGATGTGGGTGTTCCAGTACCTAGATTCGGATTTTGGACTATTATTTTTGAAGGACTGTTATTAGGGTGATTAGGTGCACAAGCACAATTCGCTTCAACATTTATCTCAGTTGTACCACTTTTTGCCCCATGGCTGCCCGTTTCTATAACCACATAATAAATTCCACTGGGAGCATTAACGTATTCAGCTAATTTTGTTTGAGATAAACCAGTTACCCCAACCCCACTCAAGGTTGTATTCGGGATTGCATCAATTTGGGGGTCTAATTTGCCGTCATTATTTAAGTCTTTAAGTAAAAAAATGTCTACATCGCCAAAACCACTGCTTTTATTTCTCTGCCAAACTCGAATATCCCCTCCAATATGATTAAAAGAATACGCGACTTCAGGTCCCCAGTCATGCCAATCTTCACCATTATAGAGACTAGAACCATGATAGCCATTTGCAACATCAACAGATATCCATGTATCGCATAAAATAGGGGTAACGGAGAGAGGGTCTAAAAGGCACCCGCAATTGTTTGTTGGCTGTCCAGAAGATAGTTGGCAGGAAAAGTCTTCACAAGAAAGGTCAATTATTCTGTTATTGCTACAATTCTGTAAAACAAAATCAGGATAATACCAAGACAAAAGTTCTACCCAGTTTTTGTATGAATAAGTTTTATTTACCCCTAAGCTTTGACCTGAAATAGGAAATCCTATAGCATTACCTTTATTGTTGTTTTGTGACACTTCGTATCCTGTTGCCCATCTAATAGATCCTCTTTGCCCCATAGCTCGTGGATGAGATCCAGTATGACACTCTCCGTACGAAACTACATCAATATTATCTCCTAAAGGAAAACATGCACCGCCATTACAAGGAGGGCCATCACCAGAACGTTGGAAAAAACCATCACCGCACTTACCCCAGTGTTTCTGATCTGAAGGATTGCATCCTAAAATAGGAGTACAATTATCATTTGTTTCTGCAGCAAATTCGGCCTTAACAAAAGCTTGATTTCTTTGAACAACCCATCCCCAAATTTCATCCACTGAGGTAGATATCACATGAGTGCTTCCAAGCGTAGAATTTACCCATAACGTTAGCTGGGAGTTTGTTAGAATCTGATTTGTAGTTCGCTTATCAAAGACTTGACAATCTGTGCTATTGCATATCGTTTGACTATTGGAGGCATAGCTCATAGCATAACTCATAATTGCAACTGCAGCAGCCTTATAGGATTCCTCAATATGATTTGTTTGCCACCATGTCGAACCTTGTACCCATTCTTCATAAAGAACCCTCTTTGTATAGTTCTTAAAGTCAAAAAAATCGTTACTCGACCCATCGTTATTCACATCAACTTTTATCGTAGATGGAATAACGCAATTACTTGGGATATAAAATGGATTTACTCCACTAGAAATCCCACCAAGGTTGGCGGGATTCACAAGTTTGTAGCTATACATTTGTACCTCCGACTCTGAGGGTGGTGGTGCTACGAAATTTTCAGGTAGTAATAACCCATTTCCAGACATATTCGTGATTTTATATCCATAGTCATCTGGATAAATTGAACCACTGAATAATGTAAATCCAGTAGAAGTCCCGCCATGGATATACTGATTCAAAACACTCTTGTATCCTTCTTTTTTATAATTCAAAGAAACCAGAGCTTCATTTTTTCCTTTATTTACTTTCAATACAAGCTCATATAAGCCATTCTTGTCGGTATAGGTTTCCGAGTACTGATCAAGCACATGGCTAAATACATACTCATCATCATTTAACTTGAACAAGTCCTCTAGTGCTCCCTTAGATATTGAAGATTTGACTTCATTTGATACTTTTACTCCTTGAATAGGGCTTCCAAAGTGGTCTGCCACCCTTCCTCTAATAATAATTTGGTCATTTGATAGCTTTGGGTAAATATCAAATGCATTTTGTTCGCTAGGAAAAATTGAACTTAACAATTCTGGATCGGATGGATTCATACTAAATCTGGCACCAGGCTCCTCACCAACAGATATTACAACCTCAAGGCTTTCAAATCCTTGGGATTCAGCTTTCATTATATAATCACCTTTTGGCAATGAGATTATATTTCGGTGGTTATTTCCTTCAGGAAAAGGCATATGGTTACTTAGAGCCAAGTCAGCCTCCTTGATTAGGGCAACAGGTGTTTTCTTTTCCTTTTTGAAAAGTAAGATTTGTTCAGGTAGCTTATTACCAATTATTTCAAGATAATATTCTTGACAATTACTTGGGCATGAATAAGAACCTGTTTCCTTTACAGAAGTAATACCCAAATTGTCAGCTGAGAAATTTTGGTTAGGTGTGTCCTTTTTAGAAGTCGTCGTTTCTGAGTCCTTCCCCCATTCAATTACTTCTTTATTCGTGTTTACAACTCTCGTAGTTAGTTTCCAGGTACACCCTGCCACTACAACAGCCAAGGTCACAATAAAAAACCAAACTGGAATGGACTTTAGGTTAGTTTTCAATAGATTCATAATTTTGAAATTTGAGGTTAAAATTTTGATACAGGGCAGGCTTTTATTGGGATTCTTCAATGTTATTTCTCGAATTCATAAAGGATTTATACCACACTTTTGAAGCAGTTGACAAGTGTCAGGTTCTTTGACCCAGAGATAATTTTTTCTGAGATAGCGATCACACTTTCTCCCATTTTCCTATAACCTCCTTCACCCGCATATTCCAAGCAAAAATCTTTCGAAGGGGCATGTTCAGAGAATCCATTAACCGTTGCCCTTGAGCTGTAGCGTCTTCATCAATAAGAAGACCCTCTAGCATTTCCTGGGCATTCTTTCTGAGGGCATTGGCAGCAGAATCGTTGCCCTCAGATTCTAGTTGAGTGGCCAATTCTAGATTAGCTGAGCCAGAGGCAAGGACACCTTCAGAGAGGTGATTGAGTTCCTCAACAATCTCTATGAG
The DNA here is from genome assembly GCA_030430575.1 of Bacteroidia bacterium. Taxonomy (GTDB): domain Bacteria; phylum Bacteroidota; class Bacteroidia; order J057; family J057; genus JAUIGE01. The sequence continues at coordinate 23,311 of JAUIKF010000067.1, read as the reverse complement.
GCCGCCTGTTGCACTTTGTTTGAACTGATTAAATAAGTAAGTCTTTGCGGCTGAGTACCCAGCCAGACCACCAAGGAGAAAAATGAGTAATGCGAACATAGTATTGGGGTTAAATGATTGAACTATTGTTTGTCTTTGGGCTTCTTTTCGCGGTTCAGCGAGTCAAGCAGGGCTTTAGAAATATCTTCATACTTTTGCTTACCATCTGCTGGCGCAACTGGATCGTATTTCGTTTTCACTCGATAGCCCTTGATCCGTTTTTCGCTACTGGCTTGCTGGGCGATAAATTGATCGAGGAAAGCAAAGAGTGCCTCAGGCTGAAAGAAATGGACTTTCATACTTGCTTTTTGATCTAAGACCTCAGCAGCCAGATTCTTGATCTTAGCTAGGTGTTTAGGTCGCTTGGAACAGGCTACAACATGGTCATATCCAGCCTTCAGGCACTTTTGGATATTGCCTAATTCATGTTCAGGTGTGGTTGTGACAGAAACCTCGCAGGCAATCTTGATTTTGCCATTATCCAAGGCCACATCTACTCTGCCATGCCCATCAGGAGTAGGCTTTTCAATGGTAGCTTTGAAGCCTTTGGCTTCAGCCATCTTCTTAATGAGGGTTTGCAGATACTGGTGTTCGGTGTGTTCCGTTTTTCGTCTGTTGGCCCTCAGAAAGGCTTCCTTTGCGGCCGCTAAATCCTCAACAGAGGCTATCTCTTCGACTACTTTAACCGTAGGTTTCTCAACTTCCTCCTGTTTTGTTTCTGGACTTTTAGGCGGCTCTGAAGACGGTTGATCCTTTGCCTTTTGATCTCTCGTATCCTCTGGTTTAGCAGGCTTTGTTGGTTTGGAATCAACTTTAAGGCTCCGTAGTTCCTCTTCTAGGATTTGGATCGGAACCCCATGTTTTCGCCCACTTTCCTCAATGACAAATTGATGCCTTCGTTGAGCTTCGTCTTCGGGCACATCCTCAGGAAGTTGAGTAGAGAGGCTAAAATCATGTTGACGACCCCCAATTCGTACCACTGCTTCCCCTATGTCGAGGCTCACAAGGTCATGCGCCTCGAATCCTGAAAAGCCAGATGCAAACTTGGTAGCATCGGCATCACCTACCCCAAAGCAGATTCTAGTCCCTGCATTTGCAAGCAGTGAATTCCCGACACTCGCACTTCGCCTCATTATCTGATCAAGGTTCTGATGAGCCAATACTAGACCTAATCCGTACTTCCTTGCACCCGAGAGGATACCTTCGAGGGTAGGTGTTACGAAATTTTGAAATTCATCAATGGCGACCATGAACATGTGCCTGTCCTTTCGACTGATGGCCTGTCGAGAGAGGGCTGCTTGGTAGAGTTTGGTGAGGATCAAAGAACCCAACGAGTAGCTATTTTCCTCACCGAGAAGCCCTTGTGAGAGCTTTATTAACACCACCTTGCGGTCGTCCATTACCTTCCGAAAATCCAGCCCTTCTTTCTGCATCAGCATATAGCGAAGGGGCTTGGGGCGTAGGAACATCTGCAAGCGATTCAGCAAGGAAGACATCGTAGCCTTAGTGATTCTTTGGAATTCATCCTCCCAGAAAGACATGAGGATAGGATCATGCACAGACTTTAAGAATTCATTTCGAACCTTTTCATCCTTCAGGAAGTGCCATAAATCCAATAGGCTTCCTTCCTTTTCACTCTCCAAAATGGTCATAATGGCATTTTGAAGAGTTATATCCATCTGAGGCCCGACATTCGTAGCCTGTTGGGTCAGACTAGCTGCCATATCAGATGACAACTGGATTTTCTCAGGCTCTGAATTCGCATTAAGCAGATTTAGGCCTATTGAGAAATCTGGATTGGTAGGGTCTAGAACAATGACGTTGTCTAGTTTTTCTGGCGGTATTTGAGAAATAATGTCTTCTACCAAATCTCCATGAGGGTCTATAATAGCCCCTCCAAACCCATTCATAATGCACTGTATAGCCAGATTCAGAAGCAATACGGATTTACCTTTCCCAGTACTGCCTAGCATGTGAACATGTCGAGACAATTTTTCCCTCGATAGACCCACCAGATTGACTTGCCCTCGATGTGTATTAATTCCAAGGGCGTACTTAGGATTAAGTGCAAAAGCAGGTGCAGCCTTGGTCTTTCGAATGGATTGAGTGAGTTTACTTGTGACAGCAGCAGGATTGGGTAAATGCACAAGGTTCACCAATTCTCGGCTACCGAGAATCATCCCTGGACGGTTAGTTTGTCTCAGGGCTACATTGGTAGCATGCGCTTCAAAGGGATAGCCTTCATTGGATAAAAGGACCAGACTATTACTTCCTGGATTATCAAGTGCCACAAAACTCTCTACCAGATCAGCCAAAATATTAACAGCTTGTTCTCCATCTTGCCCTTGTCCAACACACCTAATCACAGCGGCAAAAAGCGGCCCTTTAGTTTTCTCTCTAGCCAGAGGAAGCATTTCGGGGGAATTGGAGAAAAAGGGACCGCCATTATCGTCACTAACTGCCTCCAGTATCCCCCCAGCCCAAGGCTGTCGCACTCCTTGGAACAATACCTGAATTAGCCCCATTTCGCCTTCCTGCATTCTTTCACTTGCCCTTTCACAAGCAGCCAAAATCCCAACCAGTGGGTCAGGTTTCAGGCTATGGCAAAGTTTGAGCGGGCGAGGAAACTCCTCTTGGGGAGCTAATTCTATTATGGCTGTAATCCCAGTAGGATTCCAAGCTTTATGGGTCAGGTAATTTGTTCGGCGAGTAGCTGTAACTTCGGGGAAGTACGATTTGATTTGATAATAAAGGCTGTCAATGTCTTCCTTTTGTCCAGCAAATTGGAATGCTATTCCTGTAAGTAAGATGATAATCTCAAAACTGAGAGGATACTGACATTCACCTGCCATCAGTAAAAAGGCTTCTGTCTCAGCAAGATTAGGCGTATGCTTCGGAGAGGGCGAAAGAACCAATTCATAAACGGGTTCTGTGAGTTGGTATCCTTCATATGGTTTGGGGGAATTGTCAACAGGCAATTCTTCCTTGACTTCTGCTAAGAATTTCTCAGGAGAAGAAAATGCCTGAAAAATTCTGCTAAACAAGGTATGTGTCTGCCCATCATCTGCACCTTTGTGGGGGGCATGATTGGTTTTGCGGCGAGCAAATGGAGGTTCAAGCATGACAGGCCAAGGAAAGAGCTTCTTTCCTCCCCCCAATGCCTCCCAATCATAAAAATTGGCGGTATTCCTTTCAACCGAATTCATCGCTTGAAGGGATTGTTGATGACAGGCTCTTGTTCTTCAGGCGTGAGGGCTCGCAGTCCTTTTTCTTCAGTGATCGCTTTGATCACATTCTGGATGGATTGATGCATAGACATACTAAAGGCCTGAGCAGTGTCAAACCGATAGAAGGTGTTGAAATCAATTTGTTTGGCCAGCGTCTGTCCTATCAAAGGAGCTAGGGAGAGCAGTTTAAATAATAAAGTGACAAGCGGATTGCGAGTTCTGGCAACATAATAGGAGAAGAAGTAAGCCTTACCGTAGGGTGCCCCACAGAGATAGATTACAAAGCCTTTGCGGCGGATTTTCATATACAGTCGCCGGGGGCTCCAGATGCTCCCCTCCCAAAGCCTGATCCGTTTGAACCGAATCCGCTCAGGCATCTCCCTTGCCTTTATCTCTTCTTCAACGGCATTAAAAAACGGCGAAGCGGCATATGACAGCCCTTCATAGAGGTGGAAATATTGAGAATATATGGTGGTGTGCCCAAAAAGGGTTTCTTTCAGATACCGAAAAAGGAGTTGTGTAAACAACAGAGCTGGGTCAAGAATTTCGACGAGTAGACGGAGTGAAATCATCCACACTAACATAGGGAGCCTCAGCAATGTCTGCTTCACCAATCCTAAAGTCTCTTTTTCTTTAAAAACAGACCAAGAGGGATTTTCTTTTATCCTTTTATACAATGCTGAGGCAGGAACCAAAAATTCTCTAAGCGGCTCATTGATCGATGGAGGTTCCCCCATAAAGGTGGGGCGTTCTTTTTCAGAAGAAGAGGAATGAAAGTCTTGCATTAGTTGATATTTTTCAAGATTTTGGGAGAAAACTCATTTAGCAGGGCTATTGAGTAGATTTCATACATATAATACCTTACCTCCCACTTCATTTTTTAATGAGTGGGGGCAAAGTCTGCGGTGAAATATCCTCTTACCCAATGAAGAATACAACTAATAGTTACTTCTAGATCATAAACCAACTTGGTGTATTTTTGCCTTATTTAGTCAATTATGGCTTCTTTTTTGCATATTTGTCATATAATATGCGCCCATGAAAGTCAAGCAGATACTTCAAAAACTATCTAAATATGAGTTAGGTGAGTTGCACCATTACCTCCAATTAGGCCTATTAGGTAATCAGCCATATGTCTACCAGTTATTTGAAGCTTGTATCAAACTTAATAAGACGCAAAAAGATTGGGGAATTGATGATGTGGTACCACTGATATTTCCCGAAGGAAAGCCTTCCGAACGTAAAAAAAGGGATATTAGTAATCGTGGTAGCAAGCTGAATTCATTTATCAGAAAATATCTAGCATTGAAATCATTTCTCCAAGATCAACCAATGATCGACTATGCCTTTATTAAGGCAATAAATGACCGACATTGGGATGAGCAATTTTCACGAGAGTTTAAAGATTCCATAAAAAGAATAGATCAAGCTCCTTTAAAGGGGTTTTCTCACTATACTGCAACCTTACACCTTAAGGATGAAGAGTTATTCTTTTTTGATCGTAGGACGATAGAAGTTCCTAAGCTTCAGTTTCAAAAACCGCTGATAGCTTTGGATAAAGCCTTTATCATTAAAAAACTTAGCCTAGCGTGTAAAGCAATTGCTCAGGATAGAGAATCAATAGATAAGAAGAAGCATACCTTATACTTTCTGCCTGAAGTAGTCGAGATATCCAAAGGCTCAGAATTTCAAGATGAGCCAGTGATTCAGCTATATTTGTTGTTGTTACAAATCATTCCAGAAGTTTCTGATGAAGCAGATATAGTCTTTCGTAAGGTAAAAGGGATGTTTTTTCAACTTTTACCATACCTAATAAAGCTCGGCAGGTTTGAGACAGAGGATATATTCATTTTTCTGGTCAATTACTGTGTGAGAGGCTATATCCAAAAGCGGGGACATCTTGGCGAAGAGTTGGTTGACTTATATCAGAGAATATTAGGAAAAGGGGTTATTGATGAAGGAGGACAAATACTTGCTGCCAATTTTAAGAATATAATTTCCCTCTACTCATCTGTCTCAGCATATAATGAAGCAGAAGATGTATTTCGCCATTTTTATGGCAAGATTCGAGGAAAGTCAGGAGAGGCGACTTGGTGGTTCTGTAAAGGGCATTTTGATTTTTTCTTAGAACGCTATGAATTAGCAGCAGAAATGCTTCACAAAGCACAAGGGAATTTACCTGTAAATGAGGATATACAACTTGAGGCTGAGATACGGGCCTTATGGGTGAGGACCAGCTTTATGCAAGCGGATTATACCCTAGTTAATTTGCAGCTCACAGGCCTTGAGAGCTTTATCAAGAACAAACTCAATAGAAATAGTTCGAAATCAATTTCATTCAGGAAATTTTATGTCTATCAACGAGACTTAAACCGAGCTGCCCGTGCTAAGGATATTAAACGAGGTGAGAAACTTATAGCATTGCAAGCTAGATTAAGCCAAGAATCTGTCCGTTTTTATGCAGAAAAGTGGATTTTATGCCAAATTGCACACCTTAAAAATAGCCTCTCAGGGATTCCCTGAGAGGCTAAAAGTGATTCTAATGACTACATATCCTCAATAAGGATGATGACGCCAGAACCATTCCTCACACGTAACTCATAAGTACGGATTGGAACTCCTCCATCAAGAACTGTGATCTGGCCTACAAGTACTTCACCTTCATCAGGGTAGCACGTCCCTGAAAAGGAGGCACTTGGCTCAGCCTCACAATTATCCAAAGACACAGTTACTGTACAAGATGGATAGTTACTACTCCATGTAGCGTCAGCAGTAAAGACTGCTGTACAGTTGGACAACTCTTCGGGATACTCTACCACACAATGTTGGGAGTCAACCGAAGCAAAACAGGCACTATTTGAGGGTGCCACTGGTGCCGCTCCACTTTTTGCACTTAGCAAAAAGGAGCAGGCAATTGCTATAAATAGCCTATAAATATTTAACATGGGGGCAAGCAGCTAGAATCGCTGCCGCCGTTTCTGTCAATGGAAATTGACAGCTGTCATGACAGAAAAAACTTGTTTTTTCTTACTTCAGCCTAAAATTTGCCTTCTTTTCAGCTCAGTTTCCTTCGTGATTTTCTCTTTAATTTACTTTCAGCATTAGTAGAGGAAGAGAATAGCAAGGTCATTGAGAGGGCATAAAAGGCAGTAGATTTTTCAGAGTTGGAACCTTCATAGTATTTTCCAAGAAAAGTGTAAGCACTCATAAGGTCTGAAGTTAAATATTCTTCATCCCCAATATTAGATAGACATTCTTCTAAAATCATAAGATATTCTCTCGATTCGTCTTTGTTTGCTCCATCCCATACGATTCTTATAAGTCTAATACATGTGCTGAAGGTATCGGGGTCATTTATTCCATAAACTGTCAGTTGACCTTCAAATAAATTTTCCAACTCTCTTTTTGCTGCCGCCTCTTTTTTACCACCCAAAAGAGCAGATATCAGGTTATTATGTACCGTAAATCCGAATTCACTTAGAAAAGTCCCATCCTCCGTAATTTGGTGGTAAGCTTTAGTAAGAATTTTTTCAGCTTCCTCGAATTGCTCCATTGACAAGAGAACACTGCCAATATTTGCATATATTTCTAGCGTTTCTTTATGTTTTTTTCCATAAACTTGTTCTGCAATTTTAAGCGCATTCTCATAATACTGTTTGGATTTTTCTAGATCCCCATTTTTTTCTAATACTATTGCTAAGTTTTTCAAAGATGCACCATATGTTTGATGATTTTCTCCAAACAATTGAGAAGCTACATTAAGGGATTTATTAAGTATTTCAACCGCTTTATCCTCTTCCCCAAGATCGGAAAGGGTTCGTCCTAGACCATCAAAAGCCAATAAAGTGCTATAGTGATTATCACCAAATAACTCTTGATAAGTAGCTATTGCTTCAGTAAAAAGAGCCATTGCTTCCGATAGCCTTTCTGCGTTTTTGAGGAGTTCGCCAAACTGAACCTGAATAGATGCCGTTACAGGATGAATGGAACCATATTTATTCTTGCTTTTTTCTAAAATTTCAACTAAAATCTCAATACCTTCATCAAAACATGACTGATCAAGGTAAATCGCTGCTAGGTCTGTCTTTAATAGGACAACAACACTATGCATCGGTGGATATGTTTCCTCTGCAATTATGATCGTTTCTTTAAGTAAATTTTCTCCTAGTCCTGTTTCTCCATTCTGTTGGAGAATTAATGCTTTAACTCTATAAGGCATAATAAGGGCAGGGTGATTTTTTGTGTAAAATTGATTTTCTATTTCAATACACTGCTCACAATAAGAATAAGCCTTTTCTAAATTTCCATCCTCCCACTCTTGACTAGCAAGATTCAAATAGCAAGTCGCTACTTCAGGATGAGATTCTCCAAAATTCTTTTTAACAATTTCAAAGACTTCGTTCAGCAGCTCTTTGGCTCCAACATTATCTCCTAATTCCCCCAAAATAACGCTTAGTCGAGATAATGAAGCACCCAGTTGATAATGAAATGGAGGAAGGTGGATACGTTCATACTCCACAACTTCCTCAATCAAGGCTTTCCCTTCTTGAAGCATGCCAAGTTCCTTATAAGCATCACTTAAGGTCATATTAAGGGAATGGACTAAATGATGGTTTCTCCCAAAATGGTCTTCTAATTCTGGTCGTAAGTCTTCAAGTAGGCTCTTGGCATTCCAGTCTTCACCATTCATTAAAATTGCCAAGGCTAAATCTCTCCGATGAGTGAATACTCTAATATCGGAGGCTCCATATAGTTCCGTATCTAATGGAATAAGAACCTCCAATTCTTCTATTGCTAACTGGATATCTTCATTTTGAAGATACAATGCCGCGAGAGAGGCTCTAGCATTGCTTACTTTTGGTGATTTGTGGCCAAGCTCTCGTTCAAATAAATTAAGTTGTACTTGAGCATATTTAATACTTTTATCAATTTCCCCCTTATAGCTAAGAAGATTGATAAACTTTTCATTCAATTCCTCCAAAACAACATGCTTCTCCCCCCTCATCAAGATCGTAATATACTCTGCAAATGGTGCCCATTTGAATAATTCTACAGGTAATTGAGCTTCTTCTGTGCCAGAGAGAATATTGGCCAGTTGGGAAATTACAAACTCCAATTCCTCTGTTGTGGGTTGCAACTGATAATAAAGCGTATCCCGAACCATCCTGTGGATTTGGAGGGTTGAAGTATTTGGGTAGAGGGAAATCCAACCACTTCGATATAGTGAATTGATGGCATCATCAAATTGGTCTAGCAAGCCGTCTTCGATACCAAACAAAAGGACAAGGTCATCAATAGGAATCAACTGGGGAATAATGATTGAAAAACCTCTAATAACCCCGAGACTAAATTCATCAAAATCTTCTTCTACAAGCTTAAATGTGGTCAAGAGATAGCTGTATAGTCTTTTCTCTTTACTGGAAAGAGATGGAGCATCTTTGAGTTTATCCAGCTCAAGATTCTGCAGCCGATCCAGCATTAGTTCTGGCGTGATACGCCTTGATGCCATTAGCGTCTTGGCAATCAACTCTATAGTAAGTGGATGATACTCAATTGTCTTGAGCAGTTTTGATTCGACCTTTTTGGTAATCGCCTTTTTGAAGTGTTGCCTGAAAAACTTCTTAGCGATTTCTCTGTGCATAGCATCTACCTCCAATTGCTCAAAACCTTCTATTGGTCCTCTTTGGGTAACTAGAAGCGTCCAATGATTACTTGAAGGGATGAATCTAGCGTGTTTGTCCGTCAAAAAATCGGTAGCTAGGTTATCAATTACCAGTAAATTGCGTCCCTTTAGCTTATCCATAGCAAGCATCATTCGCATGAATAAGTCTTCATTTTTCTCATTTGGCAGTAGGGATATTTTCAGGCTTTCTCTAAGTTGTGCATTGGAGGTAAATGAGGAGACAATATCTTGACTCTGCTCTATCCAAACTACATTGTCCCATTCATCCAAAGATATCTTAATGTATGAAAGAGCAAGGATACTTTTGCCAATTCCACCAACTCCATATAATTGTATTCGCTTATACCCTTTTTTAATCTTGTTGTGCAGCCTATGCAAAGGGCCTTCACGGGCAATAACTTTAGACTCAAAATCTAAGGCCGGGATACTAGTCAAGAGACGGGCAGAGCCTATATGAGATGATTCTTTGGAGACTTTTAAACTTGCGAGATCGACCTCTTTTACATCTGCCTCAAAGGTAAGACCATCAACTTCACCTGCATCCTTAAACTCATCTATATCCATCCCTAAAAGTAAGAATGCCAAAAAATCAAAATAATCTTTTGAAGGTCTATGCTCACTGACTTTTTGTATATCAAACTCTCCTTCAAGGAAGTTGTGGACTTTGTCAACATCCTTAGCTTTATTCCGTTCTTCGGTAGAATAAAATATCCTACCAAAAACATTCGCACCAGGATATTTTTTATAAATGACTATGGCTTCTTGAAGCCTTTTCATCAATGGCTCCTTAAAGTCCTCGTATTTCCGTAGAAAATTGGTGGCAAACTCAAAAAGGCGGATAAAATAAGTATTCTGAACAAAATTCTTCTCCTTTGCTAACTCATAGTCTTTTTTGACTTTTTTAATATCACTCCTATCCCAAGCAGAAGTTTTTTCAGTTAATATCTGTTCAGCCCAAAAGAAATAATACTCTGACAACTTTTCTCGAGAACGACCAGAGAATATGTAATTAATTCGCAAAATGTTATTTTTTAATTCTTCTAATGTAGTACACAGGTAACAAAACATCAATGAATCTTGCTTTCATCTATTCATATTTTTACAAACCCTTGTTGAAAAAAGCCGCCTCACCAATATGGCAAAACGGCTTTCACTTACAACATCCCCTCATCAGCAAAGGAGTAGTACCCCCTTTCTGAGAGGATCAGATGATCCACCAATGGCATCTCCAATAAGGCTCCAGCTTCTTTGATTCGCTGGGTGACTGCCTGGTCATGTTGACTAGGCAAAAGCCCTCCTGACGGGTGATTGTGGGAAACCACTAGGCAACTTGCACAGTAGGCAAATCCCCATTTGAAGATGAGGCGAGAGTCGACAACAGTGGCATTGATGCCTCCCTTGAAAAGGGTCTTTTCCCCCAGAAGCTCCAAGCTTCGGTTGAGATAAAGCACTTTGAAGACCTCTTGATCTTCTCGCTCCATATCGGGCCAAAGGTAGTTCGCGATCTTTTGCGAGTCATTCAATTGTAAAGGAACAGGGTTTTCAAAACGCTTGCGCCTATGCAGTTCAAAGGCAGAGATGAGGGCAATGGCGTTGTAGGGGTTCAGCCCGTTTATGCGACACAGGTCCTGCATATTCGCTTTGCTTAATGCGCGTAGCGAGCCAAACTTTGACAACAGACTCCTTGCCTGTTTCAGAGGAACTCCTCCAGTGATTGCCACTAGCTCCACATCTGAAATCGTTTCAATCCCTCGGGCCACCAATCGATACTCCACGGTCTCACGTACTTTCCAATCGGGTTCTATGATATGGTTCATGGCTTATCCCAATATGTATTCCACTGCCTTTTTTGACTGACTAGCCGCCTTGAAGATGAAGCGTTTGTCATCTTGCAGTTTGCTGAGCCAGCCTTGGATGTAGGAAGCAGAATTGGTGAAAGTGCGGGTCGTCTCTATGCCTGCAATACTGCAAAGGGTGCAACTTGTTAACTCAGCCACAAGTTCCTCCAAGGAGTAGTCACATGAACCAAATTTAACGGTTCCTGTGACGGCTTCGCGCGCCAGGCGATTGTGTGCGCCTGTGGCATGGCCAAGTTCGTGGAACAGGACAGAGTAGAAGTTTGTAGGTTCCTCAAAGGAACTCATAGCTGGAACTTGCACGATGTCTGTGGGCGGTGAGTAAAAGGCTTCATGACCTTCGCGCCTGATCTCAGGCGGATTGGGCATGCCTTCTACGATGCCTTCGGCTTCATCAATCGGTTCTCCAGGATTCTCTCTTGTGGGCATCAACCAATCAATTCCTTCAGTCTGTTCAATGTTCCAAACGCGATAGTAGCGCGTGAGGAAGTGCTTGGTCAGATTAGGATGATTGTCAACCTGAGTTTCAGGTACCACATTCCCATCTGGGTCTTTGTGCACGGCTTGCCAAAAGACAATGGGTAGTGATTTTTCACCCTTTTTGATTTTCCCGCCCAGATGATTGGCTTGTCTCATGGTGAGGAAAAAGGGAGCTTCATGTGGGCTGAGGTTGGTGATAATGCGGTTAATGCCCTGGTAGTTTCGACCACTGACAAAGTTTTGGGCATAGGGCGCATTCTTCCAAGTCTTTTGCCAAGGCACGACACCTTCTTCGAGTTTCTCGACGATGCGCTGAGTGATCATCTCATAGATGTCCATACGGTCTTTGGCCCCTTTGGGCCGAGTTTGAGTAGATTCCATTTTAATAGCTATTTGATTGTGAGATTCACTGGCCAGTCTACTGAGGTCTCTCCCTCAGCAGACCGTGAAAAACCAGCGAATTGTTAGAACCCCATCATGCCCCCGTGCCCCTAGTGGGGCTATGAGTATTTCTCCACGCTGAAGGCGGTCAGCGGGAGGCTCATAACGGAACGGGGATGATGAGGCGATGAGCTAACTGAGCGGATGTAGTGCTCCTGAGGCGAGAATGTCCTCGCTTGTGTCCTGCGGATCAGCAAGGACGATAAAGGTATCGGGAAGGGCATTTAATCGGAGGATTTTATCTCCACCTGATTCAATCGCTAACTCCCCGATGGCATTCCACTTCTTGCGGCTTTCTCCCTTGACCTCATACTCTTTGACACTAAAGACAATATATTTCTGACGCTTTTCGCGGTCTGGCAGAATAATGTAATCTTCGTTTTTAAAGAGATGGATGGTGAGGAAGATTCCTCCGTTATCGGTGACTCGAATGTCACCAGCTCGAAGCAAAATATTAGCTGACTCATCTTTTCGAAATACTTTGTAGAAATTCATGACTTCATAACCCCTGACTTGTTGTGTAAGGCATTTGATTATTGACTAATGTACTGTCCAATAGAAGTCGACTAGGCTCCAATCAGATCAGCAGGATTGTCGGCTGGCCAATCCGACAGTCACACTATCGCTTGCAGAAAAATTCTGCCCAAGCAAAAAAGCACCTTGCAAATGCAGGGTGCTTTTTTGTTATCCCCACATTCTGGAGATTCTGGGCAAGCAGAAGTTTTCTGCTACTCCCCAATCAGGCGAAACTCAACGCCTTTCGCTGGGCCGATAAAGGCATCGCCATCTTCGTCGAGATGCTTATCAAGGAGTATTGTTGGAGAATAATCAGACTGGGAATAGAGTTTGAAATTGGGGTCATGGTTAATGTAGTCCATGTTTTTGCGGTAATGGCGGAAGCTGACTTCTTTTCCTGATGCTACAGAATAGATGATTTCGCCTGCTTTATTGTTTTGGGTTAAATAGATGGGAGAACGATGGTCGCCATTGAGATAGACCTTGAAGCGGGGACGGTCTGAGGCAACAACTTCTAGGAGGGTAATTTCTTCACTGGGGTCAGGTTCCATGGAGGGTGTCTTTGGGAAAAAATGATCCGACATAATCTCAAAAGAAAGATAAGATTTTAGCTTCACATTATTAAAGTTACGCCTGCGGATCAAATGGTCTCTTTTGATCATTTTTTCAAAAAAGCCTATACCATTGGTGGAGACAACAAACTCATGCACCTTGAGCCATTTTTGTCCTTCTGCCCATGCCAGCATCTCAAAAAAGGGAAAGTAATAGACACCACTGTGCCATAACTTAAAGGATTGAGGGAATTGGTTTTTAAATACTTGGATAAATGCATCATCTTGACCTCCCAAGGTGTGGCTTCCATCGCCCAGTTCGAAGGTAAGGTAAGAACCTTGTTCAGACAGCAGGTGTTGAATAAATGCCTGAAAGACCTTCTGAACAGTAGCTTGAGGAAAGTACTTTTGCCCTTTGCTTGGTTTAATCTGATCATCACTAAAAGCCTGTAAATACCTCCGGAATACATGATTTAGCCGCCGCTTATCGATGTCAAATTCGAGGTTCAACAGAGGGGTAAGATGAGTGAATAATTTGGTGTCCAAGGTAGCATGGCCCTCGTCTGGCTGAAAAAGACCATTTCCCTCTTGGTCTAACCCTCGAAACCTATTCACCACCTTGACCAATACCACAGCTAAAATGCTTCCCAAAAGATTGCTTAAAAGCTGAGATTGAGAGAGTGCAACACCAATAGATTCCTTGAAGGCTGTTGCATCCTTGATCCCTATTTCCTTTACAAGAAGATCATGAAAGTTTGGGCAGAGTTCATGTAAAATGATCTGCTGGTCGATCAGCACTTGTTGATCCTTATCGACAATTGAAAGGGTGAAATGATCGATTAGGGCCCGCGATAAGGACACGCCACATGCCCCTAGGTTAGTGGCACAGATCAACACGCGAATCAGTTCATAAGAAGAAGTTTGAATGCTGCGCGGAAAGTGGTGTGGGAATACCAAGTCAATCAGGTCGATTGTTGTCTCTTTACTGCGGTACAGATGCCAGAGGAGTAGGAATTTACGGGGAGACCAGGCTTTCAGTTTCTTCCGTCTACGAGCACTCATAAGTAGACAAAACAAAAAAAGCGATGAAATAATGAAATAGGAACATCATATTTCCTCCATTATACCGCTAATAAGCAGAGACAAATGGCAGCTTGTGAAATAGGCCTTCTCATTCATCTTGCGCTTAATTGTTGGTTTGATAAAATGACGTCATGTCTTCTTATCATGAAATCCTAGAAGAAACCCACCAACTCAGTTATCAATCTCGGCTTGAATTAGCTAAGGAACTCTTGGCAGAGTTAAAGCGGGAGGACAAATCAAGGCTGCCAGCTTCTTGGCAAGCAGAAATAAAGCGCAGGTATCGGCGATTGAAAAATGATAATAGCCAGTCAATGACGTGGCGTAAATTCATGCAGCTAGTAAAATGAACAAGTATGAACTACTACAAAGTTTTACTAGCAGAAGAAGCACAACGCGATATTCATTTGGCTAAAGAATGGCAAGCTAAGACCGACCCTTTTCTGGGTGAACAACTGATGGGGGAATTGAATCGCATCTTTCATCACCTGGAAAAGCACGCTGAAGAATATCCAAGAACCTCATTTGGCAAGTTTAGAAAACTAGCGATGCCTCAGTTTCCCTTTACCCTTGTTTATAAGATGTTGGATGAGCAAGTTATCATCTTGGCATTGGCGCATCAGCAGTATGCGCTAGAGCGTTTTATCAACCCTTGAGCATTTGCCCAACCTTTTTACATAACTACTCCTCACCCCCCAAAAGCTGACGCCAAAATCCAGCTTTCTTCTCGACTTTCTTTATATCCTCCTGGCCAGGATAATCTTCTGGTGCAGTACCCGCACTAATGGCCGCTTTCCTTGCAATTCGATTATTGATCTGATGTTCGCTCGTCATAGCCCGCTCACTCTTTAGGTCTTTTTGCCTGATATTATGCGCACTCGCACCAGAAGAAAATATTTTTAGGCCCAGTACCGCTGTATGCAGAAAATCAGCTAGTGGGCGAGACTTAGGAACTTCCAGTCTTTCCTTCATCTGGTGGGTATTATTTCCCCCAAACAAGACCTTATCGCCTTTGCTTCTGATCCGCGCGATGGCCCTGCCGTCGGTTACCCCTTGAGAGTGAATAGACTTAGAAAGTTGCCTTTCCGCTTGGGTAAGGGTCTTCCGTGCATCAATTCGCTCCAAATCTGCCTGATGTTCTGTAAGCCTAGCCCGTAGGTTTTCCATCTTACGGGTCTCCGTGGCAAAATAGTCTTTGGCATAGGCAATGACCTTGTTGCGTGGATTGCCATTTAAGGCAATGAGGTAACAGGCATAGCGTGAAAGGGCATAATCTTTCAATTTTCTTTTCGCGCCGCTACCAATCTGGACCATTTTGTAGTCAACTACAAAATGGTCAGAATCCTTCTGGCCTGTCTTTCTACAGTTTGTCATCGCCTTTTTGATGAGGGTCTCAAAACTCCTCCATGCTGGGTATCCAAGCAGTTTTTGTAAGGTTCGGGCTTCCCAGTATTCGAATAACTCCTCAGTTGATTGTTTCGCCTCTTCAAAGGCTATGCGGTATTGTTGAAAATCATTATCCATTGTAGTTTTTCTTGAAGTGAAAAGGATATTTTGAACAAAACCACCCTGGCTACCCAGCGTGGTTTTGTTTTTTGGGAAAGGAAATAGTGACAGAGACTAGCTGCCTACTTCTGTCTGCTGCTTGATAAAGGCCTCAAGGAATTCCTTGGGGACTTTTACGAGGTCTTCGCCTTCGGGAATGTTGGCTCCTTCGCGATTGTCTTGGGCTACGACATAGCCCTGAATGAAAAAACTACCAGACTCGTTCTGGTAGATGGTGGGGCATGATGATTCATCACACCCTGGTGTTCCGAAAACCTTTTTTAACTCCATGATTATTGATTTTTTAGATTAAGAATCGACAAAAATTTGAAAGCCTTTGGGATAAAATTCCTTGATCTGTTTCCAAATTTCACTGACTTTAGGGCGGGAAATTACTCCCTTGATGTCTAGTGCGAACTTCTCTCCTAATTCACCGCCAACAAGCTTGCCTTTATAGATCATATAATTTTTGAAAGCATCATTAATATCTATGGTAGCTAAGATTTTGTCTCTTGCTTGCCTTCTGGTTATGCCTCGTTTTTTGGCGTACGCTCCAAGTCGAGTACGATCTTCAAGTGTTCGATTGAGTTTATCCTCATGATCGTTGTATACCTCGATCATAAAGCGGGCTTTTGTCTCACGGCGACTAAGTATAAGTTGCCATAAAAGTCCGCCAAGGGCACCGATTTCGGCAAGGGTAGTGATGATGGTAAGTAAAGAACTGTTCATAAAAGACTAAGAGCCAAACCTCTAATAGAGCCTATTGTGGCATGACAAGCCTTATAAGTCGATTGTTGATAGCAGTATAAAGATACAAGTATTTTTCAAAAACCATGACATCAAATGGGTTTAATATCATGATTATATAAAGCGTAACTAAAACCGTGATCACAAACGAATTTTGTGATTATGGCGAAAGAAGAAAATCAATCCGACAAAATAGATGCCTTTCTTATGCAATGCGGAGAGCGCTTCAAAACCCTGCGCAAGGCAAAAGGATACAGCAATTATGAGCAGTTTGCCTATCTCCACGATATTGGCCGCTCCCAGTATGGAAAGTATGAAAAGGGTGCCGATATGCGACTGAGTACTTTCTTTCGTGTGCTGGAGGCACTTGAAATTTCTCCAGTTGAGTTCTTTGGTGGAGGGTTTGATTCCCAAAAGCAAGAATAGTATCCATATTTGACTCTCTTCTGTTTCAGGCTCCCATCAAGTAGCCATATTTCTATTTGCCTCTCTTTTTCGAGTATGACAGGAGTACCTTTTTTCATCTGTGTTCATAAGCTATTGAGTTTTAAGTTTTATTAACATCCCCAATATAGGCATAATAATTTAATTTATAACGGATCGGTTATAAGTCTTTCATGCCTGAATACCCTGCTTTGGTTATGAAAAAGCAGGAAGAGCTAACAATACTTGGAGAACAGGTTAGAAAAGCCAGAATGAACAAGGGCATGTCTCAAACAGAACTGGCACATACTATCGGCAAAGATCAACCGTCTTTGAATCGTTTAGAACGAGGCAGGATAAACCCCAGCTATATTTACTTACTGGAAGTTTGTGAAGGACTTGAAATAACACTTATAGAACTTTTAGAAGTGAAGGGTTGAGGGTAGTCGGTTAGCAAGATTGCGAATCCACTGTGACAGTCAACACTGACTGTCACGATTCACCTCTTGCCAGGGAAATCCCTGGACCCTTAGAGAACGATATTTTAAGGTATGGTAACCAAATGTGTAAAATCTGCCAATATGCTTTTAAGGCTTTTCAAAGCCCATTTTGTTTGGATAATGTTGCTATCTGGTCTGATTTTTCACCTGTTGCAACAAAAACTCCACCCCGATTAAAATTGGGATTCAATTGAAATTTTTCCACTCTTGTTTTCAAATACTGCCAAATAGGTCGAGTAACTTGGACTAGCGGGGGCATTTGAGCAGAAACATACCCTTTGGATTAGGAATGGGCATGGACAGGTTGTATAGGCCCTTTTTTGCATGCTAAATTCCATTATCTCTTGTTCTTTAAATACTCCTCAAAAGCTCAAAATGAAGATTTTAGTTTATTGAAACAACAACAAATTCCAGGATGGAAATAAAGCCAAATACTTTCCCATTATAGCCATGAGCATCGTCCCCTTTGTTGAATGTTAAAGGGTTAACCTTAACTCACTGTCCGAAATTTTGGGGAAAGACCAATACATCGTGAAATCATTAATGTTCGTGCGCTAATTCCCCTGCTTTAGATTGTGCATATACATAATATGCCCCCTTCGTAACTATTCGCATTCCGTGAGGGATCGTGTCAATCAGTTTTACTGATGTGAATCCGTTAACTGTTGCGCCTGCAATGACATTTATCTTTTCAAATTCTATTTCGTCCGAACCTTCCTCATTTTTGGCTACATAAATAAATGAACTAGCCCCATCATTGATGATTGCTTTTTCTGGCAGCGCCTCCGTGACGTTGTCGTTAAGCCATATTTTGGCATTGACAAAAAGGTCTTTCAGGAACATAGGTCTATCGCCTTCCAGGCGACCATAAATTCGAACGGTTTTGACTTGAGAGTTAAATTCCCTGCCGATTACGCTTACTTCAGCCTGATATATATCCTGACCAAGCGCAGGTACGGTAAAAGAAATTTGCTGTCCTTCTTTTACCTGAACAATATCTTTCTCAAATACATCTAATTCCAGATGTAAATCTTTAGCAGAAATTATATCCATGAGTGCTGTGGTAGATTGGGCGTAAACCCCATTATGGAAATTTATGCTGGATATATAACCGCTCATAGGGGCTACAATGGAAATTTGTTGGCGGATAGAATTGGGCGTAAGATTAGCAGTAGAGATACCCCAATAGGCAAGTTGCTTTGATAGTCCTGTGGATTTAACAATTAAAACAGCTACTTCAGCTTCTGCATTTTGAAGGCTTTTTGTAACACCTGCATTTTCATTTACTAATGACTGTTGCCGTTCAACATCTAATCTTTTTAATTTTAGTTGAGCCACCGTTTCCAGGTACTCTTGCTGCTTAGTAATAAACGCTGGATTCTCTAAATAGGCAATTACTTCTCCTTTTTTTATGTAGTTGCCTTCTACATATTTTTTAGCTCTTTTTATTATCCCGTCGGATTTAGGGGATACGGAGAAATATCCATTGGGCGGCAAGCCTAATGTGCCTGTTGCTTTGATAAAATCGTTCACTTTTATTGAAGATAACTCTCCAAAATCTAACCCGATGGTCACGGCTTGTTCCTTTGTTAGATGTAACCCTTCTTCATGGCCGTGGTCATGGCCATCATCGTCTGAATGAGTATCACTTTCTGATCCATGGTCATGGCCATCACCCTCACTATGCTTATGTCCACAAGAATAGGTCAAGGCGAATAATGCGATTGTCAAAATCACTAAGGTATATTGTATGCTTTTCATTTTGTTGTCTTTTATTGATTTACAAGAAATTGTAAGTCTGCCACAGCCTTATTGAAGGCTTTAATTTGTTCCCAATAATTCTTGTTATTGGTTGCCATTAGCTGTAAAGTGTTCAATAATTCCAGATAGGTGATTTCTCCCGCCTGATAGTTTAATTCACCTATTCGTAAAATCTCTGGGTTAATCGTTTCTACTTGGGTTTTGTAAAATTGAATTCCTGCTTGGTACAAGGCTAGCGTGCTTTCTATCTCTAACTGGTCTTGCTTGAACGAGAGAAGTTGGCTTTGATATTGATATTCCCCAATATCAACCTCTACCTTCTGAGCTTCAATACGTTTTTTAGCCTGTCCTTTACTTAAAGGAATAGAAATACCAGCCTGGGGAGAGCTAAGCCAACCACCTTCATTAAAATACTGAGCGGCATAGCCCAAGTTAAAGCTGGGTTTTAATTGAGATTTCATCACATCGATCTTCGCTGTTTCTATCGCAACCTTTTGTTTACTTAGCAATAGAAATGGATTTGAGGATGTATCTATGTCTGTGGAATAAGTAGCTGTATACAGGCTATCTGTAGGAGTAATAGGTTCGCTGGTATTCAGTAAGAGTTGAAATCGTTTATTTAGATTAGAAAGTTCTATTTCTACTTGTCTTAATAACAATTCGTACTCCTTCCATTTCGATTGTAATGTCAGCGCTTCAATACGCTTCGCAGCTCCTGTCTGTACTCTTACACTAGCCTTTCTGTGGTACTCTTTGTAGACAGAAACGAGATTATCGTAGAGCTTTTCTAGTTCCTTTTTGTACTGGATTTCATAATAGATTTGTCTGACCTTCCATTTGAGCTCATTCTCGGTAATTTGCTTATTCGTATTACTCTGACCCGTGTAAGCATCTTGAAGTTTGTTTTGGGATTTGGTAATACTTGGGCTGGGAAAATTTTGGACAAAACCAATTTGATTTAATTGCTGCCCAAACTCTCTGTCAAATAATCCTTCACCTTGATATGAAATATCTGTCGTGCCTAAGTTATACTTCAAGCCTTGAAGAGACTGGTTTTTCCCTACATCTAAATTGGCTGCTTTTACGTTTGGATGATTACGCATAGCGATTGCTATCGCACTGTCTAATTCAATTGAGTTTTGCTGTGCATATGCAGAGAATGATAAGCCTAACATAATGATTGCAATTAATGCACTTTCTTTTGATATGTTAGGGCCTTTCAAGTTTCTGCTTCCCCATTTTTCCAGCCAATAATATAAAATGGGTAGAATAATTAGGGTTAAGAACGTAGCGGTAATCAACCCACCTATCACCACAGTTGCTAATGGTCTTTGTACTTCTGCACCGCCTGAAGTTGATATAGCCATTGGTAAGAAGCCTAAAGAAGCAACAGCTGCGGTCATTATAACGGGTCTTAGTCGTACAGTTGTCCCGGTTATGATTCGTTCCTTTATATCTTTCACACCTTCTTTTTTGAGTTGATTTAGATAGCCTATGAGAACAATGCCATTGAGAACGGCTACCCCAAACAGCGCAATGAAGCCAATTCCTGCCGAGATACTAAATGGCAATCCTCTAAGCTGCAAAGCCCATATTCCACCAATAGCGGATAATGGAATAGCGGTAAAAATCAGAGCAGCTTGAGAGACAGAACCAAATGTGAAAAACAATAGAATAAATATGAGAGCTAATGCCATAGGCACTGCTATGGATAGTCGGGCATTGGCTGCTTTTAGATTTTCGAATTGTCCTCCATAGGTAAAGTAATATCCCACAGGTAAATCTACTTTGGCATCCAATTCTGTTTGGATCCTGCCAACTAAAGATTCCACATCAGTATCTCCAACATTTACTCCAATAACAATTCTTCTATTGGTATTTTCTCTGGATACCTGCATAGGAGCATTTATCAAATTTATACTAGCCACATTATTCAGTGGCACTTGGCTACCATTATTGAGTGTTATAAAAAGGTTTTCTACATCCTCTATGCCTGTTCTGTTTTCTTCTGCGAAGCGAATAACCAAATCAAATCGTTTGTCCCCTTCATATATCACACCTGCTTTTTCGCCAGCAAAGGCAGATCGAATGACTTGATTGACCTCTTGAATGTGCAATCCATATTGAGCCATTTTTTGATAATCATAATTAATTATCACTTGAGGCATTCCTATTGTCTGCTCTACATTGACCGTTCCAACTCCATCTATTTGTTTAATCACAGCTTCTGCCTTCGTAGCATTTTCAAATAAGAGGTCTAAGTTTTCACCAAATAGCTTAATGGCAATATCTGCTTTAGAACCTGTCATCAGCTCATTGAACCGGAGTTGGATGGGTTGAGAAAATTCAAATCCTACTCCTGGAATGCCATGTAAGGACTCTTCCATTTTCTCAAACATGTCTTGCCTACTGCTGGCAGAAACCCATTCTGATTTAGGTTTCATCACTAAGACATAATCAGCTATTTCTACAGGCATGGGGTCAGTTGGTATTTCTGCCGAACCGATGTTGGCTACCACATCCTCTATTTCTGGGAAATCTTTGAGTAGCTTTTCTTGTATCATTTTGGCTGTCTCCACACTCTGAGAAAGGGAACTTCCTGGTGGTAAAATATGCTGCACAGCCAGGTCTCCTTCTTCCAGGGTAGGGATGAACTCGCCCCCCATTCTGCTAAAAATGAATAAGCTAACCAGGAAAACAATCAATGTCGCACTTACAAATAAGATTTTAAATCGAAGTGCAGCTTTCAAAATGGGCGTGTAGCCTCTTTGAAAAAATGCGATAATCTTATCTGATACCGTTTTCTTATCAACTATCTTTTTATTCAAGACCAATGCAGCCATCATGGGCACATAAGTAAGGGAAAGTACCAATGCTCCTGCAATGGCGAGCATTACAGTTTGAGCCATAGGCTTAAACATTTTCCCTTCTATACCAACTAATGCTAAAATGGGTATGTAAACCATTAAAATAATGATCTCTCCAAATGCGGCAGAACTTCTGATTTTTTGAGAGGAAGTGATGACTTCTCGATCCATCTCTGGTTGAGTAAGAAGCTTCCCAGCTTTATTGATCTGCAATCTGTGTACGATCGCTTCGATGATGATTACCGCCCCATCTACAATTAGTCCAAAATCAATAGCACCAAGGCTCATCAAATTGGCTGATATACCCAATATATTCATCATTGAAATGGCAAATAGCATTGCCAGAGGAATAACTGAAGCGACTATAAGGCCAGCTCTCCAATTTCCAAGTAGGAGTACCAAAATGAAAATAACAATTAGTCCGCCTTCGATGAGATTGGTTTTGACCGTGCCAATGGCGGTACTCACTAATTTGTCTCTAACTAAATAGGACTCAATGACTACTCCATTAGGGAGTGATTTTTGTATTTGAATAACCCTTTCTTTGATCAAATCTGTTACCTGTGCAGAATTCGCGCCTTTGAACATCATTACCTTCCCTCCAACTACTTCTGCCCCGTCTCTAACCAGGGCTCCGTAACGAGGAGCTTTACCAAATTGAACTGTAGCTACATTCTTGACCAATACAGGAATATTTCCTTGATTGTTGACTACAATATTTCCTATATCATCTTGTGTTTTGGCCAGACCTTCAGAACGGATATAGTAGGCACTGGAATTTTTCTCTATGTATGCACCCCCTGTGTTTTCATTACTTTTTTCCAGGGCATTAAAAATATCCGTAATGCTTATGCCTAGAGATTTCAACAGATCGGGATTTACAGCAACTTCATACTGCTTTAAGTATCCGCCCATGGAATTAACTTCTGCTACTCCCTCTATACCCAAGAGTTGACGGGTAACTATCCAATCCTGGATACTCCGTAGCTCCATTGGTGAATACTGCTCCTCAAACCCTTCTTTTGGACGGACCACATATTGATAAATCTCTCCTAAACCAGTAGATAAGGGTGCTATCTCTGGTGTGCCTAATCCATCAGGAATATCTTCTTCAGCTTCTTTGAGCTTTTCATTCACCAATTGACGAGCCAGGTATATATCATAGTCTTCTTTAAAAACTACAGTAACTACTGACAGGCCAAAACGAGAAATAGACCTTATTTCTTCTGTTTTTTGAAGGCTCTGAACAGCCAGCTCAATAGGTGTAGTGATAAACTGCTCAATCTCCTGCGTAGCAAGCGTGGGAGAGATCGTAATTATTTGAACCTGATTATTTGTGATGTCAGGAACGGCATCTATCGGTAACTGACGGAGTGAAAATACACCCCATACTATAAGAGCCAATACAAATAGCCCTATAACAAACTTATTCTTAACAGAATAAGCGATGATCTTATCAAACATATAAATGTCATTAAGTTAAACCCAGAAAATCATAAAAATAAGGACATAGGTAGCCCTTGTAAAAGGTTTAACTTAGGGTTGGCGGATGCCATACTCCATCAGGGTACTCAAATGAATAGAGTGAGGGATAA
>JAUIKF010000066.1 GCA_030430575.1 Bacteroidia bacterium | reverse complement strand
TAGAAGAGGTAAAAATGACCGATTTAGTGCAATGGGCCAGAAAACAATCAACTGATAATCAGGCAACTAAACGAATGCAGTTCCTTAAAAATTGAACCAACTTTTTAAACTTTTGAACTCCCTACCTTGGAGGTTGAACGATTGGAGGGGAAAAAGAATTCCAAGAGACAGGGTGACCCCAAAAAAGAATGGTGGGAATTTTGGAAATAAAACGATGCAAAATGTAAGGCTCAAAACCAGAATGAGCGGTATTTTCATATCTTTTGCTAGTTTTGCCCTACAACAGCAATTCGTCCCTTTATTCATCTAATTGTCACACTAAGGAAAACTTCAAAACACATAGATTCATTAAGTATGGAACTGACAGATCAACAGCTCATACTTTAATTTAGATTTCCATTTTAATTTTGATTTTTTTCCCTATCATCCCCCATTCTCACGTGTTCACACCTGCAGATACTTTACAGATCGCCAAGCGAGGCAGTACGCAAGAAGGCGTCAAGCAACAAATCAGTAATTTTGAGGCGGGATTCCCTTACCTCAAGTTGGAAGCGGCTGCTACCATCGGTGATGGCATCCTGAAGCTCAACGAGGCCGAAGTCGAAACGGCCATCAGTAATTACCAAGCGCGCATGGCGGACTTGATTTCGATTAAGTTTGTTCCAGCATCAGGCGCGGCCAGCCGCATGTTCAAAGCGATGTTTGCACATATTGACAAGGGAGGAACTCCCTCGGAAGCCGTGCAACAAGTAGTCGACCACTTGACAGACTTTGCTTTCTATGAAGACCTCAAAGCTTTGGTGGATGTCGACACGGCCTCTCCTAAGGAAATCTTGGAAGCACTCCTCTTGGCCGACGGCCTCAACTATGCTGAACTGCCCAAAGGGCTGTTGAAGTTTCACCGTTATGACGCAGGAGCACGAACACCTTTTGAAGAGCATTTGGTGGAAGGAGCTAATTATGTGAAAGACGCTGACGGCGTATCTCGCCTGCATTTTACGATTTCCCCCGCTCATAGACACCTGTTTATCAGGTTGTTAGAATCGGTCTTGGATGCGTACCAAAGCAGCCATGAAGTGAAGTTTGAGGTCGGTTTTTCGGAGCAAAAGCCGAGTACGGATACCATCGCAGTGGATTTGGAGAATAATCCATTTCGCCTCGATGATGGCACCCTGCTGTTCCGTCCAGCGGGGCACGGCGCATTGATCGAAAACCTCAATGAACTAGACGCAGACGTCATTTTTATCAAAAATATAGACAACGTAGTTCCCGACCGCCTCAAGGGAGAAACTTATCGCTATAAGCAAGTGCTCGCAGGTACGTTACTGGCCTACCAAGGGCTAGTCTTTAAGTATTTGGATCAATTAGAAGGGGAAGTGACAAAGGAATTGATCGGTGAAATAGCGACCTTCTTGAATGATGATTTAGGTACCAAACTGCCCGATACCTTCATGGATATGGGACTCGTAGCGCAAGCGCAGTTCCTGCACACCAAGCTCAATCGCCCCATGCGCGTATGTGGGATGGTGAAGAACGAAGGCGAACCGGGCGGCGGCCCGTTTTGGGTGGCAAATGCCGACGGCAGCAAGTCTTTGCAGATCGTAGAATCTGCTCAGATCGATCCCAACGAGGCTTCCCAGCAAGCCATCATGCAAAACGCCACCCACTTCAATCCCGTGGACCTTGTCTGCGCCACCCGCGACCGCAATGGCAAAGCCTTTAACCTACTCAACTATACCGATCCCCAAACGGGGTTTATCTCTGAAAAGTCGCTCAGCGGCCGAGAACTCAAGGCCCAGGAACTTCCTGGCCTCTGGAATGGCGCCATGGCTGACTGGCTCACGGTCTTTGTAGAAGTACCTATTGTGACCTTTAATCCCGTCAAGACGATCAATGACTTGCTCAGGGAAAACCATCAGTGAGACCGTTCGCTTAGAGACCGTTCGCTGTCGCTAACTACGAGAGGCGAGACCGTTCGTCGCTTTGCTCCTCACTGCGAGACCGCTCGAAGACTCGCTACGAGACAAGAGACGGCCTGCCTTTAGTCTCGTAGCGAGGCGAGTCTTCGAGCCGAGCGGTCTCGCAGTGAAGGGCTTTAGCCCTGAACGGTCTCGCCTCTCGCAGCGAGGGCTGAGTCTTCGAAGCCCGAGCGGTCTTTTAACACTAACCTCATGGCAAAAAAGAAACCCTCCAGTCGATACGCCTCCCAGAAGCAGTCACCTGCTCGTAAGCGAAAGGCCGCAAAAACGCCCCGCCCCGCACCACAGGCGACGAATGCCCTCACGCCTCCCGGTAGCCTCTGGGCGATGCTTGAACAGCAAAAGTTGTTCGTGGCTATTGGGCTGGCGCTGCTGACCTTTGTGGTCTTCAGCCCATCGCTTCAAAATACCTTCACCAACTGGGACGACGACCGCTATGTCGTCAATAACCCCGACATCAGAGGGTTTGGCGGTGAGCAATTGGAGAATATCTTTTCACAAGCCTATGTGTCTAACTATCAGCCGGTTGCGGTGCTTTCCCTCTCGCTGAACTATGCTATTTCTGGCGATAAGCCATTTAGTTATATTCTGGTGAATATCCTCTTGCACGTGCTCAACACGGTGCTGGTATTTTACTTTGTGTATATGCTGAGCATGCGCAGGATAGAGGTGGCCTTGCTGGTGGCCTTGCTGTTTGGGGTGCATCCCATGCATGTGGAGTCGGTGAGTTGGATTTCGGAAAGGAAGGACGTGCTGTATACGTTTTTTTTTATGGGGGGATTGATCACTTACCTGCGGTATTTGGATAACAAGGAGATGAAATTTTTGCTCTATACTTTGGGCTTATTTGTGTTGTCGGTGTTGAGCAAACCGGCTGCCGTGATATTTCCGCTGGTGTTGGTAGCGATTTATTGGTACAAAGGGGAAAAATTGGAGGTGAAAGGGCTACTGTTCACGGTACCGTTTTTTGTCATTTCCCTGATTATGGGCCTCGTGACGATCAAGATGCAATCCGCTACTGCGATTGAAGACATCGGTGCTTCATCGTTAGGCGAGAAGTTTCTTTACGCCTGTTATGGTTTTGTGATGTACATTGTGAAGCTGGTCGCTCCAGTCAACCTTTCGGCTTTCTATCCCTATCCCGATAGCGCGGGCAATGCCCCTGCGACTTTCTATATAATGCCCGTCCTTGCATTGGCCATTGCAGGCATAGCCGTTTGGAGCATTCGCAAAACGCGCCTGATCGCCTTTGGCTTGGCTTTTTACCTGATCAATATCATCCTCGTCTTGCAGTTCCTGCAAGTAGGGAGTGCCATCATGGCGGACCGCTATACCTATGTGGCCTATATCGGCCTGTTTTTTATCCTGGGAATGGGCTTTAGCCATTTGCTTCATCGAGAGGTGAAACCCTGGGCGCAAGTGGCGACCATTGCCCTGATTTTGATGGGGCTGGGCTTCAGCTACCTGTCGTTCGAACGGACGAAGGTGTGGAAGAATTCGGAGACGTTGTGGACAGATGTTATTGAAAAATTTCCACGAGAAGTGCCAGTTTCTTACCTCAACCGTGGCAACTTCCGCTTTCGAGAAAACCGAGGGGATGAGGCTGTCAAAGATTGGGACATAGCCATTCAGATCAAGCAAGACTACCACGAAGCTTATCAGAACCGAGGGGTTTACAAATACAACCAAAAACAACACGCTTCCGCGATAGAAGATTTCAACAAAGCCATTGAACTAAACCCTCAATACACCAATGCTTTCAAAAATCGCGGACGGAGCCATTTGGCCCTCAATCAGCACCAAAAAGCCTTGGCTGACTTCCAGGCCTATAGTCGCCTGAATCCCCGCGATGACTTTGCTTATAATGGGATGGCAGTTAGCTATTTTGGGTTAAAGAACTACCAGAAAGCTACAGAGGCCTATGACAATGCCCTCAGACTTTCCCCCAATAATGCAGGCTATTACCTCAATCGCTCCAAGGCTTTTTACCAGCTTCAAAACGTGCAAAAGGCGCGTGCCGACTATCAGAAGGCCAAGCAGCTAGGCGCGACTATCGATGCGAATTATCGGCAGATAATGGGAGAGTAAAAATCTCCAGACACGCAACAGGTTTTCTTCAACCTGTTGCGTGTCCTTGCTACGCGCTTTACTCAGAATTCTCCTAAATAAAGGCCTGCAACTCTGATTTTCTAGGCAAAACAAGCGAAGTTTTTATACCATGGTGGGAGCAGAATACCAAACAGATTGAAGAAAATCTGTTGGGTATTGTAGGGGTATTTAATTCATCATCTGGCCCATCTTGGCTAGCAGATTTTGCTTAAGTGCCACGATCTCATCTGTTTGTTCCTGACGATTGTAGTAGGCGAGGAGGACAAAAGCATAGTGAAGAAAGGTGTCTGCATCAGGGGGAATTCCTGGAAGGAAATCATAAACGACGCCATCCGGTAGATTAAAAAAGGCTCCACCTGTGGTGTGTGAGATGCGGTCAAACTCCAATTCGAAGTTTTTGGCGTCAGCCGTCACTTCATGGTCACGGGTATTGGACCCGTAGACGTGCAAGGAGACATAGCGTTTCGAGGAAGGATTGCCCATCTGGTGGATGAGGGCGTTATTGACTTTGACGATGTCACCAGGGCTGAGGATCTGCTTGGCAGAGATGGTCAGGCGATCCTGCTTGACGCAGAAATTGATGTTTTGGGCGTGCCCAAACACTTGTACGACGCCCCATTCCGTGTAGCCGTGGTTGTGGACGGAGGAGTAATCACCTGGATTCCAGGACATGACCATGACTTCGAATGTGCCATTGTCAAAGACGAGTTTGCGCCCATAGCAGTCCTCGACTGGATGGTCAAAGTCTGCATAGTGCATGAGGTCATCCTCAGAAATAGCGGCTTGTTCGACAAGGGCCTTGACACGTTGAGGAGAAAGGGCTTCTGTTTGGGAAGCATTTTTTAAGAGGTCCACTAACCGCTGTAGGGTAGTGGGCAAGGTAGAAACATTGTATTGCATATGACTAGTGATTTTGAATGAAAATGAAAGTTAAAATGAAAATCAAAATATGAGGCTCTTTCTTATTTTAATTTTTATTTCGATTTTCATTTTAATTGATGATATACTGCATGATGACGATGTCCATCCATTGGCCGTTTTTGAAGCCAATCTCTCGCTGCCGTCCTACGATTTCGTAGCCTAGTTTGAGGTTGTATTCGATGCTAGCTGTATTGGTAGCAAAGATCTTGGCCACCAAATGCCGGTAGTTTAGGTCTTTGGCCATTCGAATCAACTCCCGCTTCATATAACTTCCGTAGCCTTTGCGCAAGGCATCTTCACGCAGGTAAATAGCCGTTTCGCACGCAAACCGATACCCTTCCCTGGGACTATATTTTTTCAGAATTCCATACCCCAGATTTTCTCCATCTTTCTTCAGTACATACAATCTTTCTCGGTCGTTGAATGCTGCTACCCATTGGGCTACATCTTCTGCGGCGTGAATCCGCTCTTCCATGGTGGCATTTCCCTTGCGGATGTAAATATTGTAGATGTCCGCGATGTCTTGATAGTCAGTGGGTAATGAAGGTTCAAAGGAAATTGACATAGTTTTTGAAAAAGGAAAAGAAGATACGATAATTATGACAATATTACAAGGTTAATACCCTTCCATTTTTGGCATTATTTATAATGGTCCCCTCTTCAATGGTCAATTGCCCATTGACCCATACATGCTTCATCCCTTCTGAGAGTTCCTTGGGTGCCAAATAGGTCGCATTGGCTTTGATCTCATCCGGCGCAAACGCTACCAGGTCAGCAAAGTAGCCTTCCTTGATCTGGCCTCTTTTCTTCAATTGAAAGAAAGTGGCGGGCATATCTGTGATCTTGTGAAGCGCCTCAGCCCATCCCAGCAATTTTTTATCCAATACATACCGCTCCAAAAAGGTCGTAAACGCCCCATAGGACCGTGGATGCGGCTGTCCGATGACAGTCGGCGCATTGATGGGATAGCTCCATGAGTCAGTACAAATCATGGCTTTGTCCCACGTCACGGCCAGGTCCATGTCCTCCTCGCTGATGCAGTGGTAGACGATCCACGTTTCTGTATTATCCGCAATGATCTTTGCCATGGCAGCGGCTTCACTGATATTGAGTTCAGTAGCGATTTCACGGACGGTTTTGTTATGGTAAAGGGGAATATCATTGGAAATGACCATCATGTTTTCGAGGCCATATTCTTGCTGCTGAATATATGCTTCAATTTCTTTCACAGCCGAATCCTCCCGAAGCTTGGCAGGCAAGGCTTTCATGCCGTCTTGGAGGTAGTGTTTCGGGATAAATGCGCGCAGCTTCGTAGAGACAGCGGTGTAGGGGTAAACGTCTACCCGTGCTTCCAGTCCACTCTCCCGATTGTAGCGCTCCAGGCGCTCCAATACCTTGGGGATCTTCCCCCAATTAGGCTTCTCCGCCGCCTTGAGGTGACTGACCAGTACCTTGATCCCAGCCCCTTGCCCGATGGTCAACGCCTCCTCTACCGCTTCCAACAATTCGTCCCGCTCATTGCGGATATGGGAGGCATAGACGCCTCCTTTTTCCTTTGTCACCTTCGCCAATTCAATCAGTTCCTCCGTATCTGCAAAGCAGCCTGGCGCATAGATCAGCCCTGAAGAAAAGCCCAAAGCGCCTTCATCCATCGCCGTTGCCAAGGCCTCGCGCATGGTCACTTGCTCAGCGGCAGTAGGGGCTGGCCATTCTTCAACATGCCCTGCCCTTAAGGTGCTATGCCCCACCAATGTGGCAATATTGAATTGTAAGTTGTCTTGAATGGTACCAAAGTATTCCGTCAAGCCATGCCATGTGAATGGAAATCCGATCTCATCGGAGAGGCGTTCCATGGTCTCATCGAGGCGCGGCCCGATCGGTGCGGGAGAGGTCCCACAGTTACCAAAGATCTCAGTCGTGATGCCTTGATGGAGTTTATGGTCAGCAGCATTTGGGAAATAATAGCCAAAACCGGTGGAGGCATGCGGATCGATAAATCCAGGCGCCAGGTAGAGGCCTGTAGCATCTATCGTTTGCTTGGCCTGATCAGGGCTTAACGATGCGTCTATGGCAGCGATCTTATCCCCTATAAGGGCGACATTGGTTTGGGTAGGAGGCTCGTTACGTCCAGAAAAAACAGTTGCATTGGCAATCAGCGTGTCAAACATGTAAGCGTGGTTTTTGGGAAAATGTCCACAAAGGTAAGGAAAAGTTCAAACTCAAGAAGAAGAAGGTTCTAGGTTTTATGTTCTAGGTTCTAAGTCGTTTTTACTCAGAACTTAAAACATAAAACCTAGAACCTAGAACTTATTTTTCCCCTATTCTCCGAATAGAATCATCTGCCACAGTTTCCAGACATCGCGACCCGTGATGGGTAAGTCCAGATACTGGATGAGAGGCATCATGAAGGTGATTTTGATGAATTCGCTTTCGCGCACTGCCTGAGCGATGGGCGCTTCTTGCATGGCGCGTGCTTGGATGAACTCTTCAGGCTTGAAGGACCAGTCCCAGGGAGATTTCTGGCAGGAGAGAGAAAATGCCTCTGGGAGTTCCTTGGCGTGAGCGATGATATGGTCTTGAAAAAAAGCCTTATACTCGCCTGCTAGGATCAGGTGGAAGGTACAATGGTGTGCCCAGATCACTAGGGAACGAAAAGTAAAAATATTCTTTCCACTTAGCGCCCTCGGAAAGTCAAGCACCCTGTAGGGATACATCTTGTAGTTTTCTCCACGGGAAAGTTTTCCACTTTGGATGTCAAAGCCTTTGGGAAAGCGCTTGGCAATGGGATGTATCTCCCGAGCGATTTCACTGCGAAGCGTAGTAAGAAGCTTTTCAATCTTGCCCAAGGCGCTGTGCTTGAGGGGCATGAAGTTGGGGTCAGTGAACACTGACAGTTCGGCGGGGCTGAGGATGAGGTTTTCAGGCATGAAGGAAGAAGTATTGGGTTAAAAGACCGCTCGGGCTTCGAAGACTCAGCCCTCGCTGCGAGATCGTTCGTCGCGGAGCTCCTCACTGCGAGAACCGAGACCGCTCGAAGACTTGCTACGAGACTAAAGGCAGATCATTTTGTCTCTTGTCTCGGAGCGAGGTGAGTCTTCGAGCCGAGCGGTCTCGCAGTGAGGCCTTTAGGCCGAACGATCTCGCCTCTCGTAGCGAGCCCGAAGGGAGAGCGGTCTCTCTCTTAATGCAAAAGTTCTCGAAAGATACACAACGAGGAGGAAAAGATGGAATTTCAATTCACAGTTTACTCATCTACTCATTTTATCATTTATTCATCTTATCATTCTCTTCCCATTCCCTCATTCTATCATTCTATCAATCTCTCATTCTATCATTGATTCTCCCCATTAATTTTTACCTATACTTTCCATCGAAAAATCCTTTATTTTAGCCCTTTCATTCATGAACGCTTTTATTTTTTATGCTAAAATACATTCTTTCTCTTCTCATGTGTCTGCCACTTGTGCTACAAGCACAAATCGGTGGCAGGGCCTTATTTGACTTTTTGCGCCTGACGCCGTCAGCCCGTATCGCCTCTATGGGCGGTATCAATGTCTCGACGATGGACGATGACGTCAATTTTGGTTACCAAAACCCAGCCCTCGTCAATGACTCGATGAACAACCGCCTGGCGCTTTCCTATGCAAATTACATTTCCGATGTGGGGTACGGCTATACGGCATTTAGTAAGACCTATGATAAAATCGGGAGCTTCCATGCAGGACTACACTACGTGACCTATGGCACTATGCAAGGGGCCGACGAGCGAGGCAACCTTACCGGTGAATTTGGGGCTAGTAATTTGGCACTTGTGGTGGGCTTATCGCGACGATTCCAACAGTTTCGCTACGGTGCTAGCCTTAAATTTATTTACTCGACCCTGGCCTCGGGGTACAGTTCTCAGTTTGTAGGGATCGCAGGTGACTTTGGAGGAGCTTATGAAAGTAAGAGCAAGTTATTTATGGCGGGAATTACGGTGAAAAATGTAGGCTTGTCTCTGACGACTCCTCCGGTTGGCGGGGAACGGGAAGGCCTTCCATTTGAGCTGCAAATGGGCATCACCAATAAACTCAAATACATGCCCTTGCGCTTTTCAATTACCACTTCAAATCTGGAACACCCCAATCTCATATTTGAAGACCCAAACGCCGAACAAGAATTTGATTTGAGCGGAAATCCCATCAAGAAAAAAGACCCACTCCTCGACAAAATAGCGCGTCATTTCATCTTTGGAGGGGAATTCCTGCTAGGAAAAGGGTTGCGCCTTCGCGGCGGATATAACCATATTCGCCGTCAAGAATTGCGATCTGACCGCCGGGCAGGCATGTCGGGCTTTTCGCTGGGCTTTGGACTGCGAGTCAGCAAATTTGCCTTTGATTATGGCTACTCCAGCTTTGGTGCCTCAAGCGAATTTAACACGCATCAATTTAGCCTTATTTTAAACTTGAATAAGAAAGAAAGTACGGCAGAAAATAGGTGATGGGCGCCAATTGATTAGTCTGTTATATAATCGTACAAAAAGGTCATTTTCTCCACTAGAAAGGCATACTTATTGCTAAATTTCGGATATTATTACTAAAAAAAGATCAAGCCAGATAATGAATGTGCAGCGGCGAGGATGTTTTTAGTAAAAACAGCAATAATTGAGCTTCCTTTCTAATATGATACAATCTTTCCCCTATCTGAAAAACTTCTCGCATTTTTTCGACTCACTTGTGAGAGTTATTCAGCCAGTAGTCTTGCTATTTGTTTTACTATCAGGTTTGATGGGCGCGACGACTGTGCAGGCAACGCCCCCTCCCAAATTGGCCCCTTTCCAATGTATTGGCTGTACTGATATTCAGCTTTTTTACTGTCAGGGGGATCCTGCCCCTGTTTCTCCTGATGCATATATTCAGGCCAATACCAATTATATCTCTGGAGCCACGATCCACTGGTACTATGATTTCAAAGGTATACAAGGGGCACCAGTGGGAAGTACCCCTGTGCCAAATGTGGGGGTAGACAATACGCACACCTTCTGGGTATCTCAGTCTATTGGGGGAAATGAAAGCCCTGTACAGCGCGTTCAAATCATTGTCGAGAAGCGCCCTCTGTTGAGCCTTGGTTTTTCCTGTGGCCTCTGTAGAGGCAGTTCCATGGCTTTGGCGGACATCTTGGTTGATATTCACAAATTAACCGAACGATATGAGTTTTTTGATGTAGATCCTTCCCTGCCAAACGCTACCCCCTTTGCGATAGCTTCTGCTTCCAATGGGGTGATAGATCCGAACCAACCTCGTGGGGATATTTCACCAGTTGTGAATACGCCATATTGGGTGGTGGGACATAACTTGACCTCTTTTAACTCGTGTTCTGACACTACACAGGTGATGGTGATCATCCGGGATATTCCCGTATTCAACAACCTCCAAAATTTAGAAACCTGTTCAGGAGGTACCCTTTCACCAGCCATTATTCGAACAACACCTTACCCAGGAACGATCTCCTGGCAAAATACGAACCCCAATGTAGGGCTTCCTGTGGCTGGTAAAGGCCATCTCCCTTCGTTTACAACGCCTATTAATGTAGGGGCTAGTCCTATCACGTCGGAGGTCTATATCACCGTTACCGCAGGTAGTTGTTACAATACCGATACGATCCAAGTCATTGTAAACCCAGCGCCTGTGATGGCTCCTGGGCTCGGGCAGTCAGTATGTAGTGATGCCCCGGCAAACCTCACCCTTGCTACGGCCAATGGCCTTAGCGGTGTCCAATTCAACTGGTCAGCTCCTGTGTTGGCTCCTGGCTTAGGCGGGATCGCCATAGCAGGTAGTGGAACCCTCCTCACGGATCATTTTACCAATCAAACCAATACATCCCTTCCCGCTACTTACTGGGTAGACCCAGTCAGTGCTAAAGGGTGCCCTGGAACGGGTGGCCAAGTGACGTTGGATATTTTGCCCGAACCCGTATTGACAACAGGGTTGACTGAAGTCGTGTGTAGTGGAAATGCCTCAAACTTGGTGCTGAATATTTCCAATGGATTGCCTAACCCAACCTTCAATTGGGCTTCGCCTACCGTGCCTGTAGGTCTTGTGAGTCAGCTAGGTGGGCCATCTGCGGGTCCAGGTTCTTCCATCCAGGATGTTTTTCTCAACCTGACGACGACTGCGATTGACGTGACCTACAAAGTGACACCTACAGACCAGAATGGCTGTTCGGGAGATGAAAAAGATGTAATTGTCGAAGTCTTACCATTAGCATTTACCCCACAAATGCCTTTTCCTGTTTGTGAGCAGTCGTTGGGAAGTGGCTCCGCAACTGTTGACCTGACGGAACTCGATAGCATGATTCGTGGTGGGCCCAATGTTACTTATTTTCTAGACCCCTTTTTACAAGCCCCTATCGCTAATTCTACAAATTTTCTAAGCAATGGAGGTGTAGTATATGCTAAAACAACGGGAAATGGGACTTGCCCACTTAGGACTGCGATCGATTTGATCATCCTGCCTTTGCCAGCAGCGCCTATTGTATCAGATACCGCATTATGTGAAGGAGGGAAGCTTAGAATCACTCCTGTGCCTGTCCCTGGACAGACTTTTAATTTCTATGATGCAGACCCTGCTAGTGGCTCCGCCCAACTATTGTCTGCCAATAGTACAGGATATGGGATTCCTGCATTTGCAGCAAACAGTCCCGTCGAAATATGGGTCACAGCTGACAATGGCAACTGTGAAAGCCCGGCTGAAAAGGTGACAGTAACCATTTTTCCTAACCCCACGAATCTACAAGTCCTAGCCAATGGCCCATTATGTGAAGGGCAAGATTTGCTTCTATCCGCTAGCGCTACAGGCGCCAGTGCCTTTGCATGGACTGGGCCGAATCAATTTTCTGGTTCCAATGCTTCGGAACTCCTGACTCAAGTGAGTCCATCAGCCGCAGGTACCTATTATTTGACTGCTACTTCTAGTGCTAATTGTTCGGTACAAGATTCTGTCTCTTTGGTGGTCGTACCCTTAGGAGATGCTGGGAAAAGCAGTACCCTGAATTATTGCGATGGAGATGCGGTTTTCAACCTGTTTGACAGGCTAGGAGGCACACCCGATGCTGGCGGTGACTGGTCTGGACCTAGTGGCCTCGCCAATGGCTATTTGGGGACTTTTGATCCTGCGACGATGACTCCTGGAGTATATACCTATTCGATTCTTCCCCAAGGACCTTGTACCCAAGTAGTTTCAACCACTGTGACCCTCAATTCATTTCCGATTCCTACAGCCTCGATATTGACCAATGCGCCTATATTTGAAGGGGACGACCTTATTCTTTCAGCTACTGGCGGCACTTCCTATTTATGGACAGGTCCCAATAATTTTACCTCAACGGATCCTAGTCTTATCCTATTTGGCGTTACGGCAGCAGACAGCGGAAACTATATGGTGACCGTCACTAATGCTGGCGGTTGTCAAGCCTCAGATACGACCCATGTATCCGTAAGACCTGTGCCTGCCATCCGTGCGAGGCTAGGGGCGTGGCTAGAAGGCCCATTTGTGGACTCGGTGGGGTTGATGCGGGATGATTTGCGGAAAAAAGGACTCATCCCTCTTACTGAGCCATTCTCGGCCATCGGATATAAATTTGTGACTGGAGGAGGAGAGACCATAGACACTACCGTGCTACAAGTCACAGGTCCCAATGCCATTGTGGACTGGGTAGCAGTGGAACTGCGCAATGCCAATGATTCTTCTCAAATAATGGCGTCTAAGGCCTTTCTGATCCAACGCGACGGGGATATCGTCGACGTAGATGGAAGTTCAGCGCCCGCTTTCCCGTTCATTTCGCCAGACAACTATTATATCACCCTGAGGCACCGCAATCATCTGGGCATCATGACTGACTCACCGATCGCCTTGGCGGCCACCCCTGGTGTGCCTGTGGACTTCCGTGATCCTAATACAGGGACATTTGGTTTCCTACCCAGAAAGATTGTAAACGGCATGGCCTTCCTATACGCGGGCGACGCCAATTTTGATGGAGAAATCCAGGTCCTGGACCTCACAGGTTTCTGGTTCGTTCAAGTAGGAGCTACCGGCTATTTGGAGTCTGATTGGGACCTGGATGGCAATGTGCAAAACGACGATTTCCTCGACTATTGGACGCCCAATTCTGGGCGGAGTTCTCAAGTTCCGTAGGAAGTTTTGAGTTTTAGGTTCTGGGTTTTAGGTTGGGCCTATTGTAAATGGAAGGATGGGGAATCAAAGAATAAGTGCCAATTTGTATTTCCACCTATTCTTGCCCCCGAATCAGAATTCTTCCATACAGCCCCAGCACGATAAACGAAAGGATCATAACACTGCCATAAGTGATTCGTTTTTGGGAAGCCATCGCATCGGCGGCATCAATCCGCAAATACAACATCAGCATCGCTGCGGCTATCAAGGCCGTCAACCCTATTGTCATATGCCGGAGGAACTTGGCACCGTCCTTCATTTGATCTGATAAGGGGTAAAAGATGAGTCCAAATATGGCTGGGATCAAGGTCCGGATTCCATCTATATCCCCATGAGACATGTATTGCCAGGCTGTCCCCAATAGCCCAAAGGCTATCAAGGCAAAGGCGTAAAGGGTATTGATTCGCGATATATTGTTTAGCATAGTTTTGAAGTTGGAGACCGCTCGCCCTGCGGGCTCGCTGCGAGAGGCGAGATCGTTCGCTGGCGCTCACTGCGAGATCGCTCGAAGACTCGCTGCGAGACTAAAGGCATCATTCTCTTCTTGTCTCGTAGCGAGGCGAGTCTTCGAGCTGAGCGATCTCGCAGGGAGGGCTGAGCTTGTCGAAGCCCGACCGGTCTCGGAGCGACCAAAGCGAGCGGTCTTTTACCGCTGCCAAATTCGGTATTGAAGCAATAAATCCCTAGCCTTGGGGATATTTTCTCCTTTTTCCCTTTTGAATAATTGAGCAGCAACAGCGGTAACTTCACTGTCTGGGTAAAAATGCTCTCGTGCATAATGCACGTATTTGAGTACACGGAGCGGATGCCACCATTGGTACATGCGTTTGATAAACCCTTTGTGAGAACGCACATGAAATCGGGTATCGACAATAGCAGCTTCGACGCCTTCAGCTTCCAAGAAAGCAGAAATGGCAGGTGGAAGCGGTTTTAGCGGTTGTTCGTATAGATCAGGAATCTGCTGATGCCACGCTTTCAGTTCTTCAAAGGACTGCAAAGCATAGGCTGGGAGCTTGCCATCCCCTCGCTTCAGCCAAGCACTGATAGCTCTTCCCGTCCCAAATGGGACTTTCTCAGATGCTCTGGGAGAGGGATAAACCGTGGTACTGCCCAATTCTGCGAACCCTCCATGTGGGATGAATTTATGGAGGAAATAAAAGTCTTCCCCTGCCTTACGGCGGTTCATGCCACCTTGCGCCTGGTACGCACTGCTCCTGACAGCCATAGATGAACCTATGGTATGATAGGCATAAGGATACCCCGCAAAGCGCAATGCCTGAATATAATAGCGCAAAAATAATTCGTAATGGATAATGCCTGTATATACTTCTGGCGGAAATGCATCTCCTGATAAGGGATGCTCAAAGTGGATACTGCAAGCTTCTAGTCTGGGCTGGTGCTGAAAAAGTGCCTCAATTTCTGTCAAATAATTGGGGGCAACAGAAGAATCTGCATCCAGGCATATGATGACCCCATCCGCGGCATCTACCTGTTCCAGGCGGTCCACCGCCTCATCCATGCCTACCTTTCTCGCTAGGCCTACGCCTGCGTGTTTGGGAGGTAAGTCAGGGAAATCCAATACGAAGTACTTATGGTGTCGGGGGGCTTCCCGTAGCCAACGGTTTACAGCTTCCAGCGACTCTTTATTCTTCTGATGCGTAGCAGCATCAGCCGATCGGGATGCATTGACGACGACAATGACTTCTACAGCTCCTTTGGGGAGATGACAAGCTTCCAGCGCGCGTAGCGGCTGGCAGAGGTCAGGCTCCACATGGGAGGGAATGACCACAACAAGACGTAAGTCGGGATTGGGAGGGGCAAGGATCTGCCTTGGGGCAAATCGCTGTTTTTGGAGATACGTGCGATGAGAGTAGATCGTCATTTATAAAGCATCGGACGCCTCTTCTTCACCTACACCAAAGTCCGCTTTCATCATCTCTTCATCTTCAATCCAGTATTGGGTGAAATTACTTCCATCCCATGCCTCTGCGCGGATGCTATCGGTGATGGCAAAATTGTTCAGGCTATCTTCTTCTGACTGATAACTCATATTGAGCAGAAAGACGATGTCACGGACTTGGTCAGCGTTGAGGTCATAAAGCCAGGCTTCGCGATCACTTTCGAAATGCCCGCCAGCAAATTTGTAGTTCAACGATTGCACATGCGTAAAATCTTTGGCAGTTCTGTCATACAAGAACAGGTGATTGCTATGCTGATTATCATCAGTATAAGCATTGACCAGATAGGCATCTAGGTCTGCTGCAAACCCAAACCAACCGATAGCACTATATTTTTTATCGCTATCAAATACCATTTGTGTTGTGCTGT
The DNA here is from genome assembly GCA_030430575.1 of Bacteroidia bacterium. Lineage (GTDB taxonomy): Bacteria > Bacteroidota > Bacteroidia > J057 > J057 > JAUIGE01. The sequence goes on along the minus strand of JAUIKF010000066.1, from coordinate 24,508 downwards.
CACTTCCTTCCACCTCTCTGATAAAGTTGGCCTTTTTCAGCAAGTTTTCAGTAAAAACGACTTGCATTAAACTGTCAGACAACTGTTTTCCAGTTGGGGTGAGGGAAGAACAGGCTAGCTTATCAGAACTGTCGATAGGGAGTGCATCAAAATAGGATGAAAACTGAGTAAACGCCTGTTGGCGTGCTTCAGCGGGATCTGGGGTAGTAGGTTGCATTTCGCAAGATGCCAAGGGAATAAGCAAAAGCAGAAAGTACAGGTTTTTCATACAATAATTGGGTTAAGCCAAACGGAGCCAAATTTTCCTAAAAATAGGATTATTTCTGATCTATGCCATAAGTGGGATGGGGTATCCACCTACTGACAACGATATACAAGTCTTGGTGCTTGAAGGGTTTGGCAATAAAATCGTCCATTCCAGCCGCTCTGGACCGATCTATGTCTTCTTGATAGGCGCTTGCAGTGGCGGCGATAATTGGGGTCTTGAGGCCTAGAATTTTCCGTATAGCGCCAGTGGCTTCATAGCCATCCATGACAGGCATCTGTACATCCATGATGATGATGTCAACCTGGGGGTTGTTTTCTAAAAAGAGAACAGCTTCTTGCCCATTATTAGCCAGAGAAATAGTAGCTCCCATTTTTTGCAGCATTTTCTGGAAAAGCAATTGATTGACTTTATTGTCTTCAACTACCAAAATATGGACGGGATTTGGAAAAGTTTGACCTTTATTATTTTGTATCAAAGGATAAGAGTCAGCAGGAGGTGTGTCTTCTGTTACTCCTAGTGAAAACGAAGCCCAAACATCCGTTCCTGGCCCCCCTTCATCGGCTTGGAGAAGGGCTGAAGGACTGTTGAGCCCTGTATTTCCCCCCATCAATTCTGTGAGTTGACGAACAATGGGAAGGCCCAAGCCTGTCCCCCCAAATTGGCGTGTGATGCTTTCATCTGCTTGCGAGAAGGTATTGAATACATGGGATTGCTTCTCTTTAGAAATACCGATCCCTGTATCAGAGACTGTGAGGGTAAGGGTAAGGCGATCCGCTGCGCTAGCTTTTTGTACAACGACGACTCTGATCATACCTTTATGCGTAAATTTGATCGCATTGCTCAGGAGATTGATCAAAATCTGACGCAAACGGAGCGGGTCCCCTTTTACCCATTGAGGTAATTTATTATCTACTTTTAAATCAAATACAAGCCCTTTTTCCTTCATAATATATAGATAGGGCTTAATAGTGTTTTCCAACTCTGGCCTCAGTTCGAAAGGAATGGATTCTATTTGGAGCTTACCTTCTTCGATCTTATTGAGATCAAGGATGTCATTGAGGAGGCTAAGCAATGCGGTACCTGAATCGTAGATCAGGCGGATATATTCTTGGCTGCTCTTGTCAAGTTCCTGTCCCAGCAATACTTCAGCAAATCCGTTGATGGCATTCAAAGGAGTACGAATTTCATGGCTCATAGTCGCCAGAAATTTCGTCTTGGCTTGGTTGGCACGCTGTGCATGATGAATAGCCCGGTGGAGATTTGCTTCAAAAATTGCTTGCTCCATCGTTTCTGGGGTGAGGTCCGTCGCTAACCCTATCGCTCCTTTTTGTCTTAATTTATCAAAAAACAGATAGTTAGAAAAATTCCAGAGACTGCCATTTTCTTGCCCACTGATGGGAAACTCTACATTGCCACCTCTTAGGGCTTGAAGGAATTCTGGCTCTTTTTCAGGGAAAAGGTCAAAAATGTTTTGGAGAGAGTTTGCCATATGTGCCCTTGAAAAAGTCGTTGGCCTGGTTAAGCCTTTTCCATTCATCTCTAGCATATTACCTTTCGCATCAATGCGATAGAGGATAATGGGAAGATGTTCCAATAAGGCATTCAGCGTCAGTGTTTTTTCCTTCAGTTGACTATAGTATTTTTTTCTGATGCGGAGATAAAAGACACAGGTAGCAGTAGAAATGGCAAGTGCTGCAAGGATATTGATCAGGATAAAATAGTTGGCTAAAGCTTCATCTATGACCACAATGGGTTGCAAAGCAAGGCCAAGAAAGTCAGATCCGTAAGTGATGATAGAGGTGATGGCACTAATACTGGCAAAGATGACCGTCCACCGCGTATTGAGCATAAATCCCGAGAAGAGGCAGGTGAGGATAAAGTGGATGGAGAAAAAATTGTGCGCTTCCCCAAATCCGAAAACGACTATCAGGCCGATGATGATCAGCATACTCAACCAGCAAAAGATTAAGGCGAGCTTTTTAGGGTTTTGGGTCCTTTTTACCGCAAAAATCACCCAAATAGAAAGGACATAGACTGGGGAGAAAAAGAGCACCATGGAATAATGCCCCATATACATGTACACAGGAACTGAGACTAATGAAACAGGCACCACGATCGCCATGACCATTGTGATAAGTTTCACAATCGCATATCCTTCTTCATCAAAGGCATTTGGGTCTACATATGTCAGCCTTCTAAGAAACCGAAGCATGATTCCATAATTCTAAGGATAAACTCGGGGATATAAAAATGAGTTTTTGACGAAAGTAAACGTTAATCCGAATATTCAAAGAAATCAGATACGTACCAAGCTACATCGCCAAGATATTGATCAAGTCATATTGGGTGATAATATCAAGGGCCCCATCTTTCATACTTACAAGTACTGCAGGATTATCTTTATTGATCATTTTGGAAAGTACATCTATGCGGGTTGAGGGAAGGACAAATGGCAATGGATCACTCATCGCATTTCTTACGGGAGCATCCTTCAACGAAGGGTCATCCAAAATGGCACCGAGTACGCGGTTCTCCTTGAGGCTCCCTACAATGTCTCCATTGCTGAGGACAGGGATCTGGGAGATTCCTTGGGTACGCATGATTTTGAGCGCATCTCCTAAAGGATCTTCCAATTTCATTGTCACTAGTGGAGTCTTGGAACTTTTTACTTCAATGATTTCTCCAGCGGTGAGTTGGGCATCCTTGTCTAGGAAATTGTGGTCTGACATCCAATTGTCATTGAAGATCTTGCCCAGATACCTGGTCCCGTGGTCGGGGAGAATGACGACCATCATGTCATCCTTGCTGAGTTGTTTGGCATACTCAAGGGCACCATGTACAGCAGAGCCACAAGACCAGCCTGCAAAGATGCCTTCAGCTCTGGAGAGCTTGCGTGCCATGAGCGCAGCATCTTTATCTGATACCTTTATGATATGATCCACCAGCTCCATATTGCAATTATCGGGGATGATATCTTCCCCTATGCCTTCCGTCAAATAAGGGTAAATTTCAGCTTCATCAAACTCACCTGTTCTATGTAGTTTTTGGAAAACAGACCCAAATACATCGATGCCAATTACCTGAATATCAGGATTTTGTGATTTGAGGTAGCTAGAGACGCCTGAGATCGTTCCACAGGTTCCCATGCCCGCTACAAAGTGAGTGATTTTTCCTTCTGTTTGTTCCCAGATTTCAGGCCCTGTCGTCTCAATATGGGCTTGTGTATTGCTCATATTGTCGTACTGGTTCATGTACATAGAGTTAGGAATTTCCTTCTCCAACCTGTTGGCGACGGAATAATAGGATCGCGGATCTTCAGAAGGTACATTCGTAGGACAGACGATGACTTCTGCCCCTACGGCCCGAAGGATGTCAATCTTGGCCTGGGACTGCTTGTCTGCCATCGTGAAAATACACCGATACCCCTTGACAGCTGCAGCGAGGGCCAAGCCCATTCCTGTGTTGCCAGAAGTACTTTCTATGATGGTACCTCCGGGTCGGAGTTTGCCTTGACGTTCTGCGTCATCGAGCATCTTGAGCGCCATACGGTCCTTGATGCTATTGCCAGGGTTGAAGTATTCAACCTTTGCTAAAATGGTAGGCTTGAGATGAGCAGAGACGTTGTTGAGTTTTACAAGAGGGGTGTTGCCGATTGTTTCAATAATGTTGTTGTAGTACATCACATGTGATTGATAGCGTAGTTGTTCCTACCCGCAAATTACGATTTAGCCCTATCAATCTCTTAAAAAATAAAATAAAATAACTGATAAATGGCATTGGTCCAAGCTGCTACGGCCAAGCCTCTTGCAGCATATATGTAGCAAAGGATGAGCCCAAAGAAAAATCGGAAGAGGATGGAATAGGTGCTAAAGTTGTCTCCAAACGGATAAAGGTAATGCGAAAGGGCGTAAACCAATGCACATACCACTGCTGATGCGATCAGTTGAAGGACTGGCAATCGGACAAACCGATCTGCGCGATCTTGAAGCCATTCGAATAATCCTTTTCTGAAAATCAATTCTTCATAGACGGCCGTTCCCAAAGCTAGCGCAATATTTTGGCCCCAATTGGTGTGAATCCCTGCCATAGCGGGGTTATCGTCCAATGCTCGTGGGATAAATACATCACCATCCAGGATCCAGGAGGCCATGTTGAAGATGATGTATTTCAGGAAAATAAAGAGGGTAAGGGCAAAGAAAAGCCCTTCTAGCAGTACCCGGATACAGGCCCATAAGCTGAATTCACTGCTGAAAGGAATCTTCGGCATGGGAGGCTTCCCTGTCGCAAATAGCTGAGCATCAAGCTCTTGTTCATCACGGTTCTTTTGTCCCAACCAATCTCGGCGCAAGGGCAAAAAGTATACGAAGAAAAGAATTCCTGAAATAAGCAGCGTGCCAAATGGGAGAAAGCGATGAGATAGGGCAAACCAGAAATCTGCTCCATTAAAAATGGCTACTCTTGCCGTCTGAGAAGGCAAGAGTAGCAGTTCATAGGTAACCAGTAGGAAGAGCAAGTGAATCCGCCAATAGGCTGGATGGCTTGAGTCTTCATAAAACAGGTCCCTAAGCTGGTCAAACATTTCGAGAGGAATTATAGATTATTGATTGACTGATTGTTCTGTTATTAATCTAGTATAGCCTTTTTTATGACACAGTCGCGGATTACCCACAAGCCCCCTTCGACAGGACTTCGGCGTGAGCTCAGTCGAACGCTCAGGGACCGCACAAGCCGAAATCCACGACAGCACGTTAAAAACGCACTATTTGCGCATCTTTTATGCGCTGGGCTGGATTTCCAGATGGTGCGTTGGCTTTTGCGTAATCCAGCCCCTATAAGAAAGGCTTTATTACTTATAGGTTGAACAACCTAAGATTAATCAATTATCAATAATTAATTATACGTAATCGTCACCACGCCATCTGCCTTCGCCCCATTCAAAACTCGAACACAAGCAGGCGAAAGGGCAATATCAGCAGTGCTGTTATTGGCGAGGCGCCCCACGATTTCCACCTCTATGAAGCCGCCATTATCGGGCATTAAGAGGTTCACCTTTGTGTTCAAAGGCAATGTCTTATGGTATGCATAGAAGCGCGTACTCTGGATACGCTCATCGAGGACTTCTCCATAGCGCATTTGCTGGGCTACCTGCCCAAATACATTAAAAGCAGGCAACTCATACGTTTTGCCGTCAGTCGAAGTCGTCCGATGTACGGCTTTAGGCTTCAGCTGTGGCTGGGCACTAGCAGCAGGAACAGAAGAAGAAACGATAGGCGCTGAAATGTTGCCAGTAGTCGCTGGCGTGCTTAAATCCTCCAGCCCCCGCGAGCGCTGGGCCATACGTGCGTTCGTCGCTGGTTGAGCGACGGACACCTCTTCATAGGTCTTCCCGACGATGACGCGCTCCCCAGGTTGGAACCTTGCAGTAGGATTCCACACTTCTAGTTGCTTGACGGTGACTTCTTTGGTATCAGAGATAGAGAAAATGTCATCCCCACGCTGAACGGTATAATACACAGGTTTTTCCTTTGTCACCGTACCTGCAGCAGAAGCTCTTCGGGCCGTTGCATTTCCCCCTAGCGACCGACTGGTCTGGGCAGGCATATCCGCCTTGCTGATCAGCAAGCGTTGGCCCGGCTGGATATTGCTATTGCCAAGGCTATTGGCAGCAATGATGTTGTTTACCGTCACATGGTATTTTTGGGAAATGCCGTAGAGCGTTTCGCCTTTGGTCACAATGTGAATCTTGTCTCCAACAGCGCGTGCTGTCACGGGAGATTCTTCAGTGATCTGAAGGCTGACTTGTGCATAGGAAGAAATGCCTATGCCAAGGGAGAGGAAAAGTATAAAAGCTTTGGTGTAAGTCATTTGGCTAAAGAGTTTCATAGTCAGACACTTAGAGTTTTTTGCAATAACGGTAATTTTTGTGAAAAAGTGCAAAAAATGGGAACTGAATTAAGCGCTTGGGATGTAGATAAATCCCTAAGATTTTCCACTTCCACAATTTCCCTTAACTTTGCGCCAATTTACTGGGAAGTGTAATTAATTTTGAATGATTGAATGGTGAATTTTGAATGAAAGTTATGCCCTATTCAAAATTTAAAATTCAAAATTCAAAATTACTCCTATTGACCATTAACCATTCACCATTGACAATTCTCTTATATGCCTTTAGATCCTAGCATCAAATCCGTTCTGATTATTGGAAGTGGACCGATCATCATCGGCCAGGCCTGTGAATTTGACTATTCTGGTTCGCAGGCATCGCTTGCGTTGAAGGAAGAAGGCATCCGCGTGGCCCTCATCAACTCCAATCCCGCCACCATCATGACGGATCCCGTCACAGCGGATGACATCTACCTGCTGCCTTTGGAACCAGCTTCTATTGTCCATATACTGGAAAAGCAGAAGATCGATGCTGTCCTACCTACTATGGGAGGTCAGACAGCCCTCAACCTGGCCGTAGAGTGCCAAAAAGCAGGTATTTGGGAAAAATATGGGGTAAAAATCATCGGTGCCAATATCGATGCCATCGACAAGGCAGAGGACCGCGAACTGTTCCGCGCGTTGATGGAAGAGATGGGCATCGACGTCCCAAAATCACAAATCGCCAATTCCTATTTGAAAGGAAAAGAGATCGCCCAGCGGATTGGTTTTCCGCTGGTGATTCGCCCGTCCTATACCTTGGGCGGCACAGGGGGCGCATTTGTCCAGGAAGAGAAAGACTATGATCAACTGCTCAAACGGGGCCTCAACGCCAGCCCTGTGCATCAGGTGCTGATTGAAGAGAGTATCTTTGGGTGGAAAGAATACGAGTTGGAAGTCATGCGAGATGGGGCTGGAAATAAAATTGTCATCTGCTCGGTCGAGAACCTCGATCCGACGGGCATTCACACAGGAGATTCCATCACCGTGGCGCCTGCCATGACCTTGCCAGATACCGAGATGCAACTCATGCGAGATACCGCTTTTCGTGTGATGGATGCGTTGGGAGAGTTTGCAGGAGGCTGTAATGTGCAGTTCTCCATTGATCCCGTAACGGGGCGAATGATCGTGATTGAGATCAATCCACGCGTATCGCGCTCCTCCGCTTTGGCTTCCAAAGCCACAGGCTATCCCATCGCCCGAATCGCCGCTAAACTGGCCGTAGGCTATAACCTGGATGAACTCCCCAACCAGATTACTAAAAACACCTCCGCCTTCTTTGAGCCTACCCTCGACTACGTCATCGTCAAAATCCCTCGCTGGAATTTTGACAAATTCTATGGCTCGGATCAGCAACTCGGCCTTCAGATGAAGGCCGTAGGGGAGGTGATGGGCATCGGCCGTTCCTTCAATGAGGCGCTACAAAAAGCTGCGCAGTCGCTAGAGATACGCCGCAATGGCATGGGCGCTGATGGCAAAGAGCTGACCGACCTCAGCAAAATTATGGACAGCCTGCGCAATCCCTCTTGGGACCGCATCTTCCATGTCAAAGATGCCATGCACCTTGGTGTACCGCTGAGTGCCATCTTCGAAGCCACCAAAATAGACCCTTGGTACCTCCGCGAAATCGAGTACCTCGTGGCCCTCGAAAAAGAAATGTCTCGCTGTACGATCAAGGACATTCCCAAGGATTTGATGCTGGAAGCGAAGAAAAACGGCTATGCCGACCGTCAGATCGCCCACCTCTTGAGGTGCTTGGAGAGTGATGTGTATAAACGACGCAAAGCCCTGAAAATCAATCGAGTATACAAATTGGTGGATACCTGCGCAGCAGAGTTTAAGGCAGAGACGCCTTATTACTACTCAACCTTCGACGAAGAGAACGAGAGCATCACCAGTGATCGCAAAAAGGTGGTCATTTTTGGGGCAGGACCGAACCGGATCGGTCAAGGGATCGAATTTGACTACTGCTGCGTGCACGGCGTGCTGGCAGCCAAGGAGGAAGACTTCGAGACAGTCATGATTAATTGCAATCCCGAGACGGTCTCTACTGACTTTAACATATCCGACAAGCTCTACTTCGAGCCTGTCTTCTGGGAGCATATCTACGACATCATCGAGCATGAGAAGCCCGAAGGCGTCATCGTGCAGCTAGGTGGGCAGACGGCCCTCAAACTGGCAGAAAAGCTGGACCGCTACGGAATCCCGATTTTGGGGACGTCTTATGACATGCTGGACATGGCCGAAGATCGCGGACGCTTTTCCAATCTGCTGCGCGACCTGGACATACCCTATCCGCGCTTTGGCATTGCCGAAAATGCCGAAGAGGCCATTGCCATCGCCAAAGAAGTAGGCTATCCCGTTCTCGTACGCCCATCTTATGTCCTTGGTGGCCAGAACATGCGTATCGTCATCAACGATGACGAACTCACCAAGCACGTCATCAAAATCCTGAACCTCGTTCCAGGTAATAAAGTATTGATCGACCACTTCCTCGATCAAGGGATCGAGACAGAGGCAGACGCCATCTGTGATGGCGAAGATGTGCAAATCATCGGGATGATGGAGCATATCGAGCCTGCGGGAATCCACTCTGGCGACTCCACGGCGGTATTGCCGACCTTCGATTTGAGTGATGAGGTCGTAGGTAAAATGGAAGCCTACACGCGCAAACTCGCGCTAGCGATGAATATCAAGGGATTGATCAACATCCAATTTGCGATCAAAGATGAAGAAGTTTATGTCATCGAAGCCAACCCACGCGCTTCGCGAACGGTGCCATTTATCGCCAAGGCCCACCACATCCCCTATGTGAATTACGCCACCAAAGTGATGCTTGGAACCCACAAGCTCAAGGACTTTACCTTCAAACCCAAACTCCAAGGTTACGCCATCAAAGTGCCTGTCTTCTCCTTCGACAAATTCCCAGATGTCAATAAGGAACTAGGCCCAGAGATGAAGTCTACGGGCGAAATGATCTACTTTATCAAAGACCTGCAAGACCCGTTTTTTGTCAAGGCGTATAATGAAAGGAATATGTATTTGGCGAGGTAGGGGAAGGTTTTGAGTTTTGGGTTTAGCGTTTGATGAGGCGTAACAGATTTTCTTCAATCTGTTACGCCTCTGTGCTACGTGCGTGGTAAATCAGCACATCTAATTCAGGGAGAAAATAGCTCTGCTAATCGTTTTTGTGGGCTTGAATACCTAACAGATTGAGGAAAATCTGTTAGGTATTGGGGGAGTCATTTGGGCTTTTCTACCAATAAATTAGTAGAAATCCGAAAAAATTAGTTGATCTCCGAATAAATTAGTAGTACCTTGCGTTTACAAATCAAAAAGATGCAGAAACTAGCAAAAAGAGAAGAGCAAATCATGCAGGCGCTTTGGCGCTTGAAAAAAGCCTTTATCAAGGAGATCACGGAGGAGTTGTCGGCGGATGACTTGCACTATAACACGGTGGCGACGATCATTAAGATCTTGCAGAAAAAGGGCTTTGTAGCCCACGAGACTTTTGGAAATGCCCACCGATATTATCCTTTGATTTCCAAAAAGAAGTACCAGAAACAGGCCTTAGGCGACTTTGTGAAGCAGTATTTCAATAATTCGCCCAAGAACCTGGTGGCCTTTTTTGCGGAGGAGGAGAATATCGACGAAGCAGAGTTGAAAGAAATCATTGAGTTGATCAAAAAAAATAAGTCATGATGCCATATATCCTTCATGTAGCTGTGCTGATCACCTTGGTGGTGGTCTTTTATAAAGGGGTATTGGAAAAGGAAACCCATTATAGATGGAACCGATGGGTGTTGTTGGGGGCAATGGGCTTGGCCTTTGTGCTGCCCACGTTTTTGGTGCCGGCCGAGTATTCGGTTTCTGCGCTTTTGGAGGCTCCACAGGTTGAAGAAAAGGCTGCGCCTGTGTTGGATGTGGGGTTTGCTTATACGCCTGATATTCAGTCATTTACTGAGGAGGAAGTCTATATGACCTCCGAACCGCCGGTGACTTCCCTCAACGCTGCCGATAGGACAGCTACTGAGGCTACGCCTGCTATCTCTTTTTGGCAAGTGGCCAAAGACTATACCCCGCAGGCACTGCTTGCATTGTACTTGCTCGGCGTGGCCTTCTTTGCGATGCGCTTGCTACGCCAGATGGCTTCTCTGTTTCGGCAGATACGCTTGCTCCCACGGACGCGTGAGGGGAAGTATATTTTGCTGGAACCTGCTGACGAAAAGGCTTCCTATTCTTTTTTTCGCTATATCTTCATCAATTCTGCTCCGCTTGATTTGTCAACTTTCCGCCAAATTCTGTCCCACGAAAAGATCCATGCCGACCAATGGCATAGCTTGGACATTTTGCTGGCGGAGCTGCTGCTGATCGTGCTGTGGTTCAATCCCTTTGCCTGGGCTTATCGCAAGGCCCTGCGGCAAAATCTCGAGTACCTGACCGATGACCTCATGGTCCAGCGTGGCACCGACCTGACGGCTTACCAAATGAGCCTCCTACAGGTCGCTGCGCCGAAGTACGCTTATTCGCTTGTAGCTAATTACAACCAATCATTGCTCAAAAAAAGAATTCTCATGATGCAGACTAAAAAATCCTCCCTATTTGCTGGATGGAAATATTTCTTCCTAATTACCCTACTTGCCCTTTCTATTCCCCTATTCAACGCAAAGGCTATCGTCCCAGCTCTGACAGCCTTTCCCGTCTCTGATATTGAACCTAGCCCCATACTGATGGCGCAAACAGAGATAACCCTGCCTGAAGAACTTGCGCAAGATGTTGATCTTATTCCTCAAGAAAATATGCCAGAATCCCCTTTGACAGATGCTATGCCGCCCCAATTGTTGGCTGCAGACGGTATCTCAGGCACGTGGGAAGGCATTCAGAAAGAAGGCGAGATGTGTCTTCGAGTGATCCGCTCCCTGTCAGAGAAAGACTGGAATTGGATCAGCCACCGCTGTTATGCACTGGACGAATTTAGTCCCCGAAATTTTACCCGTGAATCTACTTTTTCCTTGAAAAAACAAGCAGGGGAATTAGTGATGTCGGGCGCATTTGTAGGGAATAAAGGGGAAGGGACTTTTGAGTTTTTGGAAAGTGCCACCTATCGCCAGCAGTTGACGCGCAAAGGCGTGAAGGAAATCTCCGAAGAGCTGATGTTCAGGCTCTTTTTTGTAGATGACCAAGAGGCATATGTGCAAAATATGGTCGCACTCTCTGCCCTGGACTTGCCGCCTCAGACGTTAAGAATCTTGCTTCCTGAGGGCGTGAAAGCCGATTTGGTAAAAGATTATTTAGCCGAAGGCTTTGCGGTTGAAGACCATCTAAATTTTGTGCGAAGCCATGTGAGCCCCAAGTTGCTGAGTAAATATAAAGCTGCGGGGTTAGACTTTGAGAAACATAAGAACTTCATTCACAGCCATGTGAATCCTGAATTGCTGAAGAAATATAAAGCCGCAGGCTTTGATTTGGAAGAGCATAAGAACTTCATCCACAGCCATGTCAACCCCGAATTGCTGAGCAAATACAAAGCCGCAGGCTTTGATTTGGAAGCAAATAAGAATTTCATCCATAGCCATGTGAATCCAGATATTTTGAAAGGATATCAAGCCGCAGGCCTTGATTTCGAGGAGCATAAAAATTTCATTCACAGCCATGTGAGTCCGGAGTTACTGAAGAAGTACAAGGCTGCCGGTTTTGATTTTGAGGAAACCAAAAACTTCATTCACAGTCATGTCAGTCCTGAACTGCTGAGTAAGTATAAGGCTGCTGGCTTCGATTTTGAACAGCACAAGAATTTCATTCACAGTCATGTCAGTCCTGAGCTGCTGAGCAAGTACAAGGCCGCAGGCTTTGATTTCGAGGAAACCAAAAACTTCATTCACAGTCATGTCAGTCCCGAATTATTGAAGAAATATAAGGCTGCCGGTTTTGATTTTGAAGAAACTAAAAACTTCATCCACAGTCATGTCAGTCCTGAATTACTGAAGAAATATAAGGCTGCTGGCTTTGATTTCGAAAAACATAAGAACTTCATTCATAGCCATGTCAGTCCTGAGCTGTTGAGCAAGTATAAGGCGCTAGGATTAGACTTTGAAAAACACAAGTCGTATATCCACAGTCATATGAATCCTGAATTCTTGAAAGGGTATTTGGATGCGGGATATTCGTTGGAAAAGTATAAGAAATTTGTCCATAGCTATATCAGCGCAGATTTTTTGAAGTCCTATGAAAAGGCGGGATTGGACATTGATAAACATCAAGAATTTATCCTGGATCGGGTGTCGCCTGAGAAGGTGAAGAAGTATCGGGAGAAGCTGAGGGAGAGATAATGGTTAATTGTTAAGGGTAAATGGTTAATTTGCTATCCATCTTGTCAAGGAGTCATATTCTTGCTCCTACAGCATGCCTGTCATTTCGACGACTGGAGGCTTTGCGAAGGGAGGAGAAATCTAAAACTCCCTTTTATGCTGGTTATCTACACTTGGTCAACATGCTTCGAATGGACTATTAGACCGGATAGTTAGATTTCTCCCTTTGGTCGAAATGACAGCTTTGCTGTAAAAAAAAACTATTTTTGAGGGTATATGCTACCTCTCGTCCCGCTTTCCCCCTCATTTTCCCTCAACTGGGATGAAATCAATGCAGCCTACGATTGGGTGCAGACGCTAAAAGGCGTCCCGCAAGACCCGATATACCACGCCGAAGGCGATGTGTGGATTCATACGCGTATGGTACTGGAGGCGTTGACTGAGCTTCCTGCGTGGCGGGAACTGGCTTCTGAAGCCAGAGAGGAACTCTTCTGGGCGGCACTGATGCATGACATGGCGAAGCCTGCTTGTACCGAGGTGCAGCCCGACGGACGTGTCACTTCCCGCAATCACTCGGTGAAAGGCGAACGCATGGCGCGGCAGTATATGTGGGAAGCCATGGCTGCCTTCACTTCCTTTGCCCAGCGTGAGCGGATTGCCAAGTTGGTGAGATTTCATGGACTGCCGCTGGTACTTTGGGACAAAAGGGATGGAGAGAAAATGGTGCTGCGCGCTAGCCAGCATGTGCGAATGGACCATTTGGCCCTGCTGGCGGAGGCAGATGTGCGGGGGCGGATCTGTGAAGACCAGCAAGGCTTATTGGATCGGATCGATTACTTCCGTGAATATTGCCAAGAACGCAATTGCTACCAGCAACCCTTTGCTTTTCCCTCTGATTTGGCTCGATTTCATTATTTCTACAAAGACGATGCGCATCCCAGCTACGAGCCGTTTGACGATAGCCTGCTGAACGTCACGATGATGGTGGGGGTGCCAGGCGCGGGCAAAGACCATTGGATTCAGCAAAACTGTCCTGACCTCCCTGTGATCTCTCTCGACGCCATTCGCAAAGAGCTAGGCGTCAAACCACGCGACAACCAGGGCCGTGTCCTGCAACTCGCCAAAGAGCGCGCCAAGGAGTACCTGCGCAGTCAGACGGACTTTGTGTGGAACGCCACCAATATCATACGGAGCCGCAGGCGACAGCTCCTCGACCTGGCGATGACTTATAAGGCGCGTGTGCGCATCGTCTATCTGGAACCGCCGTACGCCACGGTCTTCGCCCAAAACCGCCAGCGCGAGGCGGTGGTGAGTGAAAAGGTGATCCGAAATTTTATTTCACGCATGGACCTGCCGGAGGCATGGGAGGCGCATGAGGTAAGGTATGAGATTAAAGATTGATAGATTTTAAAAGGGAAAAAGCCATAATTTTCTTTCTCCATCGGGGATATAGACATTCAATATATCGACAATCTTTTTTGCAGTAGAATCAGGTGCATTATGGAGCCTAAAAGTAAGTTTTTTTGAATCGTTCGTTATGCCAATTTCGTGTATTCCTCCGCTCATGACATTAGGGTTTAATTTATAAATCAATGTGTCTTCTATCGGCTTGATAATATCAAGGATCATTTTGATGGATTGATGAGAAAATTTTCCTGTGTGTATCGTATCAGGTTTAACCGTTTTTTTGCCATAAAAACTATTCTGTTCGAGGGTATAAACGAATTGGGGCCCCTTTACGCGAAAAACAGGTTGTATAGTTCCCATTCCAGATCCTAAACCAGCATACAGATAAGTTAGGTTAAAACTCTGATGGTCTTCATCAGCTTTTTTGGCAATTTCAGTTTGTACTAGACAACCTAATGCAGTTGAAAAACTTATGGCTAAAAGGAGTAATTTCATGATTTAGATTTATTAGTATTACATTTCAAACTTCCTGATCAACTTTTCGGTAGCAACTTCATCTGCCTCCATCTTCTCAAAAAGCAATCCTGCTACATAATCTGCAATTGGCTGTATGATTTCTGGATTGGCCAATTTATTTCTCACGCACCCACTAAAATTAGGGGCTGTCATGCGAATATGTAGGATAGCAATGAGCGATTCTCGGATACCTTTTTCAGAGATTTTGTAAGTCTCGGTGAGTTGATGCTTTTGGAAATATTTCATGACCCCGTAGGTCAAGCCTTTTAATAGCCCATCTACATGGGTTCCATTTTCATGAGTGTAATGGTCGTTAACATAGGATTCAAGGAATGATTTGTCAACCGTGTATTCTCTAAAGGCGAATGCCATTTCAAGGGAAAAGCCATTCATTTGTTTATCAAAAGCTGTTTCGAAATAGGCCCCTCCCAGGCCATTAAATTTCTCGATATCAAGTCTATCTTTTAAGCCATTGTTGAAATGATAGGTTATATGACAAGGTTCGTGGGCATGTAGGTAGTTGAGGGTGAATCTGGCTTCTTTATGTAGGTAGGCAAATTCACGGAATCTATGGGTGATATAATTTTCATCCCATGCAAAATTATCCCCCCATATTTCCTCATCTAACTGAAAGTCAATGACTATTGAATGACAGGCTAAGGGTTTATCTTCAATTTTTCCTTCTGCTAATTCTCCTTTTTCAAATCGCTGTGCCAATATTTCCTTCCTCTTTTTATCATAGAAAATCATGTGAAAATACTGGCTCAAGGAATTTAAGACTAATGGCTCCATGAACAATGGGAGGGTAGGATCTTCATCATGAAAAACAGCCCAATTATCGATCATTTCTTTCCTAATATTTCCAATGGTTAATCTTCCCTTATTTTTATCATGAAAGTTAAAGGTGATTTGAGATGCTTGGGTTTTGGATATGGTTCCAGATAATATTTGTAGTAATAATTCCACAAACCCTTTCAACTCAACTTTTCCCAGATACATGGCGGGGCGTAAGCGGATGTGGGCTTGGAAACGTTGTGCTTGTTCGTTCATAATCAGTATTTCATCACCTTTACCACCCACACCTGCCCTGCCGATGTGATGCGCAATATGTAAGGCGCAGCTAGCAAATTTTCTCCCCACTCATTTGTCCCAATATCCGCTTCCCAGTGCGAAATAACTCGGCCTTGCAAATCGATGATTTCGATTGAGAATCCACTTTAAAGAATTGATAGGCGCCGCCGCCATTGCTGCAAGCCATCGTATCTCCGTGGTAGGCATTTCTGGATTCGAGTAACACTCCGTCATCTGTGTACCAGCGGCCGATGAGATCGGGCGTGCCGCCGTAGGCGAGGGTTCCGTTTTCGAAACTGGAGTCTGCCAGGGCAACGGGACATTGGGAGAAGCTAGGAACATACCATAATGTGAGGGCTAGGAGAAAAACGGAGGGGATAATTTTCATTTGGCCTGTGGTTCTTACATGTTGCCGCTGTCCTCAGGGGGATCGGAAAGCTCAAGTACTAAGGTAGGTTTTTTATACAAATACCTCAACCATCCCCAGACAAGCAGCATCCCCAAAATAATCGCCCCAAGCGCTAGCAATCCGCCCTCAGGCCCAAATTCGCCTCCCGTCCACATGGCAGGGCCTGTGTTTTCTGTAATCAACCAAGCCGCAACGGCAGGTTTTCCGCTATTAGGTAACCCAAAGATATTGTTCTGGAAGATATTCCAGGCCATGTGAAGGCCGATAGACAAAGCAAGTCTTCCTGTGTACACCATGCTCAGGCCAAAGAGCATGCCGAGGAGGCTGACATTGAGCGCCCCCCATATCGTGGCGTTGGGATTCACTAGGTGCAAGGCGCCAAATAGGAGAGAAGTAAGGAGCCAACTGATCATCAGGGCTTGTTTTCGTGTCACTTTGGCACCCGCAAGTCCCTCTGCGATGATCCGCAAGAGATAGCTTCGCGACATTACTTCTTCGAAAAAACTGCCTGCGGCGTATCGACAGACTTGCCCTAGAAACACCAGCGCAAATGGCGCTGCGATTTCCGTAGACATAACGCCCCGAATGGCTATCCATCCCATAGCATAAGCGACCAAGAAGAAGAGCGACATGATCACTCCACCAATGGCAAAGCCTATCCCCAGATCTCGCCACCAAGTGGCGGAAACCTGAAGGCCAAAGTCCTTCCATGGGCGGCGGTCAATGTATTTGGCATTTATCCAAATCGCCACAAAAAAGGCAATCGCTACGAGCAGATTTTCGAATGATTTCTCCAATAAGGGATTGTCGGTCGCATCCAATAAAAGCACAAGCGGATTGGCGATGACGGCGATGATCAGGAAAAAGATGATCAGCCGCCAAAAAGCGCGGATACGCTGCTGATGAGGGTTCAAGAAGATTGATTTGAGCATACTCAAGGATAAGAAGCAAATCAATCAAAAAGGGTTGCCTACTTCAGCAAATAGCTATCAATGACAAATCTCTCAAGTTTCTGGCCTTTGATGCTGGGGGCGGAGCGGATGTTGAGGCCAGACTTGGCCCAGATGTAGAGAGTGTCGCCGACGGTGTAGGGGACTGCGCCGAAGGCGGAGTGGAGGGTGAGGGCGAGGATACATAAGGCTAGAAGTCTTTTCATACTAATTCTTTCCTAAGGTTTTTTATCCAACGATTTAACCCTTTCCTACTTTTTATTTCCATAGAGAACCAATATAAATGATTGCCTTTGTCATCAAATCCTTTATAGCTCAAGTGCAGCCCTTTACCAATGAATTCATTTTTGGCGAGTTTTTCTAAACGATCATTTAGCCAAGCCTTGTCACGCTCGTTTGAGGAATTGGCTTTTTGGATAAATAGTTCAACAATTCCCACAGATAGCCCTTTTCCCGAAATGAGCAGCTCGTCTAACAATCCTGTTAGCAAGTCATCAGCAACAAAGTCAATGGATGAGGTATTTTCGTCATTATGCACAAAAAGATGCCTGAACTCGTGATCCTTCAACATGGGATGGGCTAACTTTAATAGTTCGCCAGTAGCATTTTGACCAGTTACTTTTTGATGGATGAAAACGGCTGGAACTTCCATCTTTAAAGAAAGATAGGCTTCTAGTTTATGATGCCCATCCAGAATAAAAGAGGCGCTGACTTCACCAGAATCTAGATTTTGAACATCATACACCAGAATTTTAGGCCTGCTGCCCTGTTTGATTAGGGCAATATAATATTCGATCCTTTGGGGGATAAGTGCTTGAGTAGGGATGGTATAAAAATAATTTGATGTGCCATGATCAGTGGGAAAAAACCAGCCAGAAAATTTTTCATCTTTTGGGGTGTCATCAGGATAGATTACATCAGTCTGTTTATGAAACCAGGATTTTCCTAGGCGTAGCGTTAGGAAGCCAATTCTGTATTCTCCATTGGAAAAAAGGGTTAAAAAAGGACGAAGCGATGTAATTATTTGCGCTTCTGAACCTTGACTCAGTTCATCATTTAATGCGTTTGTCAGCCTGTGTCTATCTTCACTCGGATAATCAGAAATCGCGTAATACTCTCCCACACTTCCCTCACAATCAGGCCAATTGACCGACAAAGCTTCTTTCACTACCAGACAGCTCGCAAAATCATCAAATAGCAGCTTGATGATATTTTGCCCTTGGGTTATGTGAATGGTTGTTTGCATGGGATTCCGATTTCAGGGTAATAAAGTCTATCTAAAAGACTGAAGAATGAATGGGGCAAAATCATCCGTTTCCTAAAACTTGTCAAAAATGGCTAAAAATACAATTGTTTCTAGCCAGCTAAGTTTAGCCCTGCGAGATATTGTTTACCTTAGGATTATGAAACGATTCCCCATTTCCTTACTCCTCCTATTTTCTTTTTGGACAGTATCCACCCTCGCCCAGACCTACACCCCAGGTCAAGTCTATTGGGGCACAAACAACTACGTCGAATACCGAGCGGGCGATCTGCCCATTATCATCTCCGCCCCTCACGGAGGCTACCTAGAGCCAGCAAGCATCCCCGACCGCACCTGCGCCAATTGTGTTACAGGGCGTGACCTCTATACTCTGGAGATTGCGCAGGAGTTAGATTCTGCTATATATCAGCAGTTTGGCAGGCGGGCCCATATCATCATCTCCCAGCTGGGTCGGAAAAAGCTCGATCCTAATCGAGAGATCGTTGAAGCTGCCCAAGGCAATCCCGAAGCAGAGCAAGCCTGGCATGAATTCCACGCCTTTATCCAAACTGCGCGAGACACTGTTGAGGCCCACTATCCGCGCGGATTTTACATAGATCTGCATGCCCATGGACACAGCATCCAGCGATTGGAACTGGGGTATCTGCTGACTAGCATAGAACTCAGGCTCTCTGACGCCGCCTTGGACAATATGGCTGATGAATCTTCCTTGCATGAGTTGGCGGACTCTTTGGCCTCCAAGGTGTCGTTTTCTGATTTGCTCAGAGGCCCTAGCAGTATGGGAGGATTATTGGAGGAATATGGCTATCCTGCTGTTCCTTCCCCTAGCGATACCGCTCCCATGGTAGGTGAACCCTATTTCATAGGCGGCTATAATACCAGACGCCACGCGTCCCGCGACTCTGGCCGCATCAGCGGCCTTCAGATCGAGTGCAATTATGATGGGGTTCGCGATTCTCGTGCTCACCGCGAGCGCTTTGCGCGCAGCTTGTCATGCGCTATTGATCGATTTATCGATACGTTTTATACCGCTCCACCGCCGCGGGCTGCAGGGGTGACGATTCTGACAGATGGAGGTGCAGGCAGCCTGAGAGATGCCATTGACCGCTCACGAGCGGGCGATACGGTGCGACTTGACGGCCTGCTGGCTGGAGATACCTTACAGCTCTCTCAAGACAGGGAACTTTGCCTATGTCACGACCTTGTGATCGAAGGAGGTAGTACGCCCGCAGTTATCCATGCGAACAACAATAGCCGCGCTTTTGGGATGGCCCCTTTACAGCGAATCTACCTCAAAAAATTGCACCTGATGGCAGGGAAGACAAATTCCCGACGTGACGGGGGAGCGATTATGAATGAAGGAGTCCTCACAGTGGAGGATTGCCGCTTGTATGACAACGAGTCGGGAGACGACGGGGGAGGCATAGCTTGTAGCGATACCGCGACCCTTGAGGTGTACAACACCACATTTGACAGAAATACTGCCAATGATGACGGAGGAGGGATACATACCTTAGGACCTAGTACGGTAGTCAATGCTTCTAGCTTTTATCAGAACACGGCCGTAGGCAATGGCGGTGGCATGCGTTTGTCAGATGGACAAGTACACCTCACCAATGCCACCCTCGTCGAAAACCTGGCAGGCAATCGTGGGGGAGGCGTTAGCAGCATTGCAACTATTCAACTCACCCATTGTACCCTGGTCGATAACCAATCGGGGAGCCTAGGGGGCGGCCTGCGTGTGCCAAGTGATACGGCTCGCTTGTCCAATTGCCTATTTACAGGGAATACAGGTTCGAGCGAGGAGGAACTCTCGTTGGGCACCAGTGGGGCCATTATTTCCCTTGGGTACAATTTAGTGAGTGATTCTACGGGGGGAGAAATGGTAGCAACTACGGGTGATTTGCTTGGGAATGCAGGTGCGCCTCAGACCGCGGGAATTGGCCCCTACGCTGCCTACGGCGGCCCTACAAATACGGTGGCCCTCCTGCCACTCAGCCCAGCCATCGACGCAGGCATGTCATCTCTCGTCACAGATCAGCGAGGCGTTAGCCGTCCAGTTGGTTCTGCCCCAGACATTGGGGCCTATGAATGGGAAATTCCTTTGGGAATAGGGGAGGAGGACTGGGAAAAGGGAAGCGCGGTGGAAGGCGTTTTTGAGGTGTATCCCAATCCTTTTGAGCAGATCATCCATCTGGATGCTTATGCCGATCTGACAACTGTATCGGACATTCGTTTGATGGATGCCTTGGGGCGTACGGTGATTTCATGGGAAGGGCCTTTTTTAACATCCAACATCCGCCTCGATATTCCTGCTAACCTACCTTCAGGCAATTATGTACTGGTATTTGTGGCGGGGGAAAGGATGTATCGGGTGAAAATGGCTCATTAGAAGAAGAAAAGTGCAAATTCAAATTGAAACTCAAGTGCAAGAAAAGAATCCGTGAAAATCCGTGTAATCCGTGGCTTATTCTTTGTCTTCCACTAAAGGACTCGAAGAACCCCAATTAATAATCAATCAATTCAATTAATCATTTCCATGCACATAGAAGACCTTCAAACCATTTGCCAACAACTCCCAGGCACCACGGAAGACATCAAATGGGAAGACCATTTGTGCTTCAACGTAGGTAGCAAGATGTACCTCATTACCTCACCGGACAAGGTGCCACATTCTGCCTCCTTCAAGGCGATGCCTGAAGCCTTCGAAGCGCTCTGTGAGCGGGAAGGCTTTATCCCCGCACCTTATATGGCGCGGTATAAATGGGTGCAAATCGACGATATTAGCCGGATGGGGAAAGCGGAATGGACGCAGCTGATTCAACAGTCTTATGACTTGGTATTTGGGAAATTGCCTGCGAAGGTGAAGCGGGAGATTATTGGGTGAAAAGTAAACTTAGGAGAATATCTACAATTCACATTTATAATTATAGCAGCGTAGCTGTCATTTCGACCGCAGGGAGAAATCTAACAATATCGTCTAGCAGCTTAGGCAAAGCGTGTGGAACCCATGATGTCAAGCCAAAACAAAAGAAAGTGTTGGATTTCTCCCGATGGTCGAAATGACAACTTCGTTGTTAGGGTCAAAAACCTAATTTCAGGGCGCTAAGCCATGGTGAACAAGTCCGCCAAAGTCAGGGAGCGAGAAACGATTCCACTACTGTATTCATTTTCCTTTACCCCAAACGTGCTGATAAAAACCAGAAATAATTGCTTCTTGGTTTTTGTAGTCGTTTTAAAAACCGTCAATTTTTGGCTCAAATTTTCAAAATAAGTCTTAGAAATACTGAATATTTGGTTGCTGAATTTTATTTCAAAAATATTGATGACTTGGTCGCTTCTGTCTAGCAATAAGTCAATTTGGGCGCCTTGTTCATGTTTTGTTCCCTTTTTAACAAATGAGGAAGGCACACTTTGAATGCCAGCAATCTTCAACGCTTGTTTGATTTGAGGAAGATGTTTCAGACATATGCTTTCAAAAGCATAACCGCTCCAAGCTTTAATGGCTGGCGTTTGACTAAGTAAATTCCAAGTATCTGCTCCTTCAAAGTCGTTAGGTTCAATAAATTGTAAATAAAACAGCGAGTATTCATCCACCAGTCGATATAGTTTTTCCTTCTTTTTCTTCTTATAAGGACGATAGGTGGCTATAAATCCTGATTGTTCCAATTCTTGCAAAACCCTTTGGCTTGTACCACTTTCGGAGATGTTGGCAGTTGCTAAGATTTGTTGACGCGTCATACCTTGTTTGACGCTAGCTAAGGCACGAATAACGCTGATGTGTCTATCAGCATTGGCAAAAAGAGAAGGGTATAAATTGAGAAATTCATCCCTTAATAACCCCCCTTTTGAAAAACAGATTTCGTTAATGTTTTCTGTAGCACTTTTTCCTTTAGTGATTTCTTTCAGATAATGTGGGATGCCTCCCATCGCCATATATAATTGGACAATATGGTACTTTTCGAAGCGCATATTGCGGCTTCTCAGATAGGCTTCTGTTTCCGCCAAATTGAAAGGATCTAGGAAAATACGTTGGGTAATTCGATTATAAAGCCCGCCCCGATGATGTACGACTTTTTGTATCATCCAAGAGGCAGCTGAGCCACAGACCACTATGACGATATGTTGATGCATGGCCCAATTATTCCAAAAAAAGCTGAAGCCTCTCAAAAAACCAGATTTTGGCGTAGCCAACCAAGGCAACTCATCAAAAAACACAACCGCTTTCTTTTTTGAAGCGCCTACCTTTCCTTTGAGATAAGTAATCAGCATCTGAAAAGCTTCCTGCCAAGAGCTTGGGGTTTTATAAGCAATGTCAGCATGGGCATATTCATTTAGCAGGTAAGCGAAATTGCCCAACTGTTCTTTTAGGGGGGTATTTTGCGTGCCAGAAATGGAGAAGACAAGATGCTTTTTATAGGTGTGATTGATGAGGAATGTCTTCCCCACTCGCCTTCTGCCAATGACCGATACCATCTCAGCGCTTTTACTTTGAAGGGCTTTTTTGAGGATGACTTTTTCTGTTTCTCTACCTATCAGTTGTTCCATTTTTTAGTTTATATTTGGAGAAATCTAGGTAAGAATAAATAGATTTCTCCAAATATAAAAATGTATAAATGGAGAAATCGCCATTTTTATGTGAGATTTCTCCATTTATAATAACTCCCAAGTCTTTAAGATGAACATGAAAACGCTGGGCAAAAATGCGAGAATGATGATCGTTAGATGGCGGCTGAAGACGTACCAGATTGGAGAAAATCTGGTACGTCTTTGAGGCCATCGGCATCTAACAGAGTTGAATCAATCTGTTAGATGTCCAAGCTACGCGATTTGTCCAGAATTTATTCCAATCACCACTTTCCCCCCATGCTTTCCCTCCCCAAAGCGCTGAATCGCCTGCGGCGCTTCTTCCAAAGGATATGGCCCATCGATGACGGGCCTGATTTTCCCTGCTTCAAACAGCTCGTGGATATAGCCCAAGTCCTTATTGGCTTTAAGTGCTAAAATATGCACGCTTTTTTGGCTGAACCAGGAAATCCATGGTTTCCAGAAAAGTACCTGAAACAGACGGCTTAAATGTCCACCCACAGTGACGTATTTGCCTTGCGGCTTCAAGGCGCGCAAGTATCTGAAAGGAGACCGATTGGTCTTGGCATCGAGGACCAGGTCGTATTGCTGACCTGTTCGGGTAAAATCAGTTTGCTTATAATCGATGACGTGGTCAAAGCCGAGGTCCAGCATCATTTGCAGCTTCTCACCTGTATCTACCCCGGTCACTTCCGCCCCATATTGCTTCGCAATCTGTAGGGCAAAAGTGCCTACGCCGCCGCCTGCCCCATTCACCAAAATGCGCTGATTTTGCTGAATCTGCCCTATATCGATCAAGCCTTGCACCGCTAGCATAGAAGCGTGCGGAATGGCCGTCGCCTCTTCAAAAGTCATCCGTTCGGGCTTCAAAGTGAGCACCTCTTCCTTTACACAGATATACTCTGCAAAACTGCCAAAGCCATGATCCGACAAGTCACCATACACGGCATCTCCTACGGAAAACTTTGTCGCATCCACCCCCAATGCTTCTACCGTCCCCGCCACCTCCATCCCAGGGATCGGGTTTTTAGGCTTCCTCAGCCCAAACATCAAGCGATACACATAGGGTTTGCCCCGCACAAAGCTCCACTCATAGTCATTCACCGCCGTGGCGTGGACTTTTACGAGGACTTCATTCGCCTTGGGCGATGGTTTGGGGACTTCTTGGAGCTGGAGGTTTGAGGGTGGGCCGTACTGGGTGCAGACAATGGCTTTCATGGTTGATTTTTTCTGTTTTTGTAACAGTATGTATCAACGGGGGGAGGGGATATTACAGGGAGAGAGAAATTTACGGACTCGTGTTATGTGATTTTTTCAAATATTGTAGATCCAAGTTGAAATTAGGTTGATTAAAATACCAAGGCCCATCACCCCAAATACAATATGTCTTATCACCTTTTTTCTTGCATATTCTTTTTTTTGTTTTCCAATGGCAATGAAAATTTTAGGGAATAAATATACTTTTAATCTTTGAAATAAAAAGCTTGTAGTGGCGAGAATAAGCCCCATCAATAATCCAAATAAGAAATCAATATCTTTCCAATCAAAACTCGTGGTAGGTTCAATATATCCAGAACTGCCAATTCTTTTTAAAATACTATCAGCTCCTATAAATAATATTAATAATGCACTCAGAAATAATGGAATCCCAACGGATAAGTTAACCTTAGTTAGAGGTGTGCGCCTACCCCCAATTTTAGGACCACCTTTGGTGGGGTTTAAGGTGGATAGGGTTTCAGGTTGGGTGAAGTCTTGGGCCTCTTCTTAGCTGGCATGAGGTTCTTGTCAAGGGTGTCCTTCGAGGCT
>JAUIKF010000004.1 GCA_030430575.1 Bacteroidia bacterium | reverse complement strand
TTTAGTGCTTCCATTTGGGCGTCGCTCAAGTGTAATTGAGTAGGCAAGTTTTTTGTTTTTGATAATCCAAAATTCTGCCTACTCTTTCTCTTTTCCAAAAAGGTTATTCACTAGGTCTGAGGTATAATTGTATGAACTTTGGATATGGAGGCTCTTTCGGGCCTTTAGATTCCTTAGGCGTACCCCTCTCATTCTTTAGTAGAGTTTCCTGAAATTATGTACCTTGTATAAAAAATAAAGACATGGAATTCTCCTTACCAGATCAGCAACTCAAACAGCTTATCAAAGCAGCACTTGTAGAATTGCTAGCTGAGAGAAACGATATATTGGTCGAAGTAGTCCGTGAAGCAATGGAAGATTATGCTCTGGGCCTAGCAATTAAAGAGGGGATAGAAAACAACCCTGTTTCACGAGAGGATGTATTTAAGGTATTGAAATCACATTAGGTGAAGTGGAAGACATCTTTATTTTTGCTCGATGCTTACATCGGAAAGACATATACAGGTATTTTCCTTGAAGTGCTTTAGCTTCGGTCGTATAGTTTCAATTATGGGAAAATCACTGATCGGAATAACAGCTTTTATATTACTCTTTTGGGGGTGTGCTGACACTCCTAAACAAGCGCATCAATTCACTCCTCCTATAGAAACCACTGCCCCTAAATGGGTACAGGAAATCGAAGAGCTTCCCTATGATGTGAATGTCATCCAGTTTATTAAAGCAAAAGGGGAATTCGTTTCCTTGGCTGATTCCACTGAATTGCTCAAGTATATGGATCAATCGACTTTTCGCCTGCTAACAGTTTATTTAGCGAATAACCATTTCTATATCTCTCCAAGTCACATAGTAGATAATACTGAAACAATAGCGATCCCTGTTTTTCATTATAATGGATTTGTGAGAGAAAAGGAACTAGAGGAAAAGAATGAAAAAGCAAGAATTAATGGAGGGTCTATCCTTTCCATCACAGGAAATATGAGCGGCAATGATGGCAATGTCGTCATAGATAAGGTACATCGGAGGGTAAAGGAATTTGGCGTATGGCAGTAGAGAGGGAAAAATAATAATAAGTAGTTACCATTGTTCAGTACATTCAAAAAACCTCACAGCAACTTATTGATAAGCAGCCTATTACAGTCCTGTTACAGAAATAAGAGAATTGATTCTAGAATACTCTCGACAAAAATAATTCCCCTTTTTATTTGGCCGTCTGAAAAACTTTTTAGTACATTCGAGGCATCATGTTAGGACAAAATACATATACAAGCTGGTGGTGGACTTCTTTCAATCTTGAAAAGAAGCACTGACCGTTTGTACATAACAATAGAAAAAGGCCTGCTTCTCGCAGGCCTTTTTTTTATGCTCAAAAATGAAAAAACATTATCTCCATACCACTTCCGAATGCATCCTGGCAGACACGATGACGCCAGTAGGCATCTACCTCAATCTGCGGGATCACTTTCCGAATAGCTTGCTGCTAGAAAGTTCTGATTATCATTCAAAGGCTGACAGCCTGAGCTTCATCTGTCTAGATCCAATTGCAGGATTCGAAGCTACAGGAAATCACTATTCATTCCACTACCCTTATGAAGCGCAGCAGACGCGTAGTGAGGAAAAAGGACAGGCTGTCTTTCATGCATTTCAAGATTTTTTAAATCACTTTGAAGCAGTTCCTAATTCCTTGCCTTTCCACACAAGTGGCTTATTTGGCTATTCCTCATTTGAATCCACTCAGTATTTTGAAGACATAGATTTTGCTGAAAAGCAGGCCGAAAACAAAGCCAACCCAGACTTGAAATATCAGCTATTTCGCTTTGTGATCGCCATCGATCATTTCAAGAATGAGCTCTATATCGTCAAGCACAATACCCAGCCCTTGCCAGAGGATGATCCCGATATCGAACGCATCAAAGCACTGATTGGCATTCAGCGAATCCCTCAATTCTCCTTCCGTACCACAGGCGTTGAAGCGAGTACCAGTACACCTCAGGAATTCATGGCCACCGTCGAGAAAGGCATTCAACACTGTAAGCGAGGAGATGTGTTTCAGGTGGTGCTTTCCAGGGAATTCCAACAGCCATTCAAAGGGGATGATTTTAACGTATACCGAAGCCTTCGCAATGTAAATCCAAGCCCTTATCTCTTCTATTTTGACTATGGCAACTTTAAGATCTTTGGGTCTTCGCCTGAATCCCAATTGCAGGTGCGTGATGGCCATGCCTTCATCGACCCCATCGCAGGCACGGTGCGCAGGACAGGAGATGCGGAAAGTGACGCAAAGGCGGCAGTGAAGTTGAAGGAAAATCCAAAAGAATATGCAGAGCATATTATGCTGGTCGATCTGGCCAGGAATGACCTCTCCAGAAATACGGACAAGGTGGAGGTAAAGGAGTGTGCCGAGATTCAGTATTTCTCCCACGTGATCCATATGGTCAGTAAGGTCAGTGGCGAGGTAATGGAAGGCCGCACGGGCTTGCAGATTTTTGCAGACACATTTCCCGCAGGCACCTTGTCTGGTGCCCCAAAATACCGCGCCATGCAGATCATCGATGCCAATGAGCAAGGGCCGCGAAATTTTTATGGCGGAGCCATCGGCTTCTTTGGATTTGACGGATCGGTCAACCACGCCATTATCATTCGGTCTGTTTTGAGCAAAAATAATGTCCTGACTTATCAGGCTGGCGCTGGCGTAGTCGTAGGAAGCAGTCCACAAGGCGAATTAGAAGAAGTAGATAATAAAGTAGCTGCCATGCGCAGCGCCATTCAAAAAGCTGAAAACATATGAATGTCTTGGTACTCGATAACTACGATAGCTTTACCTATAACCTGGTACATATCCTTCGGCAACTCGGTGTAGGCCACGAGGTGCATAGGAATGACCATATCACGGCGGAAGAAGCTTCTCGATTTGACCGGATCATCCTATCGCCAGGGCCTGGAATTCCAGCGGAAGCAGGCAATATGCCTCAGATTATTGCGGCCCTTCTTGGCAAGCGGCCGATGCTCGGCATCTGCCTGGGACATCAAGGGATTGCCGAACAGCAAGGGGCTCGCCTGGAAAATATGGACAGGGTCTATCATGGCGTGAGCACGCCCATTTTTCATAAAAACGATTCTGAAATTTTTGACGGGATCCCCCCACAATTCACTGCGGGCCGCTATCATTCGTGGAAGGTGAGCCAGGAAGCGCTGCCTGATCAGATAGAGGTAACTGCCGAGGATGAAGCAGGCGATATCATGGCCTTTTCCATCAAAGGAAAATCAGCTTATGGGGTTCAGTTCCACCCAGAAAGCATTATGACCACTGAAGGGGAGCGCATGATCAACAACTTTATTCACCAGGCAAGATGAAAGAGACATTAGAATACCTATTTGCCCACAATACCTTGAGTCGTGAGGAGTCCCAAAGGCTTCTACATGAAATCTCTGCTGGGCAATTTGAGCCTTATCAGGTGGCAGCTTTTCTAGCCGTCTTTCGGCTCCGAGGCATCACCGTGGACGAGCTCAGTGGGTTCCGAGAAGCCTTACTTGAACTCAGCATTCCAATTGATTTGACTGATTTTGACCCGATAGACCTTTGTGGGACAGGTGGAGACGGGAAGGATACCTTTAACATTTCTACGCTCTCCTCTTTTGTGACAGCAGGAGCAGGCGTAAAGGTAGTCAAGCATGGCAATTATGCGGTGAGTTCTGCTTGTGGATCATCCAATGTAATGGAATACCTCGGGTATACATTCACCTCCAATCCAGATCAGTTGAAACGGCAAATGGAGCAAAGTGGAATTTGCTTCCTCCATGCCCCCTTATTCCATCCTGCGATGAAAGTTGTAGCACCTATTCGCAGAGCGATGGGGGTCCCTACTTTTTTCAATATGCTAGGCCCGATGGTGAACCCTGCAAGGCCCCAAAAACAATTGGTTGGGGTTTTTTCGTTGGAACTGCTGCGTTTCTATCACTACATCTATCAGGAAACATCCATTGATTTTCGAATCGTTCACGCGCTGGATGGATATGACGAAATCAGCCTTACCTCGGCCGTCAAAGTACTAAGCCCCAATTCTGAGCAGGTCTTAAGTCCCCAAGACCTGGGATCGCAAGTTTTACCGCCAACAGCCATCTATGGAGGCGCCACTGTCAAAGAAGCCGCCAAGAAATTTCAACAGATCTTATCTGGAAAGGGAACTGTAGCACAAAATGCAGTCATCGCCGCCAATAGCGGCATGGCGATCAGCTGCGCACGGCCAGATTTGAGCTTGACAGAAAGCATTGCACTCGCTGAAGAATCTCTACTCAGTGGGAGAGCCCAAAATGTACTAAAAACCCTATTAACGCTATGAGTATCCTAAACGAAATCATCGCTTTTAAGCGCAAAGAGATCACTGAATCGCAAGTATTACGGCCTGTAAAGCTTTTGGAACGGAGTATTTTCTTCGAAACCCCTTCAGTCTCCATGTGCGACTATCTCCAAAGAGAAGACAAGGTCGGCATCATCGCCGAGATCAAGCGAGCTTCTCCCAGCAAGGGCGCTATCAATCCTTATATCGATGTGGAACAATTGAGCATCGGCTATATGCAGGCAGGGGCATCTGCGCTGAGTGTGCTGAGCGATACGAAGTACTTCTCAGGGAGTAGCAATGACGTAGAAATTGCCCGAAAATACAATTACTGCCCCATTTTACGAAAGGACTTCATCGTCTCTGAATACCAAATTATTGAAGCAAAAAGTATCGGGGCAGATTGTATCCTCCTTATTGCCGCAGCGATTGAAGCAGAATTGTGTCGCCAGTTGGCAGCCTTCGCCAAAACCCTTGGATTGGAGGTCTTGCTGGAGGTGCATAATAAAGACGAAATTGATAGCCATGTGAATCCTCATGTGGATCTGGTCGGGGTGAATAACCGAAACCTCCACGACTTCTCGACCGACATCGAGACAAGCGTCGCCTTATCTGAATACATCCCTGATGGCTTTATCAGGGTGAGTGAGAGTGGACTATCTGATGCTAATGCTATCCTTCGTCTCAAGCAGGTTGGTTATCAGGGATTCCTTATCGGAGGATTTTTCATGCAACATGCCCACCCTGAAGAGGCGTGTGCGCGACTGGTCAAGGAGGTCATGAAGGGATGAAAATAAAGGTAAAAATATGTGGCATGCGAGAGCCAAAGAATATCCAAGCGGTAAGCGCATTGGCCCCTGACCTGATGGGCTTTATTTTTTATCCTAAATCACCCAGATATATCACTGAATCCATGCTCCCTGATGCGCTGGGATCCATTTCTCCAGGTATATCACCTGTTGCGGTATTTGTCAATGAAGCAATAGAAACGGCCACACGAATTTGCGCTAACTACGGTTTCTCTTTTGCTCAATTACATGGGGCTGACCCCCCTGCGTATTGTGCTTCGCTACGCGAACAAGGAATAGGCATCATCAAAGCCTTTGCGGTGGATGAAGCCTTTGACCTAGATCAGCTAGCACCCTATACCTCCGTTGTTGATTTTTTCTTATTCGATACCCGGACGTCACAATATGGCGGTAGTGGGAAGCAATTCGATTGGTGGCTGTTGCAAAGCTACCCTTATCCAACTCCCTACTTCTTAAGTGGCGGCATCTCGGCAGAAGACATCCAGGTCATCAAGACAATGCACCTGCCAGGCATGGCTGGCATAGATGCCAATAGCAAACTAGAAATTTCCCCTGCCCTCAAAGACATCGAAAAAACAAGGACATTGATCCATCAAATACGCAAGACATGACATACCAAGTCGATACCCAAGGATTTTACGGAGAATTTGGGGGGGCTTTTATCCCTGAGATGCTCTACCCCAATATACAGGAATTGAAAGAGAATTACCTTGAGATCATCTCTGCGCCAGACTTCGAGGAAGCCCTCGCAGGACTATTGAAAGACTATGTAGGACGGCCGACCCCCCTTTATTTGGCAAAGCGGCTGAGCGAATACTACGGTGCAGAAATTTGGCTTAAGCGCGAAGACCTGTGCCATACAGGGGCCCATAAGGTGAACAACACCTTGGGACAAGTTCTACTGGCACAGCGCCTGGGGAAGAAACGCATTATTGCGGAGACTGGGGCAGGCCAGCACGGAGTTGCTACGGCAACAGCTTGCGCCTTGATGGGCCTTGAATGCATTGTCTACATGGGAGAAAAAGACATTCGTCGTCAAGCTCCCAATGTAGCGCGCATGAAAATGCTGGGGGCGGAAGTGCGCCCAGCTACTTCTGGAAGTAAAACGCTGAAAGACGCCACCAATGAGGCCATTCGTGACTGGATCAATCATCCGACGGATACCCATTATATCATTGGTTCAGTAGTGGGACCACATCCTTACCCAGACCTGGTAGCTCGTCTGCAATCCATTATTTCCCTGGAAATACAAAAACAAATGCAAGGCAACCCGTCCCATATCATCGCTTGTGTGGGAGGTGGATCCAATGCGATTGGCGCATTTTATCACTTTTTGGATAAAGAAGACGTCAGGCTCATTGGGGTTGAAGCGGCAGGTGAAGGGCTGGATTCAGGCAAATCAGCGGCAACCCTTGCCTTAGGGACGCCAGGCGTACTGCACGCCAGCATGACCTACCTGATGCAGACATTGGATGGGCAGGTCATAGAACCTCATAGCATCTCTGCTGGGCTAGACTATCCGGGCATCGGTCCCTGGCATGCCCACCTGCATCAAGCAGGCCGTGTCAACTATGTGAGCATCACGGATCAGGAAGCTCTGGAGGCCGCAGCCCTTCTTACTAGAAAAGAGGGTATCATTCCTGCCCTAGAGTCCGCCCATGCAGTGGCCTATTTATCCAAAATGGACCTCAGTAAAAAAGACCGAATCATCATCAATCTCAGTGGGCGAGGCGACAAAGACTTGCAGACCTACCTCAAATACTTGGACATATGACCCTTCAGGAAACATTGGAGAAAAAACCGCATGGGCTGCTCAATATTTATTGCACAGCGGGCTACCCAACGTTGGATGCCCTCCCCAACATTGTCAATGCCTTGCATGAGGCAGGAGTTGATATGGTAGAGATTGGCATCCCTTACTCTGACCCCATCGCCGATGGGCCTACAATACAGAAAAGCAATTCCATTGCCTTAGCAAATGGGATCACCATCGAACGCATATTCGACCAATTGGCGGATTGTACACCTGAAATACCCAAAATCTTGATGGGGTATTTTAACCCCGTTCTACAATTTGGAGTAGAAAGATTTTGCCAACGAGCCCAAGCCGTAGGCGTAGATGCCCTTATCCTTCCTGACTTACCCCTAGCGCATTATGAGCACCATTATCAACACATTTTTGAACGGTATGACATAAGTCTTGTGTTTTTAATTACCCCACAAACTCCTATAGAGCGAATAAAAAAAGTGGACGAGTTGAGTACGAGCTTCATCTATGCCGTGAGTTCATCAAGTACCACAGGAAACATTGGGGGATTGAAGCAGGCAAATCACTATTTGGAGCAGTTAAAAACCCTCCCTGTGACGAACCCCATTCTTGTGGGATTTAATATAGCCACCCCAGCAGACCTGGCCATGGTCCAGCGACATGCCCATGGGGGCATTATTGGATCCGCTTTCATCAAATCGTTAAAAGGGCAGGGAGATGTCGCCGCAGCTAGCAAACAATTTGTCCAATATATTACCGCTTAAACAATCCCCTATTGGTTAACCGCAATTATCATGATTATACAACTCAATCCACATATCACCACAGGCGAGAAGGTCACTATTCATCGTGAACTCGATGCCCTGAAGATTGGCGTCTATCCTGTAAAAACCCAGATGGGTCATTACTTAATTTGTGTTACAAAAGAGGAATTCGACCTGCGCAAAATTGGCGTATTAGACGGGGTGCAAGACCTCCATCGCGTGAGTGGCAAGCACAAATTGGTGAGTAGCAAATGGAAAGTGGGTCGAACAAAGATCGATCTTGGGGGCGGGGATTCGATTGGGGGAAATGGGCTATCTGTCATGGCGGGTCCTTGCAGCATAGAGAGCGAAGCGCAGATAGAAAAAGTAGTCGAACAGCTTGTGAAGCAAGGGGTAAAAATTATGCGCGGCGGAGTGTACAAGCCCCGAACAAGTCCTTATTCCTTTCGCGGACTTGGCATCGAAGGCCTAAAAAGCTTTCATCGTATCTGCCAAGCCCATGGCATCAAAATCATCACAGAAGTGATGGAGGCAGGCCAGATCGAAGAGATGTTTGACTATGTAGATATCTATCAAGTAGGGGCACGCAACTCTCAGAACTTCAACCTATTAGATGCGCTGGGGAAAGTAGACAAACCCGTTATGCTCAAGCGAGGCATAAGTGGAAGCATCGATGAGTTATTATATTCGGCAGAATATGTATTCAAAAATGGGAATGAGAAAGTCATCCTCTGTGAGCGAGGCATTAGGACATTTGAAACGGCGTCGAGAAATACGCTGGACCTGAACGCTGTCCCCATCCTGAAGGAGAAATCTCACCTTCCTGTGGTGGTTGACCCTTCCCATGGGATCGGCATACGTCGGCACGTCATCCCTATGGCGCTGGCAGGCGTAGCCGCGGGCGCGGACGGCCTTATCGTGGAGATCCACGAAAAGCCGGAAGAGGCAGCCACGGACGGCCAACAGACCCTGGATTTCACGCAGTTTGGCGAGATGATGGCGCGTGTGCGGGCGATTGAGTCAGCGTTGATGGTGCATTAAATGAGGAGAACTAAAGTCAATCATATGCTAATGAAATTAACCATCGGATTCTCAGATTCAAGGACCAATTGACTTTTAGCCTAGGACCAACCTTCTTGAGACATACACATTTTTATATATATTAAGATCGATTCGTTTACAACATGGTAATAAGGAATAATTTCCACTTCTTTTGAAATCAACTAATATCTAACAAAATGGGACTTTGGGATAAATTTTTTGGGAGGAATAAAGGCCAAAAGCCCGAGGGGAAAAGCAGGCCACAGAATCACGATCAATTGCCTTGGATAGAAGCACGTGATAACCCTTGGGGAATACGCTTATTAGACTTAAGGCCTATTTCACAGCACATGCTTTCATCTTCAAAAGACCCGGAAATGGCTGCCAATGCGATTTCTTATAGCCAAGATGATGGACTGACATTTCTCCAACAAGTCCCTCTCGTTCAGAAATCTATTAATACTAATTTCTCCTTTTCCATAGATCATAAACTAGAACATGGTGTGCTTTTCATCCCTTCAACAATGGAACACAAGTGGGCCATTTATTTTCATGAAAATAAGCTCCTGTTTATTCGAAGCTGGTTAAGGCAGGTAGTTGTGGTCGCAGAAACTTTGCAAAAGGATAATGAATTGATCGTCCAGCGAATCACAGGAGAATTCACCGAAGAAGAATCCCCTAAGTTTACAGAAGCAATTCTTAAATTCCTGATTCACAGTCATGTATTGAATGAGGTTGTCCCTGCACCTATTCCAAAAGCGCTTCAGGAGAATCTGGAAGCTGCTGGTATGTGGGCTTTCTCAACCTATGGAAACATGGCCCACCTGGGACATTTTGAGTCAGAAGTCGCTTACCAAACGGAATTCCCCTTACGAAGTCACTCTTTACTACATATCGCAATTGCCAGAGGAGATTTGGCGCAAGTAGAGGCAGAGTTGCAAACAGGGGCAAATATTAATGCGTTAGCAGGAGATGGCTTGTCTACCTTACAATGGGCAATGGCTACCGACCCCAACATTCTGGAATACCTACTCGAAACGGGTGCTGACCCCAACACCCTATCAACGGAAGGTGCCACCCCAATTATGAGTGCCGTTCAATCCAATAAATTGGCCCATCTGAACCTATTGATTTCTTACAAAGGAAACGTGAATGCACAAGATTATAGAGGGTTCACAGCATTGCATAGGGCTGCGGAAATGGGACATATTGAGATTACCAAAGCGCTTTTAGAACAAGGAGCGGATAAAAATATAGCGTCAGAAGGGCATACAGCGCTTTCATTGGCAGAAGCAAGAAATAATGTGGAGATCATAAAAATATTGGCCTGACAATGCAGGAATTAACCCCCACACAATTCCAAGAGACCTTCTCCTCCCCCATGAAAGCGTTTAAATTGACGCCTTCCTCATTAGCCCGCAATATCGAATCTCTCGCAAAAGACTTGTTAAAAAGGAAAGGCATATCTCCCCAACAACTACACCTAGCCTACTGCTATGAAAATGGCACAGAAACATTCGCACATTACCTGATCACTTGGGGCCCAAAAGATCAGTATTTGGTCTTGATCTCAGCAGAATCTGAACAGCAGTGGTATGGGTATTACTTGTTGAATCTTCAAACCGAATACGGCATAAAAGAGAATATTTCATGACCAAAAGAGAAGCAGAATTGAGAAGTCAGGTAGACCAACTAACAATAAATGGCTACAAGTTACCTAAGTCAATGGCCAATCTGATTAAATCGGGAGCTTGGAAAAAACCCAGAAATAAAAAAAAATTGAGTGAACTGGTCATAAGAAAGTGCCCCTTTGCAAATGAGATAAAAGGCCTCAAAAAGCTTATACCCGATTTTACCCTATACTCTTTAGGCGTTATGCAAAACGAATCGGAATACCTCGACGATTGGCATCATCCAAAATGGGAGAACGATGGAGTAATGTTCTTAGGTAGAAAAGATGAAAATATTTATCCTGGAAATATTGAAACAGATAAAGTGATTTTGTTTGCTGACTTTGGCCTAGGAAGTGATATGCCCTTTGGATTGGATTACAGAGAGAATCCAGAAAATCCAACCGTTATTTTGCTTTATTGGGGCGACAAGCCAATTGAAGACAATCGCTGGAAAAAGATTGCAAATTCATTTGACGAATTCAAAAGCGTAATTTGGGGTTGAAGCAAATTGTTTAAATAATGCATCAACATAAAAGAAGGCTTTTTTTTTCGCAAATTGACCTAAAAAATGACCTTATATGTCTCTTCAAAAGCTCATCCACACATGGTTCGACAAATGGCGAACCGGTGACTTCCACCACCTACCCGTGACAGACACCTTTAAGCACACCAGCCCCTTCGGGACCGTCGAAGGAAAACAGGCCTACGTCAGTCAGGTAGCAGCCAACAAAGACAAATTTCTGGGCTATCGCTTCGAAATTCACGATGAGCTATACGGGGAAGACAGGGCCTGTGTCCGCTATACAGCGACGCAAGGCGACTTTTCGCTAGACGTGAGTGAATGGTATGTTGTGAAAGACGGCTTAATTGACGAAATTGTAGCCTACTACCATATTGGCGAAATCCGCGAAGAGCGACAACTCATAGACCCATCATGAAGCACTACATGAGCCTCGGCGATGCCATCGAAGGCTTCCTTAAGAAGCACAATCTAAAAGAGGATGTCCTCATTCAAAGCATCCTCACGGATTGGGAGAAGCATGTGGGCACGCCCATCGCTTCCAACACCGAGAAGGTGTGGTTTGAGAAAGGCACCCTGTTCGTGAAGGTGACTTCCCCTGCCTGGAAAAACGAGCTCCTCATGGCCCGCTTCCGTCTGCGCCAGATGATCAATACCAAGCTGAACCAGGAACTGGTGAAGGAGGTGAGGATTCTCTGAAGAGCGTTTAAGGGTAGAGTCCACTCCGGAAAGTCAAATTTGACTTTTTTTCTTTTTGCGACGGACTAA
Organism: Bacteroidia bacterium; assembly: GCA_030430575.1. GTDB lineage: Bacteria > Bacteroidota > Bacteroidia > J057 > J057 > JAUIGE01. The sequence continues at coordinate 201,958 of JAUIKF010000004.1, read as the reverse complement.
AGTCGCGTCGCAATAACTTTTTTCGCCCATTTTTACCATTGCGACTGGGCTTCAGCCCGTCGCAATCAGGCAAACTCCTTTAAAAAGGAGTTTGTGGCGCAGACTCAAGGGTTCAAATGGTACCCTTAAACTCCTGTGAAACGCTTGAACCTAAAACTCCAGCCGATACGTCAAAAACGGAATCAACCCCAGCTGATTCTTGGTCACAATTTCCCCCGTCAGCGAATCGTAATATCGATAGGCGATATTCTCCTGATTCAGCGCATTCTGGATGTCAAGGGCAATGGTTCGGGTGTAGCCTTTTTTGCTTTTTTTGTGGGCAATGCGCAGGTCGAGGCGCACATAATCGGGCAATTTCTCCGAAAATGCCTGGTCTTCCTTGAAAAGCGTTCTACCCGCAGCGATAGAACCAAGCGTGTCGATAGGCGTGGTATAGAATCCGCCTCTGTAGACCAGATGGGCATCAATACTTAAGACGCGGCTCTTCCCTTTTTTATTAAAATAAAACTCCTTCCCACCTGTGATGCTGGCTGCATACTGCCCATTATAGCGCGTAGGACGCTCTACGCTATCTCCCCCCACATAGGTGGACTCGTAATAGGTTCCACTCACCAGGTAGTAATACCCTTTCCCCAACGTCTGCTCCGCACTTGCCTCCACGCCATAATTCATGCCTGTGCCCGCATTGGTGAGGGTATCTGAGATGAACCCTTCAAAGAGGTTCAGGGCTGAGAAGGTATTCCCTGCACGCTGTACGATGGGCACATCGAACAGGTATTGAAAGTAAGGTTCTACCTTGACACTCAAGTGGTCATTGACTTGGCGGGCATAGCTCAGGACGGCGTGATGTGCTTTCGTAAAGCCGAGCTGAGAGTTGATATAGGAAAATTGACCGTCCATCGTGTCTACGGGGGAGAAGTAGAGGTTTAAGGGCTGCATCTGGCTGTGGAGGCCGTAGCCTAGCGTCACGCTCTGCTTTTCAGAAATTTGATAGCGCGCCTGGAAGCGTGGCTCGATGGCGCTGCTGCCATTCAGTTCGAGGAACATGGCGTGCGCGCCTAGCACGATTTGCAGCTTCTTGCCTATCGCCATTTGCAGGCGTGCGTAGGGCTGCAAGAGCGTTGTCATGCTATCAGCCTCTCCAAAGGTCTGGAGGGGCCCAGGATCGTCAAACGCCTTACTGCGCGTCTCTATGCCATAACCAATGGTATTCATATAGCCGCCTATTTGCAAACTAGTTCCAGCACTGATTTTTCGGGTAATCGAGGTGGTCAGGGAAAAGCGACTTTGGCTATAGCGATCGATCGCTACGGGGTCTACCGTCGCCGTGTCGATGATGAAATCTTCTGTCCGGATGTTTTCTATCGCAGAACCTGCGATTACCGTCCGCCATAAGGTCTTGGTCCCGATCAGTGTCGTATGGGTCATGCCCATGGCGCCCATCCGTGAATTAAACCCAATGTCAAATCGCTCTTTTTGCGCTGTCCGAAGGGAATCTATCGGTTGACCGGTAAATATATTTTTGCTTTTTCCACCTATCCCAAAAAATGTCAGCGTACCAATCTTCGTAGGGATCGTAACATTGATCGACAAGTCCTGAAAATTAATTTCCTCATCCCCAAAATCTACGCCCAAAATCCCCAAAAGACCTACGGTAGAATAGCGATAATTCGCGACAAGAGATGCCTTCCCAGGATCGCCGATCGGCCCTTCCACCGCAAAGTCCAGCCCTTGCAGCCCAAACTGGAGCGTATATTTATCGCTGCGGTTGTTGCCTGTCCGGAGGCCGATGTCCATGACGCCGGAGAGGACGTTGCCGTATTTGGCATCAAAAGCGCCTGAGCTGAAAGTGGAGGTTTTGAGCATCTGTGCGCTCAAGATATTGACCCCTCCACCTGTAAGGCCCGGGCGGTCACTGAAGGTGCCCGCATTGGGCAGGTGGTTGGGGTTGACGATGTCTACCCCTTCGAGGCGCCAACTGAGGCCATTAGGCGAGTTGCCGCGAATGCTGAGATTATTGGTGCCGTCTTCGGTATTGATGACGCCAGGATAAGAAGCAGCGACACGTGCTGGGTCGAAATAGGTCGTGGCGTATCGCCGCGTTTCCTCCACAGTAAAGCTCCGCGTACTCAGACCGCTCAGTTGTCGGCTGCGCTCATTGGTGATCACGACGCTGTCCAGCTTTGCAGAGTTTTCTGTCATGAGGATCTCCAAGACAGGTTCCTGTCCACCTTGGACCAATAGGTCCGCTATTTTATAAGTCGCATAGCCCAATTTGGTCACCAGGATAACACGCCTTCCCAACGGCACATTTTCCAAGATAAACTTCCCACTCTCATCAGAATTAGTCAAAATATCTTGCAGGCTGTCTTTCGCTGTGACACGTGCCCCTTGAATCGGTTTTAAGGTTATTTCATCTAAGACAATCCCGGTGACTTTTTGCGTTGGTGCTTCTTGGGCAAAGCTAGCGGAAGGGCTGGTCACCAAGAGGATTAGTAGGAAAATAAAGAAAGGAGAGGCTGAAATAATGGAAGAATAAATGCGCATAGGGAATTATTAATTAATGAATTGACTGATTATTGGTTAAAGAGCCATTCATTTTATATTCATTAGTTATTCGTTTTCAGCGCAAAGGTAAAGCTTTCATTTGTTAGGGAAAATGTCTTTTTTGGTCCCTTTATGCCATACGTTTTCACATCTCCCGATTCCGCACAGCTTCTGGCAGAAGCCAGGCGAGTCGCTGAGGAATTAATTGATCATTCCATTACCTACCTCACGACTTTCCCCGACCCCCATAAGGCGATTCACGAAACCCGCAAAAGCTGCAAACGCATGCGGGCATTGCTACGCCTTTTTCGCGATACCTTGGGAACCTCCACCTACCGAACGGCTGACGCTTATTATCGAGACCTCAGTCGTACTTTGTCTCCCCTTCGGGATGCGGCAGCGCGGCTGGAATGTCTAGAAAAATTGCAACACCACACCGACAAAACCATGTCCAAGACTTTGGCACAAAAGATTCGGAAAAAGCTAACAAATGAATTGGAAGAAGCGGGGCATCAAAGTATCTCTGTCAATCAGCTCCATGTGCAAGCAGGGCAGCAGTTAATGCTTCGACGGAAGGAAATGATCCTGTGGACGACCATTGAGGTGGAAGGGCCTCCTTCATTTGATCTAATGGCGAAAGGGATGCGACGCGTCTACAAAAGTGCCTTCCGCGCATTTCACCACGTCTATTCATCCCCCAGCATCGAAGCCTTCCACGAATGGCGAAAGCAGGTAAAATACCTGCGTTACCAAATGGAATTGATCACCCAGGCCTGGCCAGAAATGCTGACAGTCCAAGCCACAAGCTTTGCCTTATTAGGAGAATACCTTGGCGACCACCATGATTTGGCGGTATTGGAAGAAGTATTTGTTACAAATGATTCTCCCCTCACGGCCCTTCAACAAACAAAACTCAAATCGCTGATTGCCCAGCGACATAGCGAGCTAGAACAGGATTCATACAATCTAGGAATGCGCCTTTTCACAGAGCGCCCTGCCATTTTTTGCCGACGGATAGCGGGAGTATGGGGGAGTTGGGAGGAAGAAGAAAGTTCAAGTTCAAGTTCAAGTTCAAGTTCAAGTAAGAACGCTTGAATTTGAGTTTGAGATTGAATTTGAACTTGAGTTTGCGCTTGAATTTGACCTCAGAACCTCGCCCTTACAGCAAGAATCAGGTTTCTTCCTGGCGCAGAAATCCCCGAAGCAAATAAGCGGTAATGGACGTCTAGGAGATTTTCCAGTCCTATTTGAAGGCGAATATTGGGCGTAAAGGCATAGGTCCCCTTAAAATTGATGGTCGCCCAAGCGGGCATTCCGTCTGCTGTCGCAAAGGCCTGATTGTCTTCGCCATTGGGGCTGTAGCGGTCGATGCGCTTCCAGCCATTGTACAGGGCGTAGCCTTCTAGGTCGAGGCGCCTGCCTTTAAAGCTAATGCCCGTACGGCCAAATAAGGGCGGAATATGGTCTAGGGGAATGTCACTTGAAATGTCTTGCCCGTAGGTGTAGGTTAACGTGCTGTTCAGCTTGAGGCTTTTGTAAATTTTCCACTCTACCTGCCCACTCACCCCTGTTATGATCGCCCGTTTGGCATTGGTATTAGCCTGCACTTTACTCATCACCCCTTCATACAAAATGGAATCCTGGCCTTCAAACGAAAAATCCCTTACCACTAAAGCATTATCGTAATAGGTGTACCATCCTGTGGCACTTAGGCGCACACGATCTTCAAAGGATTTTCCAAGGGTCAGCTCAGCATTATAGGTATACTCTGGTTTGAGATCGGGATTGGGGACGATCACCATGCCTGGTTGGGAGTCAAAAGTCTTGCCGACGTCGTCGACGTTCGGCGCGCGAAAGCCTGTCGCACCTAGCAGTGCGATCCGCCAGCCATTGCTGTCGTTCCACACCCACCCCAAATTGGAACTGAATGCGCCTGAGACTTGCGAGATAGAATCTTGGAGAAAAGGAAAAAAAGACTTGTCGACAAATCGCGATTCGAGGCTGATAGAGGTGTAACGCAGGCCCGCTTTGAGGGTGTGATAAGGATTAATTTTCCACGTATCCCCCACATAAGCCGCCAAAAACGTCATGTCGCTGCCGCCATCGGGATATCGTGTGTCCAGCGGCAGGGTCTCTGCATTTACAATATTTATGCGTTCTGCCTCAGATTGCACATCATTCCAAGCTGCCTCCAGTCCATACGCAAATTCATGGCCGCCCACCGCCTTTGTCGCGTCCAGGTTCGCCGACAAGACGCGCACTTGCTCCCTCCGGTCATTGCGCCAATCATTTCCAAAACTTCTGGTGTGACGGCTTTCTTTGATGCCCTGATAGGCCGTGGTGATGGTCATTTGATCATACACGCCCTGATCGGCAAAAAGATTGAGCTTATACGCTGCAAACAAGCGCTCTTGCGGTCCATAAAACCATTCTGTACGCCGAAGCTGGCCGTCACGACGTTCCGTCAAGCGGTCATAACGCGGCACATCAGACGAGGTAGAATATTGAAAGTTGAAGTCATGCTTGATGTGTTTATTTTGGAGGAAAAACAGCTTTTGCATGAAATCATATTGACGATACCCAGAAAACCGCTGAAGGTTGGAATTATCGTTTTGCACGATACTGTCCTTGCCATTGATGCGAATGGCATAGTCTGGGCGCATCCCAAAATTGGGATAGTCTTTATGATACTTTTTCCCCGCCAGCAAATCATCAAAATCGCTGATCGTAAAGCTGCTCAGCAGACCCCATTTTTTAAAACCGACATTTAAATCAATATGCCCTGTCTTCTCCTGATTGGCCGTAGCAAATCTGCCAAATGCATTCCCCTTGATCACAGGCTTGTCTCCTGCCCCCAAGTGAGGGCGGCGGGAGTAAAAGTGCATCACGCCACCTAAGGCATCGCTGCCATAAAGCACCGACCCCGGCCCAAAAAGGACTTCTGTCTTTTCCACCATATTGGGGTCTATCGTGACCACATTTTGCAAGTGGCCGCCTCGGTAGATGGCATTATTCATCCGGACGCCATCCAGAACGATCATGACCTTATTCGCTTCAAAACCGCGCAGATTGGGACTTCCCCCGCCCATTTGGCTTTTTTGGACGAAGACTTTACCTGTCTGCAGGAGGAGGTCTGCAGAAGTCTGGGGATTCTGAAGGGCAATGGATTCGCGCTGTATAGAAGCTATCGAAAAGGGCACATCTTTGCTGCTCTGCTCAAATTTCCCCGCGACTACCACTACTTCATCTAAAGAAATAGCTGAAGGTTCTAATCCTACCTTGTATTTTTGGGCTAGTAGGGATTCGGGCGTCAATCGGAGCGTTTCATATCCCACATACTGGACCTCTACCCATTCCCACCTGGCGGGAAGCTTCGCTTTTCCATTCACATCCGTCAAGCTCCCTTGAGTGTCTGCATCATTGACCTTCACGAGGACAGTAGCTCCTTCGAGGGGTTCGAGGGTAGATATATCCGTAACCGTGAGAAAGGTAGATTGGGCTTTCGCCTGAAAAACAAGCAGACATAAGAATAGGAAGGAAAAACTGGCTTTCTGGGTAATGGACATTCGTTTGTTGGGTTGAACTATTTGGTTTAAAATATCATTTGCACAGTGCAAAGGTAATTTTATTTAACACCCGGTGGAAAGTTCTGTTTTTCGTTAATTCTGGCAGGTGATTTGTACAGGTATGCTGGGGCATATTTGAACGCAGATTGCACTACATGACGAAAAGTTGCCGAGTGTCTGGCAGAGACCCTCATCCAACGTAACGATTGGTCATTGTGTTTTCTGTGTTCTTTTTTTTACCTACAAAGGTATCCCTTTCCCCCCAAAGACACAATGTTGCCCATTGAGGTTGGCTAGCCCCCTCGATAAGTACAAATAACGAACAAGAAATTAAAAAGGTAAAAGGGCAGAAGGCGTTTCTTTATGCAAGCAAAAATGAAATGGTGACTATTTCACCTGATAAGTTGATCGGGAACCGCCTGGCAGCCCTGAAAATGAAAGGCCCTGAGCCTCTACCTCAAAGCTTCCGATATCATCAGAATGATAAAAAGTGACCGTGGCACGGCCATTCTCATCCGTCTGGACCTTCGGTGCCCAGAATACCAAGGGCCGGAAGTCAGGCGTTCGTTCCTTTAAGGAGGCCTCCGTTTCATACCTAGGCGTAAAGAATTCTCTTGCCTCATAGACGCCTGGCACTTGGCGAAGGATCCCCTCAGTCGAGGTGTCAAACTCATACCGTCCCAGGTAGGTATAAGCCGCAAATACCCCATGGATACCCAAGCGTCCTAGCCGTCGAATACGCTTTTCGGAATGGATCAGCTCCAGTCGTTCTACCTCATCGGGATTTAGGTTCAATAAGCGGGTATGGTCATAGGTCGGTACGCCATCAATGATGATCAGCGGCCGCCCATCAAAAAGAGCCTTCTTTTCCAAAGAAATCATCTGAAGCCGTTGTTTCCCCACTCGCCCTCTGACATCCGCAGCAGGGACCAGTTCACGGATCACCTCCGCCATATTGGGGAGGCGGTAGTATTCATCAATTTTGATCACATTATCTGCTTCCCGATAAAACCCCTTCACCAGGGGTCTAACCTTTGCAGCACCAGCCATTTCCCCAAACGTACGGACCATTTGTCGGACTTGCCCACGCTGCTCTTGATAGTTTTTGGCAGCAGATGATAGGATTGTATGATTTTTGGACAAAAGGGCAGGCGGATGATTAAGGGTAATGGTTAATTTTTCGTCAGTATTAGGGGAGATGAAAAAACAAGTAGCTGATTGTGGATAATCAAAAATTGTAATACTAAAATTCCCCTCAGCATCGGTCGTCGCCTGATACGTATAGTGGTATTCTCCCAAAAATATCTCTAGGGGTGTAAAGGCTGCAGGCGTCCCATTCAGAGTTTTCGTGGCACGGCCTTCTAGTGTCAGTGATTGCTCAAAGTCGTATTTAGGGTCAGGAATCTCCCCTTCCAACAAGTCTTTCCACAAAAACCGGCGCCAGCCTTGGGTGAGCATGAGGTGGTCCAATGCTTCAGTAGCCTTCGGCTGCTGTGGATCAAAATAAAATCCTGGATTTTCTACCGTACCGACGAGGTCTGAGGAGAGCAATAAGTGACTGACCAGATGGTTCTTGTAAGGAGAGGAACCTATTCTATTGTGGGCATTGACAGCGAGGGAGAGTTCAGCAGGAACGCCCTTTCCGTCAGGGTCATTGACCTGAATGTCCAACGTTACTTGATTTCGGGGCGAAAAGCGCAGCTGATTTGGCGTAATCTTCACTGCCAACGTCTCTGGTTTTTGCACAAAAACCAGCCGCTCAGCCAGCGGTTGCCCTTCAGCGTTGAATAAGGTCAATTGTACAATCCCTGCAGGTAAATCTGCCTTAGGGAAATTCGCGATGAAGGGCTTGCCTTTGATACTGCCATTGGCGGCATAGTAGACATTGCCCTTGGCTTGGGCGATCAGCAAAAGAGGGGCACCCGCTTTCGCAGCGAAGCGTTCATTTGCCAGCACCAATGTGGTGATTTTCTCCGAATCGGTATTATCTACCCGCAATACCACCCCCTCTGTCTGCACTATTGGCAACTTATAGGACGCTATCGTTTTGCCGTCATTGAGGATACGTGCGATATACTGAGCCCCTATTTCTGGGATAAACTCAAATGCACCCATTCCGCCGTGGTAGCTCTGGAATTCAGCCACTTGATTGCCCAAATCATCCAACACTATTCCTTCCACTCCGATCCCTCTCCCCTGCTGATCCACAGCCTTAAAAGCGACTTGACAGATTACCCCTGCGACAAGGTCGCCCCCTTCTGGGAAGAAGTCTACGCTTGCAACCCTAGGAGCAGGTATCTCTTTGTAGCTCGTATCAGTATGATGATAAATGTGAAGCTGTTCAGAAAAATAGAACCTTGGATCGTAATTCTGCATGTGGCGCGTATAGGCTGAAAGCGTATAGGTGCCCGTGCTCAGATTTCGAGGCAGATCAAAATCTCCTTTGGCAAAGCCCTTTTCAACTTTTAGGTGTTGTTTGAACACCCTATTTCCCTCAGGGTCATGCAATGTCACATGGAGCAATTTGCTCCAGTCTACGGGCTTATGCGATGCTGCATCTACCAGGTAAGCTTTGTACCACATCGTTTCGCCTCCGACATAGGCTTCGCGGTCTAGATGGACAAAGACCTTCTCTTGAGGGTTCTTCTCATTGTGCTGCTTGAGTCCCGCTAATAGACGATCTAGTAGACCATCATTGGGGGAGAAGGCAGCTAGGAGGATGCAGGCTCCCAGGGCTAGAATTATGAGAGAGCGTTTTTTAGGGAGGAAATAGTTCATAGGGACAAGGCAAACTAAGGTTTATTCATTCCAGACGTGCGGCTGGGATGAAACGGGCGCGGGCGGCTTGTCCTGAGCACTGTCGAAGGGACGGATTGCAGCGTTGGCCTTGGTTGGCCCGTTTCGATTTTTTGGTTACTTTTTTCTAAAAAAAGTGACAAAGGCAAACCTACATCCAATAAGGATCCGGCGGATAATCAGCCGTGCTATTCGGGAGTTCGCGACAGTCTCGTTTGATCATCGTATCCTTGCTACAGGCATTGGCCTCTAGGTTGAACATGATGCGCGCCTCAGCATGGCCAGACACACGGAAATAGCCCAACATCCGGTCGGTGGAGTCATTGACATTGACCATATTGCCTTCCAGGCTGGAAGGCGGAGGATCGAAGATCGATCCGCTTCCACTCTGCTGTTGCGCCAGTATTTTCCAAAAATCATAGGCTTCCGGTGACAGCGAGAACTGCTCCGCATGGACCAGGTACTTCACATGAAATTGATCATATGGGATATACCCTATTCGCTGGCGTACGATGCGATTGCCATTGATCAGGGCATCTTCTGCTACGACGGGAGGCGTTTCGCTTTGCTGACGTATCCAGCAGGTATTGCAGCACGCAAAAGGCGATTGCGTCTTGATCTCATAGATATAATTATAATGCCATAAATACTGGTTCGTAGAGGTATCGGGATCAACGACATCGACATAGATCGCATATCCACACCGCTCAGCGAGGTTTCCAAACTCATTGCGAAAGGTAGATGACTCGTATTCGAAATAAAGGCTATCTATGGGGGGTACAGCCTGAATTGACTCAAATGATGAAACATAGATTTTTCCATCTACCTCCACCGTCAACTGATATCTTCTGCCTACTTCACCTGGAAAACTCGCAATGGGAATTTCATATTCTCCCGGCTCGTTTTCTCCAAAAAACACCTCCCCTCCATTGTCAAAGGTTATTTTCAGACTTGCCCCTTGCACAGGCTCGTTGTACACCCTGGCAGGATCACCTGTATAGGCGGCAGCTCGGGTCAATTTTACCCTATGTACCCCTTCCTTTGCATCTGTAAAACTGCCATCTATAACGATGACATCAGGCGGGAAACTAGGTTCAAAAGGGAGCGGGTCGACGCACGCCATCATCACAAAGAGGAGGGAGATGACTACGAACAAACTATTTTGCCATTTTTTCATCTTTCACTAAAACTTAAAATTGAACATAACTGCAGGGAAAATGGTGCCAAGGACTGCCAGTTTATAAGCTTGAGGAGGCTGCCCCCTCGTATGACGGAAGTACACGGAATAGGCATTGCGGCGGCCATATACATTGTAGAGGGTAATCGCCCAAGAGCTAGACCACTTCTTATCTTTTTTGAGGCTTTGGTCAAATGTGAAGGAAATGTCTAGGCGGTGATAGTCGGGCATGCGGTACTGATTTCTCCCGGCATAGTGCGCGTAGACGCGATCATTCAGCACAAACTTGGCCGCAGGGCCAGTAAACGGCCTGCCTGTGGCATAGGTGAAGTTGGCGGAGACGCCGTAACGACGGGTATACTGGTAATTGAATACCAGTTTCACTTCATGGGGTTTATCATAGTTGGCAGGAAAATACTTGCCATCATTAATCGTCTCTTCCTCGGTAGGGCCATCCACCTTGCGCAAGGTACGTGCATAGCTATAACTGGCCCAGCCCGTGACTTTCCCCTGCTTTTTATTGACCAATATCTCCAAGCCATACGCTCTTCCTTCTCCTACCAGTAATTCCGTTTCTAATTGAGGATTGAGTAGCAGTTCTGCCCCGTCCTTATAGTCAATCAGTTGGGAGATGTCTTTGTAATATAGCTCGACAGAAGACTCGATGGTATTGTTGAGAAAGTTGTGGAAATAACCAAAGGAGAGTTGATCACTGAGTTGTGGGGGAATGGCGGCATTGCTGTTTTTCCAGACGTCTACGGGCGTGACGGCAGCTGTATTGGAAATCAGATGAATGTACTGGCGCATGCGGTTGTAGCCTAGTTTAATGGCACCGTTTTCACTCGTACGTAAGCGCATCGCAAGGCGAGGCTCTGCGCCGTGGTAGGCTTGCTCACCAGATTTGAAGTAGGAATAGCGCAAGCCCATCTGCAAGGAGAGTCGACTAGAAAGCTTCCAGTCATCTTGTAAATAAACGGCAGCCTCCATGGCTTGCTCTGATGGCAAAGTCAATTCATTGATATTGGAGCGCTCGGAGAGCGGTTTAAGCGCCCCAGGGGCGAAGGAATAGCGAATGCCATTTACCCCAAAAAGCACTTTGTTCACATCAGAAGTCTCCGCAGTGAAATCGGCTTTCACTTCGCTATGGCTCAAGCCATACGTCAGTTGGAAAGCACGAAGTGAGTCCTCATTCTCTACCTGATATTGGTATTTACTATAGATCGCCGAAAACTTTCCCAACACCCTATTTCCAAAAAAATGCTGGAACTTGAGACTCCCCAAGGTATTGTTCCATCCATAGGTGGTATCAGAGCCAAAGTGAAAACGGTCCCCACTATGGTAGGCATTTAGCGTAAGCTTATCGCCATTGTCCATGCGTTGAGTCAGTTTGGCTGAGAGGTCATAAAAGTTAGCCCCGCTGCGCTTGATCCGAAGGTCTTCGGCCAGTTGCATGACCCAGTCGGTATAGGCAGCACGACCGCCTATGACTAGCGAAAGTTTGTCTTTGACCAGTGGGCCTTCCAGTGCCAAACGGCTCGACACCACTCCAAGACCACCTTGTCCTTTCCATTTCCCCATATCCCCCTCTCTCTGTGATACCGACATGACAGACGCCACACGCCCCCCGTACTGAGCGGGAACGCCGCCTTTATATAACTCTACACTTTGAACCATATCAGGATTAAATAGGGAGAAGAAACCAAACAGATGAGATGAGTTGAATAAAGGCGCATCATCCATTAGGATCAGGTTTTGGTCTACACTTCCGCCTCTTACATTGATCCCAGTAGCCCCTTCACCTACCGTGCTCACGCCTGGCAACAGCATAAGTCCCTTTACTACATCCACTTCCCCCAAGAAGGTAGGGAGTTTTTGCAGGGTATTGAGGTCCAGTTTACTCAATCCCGTTTCGACTGTTTCGAGGTTCTGGTCTGCTGCCACAGCATTGATTTCAACCGTGGCGAGTTCATAGAGGTCTTTGTATAATTCTACATCCAATGTCCCCCCACTATACAAGGCGACTTCCCGCGTCTCCGTTTGTAAGCCGATAAAATCATAGGTAATCGTATGATTGCCTGTCGGAAGGGTGAGGGTATACTCACCTGCTTCATTGGTGATGGCACCTGTTTTCAGCGCTGCTACGGCGATACGCGCTCCGTTGATGGCTGCGCCCGTCGTAGCATCCGTGACGAGGCCCGTCACGACGACTTCTCCGTGTGCTCGGCGAAGGCTATCACCTAGCACCACATACTTGGCTGGACGCTTTTGTTCGGTCGTCTGCCCACTGGGAATGGTGACTTTTTCGACAAAGACAAGGGAGTGATTTTGGTAAAAAAAGAAGGTAAAAGGGCTTCTCGCCAATAAATCACCAAGCACTTTGGGCAAGGGCGTTTGGTCAAAAGTACCTGTCAAGGGCAGGTTAAAAACGGCTTTGGGGCCAAAATAACGGAAGTCATATTGGGCACTTAGGGTGTCCAGGAAGGTTCCGAGTGGTTGCGCTCTATACGTCCCCGAAATCGCGATTTCAGAGACATTTTGCGCACACGCAGATGAAAGACCGACCAGACACATACAGCCAATTAACCATGCTGTAGCTGCATGTTTCATATCATACTTTGGGTTTATACAAATGCAATCTCAAACTCAACCACAAACTCAAATTCAATCATGCTCACTGTCAAGCAAAAGTCTTTTATTGAGTTTGAACTTGTATTTGCGCTTGAACTTATTCTTAAAGGCTCAATTTCTTAAAAATCCCTTCTGGGATATGCTTGATAATCATCATCACATAGCGCCACAGCCACTTGGTGTACAACGTATTGCGTTTACGCTTGGCGGCGCGAAAGACATCTTTCGCGACCAGTTCTGGCGAAGCCGTAAATAGTGGCGGCAGCTCCATTCCCTCTGTCATAGCTGTCCTGACATAGCCTGGCTTCACCGTTAGGACATGCACGCCTTTCTTAGCGAGGCGGTTGCGCAATCCTGAGAGAAAGGCGGTGAAGCCCGCCTTGGAGCTGGTATAGTAGGTATTGCTCCCCCTTCCCCGATCTCCTGCGACCGAACTGATCCCAATGATGGTACCTTCTCCTTTGGCCTCCATGTCATTGGCGACATGGTGCAATATAGAGACAGCTCCATTATAGTTTACCTCTATCATCTGGCGCGCAATTTCCCAATCTTTTTCAGCAGCTGCTTGTTCGGCCAAGAATCCAAAGACGCAGCAGACGTACTGAGGCTTAGGGGCAATCGCTGCATAAAAAGCCGCGTGGCTGTCATAGGCAAGGGCGTCGAAGCCCAACGCTTTTGCGGTGATACCATAGCGAATCTGGTAGTCGCTGACATCAGCTTCTAGGCGGTCGGGCTTACGCGCCGCCAAGTAGAGGTTGTAGCCCGCACGGGCATATTCATGCGCAATGGCGCGTGCGATGTCGGATTTGGCGCCGAGTATTAAAATCCAAGGAGAAGTTTCTGGCACAATTATCTTCAGTTTATGAGTTACAGCGGCAAGATATAGGATTTTCGCGTTATTCAGTATTTGCCGTTATTCTCATTTATAGGACTCTAGTTAATGGAACCCTTTCAGGCCATATCATTTTTGAATAAAAAAAGACTAATTTATCATTCTCCAGCCTCGCTTTTGTGCCATTGAAATTTAAGGTAAACTCTTCATTTACATCCGATTTTTCGTTTGCAATGAACCAAATTTCCTCTCCCTTGATTACCCATTTTCCTTGCCCTTGGTCATCATCTTTATAACAAAGTTGATCTTGATAAAATGAGCAATAAAATGTTCCATCAGCTTTAATCTCAAGGACAACCTCAAGAATTTCTCCTGTAGGGCGACTCGTTTTAGTTTGATATAAACCGACAAATTTATCCGTCTGTCCAAATGCCGATATGGATAGAGTAAGTATGGCAATGCAGATCAAATATTTCATCATATTTAGAATAAATTGCACCAAATAGACCCGCCTTATTGCCCCAACCAGTTATTCAACATAGCCTCCTCCTTTTCCGACAAATTGCCCTTCTCCTCTACTTCATACACCACAGGCATCCAGTCTCCCTGAAAGCGTACGGCGATTTGCCGAATTTGCATATCGCTGAAGACTTCCAGGTTGACGGTTTGGCCTTTTTTGAGGCCGTTGAAATATTCATCCAGTTCCACAGCTGTCGCCTTCTGTCCATCAATACTCAAGATCATGTCTTCGAGGCCGAGACCATCCCGGTAGGCGTCGCCATCTGTGTGGATGCGCTTGACCAGCAAGCCTTGCCCCACATCCTGTACACGGAGGATTCCCAAGCGGCGTATGCCTACTTTGTCGTCCGTGTCCTTATGGACTTTCAGCCCAAAAGGCGCAAAAAGCGCCTGATAGTTGATCGGCGCTGTGCCATGTATATGCTGATCAAAAAACGTCTGCCATGATTTTCCTGTAAGCTTCTCAGCGGCTAGTTGAATGCCATCTTCTGGCACTCCCTTTCCTTGCTCATAGTAGGTGACATAGAGGTGCTGAAAGACGTGGTCCAGGGTGACATTCCCTTTGCTTTCTTTGCGGAGCATCAGGTCAAAGACAAAGCCGATATGGCTCCCCAAGCCATAATAGGAGGTCGCATGGTTGGGGTGGGCATAGTCTGAGCCATTCAACCAACTGTCGAAACTGGATTGAGAGGGGGAGACCACTTGGGTGGCTGAGCTATTGGCAATACCAGCCATCATGCCGCCTAGTCTGCGGTAAAAGTGTGTACGAGAGGTCAAATCCGTTCGCACAAGCGTGAGCAAAGCGTAGTAGTCTGTCACGCCTTCAGTGAACCAGTGTAAACTGGTGTATTGAGATTGTGAATAATCATAGGGCCATAGGGCCGCAGGGCGGATGCGCTTTACATTCCAGGCGTGCCAGAACTCATGGGCGGTGAGCCCATATTTGCGGCTGAAGGCCTTGGGAGAGGCTGTATTTTGGGCAGATATAGCAAAACTGACGGAGGTTTCATGTTCTACGGCATGACTCATGTCGTAGGGAAGCAGTCGATAGATAAAATGGAATTCGTCAAAAGGGTAACTGCCAAAAATGCTTTTTTGCGCCTGGCAGATCTTCTTTATATTTTTTACTGCAGCCTCCTCTACACTTTTGTCCCCCATATAATTTCCCTGAAAATAAATGCAGAAAATCACGCCATCGTCTTTAAATGTCAGGCGTTTGATGTCCTTGGCAAGGACGGTTGGGGAATCCACCAATTCATGATAAGAATCCGCATAGAAGCGATTGTAAGCATCCGATTCTTGAGAAAGAGCAGTCGCGACTTTCCAATCCCTGGGCAAGTCTGGCACCACTAGCTCCACAGGCTGATCCAGCCTTCCAGGGATGTACATGAAGAAATTCACGGGATTGAAATAAGCCTGATCTTTTCCCACATAACTCGATCCCGCATCGAAGTTCGCCGCAAAAGCGCGATAGCTGATCGCGATATTTTCCAGCGGTGTGTGCATGACACGCCAAGTGTCTTTGTCTACCTTGTGCCACTTCAAGGGCTGGTCTTGAGCGTTTTTAGCCTCAAAATGTGAGATCGATGCGGCATAGTTCTGTAGGTAATAACGTCCTGGACGCCAGGCGGGAACTTTGAAATCGGTGAAGGCAGTATGCTCAGAACCCGTAAGCCCCGCGTCATTTCCTCGTACTTCTAAGGTCACATAATAGGTATGCTCATTAGGCGCGCCCCAGGTGAGGTGGTAGCTATAGGATTGGGCTGAGAGCAATATGGGAAAAAGGAGGATTAGGGAAAGGGAGAGTAGGAGTTTCATGGGGAATAATTTCATGATTTTCGAAAAAGGGTGTTTCCTTTTATAATTTGCTGTGTCTTTTCAAAGATAGACAGATAATTTTGAATGATTGAATGATGAATTTTGAATAAAAAAAACTTGGAGGTTTATCACTCCGATATTCATCTGGTTTCATTCTCCATTTTTAATTCTTCATTCTCCTCCATTATGCTGAGTAATTTTTTCAAGATCGCCCTTCGCAGTTTCTGGAAACACAGAGGTTTCACCCTGATCAATGTCTTGGGACTTGCAGCAGGCCTGGCGACTTGTCTACTCATTTTTTTATTTATTCAAGATGAACAGAGCTATGACCAGCATTTTGAGGAAGGAGATCGCGTCTATCGGCTAGAAGGGCGTTATCATACGACGCGCGGCCTAGACCACTGGGCAGCCTCCCAAGGGCACATCATCCCTGAAGTGACGCGCCGCTACCCTGCCATCGCTGCAGGCGCCAAGGTGATGCCCCTGCGCCAGCCCATCGTGCTGCGCTATGATGAGAAGCAATTTAATGAAGAAGGGTTCATCTTTGCAGATTCTGCTTTCTTCGACATTTTCAGCTTTGAATGGCTTCATGGGTCGCCAGATGGCGCACTTGCAGGCCCCAATAAAATTGTCATTACAGAAGACGTAGCTCGCAGGTATTTTGGGGATACTGATGTCGTGGGCAAGGTTTTCACCTCTGATTATTCTGATTTTATGATCAAAGGGGTCATCAAAAACCCCCTCCCAAATGCCCATTTCCATTTCGACCTGGTGGCCTCCATGGATGACCTGCGCCAGCGCTGGCCTAACCTCGATGAAGATGGCCCATCTACCTTTTACTCCTATGTCAAACTCAATGACCCCGCTTCATTGGCGGGTGTCCAAGAGCGCCTAAAAACGGACTATTATGAGATCATGGGGATAGAACTGGAAGAGGGCCAGACAGAGCCAGAAGATTTCCGGGCTGAGCTATTTTTTCACAATATCCGCGACATTCACTTGGGAGGAAATGCCGAAAAGGAGTGGGAGGCGAACAATGAAAAGACGAATATTTATATTTTCTCCATCATCGCTATGCTCGTCTTGCTGATCGCCAGTTTCAACTATATGAACCTGGCGACTGCCCGGTCTATGAGTCGCGCCCGCGAAGTGGGCGTACGCAAGGTGCTAGGCGCGCATCGCGGGCAATTATTTGCCCAATTTATGGCGGAGTCACTTATGATGACCTTTGTAGCGATGGGGCTGGCCTTATTGGCGGTCAAGGGCATATTGCCCATGTTCAATGAATTGGTGGGAAAAAGTTTGGAGTTGAATTTATTGGGGAATGTTTCCTTATTGGCTATGATTGGATTGATTTGGGTAATGATTGGGCTTTTTTCAGGCGCCTATCCAGCCCTATTTCTTTCTAGTTTTAGCCCGCTGACCGTCCTTAAATCCAACCAATCCCAAGGCAAAAATAAGGGTTCGGCCATCTGGCTCAGACGTTCCTTAGTCGTTGCACAATTTTTCTTTTCCATCGCCCTTATCATCGGCGCCCTTACCGTTTCGCGTCAGCTTCACTTTATCCAACACAAACAGCTAGGATTCTCCAAAACCCAAGTAGCCGTCATCCCCCTTGCTGGGCGTGCCGTGACAGAAAAATTAGCCGTATTGGAAGAAGCTATCGAAAAAATCCCCGAAGCGATCAGCAGCACGCCGACCTCCACGATTCCCGGCAAACGTGTCCACATCATGGGCGTCCGTATCCCTGCGCTGGCAGAAGACTTGGCACCAGGGGAAGAAGGGGACAGAGGCGGCCGAGGCATGCGCATCATATCGGTAGATGAAGAAGTCGAAGAGACTTTTGGATTTGAAATCGTAGATGGACGAGGGCTTTCCAAAGACTTTGTCACAGACAACCGCGCAGGATTCCTCCTCAATGAAGCCGCCGTCCGCGAATACGGGCTAGAAGACCCTGTCGGCCAGCCTTTTGAATACACGTATGGACTTGACACGCCCAAGGTCGGCACGATTGTAGGCATCGTCAAAGACTTCCATTATGCATCCCTTCATACCGAAGTAGAACCGCTGATGATGCATGTCTGGCCTCAACACTATTCTTTCCTCAGTGTCAAGCTCCAAAGTGATAACATGTCAGCAACCCTTGACCAGTTGGCTTCTACTTGGGCTTCCGTGGTACCTTCTGTCCCTTTCGACTTCTTTTTCCTCGATGATAATTATGACAAAATGTACCGCACGGAAATCAGCACGACCACAATTGTGACGTACTTTACCGCTTTAGCGATTCTCATCGCCTGCTTGGGGCTATTTGGACTGGCAGCTTTCACCGCGCAGCGTCGCACACGCGAAATCGGCATCCGCAAAGTGCTGGGCGCTTCCGTCAAGGACATCGTCCTCATGCTTTCGCGCAATTTTGCGCTGATGGTCCTGATTGCCTGTGTGCTTGCTATTCCACTTGCCTGGTGGCTCCTCAGCCAATGGCTGGATGGGTTTGCCTATCGCATAGACCTAAGCATGTGGATCTTTGTGTTGGCAGCCGTTGGAGCCTTGGCTATTGCGGTGGCTACTGTGAGTGTGCAGGCCATCCGGGCCGCTCATGTGAATCCGGTGGAGGCGTTGAAGGATGAGTAAAACAAAGGTTTCTTTTCCTAAGCCTCTGGAATTTCTTACTTTTGGGTAAAGAAATTTTCATGCGAAAAAGATTCAATGATACAGGTGTCTGCATTGCAGAAAGGCACTTTATGGCTGATACTTCTGAAAAGATGGCTCAGCTCATTGAACTGGTTGAGGACGGTGCTTATTTTACCATCAGTCGCCCTCGACAATATGGGAAGACTACCAGCATTCATAGCCTCTTTATCGCACTCAACCAACGCCCAGACTATTTAGCCATTCAGATCAGCCTAGAAGGCATTGGCGATGCCATCTTTGAAAATGAAGCCGTATTTTGCCATCATTTTATTGATGAACTGGCTTATCGATTAGAAAAAACACACCCTTCATATGCGGAATTCCTTCAGGAACAGGTAGGAAAAACCAATTCTTTAAAACAATTATCCCGAACCATTACGCGGTTTGTGGATCATTGCTCGGAGAAAGTTGTTTTGCTTGTAGATGAGATTGACAAATCCAGCAACAATCAACTCTTTTTGTCTTTTTTGGGAATGTTAAGGGATAAATACCTTGATGCCAATCGGAATCTTCATTCCTCTTTCCAATCTGTCATCCTAGCCGGCGTTCATGACATCAAATCCCTCAAACTCAAAATCGCGCCAGGCGCAGAAGGAAAATTAAACAGTCCTTGGAATATCGCCATTGACTTCAACATCGATATGCGCTTTAACCCAAGGGAAATTGAGGCGATGCTCATCGATTATACAAAAGCGCGCAATGTGGAGATGGACACAGCACTGGTTGCTGAGAAAATCTATTATTACACAGCTGGTTATCCTTATTTGGTGAGTAAAATCTGTAAAGTTGCAGATGAAGACCTAGACCAGAATGGTGAACCCACAAACTGGCATCCAAACCTGATTGACCTTGCTTTTAGGTATTTGGTAGATGAAGGATATACCACAACCTTATTTGATGATTTGGTCAAAAACCTAGAGAATAACTCAGATCTTTACCAGTTGGTGTTTGATATCAGTTTTAATGGGAAAACGCCCGCATTTAATGTCTTAGACCCGGTTATCAACTTGGGGGTATTGTATGGGATTTTGGACCAAAAAGAAGGACGGTGCCATATTCACAATCGGATATTCGAGCAAAAGATTTATGCTTATATCCTTTCCAAACAAAACCGAAAAGCAGACCTGCTCGTAGGTGTATCCCCTAGTCGTTTTTTTAATCACGGGCAATTAGATTTACAGGCCGTTCTTTCTGGTTTTCAGCAATTTATGAAAGAAAATTACGCCCAAAAGGATAGCAAATTCCTTGAACGGGAAGGGCGGTTGTTATTCCTATCCTATCTGAAACCCATCATCAATGGACGTGGATTTGATTTCAAAGAACCAAGTATTGCCGAAGAGCGCCGAATGGACGTTGTGGTCACCTACAATAATCAGCGAAACGTAGTCGAGCTGAAGCGATGGGAAGGAGAGGCATATCACCAAAAGGGACTCGCTCAACTCAGTGATTACTTAGATAGCTATTCTTTAACTCAAGGATTTTTGCTGATCTTTGACTTTAGAAAAAATAAGACTTATAAAACGGAAACGATCTCTTTTCAAGGAAAAAAGATTTTTGCTGTCTGGGTGTGATAATATTGAAAGATGGTGCGGCTGGGGTGAAGCGAGCGCGCGCGGACGGATAGAAGGGTTGGGATTGGTTGGCTCGCTTCGAATTTTTGGTTACTTTTTTCTAAAAAAAGTAACAGAACAAGAAACAATCAAGTAATCAATAATCCTCTTGAACGATGAAGCGGCAACACCTACTTACCATCGTGGCCGTGATGCTCTCTAGCCTCGGCCTGCTTTTTCTCCCTTCTTCTGACTCCACTCCTCGCCCTTCGACTTCTGATATAAAGCTCACCAAGCGTGATCGCATCGACCTGGCCATGGCCCAGGAGGTCGAGATGACCCGTGACCCGTTTTTGGGATATGTGCCCAAAGAACAGCTTTGGGAAGCATATCGCTATGCGGAGCGTCTCCGCAAAGACCCTGGAACACGGGCAGCGCTGAGCAATGTCGTCTGGCGCGAAAGAGGTCCCAACCATCAGGGGGGACGTACACGAGCCATCATGGTAGATCCCAATGACCCGACGGGTCATACAGTCTGGGCGGCAGGCGTAGGCGGCGGTCTCTGGAAGACTACCAATATCGATGTCGGCACCCCTGACTGGGAGCCGGTTGATGACTTTTTTGATAATATAGCCATCTCAAGCCTGGCTTATGATGCCCAAATGCCGGATACGATGTACTTTGGGACGGGTGAAGGATATTTCAATACTGATGCACAACGCGGATTGGGGGTATGGAAAAGCACAGACGGTGGCCAGACCTGGCTTCCGCTCGCCTCCACTCAAAACAGCACTTTTTATTATTGTTATAGAATAAAAACCCTCGGACCCGACACGGTCTTGGTAGCTACCCGTTCAGGCTTGAGAAGGTCGGTCAATGGAGGCACTACATGGAGTAAAGTGCTCGGGGGAAGTGGTGTTTCAAATACCATTTATGACATAGAAGAAGGGGTCGATGGATCGCTTTATGTCAGTGTAAACGGGGGCATCCACAAGTCTACCAACCGAGGGCAGAGTTTCAGTGCTCTGACCATCCCCGTATCTGCTGAACGCATCGAATTATCGGCTTCGCCAGCTGACAATAATTATATCTATGCATTGGTCGAAAATGGCAATCAAGTGCAAGCCATTCTTCGCAGTACAGACGCTGGCGCTTCCTGGCAGACGCGTACAGAACCCAATGACGCCGATGGCGGCATTATTGCAGGCGACTTCAGCCGTAACCAGGGCTGGTATAACCTCTGCATAGCTGCTGACCCCAACGACAGAGACGTTGTCTATGTAGGGGGTATCAATTTGTTCAAATCTTCCAATGGAGGCAATTCGTGGAACCAGCTCAGCATGTGGTACCATGGCAGCAGTTTTCAATATGTCCATGCTGACCAGCATGAGATCATTTTTGAACCGGGGAATTCCGCTGTATTCTATGTAGGAAATGATGGGGGGATCTATCGTACCACGGATGGCACCTCTGTAGTGCCTATCCTTTCGGACAAGGGATCGAATTACCGAACTTTTCAATTCTATGGTTGTGCCATGCACCCCGACTCGGCTGAAGATTATTATTTGGCGGGGTCGCAAGATAACGGAAGTCAAAAATTATCAAATCCCGGCCTTACAAGTGGCATTGAAGTCAGCGGAGGAGATGGCGCATTTTGCCATATAGATCAGAATAATCCTTCCTATCAGTTCACCTCTTATGTCTACAATAACCTTTATCGTTCCACTAATGGAGGCAGCAGTTTCAACTTCGCTATCTCCTCTAATAATGGGCGGTTCATCAATCCGTCAGACTATGACAATGATGCCCAGATTTTCTATTCAGCCTACAATAGCGGACAATATTTACGGTGGAATAACCCTACTTCAGGCAACTCAACCACCAATATTGATCTAGGCTTTGGCGCAAAAGTCTCAGCAGTCACTTGTGATCCTAATGTCGCCCACCGTGTCTATTTTGGCATCGGCAATGGCAGAGTCTATCGGGTGGACGGAGCCAATACCGTCCTGCCTACAGCATCTTATATCAACAGCGGGGCAGGCATGCCAGGAAATTATATCTCCTGTATTGCAGTAGAAGATGGAGATACCGATCACCTGCTAGTGACCTATTCAAACTATGGCGTGAACTCTGTGTGGGAAACCACCAATGGCGGCACTAGCTGGACTTCGGTAGAGGGCAATTTACCCAATATGCCTGTCCGCTCTGTCCTTTTTAACCCCAACAATGCCAGTCAGGCCATACTTGCTACAGAACTCGGCGTTTGGTCTACAGACAACCTAAATGGCGGTGCTACCAATTGGGGGCCTTCTATGACGGGCCTCGCCAATACTCGAGTGGACATGCTCCAAGTCAGAGAATCTGACGGGCAAGTCCTAGCGGCTACGCATGGTCGAGGGTTATTTACCAGCGACATTTTTCAAGACCCTGACGCCACTTTTGAGGTCGATCGCAAGGTCACTTACCTCACCAAAACTGTCCAGTTTAGGAGTCTCTCTTCCAAAGCGACTTCCTGGCTATGGGATTTTGGAGATTCTCAGACTTCGACAGCTCAGCATCCTACCCACACCTATGCCAGCCCTGGTGTTTATACTGTCTCCCTGACCATCAATGGAGGTGCTTTTAGCCACGAGGAAAAGTCATATGTGGCTGTCTTGCCAGACCGTGGGGTCCCTTATTCCGGAACTGATGGAGGAAATTTTGAAGTCAATCCCAATGATTTTGCGGCAGAGAACCTGACGGGAACAGCCTTCGAAAGAGGTATTTCAGGGATTTTTGGCAAGCATGGGACATTTAGTGGGATCAAGGCATGGGTCACAGGACTAAATGGAAATTATGCCAATAAATCGCATTCTATGCTATATACGCCGAGTTATGACCTGACGACTTTTGGGGGATATACCTTTAGGTTCAGAGGACGGTTCCGTACAGAAAGCGATTTTGATGGACTCCAGGTGGAGTATTCGTTGAATAAAGGAGATTCCTGGACGCGCCTGGGAGACGTGCAAGCCAATTGGTACAACTATTTGGGAACCAGTCAGACGGCCTTTCCATCCAATGAGCCTTTTTTCACGGGAGATCGCAGCACTACCTTTGATGAATACTATATCGACTTGACCTTCCTGGCGGGCCAACCGTCGGTTGCCTTTCGATTTGTCTTCCGGTCAGATGATGCCGTCACAAACCCGGGCTTTGCCATCGATGAGGTGGAATTGGATGACTATATATTACCTGTAGAGATAAGCGAACTAAGCGGTGAATGGACAGGGGCAGATGCGCTACTTCAATGGGAGACATTGACTGAATGGCAAAATCACGGTTTTGAGCTTCAGCGGTCTGCCGATGGGCAAGATTTTGAAATGCTTGGATTTGTAGAGAGTAAAGGCAATTCACAAAATGGACACGCTTATACGTTTACGGATACACACCCTTTTCCTGGCACTAATCTTTATCGGCTTCGCCAGGTAGATCTGGATGGTCATGAGACCTTTTCGCCTACCATCAACTTAACCAATCATTTTGCCCAAATAGCAATTTATCCGAATCCAACTGCCGAAAAAGTATGGGTCGACCTTTCTGCTCCAGCAACCATTCGCTTTTTTAACCTCAAAGGACAAGAAGTCCTTCGCCAGTCATTATTTGCAGGGAAAAATGAAATAAGCATTTCTCCCCTGGGTGTCGGAACTTATTTACTGGAAGTAGCAGGAAAGGCTGAAAAATTGGTGGTTCGTCGGTAGATAAAGTAAAACGCAAGTTCAAATCTTGTTTTTATTGAATTTGAACTTGCGCTTGACACGTAATTTATCCTTTCCCTACGCCTCAGACATCCAGCCATAAGGATCGGTGATCTGACCATACTTGATCCCATTGAGGGTATCACTGAGCCAGGTAGATACCTTTCTGTCAGCTACATCAGGTAGCTGCATGTCTTTTCCAGCAAATCCAATCTTATTAATAGGGGCAATACTAGCAGCCGTGCCTGTCCCAAAAGCATCCCTTAACATCCCTTCGTTGTAGGCAGCTTCAATCTCATAGATGGATATGGGGCGCTCTTCGACCTTATAGCCATTGTCTTTGAGAAGTCTCAAGACACTATTGCGGGTAATTCCTTGGAGGATCGTTCCTGTCAGGCGCGGCGTGAGGACCGTATCTCCAATGACAAAAAAGACATTCATCGTTCCACATTCCTCAATGTACTGGTGATCTTTCCCATCTAGCCACAGAATGTTATTATATCCTTTTGATTTGGCCATTTTGTCTGGCATCATGGCTGCAGCGTAGTTTCCTGCTGCTTTGGCAGCTCCTGTCCCACCGACTGAAGCACGGACAAACTCCTTGGTAGCCAGCAAGTTGACTGGCTTGGTATAATAAGCACCTACTGGACAGGTAAAGACGACAAATTTGTAATTATCAGAGCTTTTTACCCCGATATAATCATCTGTCGCAAATAGGAGTGGCCGCACATACAAAGCGCCTTGGTCGCCAGAAGGAAGCCATTGGCGATCTAATTCGATCAACGTTTTGATCCCATTGATGAAAATGCTTTCAGGTATTTGGGGCATGCACATGCGTGTAGCCGATAGATTCATCCGCTTGTGGTTGTCCATGATGCGAAAGAAAACAGGCGCGCCATCCGGACGCTTATAGGCTTTCATCCCTTCAAAAATCGACTGCCCATAGTTCAGGGCTGACATGGCGGGGGTGAAATTCAGGGCCCCATAAGGGACGATCTCGGGAGCCTGCCACTCTCCATCTATGCAGTCTGCAACCAGCATGTGATCACTGAAAATACGACCAAAAGGAATATTGTCCATATCGATGGTCGAAAGGCGTGAATTCGTCACACCTGTTATACTGATACCGTTCAGGGATTGAGGCGTATCTAAAATTGTGTTCATAGGGAGATATATGTTTAAAGCGTCAATAGAAATGAGGTGAAATTACAAGCGTTTTATACACAAGTATAAATAGGTAGAAAATATGCATTTTTACCTAAAAAAGCAACTGAATGTTTTGAAAAAAGGCTGATTGTCAGTCAGTTGACATAACCAGCACATCGAAAATCAGCGTAGAATTCGCTGGAATTGTGCCCATGTCACGAGAGCCGTAGGCGATCTCTGGTGGGAGCTTGATCAGCGCCCTAGACCCTACCGGCAATTGCAGGATACCGATGTCCCATCCTTTGATCACTTGCCCTACGCCTAACTTAAACTGAAAAGGCTGCCCACGGTTATAAGAAGCGTCAAAAACAGTCCCATTGGTGAGGTATCCTCTGTATTGTACCTTGACTTGAACGCCCTTTTCGGGCATAGGTCCCATGCCTTGCTGGAGGATATGGATACCGAGGCCTGTATCTTGCTGCTCAAATTCAATAGCAGCTAATTCTTCGGCTGTATACAGCTTTTTGGAGGCTATTGCCTGGCCTACCTTGACCTGGTCGACGACGACTTTCTTTTTCCAAGCCATTAAGGCTTCCTGAAGGAAAAGAATGTCCAATGCATTAAGTTTATTCTTCTTATTTTCTGCCCATGCGATAAGCTGCTCCTTCGCAGGCTGACTGGTAAGAGAAAGTTTTTTTCCTTTTTTTTCTGTCTTGGGATGAAAGAAAAAATAGTCAGCTTTGACAGAAAACTGGGCACATTTCCCAGTTATAGTGGTTGAGGTATAACAAAAATCGGCTTCGAAACCTTCTGTGACAGGACATTCACATTCATCCTGTCCAAGGGCGGCGGTCGCCCATACAAAAAAACTGGTGAGAACCAGTAGGTACTTCATCATAGGGTTTTTCAATTGTGGGTTTCAAATTTGGTGAAACGAACCCACAAATTTACGCCAAAAAATGAAAACTTGCCATGCCCTCGGCGGATTCCCCTAGACGAAACGAACTAACCAATTAATAATCAATCAATTACTTATCGCTAATTCTCAGGTTGCATAAAAGCTCCCATTATACTCCGATCCTTTGTAGCGGAAGAAATAGGTGTAGCGATCTCCAGGCTTCAATGGCCTGGCAGGTATGCGAAAGGTAAAGCTTCCCAGTTTTTGATTGACGACCCCTTTGATCCAGACCTTTTTCCCATCTTGATCAAACAAATGTATTTCCACAAATCCACCATAAGTGATATCATAATCAATCTCTACTACAGTCGCTGAAACGCGAGTAGAATTGATATAAAGCCTTGGCGGTGCATTCTGGGCGATGATAGGGCCCAAACTTCCCAGCGTGATGAGGATCGCAATTAATAGGGTTTTCATAATGGTAAAAATAACGAAGAAAAATGAATCAATTGTGTTTTGATAACCAATATTGCAAAATCTGCTCCGTCGCACCTGCCCGCTCCTCCACAAAACGCCGATTAGTTGCACGCAGCCTTGCCTGATGCGGCTTGCTCTTATACCAATCGAGCACCCATTGAGCGAATGTATCCGCAGTTTCATGCGCGACTGCCCCGCCATTGGCAATAAGTAATTCGGCTTCTGGCCTATTGGCAAATCGCGGCCCAAAACTCACTGGGCAACCAAACGCTACCGCTTCCAGCACATTGTGCAGTCCCCCTTTGAATCCTCCCCCAATATAGGCCAAATCACCATAATAGTAGATGCGTGACAGCAGGCCGATATTGTCAATCCACAAGATGCGATGAGCGTCCTTCAATTCCGCTAACTGGCTGTATGTCAAGCTCTCATGAGGGTATCTATCCATGCCTTGTTGAATTCTGCTAGCAGAGATTTCGTGAGGTGCCAAAATCATGCAAAAGTCCGTCTCTTGCCCAATTTTTTCAAACATATCTAGCAGCAACTTTTCCCCTACAGGCCAGGTACTGCCTCCTATCAGGCAAGGCCGGCCTCGCACAAACCGCTCAATCTCGGGCAAGGGTTCAAACCGCTCCCGCGTGTCCAAAACCCGGTCATAGCGCGTATCAGAGCTGGAGATCACTTGTGGATGTTGGGAAAAATCACGCAGCAATTTGACCGAAGCCTCTTCTTGCGTAAATATGGCTTCAAAGGCTAAAAATGCGTCTTTGTATAAGCGCGCCAGGGGGCTTGTAAAAAATTTGCTGTCAGGCGTGACACTGGCCGAGATCAGGATGGCAGGAAGTTGACGGCGTCGCAATTCGCTGAGGTAATTGAGCCACAGCTCATATTTGACAAACACGGTGAACACGGGTTGGACGATCTCCACAAAGGCCTGCGCCGTTCGCGGATGGTCTAGCGGCAAATAAGCGACATGACTCGCCAAGGCGTAGTTTTTTCGGACTTCATAGCCTGAGGGCGAAAAGAACGTCAACAGGATGTGCACATCTGGGCGGTGCGTCTTCATCGCTTCAAGCAAATTTCTCCCTTGCTCAAACTCCCCTAGCGACGCTACATGAAACCATATCCATGGCCCCCGATCACTGATCGCAGCAGCAAGCTGTGCTTTCCAGTTACGACGTCCATGCACCCAAAGCTTCGCTTTTGGATAAAAAAGAGCTGCCACATAGAGCATCATGTGGTATGCACGAAGACCGAAGTTGTAGAATAGTTTTAGCAAAGTATGAGATCGTGGCTCAAGAAATTCTTCCTTTTCACTTCCTTGTTTCCTTCGACTGCGCTCAGGACATGCCTTGTTGTTTATTTTTACTTTCTCTTCGCCTAATTATAATAATGAACCGCCGGTGCTTTATCATAGATCAACAACGTCCACGACGCCGTAAATCCTCCCAAAAAATCGAAGCGCTGGCGATCGTCTCTAAGTCCCGTGTCGATATTGATGAGGCGGCGATTTTGGGTAAAATTTTCACTGAAGTCAAAACCCAACGTGAAGTTGAAGTAGCCATTGTTGCTATAGTATTTATAGCCAAATGCCTGGCGTAGGCCGAATCCATTGGTGAGGCGGTCATACCCTTTTTTGTTTCGTTCAGAAAGAAAGGAGACCGGGCCATCAAGCGGCCTGAATTGAATTTTGTGCTGGATAAACTGAGCGCCAACCTCCACAAAAAAACCACTATTGGGATTATGAGAAGGGATTACAGAAAAAATACGCCCTATGGAAATGGGGACAATAAATCCTTGCTGAAATTGTCGGACTTCTGTTGGTGAACCGCCATCATTGATGATGAAGCCTCCAGGCGTGAGGAGACTCGTGAGGATACTATCTTCTCTCGAAGGACTATTTAGCATAAAGCTAAATCCGCCCTGTACATACCAATTAGAATCAAACTTATAGCCTGCTTCAAATCCTAAGATGGAGGTAAAACCAAACCTATCGGCAAAGTCCCCTCCAGGCACTTGGCCTCTATACACGAGGTTGAGAGACGCAAAGTGAATACTAGAATCAGCGATGCTTTGCTGGGCCTGGATCGTACCTGAAAACGTGATTATTCCTATAAAAAAAAGAAAAAGAATGCGCATGGGGGTAAAAATTAATCAATTGGATTTTCCGCTTATTTCTCAGACGCGGCCTACAATAAGAAAGCTGCCCCAAAAAACAGGCGTTTTCCGCCAAAAGTACAAATTAAAATAGTAGTTTTGTGACCCATTTGACGTGCCATATATCAAATTTTTTCCGCTAATACACCTCACCTCTAGTAAATCTAGTAGTTAATTAAATTGACTGTATTTAATGGTCTCTGAACCAATGAATATTCGAATGGTGGATACCCTGGGGCAATATAGTGCCATTCAGGAAGAAGTAGACACTGCCGTCCAAGCTGTCATCCGATCAGGAATGTATATCAATGGACCTGTAGTCAACCGGTTTGCAGAACAACTCGGTGCCTACCTCGATGACACCCATGTGATCCCTTGTGCCAACGGCACGGACGCCTTGCAGATAGCCCTGATGGCCCTGGACCTAAAGCCAGGGGATGAAGTCATTGTGCCCTCATTCACCTTTGTAGCAACGGTAGAGGTACTTGCATTGCTTCAGCTCAAGCCTGTTTTTGTGGAAGTAGACATGCTTACTTTCAACCTCGATCCCACTCACCTTTCCAAAGCACTTTCGCCAAAGACCAAGGCGATCCTTCCAGTCCATCTTTATGGGCACGTGGCAGAGATGGCCCCTATCCTACAATTTGCTGAAGCCCATGGCCTGTATGTCATTGAGGATGCGGCTCAGGCTATTGGGGGGAGCTATCGCTTTCCTGACGGGCGCACCATGAAAGCAGGAACGATGGGGACGATCGGTTGCACCTCTTTCTATCCCAGCAAAAACCTGGGGGCTTATGGAGATGGCGGGGCTATTTTCACCCGGGATGCAGCGCTCGCTGATCGCCTAAAAACCATTTGCCAACACGGTTCACACCAGCGATACCTTCACGAAATCGTGGGTGTCAATAGCCGACTGGACGCTATCCAGGCTGCTATCCTAGAGATCAAACTTCGAAGACTCGACCAATACAATGAGGCCCGCCGTTCGGCTGCGAGACAGTACACAGAATTGTTGTCAGATATAGAAGGGCTGATTTGCCCTTCAGAGGCTAGCTATGCCCACCATGTTTTTCATCAATATACCCTTAGGCTTACCGCAGGGCGTGAGACGCGTGACAAGGTCAAAGCCTTCATGGATGAGGCAGGCATTCCCAGTATGATATATTATCCCATCCCTTGCCACCTGCAAGAAGCTTATCGCCACTATGGCTATCAAATGGGCGACCTGCCAGGCACGGAACAGTTGACTGCGGAGGTGATAAGCCTCCCTATGCATTCGGAACTTACAAGAGAACAAATTATTTATATTTCTAGTCACTTAAAGAAAGCACTTTCTTAAAAAAACAGTATTTCTATGAAGATCGCCGTCATCGGGACAGGTTATGTAGGCCTTGTCACAGGTACTTGCTTTGCTGAATCAGGTAATGAAGTAATATGTGTAGACAACAACCAGGAGAAGCTCCAAAAGCTTCGCAATGGAGTTGTTCCTATCTATGAGCCAGGGCTTGAAACCCTGTTTAAGCGCAATACAGAAGAAGAGCGCCTGTCCTTTACAGATTCCCTAGCTGATGCGGTAGCTTTTGCTGACATTATTTTCTTGGCCTTGCCTACGCCCCCTATGGAAGATGGCTCTGCCGACCTCAAATACGTCCTTGGCGTAGCTAAACAAATCGGTGCCCTGATCTCTGACTATAAAGTCGTGGTCACCAAAAGTACAGTCCCCGTGGGTACAGGGGATAAAGTAGAACACGCCATCGGGTCACAGACAGATGTCCCCTTTGATGTCGTATCTAATCCCGAATTTCTGCGGGAAGGATTTGCCGTAGAGGATTTTATGAAGCCAGAGCGGATTGTCGTAGGCACACAGTCAGAAGATGCGATCAAGCTCATGACACGCTTGTATAAGCCCTATGTCATGTCCGGAAACCCCGTCATCTTCATGGATCGCCGCAGTGCGGAGATCACCAAATACGCTGCGAATGCCTTCCTCGCTACCAAAATTTCATTTATGAATGAAATTGCCAATCTATGCGAACGCGTAGAGGCAAACGTAGATGACGTCCGCAAGGGCATAGGAACGGATAGTCGGATTGGCAAACGCTTCCTTTTCCCAGGCGTGGGATATGGAGGGTCTTGTTTTCCAAAAGACGTCTCAGCCCTCTTCAAGACATCTCAAGAATACGACTACAACTTTAAAATCCTCGATGCGGTCATGGATGTCAATAGGCGTCAAAAGGAGTTGATAGTAGAAAAAATAAAAGGTCACTTCGGTGCTGACCTGAGTGGGATTACAATCGGCCTATGGGGCCTTGCCTTTAAGCCCAATACGGATGACATCCGCGAAGCGCCTTCCCTCGTGATCATCAAGGAATTGCAGGCATTGGGCGCGACGATCCAAGCATTTGACCCTGAAGCCATCCCTTCTGTCAAAGCATATACTGACCTTGAAATGACCTTTGCTGAAAGTCAGTATAAAGCATTGGATGGGGCCGATGCCTTGGTCATCGTCACAGAGTGGAACGAGTTCCGCACCCCCAATTTTGAGAAAATCAAAGGTATGTTGAAGCACCCTGTCATTTTTGACGGACGCAACCTCTATGACCTAGATACAATGGAAGGGATGGGATTCTCTTATTACTCTATCGGAAGACAAGCCGTTCGGAGTAGTGTGAAAGTGGAGGGGTAAGAAAAATTCAAATACAAACTCAAGTTCAAGTTCAATAAGAGGAAGAATTTTGTATTTGAGTTTGAGTTTGAACTTGAGGTTTCTTCCCTCGCTGGCACGGCCCTTGCACAGATTGCCCTTTAATACATTTCACCGAAACATTTTTTTATTTTGATATGAGTAAAAAACAGAAAGTTTTGATCACAGGTGGAGCCGGTTTTCTCGGTTCTCACTTATGTGACCGTTTTCTTGCAGAAGGGTTCGAAGTTGTAGTAATGGACAACCTGATCACGGGTAACCTGAAGAACATCCAACACTTATTTGGAAAAGACGGTTTTACATTTGTTAAACATGACGTCACCAA
This sequence comes from Bacteroidia bacterium, assembly GCA_030430575.1. GTDB lineage: Bacteria > Bacteroidota > Bacteroidia > J057 > J057 > JAUIGE01. Next base: position 170,393 of record JAUIKF010000004.1, on the reverse strand, counting down.
TTACACCTTTGTAGAAGGACACCTTGACTATATTCTTCATTTCGCCTCCCCTGCTAGCCCTATTGATTACCTAAAACTTCCCATCCAGACCCTCAAAGTAGGCGCTATGGGAACTCATAAGATTTTGGGACTTGCCAAGGAAAAGGGTGCAAGGGTGCTTATCGCCAGTACTTCTGAAGTCTATGGAGACCCGCTTATCCATCCACAGACAGAGGATTATTGGGGCAATGTAAATCCTATCGGATACCGTGGCGTCTACGACGAAGCCAAACGCTTCATGGAAGCTATGACCATGGCTTATCACCGCTATCATGGCGTCGAAACGCGGATTATCCGCATTTTCAATACCTACGGGCCGCGTATGCGTCTGGATGACGGACGCGCATTGCCTGCCTTCATGGGCCAAGCCCTGCGAGGAGAAGACATCACTGTATTTGGGGATGGCAGTCAGACGCGCAGCTTCTGCTATGTCGATGACCTGGTGGAAGGTATCTATCGTCTATTGATGAGTGCAGAGACAATGCCTGTCAACATCGGCAACCCAGCCGAAATTTCCATTCTGGATTTTGCCAAAGAGGTCATCGCCCTCACAGGCTCCGATAGCAAAATCATTTACAAAGATTTACCCAAAGACGACCCCAAGGTACGTCGTCCCAATATAGACCGCGCAAAATCTATTCTCAACTGGGAACCTCAAGTGTCTCGTACAGAAGGGCTTAAGCGCACTTTAGCATATTTCAAATCAGAAATTTATGGCGTTCCACAGGTCTGAGACCGAATTTGAAGGACTTTACATCATACGCCCCGACGTCTTTGGTGATGCTCGGGGCTTCTTTACAGAACTCTACAACCAGCAAGCGTTTGAAGCCATAGGGCTGGGCCACTTGAACTTTGTTCAGGACAACCTGTCCTCCTCCTCAAAAGGCATCATCCGTGGCCTTCACTTCCAGGAAGCGCCCTATGCACAAGGCAAACTCATCACCGTCCTGCAAGGACGCGTGCTGGACGTCGCCGTGGATATCCGAAAAGATTCGCCGACCTATGGAAAGCATTTCCAAATAGAGTTAAGTGCCGACGAACTCACCTTGGTTTACATCCCTGAAGGATTTGCACACGGCTTCCAAGTCCTTTCCGACCAATGCTTATTTTCCTATAAATGCACCAATATTTACCATAAACCTTCAGACGGAGGCATCCTGTGGAATGACCCTAACCTGGGCATTCAATGGCATGACATTCCACCTTTGGTATCTGCCAAAGATCAGGCACTACCACCGTTAGCAGCGTTTAAGACGCCATTTTAGGTGTTTTTTCCCAATTAAAGTGAGATAAATAAATTGTGCGGCTGGGGTGAAGCGAGCGTGGGGGGACGGATAGAAGGGATGGCCTTGGTTGGCTCGCTTCGATTTTTTGGTTACTTTTTTCTAAAAAAAGTAACAACACAAAGGATAAAAACAACATTAACTACTCATGAAAGGAATCATCCTCGCCGGAGGCTCTGGCACGCGACTTTACCCCCTGACCATCACAGTCAGTAAACAACTCATGCCCATCTACGACAAGCCGATGATCTATTATCCCTTGTCTACCCTCATGATGGCGGGTATCCGCGAAGTTCTGATCATCTCTACCCCTCAGGATTTGCCACTTTTTGAACAATTGCTTGGCGACGGCACGCGCTTGGGAATGAAGTTTAGCTACGCTGTCCAGCCCAATCCTGAGGGCCTCGCACAGGCCTTTATCATCGGCGCTGACTTTGTCGGTGATGACGATGCTGCGCTGATTCTCGGCGACAATATCTTTTATGGTGCGACCATTGGTGAAACGCTTGCTGACGCAGGCACGCTCGTGGGTGAGCAAGGCGGCGGGATGGTATTTGCTTACCACGTCTCTGACCCGGAGCGTTATGGAGTGGTTGAGTTTGACGAGCACCAAAAAGCCATTAGTATAGAAGAAAAGCCTGAAAATCCGAAGTCTTCTTATGCTGTGCCAGGGGTCTATTTTTATGATAATGAAGTGGTTAAAATGGCTCAAAACCTCAAGCCTTCTCCCCGAGGTGAATTAGAAATAACCGATATCAATAAGCTATACCTCGAAGCAGGCAACCTGCGTGTTTCGATCTTAGGCACAGGCACCGCCTGGCTTGATACAGGCACGCATGAATCCCTCATGCAAGCCGGTGAGTTTGTCCATATCATCGAGGCCCGTCAGGGCCTCAAAATCGGCTGCATCGAAGAAGTCGCCTACCGGATGGGCTATATCGACGCCGATCAGTTAGCGGCGATTGCCAAGCCTTTGCTGAAGAGTGGCTATGGCGATTATTTGATGAAGGTGATCGGGTAGGGACCGCTCGGACTCGAAGACTCGTCCTCGCTGCGAGAACCGAGACCGTTCGTCGCTTTACGACTCACTGCGAGACCGCTCGGCTCGAAGACTCGCCTTCGCTACGAGACTTAAAGGCAATTTCTCTTGTCTCTTAGCGAGTCTTCGAGCGGTCTCGCAGTGAAGGGCTATAGCCCTGAACGATCTCGCCTCTCGCAGCGAGTCCGAAGGGCGAGCGGTCTACATTTGTTAATTGAACAGCAGGGTGTTAGTTTTGGACGGCTTAACCCCAACTATTCACTATCATGGCAAAAAAGAAGCGCGCAGCGGCTAGCAAGGCTCCTGCTTCCCCTCCTAAAAAAGCAAAATCGCCCTCCCCTCTTGATCGTTTCCGCCCATGGCTTACCCACTTGGGCATCATCGTGGGATTCACGGCTTTGTTGTTCACTTATTTCAGCCCTGTCATGTCTGGCAAAGTGCTTCGCCAAAGTGATATCAAGCAATATGAAGGCATGGCTCAGGAAGTCCGTGACTTTCATGAAGAGACTGGTGAGTGGTCAGCCTGGAGTAATTCTCAGTTTGGCGGAATGCCAACCTATCAAATGGGGATTCATTACCCCAACAACCTTTTCATGAAGGTCAAAGCCTTTCTGCTTTTTGGCTTGCCCAACCCTATCAAGTTTTTCTTCTTGATGTTTGTAGGGTTTTACTTCCTCCTTCTGACGTTCAAAACAGGTCCCTGGATAAGCGCCTTAGGGGCATTTGCCTTTACGTTTTCCTCCTATTTCTTCATCATCATGCCTGCAGGGCATACCTCAAAGGCCCTTGCGATCGCCTATATGGCACCTATAGTGGCAGGCGTATTGACAGCTTATCGAGGCAATATTTTGCTGGGAAGTGTCATCGCCGCAGTGGCATTGGCCCTTCAGATCTGTGCCAATCACGTTCAGATGACTTATTACCTTGGGTTGTCCTTAATCATTCTGGGGATTGCTTTTGGAGTCGATGCGATCATGAAGAATACCCTCAAGGAATTTGCTATCGCATCTGGTGCCCTTATTCTGGCGGCTGGCCTTGCCGTCGGCCCGAGCACCAGCCTCCTCTGGACCACCAATGAATACGCCAAAGAGACGATCCGTGGCAATCCAACGCTGACCCAAACGGATGAAGGAGAAGTCGCTTCTGATGGATTAGATACAGAATATGCCTGGCGATGGAGTTATGGAAAAATGGAGACTTTTACGCTGATGATCCCCAATTTTCATGGTGGAGCCTCGGCAACTACCGTCTCCAGATCCTCTGAAGCCTACCAAAAACTGCGTCAGGAGCGCTTGCCTACCTACTGGGGAGATCAACCCTTTACCGAAGGCCCAGTATATGTCGGCGCCATTATTTGCTTCTTATTTGTGTTGGGATTGGTACTGGTTGAAGGGCCCATCATGTGGTGGCTAGCAGCTTCTACCTTGCTGTTTATGATGCTTTCCTGGGGGCGTTTCTTACCGGGGCTTTCAGAGTTTTTCTTCAATTATATCCCCCTCTACAGCAAGTTCCGTGCACCTGCTATGATGCTGGTCATTCCTGAATTCACGATGCCCTTATTGGGTATGTTAGGGCTTTATAAGCTCGTTCGGTACAAGGAAGAAGGACTTGATCTCAAAAATGTACAAACAGGTCTCTATATCGCCGCAGGGGTTGCAGGGGGGATTGCCTTATTCTGGGCATTGTTGGGTACGAGTGTCCTTGACTTCACCAATCCTATCAATGACAAAGATTATCAACCAGAAGTACTGAGCATCCTCATGGACTTACGTATGGACATGTTTACCAGCGATGCATGGCGTGCCGTTGGACTGATCGCCGTAAGTGCTGGTCTGCTGTGGATGTACCTCCGCAACAGCCTTAAGTGGACAGTGGTCATCGGGGGAATTTTAGCTTTGACCCTCATCGATATGTGGACCATCAACAAACGCTATCTCGACGATGAGGACTTCCAATCTAAACGAGTAGTGCAAGCACCTAAACCCAACCAGGTAGATAACCTTATCCTTAGAGATCAAGACCCCAATTACCGTGTGCTGCACTTCCACGAAGGCAATATAGGCACCACTTTCAACAGCTCTGCGACCTCGTATTTCCATAAGAATGTGGGAGGTTATCACGCTGCGAAGCTACGTCGCTACCAAGACTTGATTTCACGCAATATCCAGCCAGAAATGATCAGCATTTTGAATGTATTGCGTGCGAACCCAACTGACTCTACCATCAGACTTGCTGTAGGGCGCAGCCCCGTCATCAATATGCTCAATACCAAATACCTCATTTTCTCCGACAAATCAGCTCCCCATGCCAATTCCTCTGCGCTGGGCAACGCCTGGTTTGTCTCTGAATTACAATGGGTCAATGGACCTGATGAGGAGATTGCAGCGCTTCAAGGGTTTGATCCTGCAAGGAAAGCGGTCATTGATGAGCAGTTCAAAGACCAACTGGCGGGCTTCACCCCTCAGGTAGATCCTACCTCAAGTATTCGCTTGACCGATTATAAGCCTAATCACCTGACCTACGAGGTCAATGCCACGAGCGATCAGCTGGCTATTTTCTCCGAAATCTATTACAACAGTGACAAAGGCTGGAACGCCTATGTCAAGGGAGAAAAAGTTCCTCACTTCCGCGCCAACTACGTCTTGCGCGGCATGAAGCTCCCCGCAGGACAATATACCGTGGAGTTCAAAATGGAACCCCAAAGTTATAAAACAGGCGAGATGCTTTCGCTCATATTCTCGATCATCCTCCTGCTCGCAGCAGCAGGGGTAGGGTTTTTAGAATGGAAAAAAGCTACGTCTGAACGTCCGAATGCCTGATCGTCTGATGGTTATGCTTCGTCATTGTGCGGCTGGGATGAACGGCGAAGCCCTCACGAAAGCCTTCAAAGATAGACAGATTCTGAGTAAACGGGCGTGGGCGGACGGATAGAAGCGATGGCCTTGGTTGGCCCGTTTCGATTTTTTGGTTACTTTTTTCTAAAAAAAGTAACAACACAATGGGAAAACAACCGACAGATAGAACATTGGATTCAATTAAGATTAGTAACCGCCACGCCATAGGCCCTGGCCATCCCTGCTTCATCATCGCCGAAGCAGGCGTCAATCATAACGGCGACTTGGCCTTGGCTCGTCAGTTGATTGAAGCCGCGCATGATGCGGGTGTGGACGCGGTGAAATTTCAAACCTTTCAAGCGGATAAGCTCGTCACCAAAAAGGCACAACAAGCGAGCTACCAGACCCAAAATACTGGCCATGAGGAATCACAATACGAGATGCTTAAACGCCTCGAATTGCCTTATGAAGCACATGCCGAGCTGAAAGCCTATGCGGAGGAATTGGGCTTGGTCTTTATGTCCACGCCATTTGACGAAGAGGCCATAGACTTCTTGTATGAGTTGGGGGTAAAGGTCTTCAAAGCGGGTTCGGGCGAATTGACCAATATCCCCTATCTTAAGCGCATGGCTGCCAAGGGCATGCCTTTAATTATCTCCACAGGCATGGCCGTGATGGGGGAAGTACACGAAGCTATATCTGCGATCAAGTCCACTGATAATGAACAGCTTGTGGTACTGCATTGCACCACGAATTACCCCTGTCCGCATGAAGATGCAAACTTGAGCGCCATGAAGACCATGCATGAGGCGACAGGGTGCATCATAGGCTACTCTGATCATACAGAAGGCATTTTGATTCCTGTATTGGCCGTCGCGATGGGTGCCCATGTCATTGAAAAACACTATACGCTAGACCGAACCATGGCCGGTCCAGATCATAAGGCCTCCCTGGAGCCTGATGAATTGAAGGAGATGGTTAGACAGATCCGTCAAGTAGAAAAGATCATGGGGTCAGGGGTAAAAATTCCCACAAAGGCAGAATTAGAAATTGCGGCGGTCGCCCGAAAGAGTGTCGTGGCGATTCAAGACATCCCTATTGGTACAACATTGACCGAAACTCACCTCGGCATCAAGCGCCCTGGCGATGGCATTGCGCCTTCCCATCTCTTCGACCTGATCGGAAAAGTCAGCCAGCGGCCTATCTCGAAAGATTCGTTGATTCAATGGGAAGATGTGGGGGGAAGAAATCAAAGTTAAAATGAAAATTAAAATCAAAAGAAAATACGCCAGAATTTGAGCAGGAATATCTCCTACTTTCATTTTTATTTAAATTTTCATTTTTATTGAACCCCCATGCAGCACATCCTATACATCAGTGGTACACGAGCCGATTTTGGGCTGATGCGCCATACCTTGCGCGCTATCCATGCACATCCTCAATTGCACCTTAGTGTAGCTGCGACCGGTATGCACCTCATGGCCGATCACGGCATGACGATAGACGAACTGCGGGCAGAGGAATTCGATTTGCATGAACTGCCAGTCATCTTCGAAGGGGACGATCGAGCAGCTATGGCACACTTTATTGGAGAACTATTGATCCAATTGACCACATTATGTAGGCAAATAAAGCCAGACATTATCTTGCTATTAGGAGATCGTGGAGAAATGCTGGCAGGGGCGACCGTTGCCACTTATATGGGCATTCCTGCCGCGCATATCCACGGAGGGGAAGTCACCTCCACGGTAGATGAAGCCGCCCGCCACGCCATCACGAAATTGTCGCATCTTCACTTCCCCGCCACGGCCGAAAGCCGTGAACGCATTCTTCGCTTGGGCGAAGACCCGAACCATGTCTGGGTCACTGGCGGTCCAGGCTTGGATGGCATCACGGAGGGCCTTTTACCCGAAAATCAACTACGCTCCCAATATGGTCTCAGTCCCAAAGGGGCATTTGCGCTAGTGGTACAACACCCTGTAAGTGAGGAACTTGAGCAAGCAGGCATACAGATGCGAGCTACGCTGGAAGCCGTCCAGGCAGCTGGATTAGAAGCAATTGTCGCCTATCCCAATGCAGATGCTGGGGGACGAAAGATGATTGAAGTAATAGAAGAATTTAGGATAAATTCTTCCTTTAGCATTCATCAACATATTCCACGCGATGCTTACCTCGGTTTGATGAAATACGCATCCGTGATGGTGGGGAATTCTAGTTCGGGCATCATCGAAGCAGCATCGTTTCACACCCCAGTCATAAACATCGGGACGCGCCAGGAGGGACGCCAGCGCGCTGCAAATGTATTGGATGCGACCTATGATGCCCAGGCCATAGGCAATGCTGTACATACGGCCTTGCATGACACACAATTTCTATCGAAATTGCCATCTTGCACCAATCCCTACGGAGATGGTCGAGCCGCCGAGCGCATCGTTCACCACCTCTCCGAAGTAGCGATTGGCCCTTCATTACTTCAAAAACAGATGACCTACTGATGAATGTCCCTTTGTCCCAACCTTACCTAGACGAAGCTGAAATTCAGGCCGTAACGGACGTCCTACGCTCGTCTCGCCTCAGCATCGGCCCACAGACCGACGCTTTTGAGGACCTCTTTGCCAAGACCCTTGGCAGCAAATATGCCATCGCCATCAATTCTGGTACTTCTGGCCTCCACCTTGCGGTGCGGGCACTGGGCTTGAAGGCAGGCGACGAAGTGATTACCACCCCGTTTTCCTTCATAGCTTCTTCCAATTGTGTGCTCTTTGAAGGGGCTACGCCTGTTTTTGTGGATGTGGAGGATGAAAGTCTCAACATTGATCCTGCAAAAATAGAGGCTGCCATTACCCCCAATACCAAGGCCATTATCCCGGTACACGTCTTTGGGCAAAGTGCCAATATGACGGCGATCATGGATATCGCCAAGCGCCACAACCTCTATGTCATCGAAGATGCTTGTGAGAGTATCATGGCCCGTCATAATGGTCAGATGGCGGGTACGTTTGGCGATTTGGCAGTTTATGGGTTTTACCCTAATAAGCAGATGACGACGGGCGAAGGCGGCATGATCATCACCGATGATGACAATATCTATCGCCTCTGCAAAAGCATGCGTAACCAAGGTCGTGGTGACAGCCTTCAATGGCTCTCCCATGCGCGATTGGGCTATAATTACCGAATCAGTGAATTGACAGCTGCATTGGGCGTGGTACAAACCCAGAAACTACCTGAGATCATAGAGAAGCGCAGAGCCGTTGCCAATCGATACAATGAATTGCTCCAGGATGTGGAAGGTATTCGGTTATTGACGATTGAAGAAGGGAATGACCATTCGTGGTTTGTATATGGGGTGCGCGTAGACGCAAGGGTGCGAGGCGACCTGCTTGAGCGTCTCAACGCTCGGGGCGTTCAGTCCAAGGCGTATTTCTCTCCTTGTATTCACTTACAGGACTTCTATCGGGAAGACTTTGGCTATAAGGAAGGTGATTATCCGATTGCGGAGCAAATCAGTCATGAAATGCTCGTTTTACCCTTTTTTACCCAAATATCGGAAGCAGAGCAGCAATATGTGGTGAAGGTTCTTAAGGAGGAGATGGCGCAATTGAAGCAGGTAGGAATTGAGGGAAAAACCCTATAGGCGTAGTTTGTACGCTGTAAATTAAATTTCTTACAGAAAACCCAACAGCAATACTGTCATTTCGACCATCGGGAGAAATCTAACCACCTATTTTGTCCTGGGTTCAAACATGCCACTAGACCAGCTTGCTAGATTTCTCATCCCCTTTCGCAAAGCCTCTAGGGGATTCGAAATGACAGCAGAACTGTTGAAAGTGTAGATAGTCTTAGTATACACTGTGCTTAACAAAAACGAAAGTAGCGAATGAATTTTTTCGAAAATAAAGACATATTAGTGACAGGAGGCTGTGGGTCCATCGGTTCAGAGATTGTCAGTCAGTTGGTGGAATTGGGTCCCAAGCGTATTCGGGTATTTGACAACCACGAGGCTGGTCATTTTTTCCTGAATCAAAAGCTCAAATCCCCCGTCATCCGGAATTTACTGGGTGATATCCGCGACCGCGATCGCATCATGCGCGCAGCCGAAGGAGCAGACATCATATTCCATGCTGCAGCGTTGAAGCACGTCCCCTTTTGTGAGTACAACCCTTTCGAAGCCGTCTATACCAATGTTATTGGTACCAAACATGTCGTGGAAGCTGCCATAGAAAAAGGGGTGCAGACGATGGTAGGTATTTCGACAGATAAGGCAGCAAGTCCATTCAACACCATGGGAGCGACTAAGCTGCTCAGCGAGAAGGTCATTATCAATGCACCTGTAGGCGAATCTGGGGCAAAATTTGCTTGTGTGCGATTTGGCAATGTGCTGAACTCGGTAGGATCCGTTATCCCCATTTTTCGCCATCAGATTGAGCAAGGGGGTCCTGTGACCATTACTTCAGAAGAGATGACGCGCTTCTTCATGACCATTCCCCAAGCAGCTAATCTCATCTTACAGTCTGCCCGAACCATGAAGGGCCGCGAGATATTTGTCTTAAAAATGTTTGGGTTAAGGATTCCCGATCTGGCCCAAGTGATGATAGAAGAATTGGCCCCTAGGTTTGGCCATAAGCCTGAAGACATCGGTATTGACGTCATCGGCGTACGGCCTGGGGAGAAGCTCTATGAAGCCCTTTTCACAGATGAGGAGCGTCCCCACATCACCGAGACAGACGACATGTTCGTCCTCCGAAATTCGCCCTTTGACAACTTTCCTCCTGACGACAACGCCCAGTTCCAGAACTACAATTCCAATAATATGGAGTTGCTCTCGAAAGATCAGATTCGGGAGACGCTTAGGGGAATTGGGGTGGTTTAGGAGGGAGCTGATTTCAGAATATTGAACAAGGATTGTTGATTTTTGAAGAAAAAGGCAAATAAACCCTTCTGAAATCCTTATTCATCAATCGATATTCGTAAATCTTTCACCTCCACCGTATCGCCCATCTGGTCATAATACGCCCACGTGCTATCTGGTTTTCCATTTAGGTAAAAGCCTTCTACTTGTTTTGCTCCATTGGCGTGATAGGAAGTAAAGGGCTGGGGCTGGTTGTATTGTTCAGGGTAAAAGGTGCGGAAAAGCCCTTGCCAGCCAATCAGGTAGGTGATAAGGATTATGGGTAAAATCACAGCCCATCGGATCAGATGCCCTTTTGCCCACGCTTTGAGGTAGGTAGGCTGGATGGTTTTTCGGATCAGAACGTAAAAGATTCCAACGCCCAGAATTAAGGTCGAGCTGCCTATCAGCACCATTTTCAATACCTCATCACTTTCAGGTCGGAAGAGCAACAACATGGTCCAACTCACCAATAGAGCGACCAGTCCCAAAAACAATAGGGTGCTGGCGACCGCTAGCCACTTTTCCTTTTGCCAATGTTTGAAGCCTAAATACATGCGCAAGGAATAGTATAGGATCAGCGAAAAGGCGGCAAACACAAAAATGCTGTCGAAAATGCTGGCTGATAATGTACGTAACCCAATACTTATCAGGCAAAAGGCGGCTAAGCCCCATTCTATTTTGTTAGTAGTACTTGAAGTACGCATGAGAATCGATATTTTTCGGGTATATTTGTCTAGACGAGTTAAGGAAATAATTTTGAATGAATGACTAATTTTGAATAACAATTTGGAAATCATGCATTTACAAATTCAAATGGTTCCATTTATTTTTCTGATTTTCCTATTACATTTTTAAGACATGTCCAACCCTGAATTCAAACCCAAGTTTGTTCGCTTTGAGGACCTCATTCTATTTGAAGATGAGGCCATCATATTGGTCAACAAACCACTTGCGATGGCGAGCCTTGATGACAAAAGCAATCGCAACCTCAATCATCTCGCCAAGATATACCACCCCGAAGCGCAGCTCTGTCATCGTCTTGACAAAATGACTTCTGGCATTCTTTTGATTGCCAAAGGTAAAGAAAACTATCGGACGATTGCCCTTCAGTTTCAGCGAAGGGAAGTCTCTAAGACCTATATGACCCTGGTCAAAGGCGTGCATCATTTTGATGAGCAGATCGTGGACCTGCCCCTCTTGGTCACGACCAATAAGCGGGTGGTTCCTCACAAAAATGATGGCAAAAAAGCCACTACGATTGTAACAGCTGAAAAGCGATTTCGCAATTTCACCTTGGTGAGATGTCAACCCATCACGGGGCGTACGCACCAGATACGCGCGCATATGACGGCCTTGGGCTGCCCAATCGTGGGAGATGCCCTTTATGGCGGAGAGGACCTTTATCTTTCGTCCTTGAAACGACGCTATAAGCCCAATGGACGGCGCGAAGAACGTCCACTCAACCAGGGGTACCTATTACATTCCATGAGCTTGACATTTCGACATCCTATATCGGACGAAGAAATGACTTTTACTTCTCCTTATCCCAAAAACTTCTCTGTGGTCCTTCGCCAATTGGGGAAATATGATGAGGGTTGAATGAATGTTGAATTTTGAATGATTGAATGTTGAATAAAAAAACCATTCAAAATTACTCCTATGAAACTCACTTCCTTTTACTGTTAATTTTGATTTTTATTCCCATATGGAACTTCTGAACGGCAAACAGCTTTCTCAAACTCTTAAAGATGAACTTAAAGTAGCAGTTTCTGAGCTTACTGCTACAGGAAAACGCCCCCCTCACCTTGTCGCGGTGCTGGTAGGGGAAGACGGGGCTTCCCAGACCTATGTCAATCACAAGATCAAAGCCTGCGGCTATGTCGGATTTCGCTCTACCCTGAAGCGGTTTCCCGCTTCCATCAGCCAAGAAGAACTCTTGGCTGAGGTAGCTGCGCTTAACGCCGATGACGGCGTAGACGGCATGATTGTACAGCTTCCATTACCCAAACAAATAGACCCAGACGCGGTCATCCACGCCATCCAACCCGAAAAAGACGCTGACGGGTTCCACCCTGTCAATGTAGGCAAGATGACCCTTGGGCTACCGACATTGCTGCCCGCTACACCTGCCGGAATCATGGAAATGCTCAAACGCTATGACATAGATACCTCTGGCAAACATTGTGTCGTCCTTGGACGATCAAATATCGTGGGGCGCCCCATGTCCATTCTGCTTTCTGGCAAGGGAAAACCAGGCAACTGCACCGTGACGATCTGTCACAGCCGTACCCCTTCAGCCGAATTAGAGGCTTTTTGTCAACAAGCAGATATCATTGTTGTAGCACTTGGTAGGCCTGAATTCCTGAAGGGCGAAATGGTCAAAGAAGGAGCGATTGTCATTGACGTGGGCATCACGCGGGTACCTGACAGCACAAGAAAATCAGGCTACCGACTAGCAGGAGATGTGCATTTTGACTCTGTAGCTCCCAAGTGCAGCTACATCACCCCTGTCCCAGGTGGAGTAGGCCCTATGACTGTCAGTATGCTGATGAAAAATACGCTAAAGGCGTACCAGAATAAGATTAACAACAAGTAAGAATAATTAACAAGGATTTACAAAGTTAAAAGTTAGGTCAAAAGACATGCCTCCCTTTTTACTTTCCTTCGACGAGACTCAGGATATACCTTGTTTCTTGTTTATTATTTTCACTTAACAGTATTGGTAATCTTTGACCTAACCTTCCATCCTAAAGTTATCGATTAACCATAATTAATAATCTCCTATAGTTATGAGTGAATCCCCTCCTCTTCCTCGCAAGTGGCCTAAGCGACTGTTACGTATCGGGCTGATCATGATAGGTGCTTATCTATTACTACTCATTCCAGGAGGCAGTCCTCCTGTGCCTGAATCGCCTGGAGAGCGGCCTTTTGTCTGGGACCAAGATGCCCGCTGGGAAGCTTATGAGAAGCAATTTCTGGCAGCGAGGGCGGCCGGATGCGAGAGTTTGGAGAGTGACCTGGAGGCGCGTATGGCCTTCACCCTCACCCTCTTACAAGAAATAGATTCTCTTCAATTGCCGCCTACCGATCAGCGTTTCCGCGACCTGGAGCAGCAATTTTTTGGGTTGGCGCCGATGATCGGAGCTTGTGAAGATGGCTTGGGGTATTATTTGCAGTTATACAGCAAACTCCGCGAGACCACCAAATCTCAGTCTCAGCAATGGGACATGAACTCACGAGAGGCGCGGGAGACGCTTTATCGCCTCTTGTATGGGGGACGTGCTGCCGCAGAAGAAGTTATGCTTCAGGTAAGTCCAGAAAACTGGGATGCCTTGACGCCGGGCAAAAACGAGCCTTCAGCTACCCCAATGGCCCATATTCATGGCGTAGACATCCATAGCGGAGACATCCTCGTGTCACGTGGCGGTGCGGCAGCTTCTGCCCTGATCTCCCGGGGAAATGATTTTCCTGGTAATTTCTCCCATGTCGCTTTGGTACATATCGATGAACAAACCCAGGCGCCGTCTATCATTGAAGCGCATATAGAGCTGGGGGTGGCCATTGCGGATTTGAATCAATATTTGGAGGACAAAAAGCTTCGCGTTCTCGTCCTGCGCCCCAGGGCTGATCTGCCTGCTATCCAGTCAGACCCCATGCTTCCCCATAAAGCAGCCACCTATGCCCTCGAAGAAGCCAATAATCGACATATTCCTTATGATTTTGCTATGGACTTCAAAGACCCACATGCCAAATTCTGCTCGGAAGTGGCTTATGATGCCTATCATCAGAAAGGGCTAGATCTGTGGATGGGTATTTCGACGATTTCTTCGGAGGGGTTGGTGAACTGGCTGTCAGCCATTGGTGTGACAAATTTCGAAACCCATGAACCAGCAGATCTGGAGTATGATCCCCAACTGACGGTAGTGGCCGAATGGCGTAATTTAGAGACGCTATTTGATGATCACGTGGACAATGCAGTGATTGACCTGATGCTCGAAGGAGCAGATGCCGGAGATGAACTGGAATATGCGCACCTGACTTTGCCCTTGGTCAGGCTTGCAAAAGCGTATAGCTGGATCGTGAATCAATTTGGCGGCGTGGGACCTGTCCCAGAGGGGATGAATGCCGTGACAGCCTTAAAAATTCAGCGGTTTTCAGAACGCCATGCCGAGATCAAGGCCCAAGTGTTAGAAAGTGCCCAAAACTTTCAAACAAAGGAGGGGTATTTACCTCCCTACTGGGAGCTGATACGGCAGACACGGCAAATGATAAAATGAGTAATTCTTAATTCCTAATTTCCCCCATGGCTAAACCCGCCAAACTTGCTTACCAAAACGAGGGCATTCTGCTGCCGCCGGTAATCCCTCAGATAAAGGATTGGCCAATAGCCAAACTGTTGCGGAAGAACAAGGACTTTGTGAAGCTGGTCCAAGCAGAGACGTTAACGCAATTGCATAAACATGCGGCGAGGGAAGGCAAAGACCTGCACGATCTGATCGCGACTACTATGCATCGCGAGCACTTGCGAATGGTCGAAGACCCCTGGAAAATTGACCCAAAAGATGAGCGCAAATTCTGGAAGGAGATCAAGCACCAATTGGTACAAAACGAACAATTAGAGAACGATCCCGCAGCATTTTCAGCAAAAAGTGAAGAAATGCTTGAAAGCATTGTCTCGGTTTATGCCAATGAGATTTCGAGCACCTTTAAGCCTTCTACTTACCATTTTGCCAAGCGTGTATTGCCCTTTATTTTTTCTACTCTCCTCAATGCCTCTGCTGGCAAAACCATCAAATCGGTCATCAATCACCGAATTGGCTTACAGGAAAAAGTACACTTACGTGGAGAAATAGACGCTTTACGTACACTCGCAGCTAAAGGGACTATCGTCCTGGTCCCCACCCATATCAGCAATGTCGATTCGATCATCGTAGGATGGAGCCTTCATGCGCTCGGATTGCCTGCTTTTATCTATGGAGCCGGGCTGAATTTGTTTAACAATAAAATCCTCGCCCACTTCATGAGCCGGGCAGGCGCTTATCGGGTGGATAGAAGGAAGAGAAATCCTATTTATCGCACCACCCTTGACGCTTATTCGACCCTAGCCATTGAGAAAAACTGCCACAGTTTATTTTTCCCTGGAGGAACTCGGTCACGGACAGGTATGATTGAAAAGCACCTCAAATTGGGGTTATTGGGGACCGCTGTGGAAGCTCAGCGCCGCAATTTCCTTGACAATGGAAGTCAAAAGAAGATTTTTGTGGTACCTGTCGTCATGAGCTATCATTTTGTCCTAGAAGCCAAATCGCTTATCAATCAGCATCTCAAGCGGACAGGGCAAGAGCAATACTATATCATCAATGATGAATTTGCTAGCTATCGAAAATTCATCCAGTTTATTTGGAAAACGTTTGGGAAAACATCAGATATCACGCTCAACTTTGGGAAGCCGATGGATATCTTTGGGAATTTCGTGGACGAAGCAGGAGTGAGTATCGGACAACATGGTCGGGATATCGATGTGAAAGAATACTTTATGACTCGGGGAGAGATTCGCGAAGATGTTCAACGTGATGGAGAGTACACCCGCATGCTTGGTGAGCGGATCGTAGACCGCTATCACGCTGAGAACCATGTATTTTCGAGCCATATCGTCGCTTTTGTGGCGTTTGAAATGCTAAAGCGTCGATTCCCTGATTTTGACTTATATGCCTTACTGAGGCTCTCTGAGGAAGATCGCGTATTGGGATTGAAGGAGTACCTGGCGACGGTAGATCGCATTATGCAGGTTCTCAAAAACCTGAGAGACCGGAGCAAGGTCATGCTCTCTCCTCACCTAGAGACCAATACCATGAGCATCATAGAGCATGGGGTGAAGAACCTAGGCTTATATCACAGCAAAAGGCCCCTTACTTTCCAGAATCCCCAGACACTGGCCTCTGAGGACATGAATTTGTTGTATTACTATCGCAACCGCCTAGAAGGCTACGGACTTGAAAACCACATCTGATTATATCGCAGGCGTTATCGGTGCAGGAAGCTTCGGAACTGCTATCGCCAATATCATGGCTGAGAATGGCAAGGTGCTCCTCTTGGCACGTCGCCAGGAAATTGCCGATCAAATTCATACTACCCGCACCCTCAAAGGGCGCAAGATGCATGAGAATATTCATGTGACTACTTCTCATGAAGAATTGGCATCTTCCTGTGGCCTTATCTTTCCCATCGTTCCTGCAGCTGCCTTCCGCAATATGCTCCAGCAGTTGTCTCCTTATTTACACCCTTACCATATCCTTATCCACGGTACCAAAGGCCTAGATGTACGGCTGCCTGAGGGAAAAGTCATTCATGAGGTAGAGACTTTGGAAAAAGAGGAAGTCAAGACGATGAGTGAGTTGATCGTTGAAGAGACGGTTGTCCGGCGGGTGGGCTGTATGGCAGGCCCCAATCTCTCCTTTGAGATATTTGATGGACAGCCCGCCGCTACAGTAGTGGCCAGTCACTTCGACGAAGTCATACGAGAAGGAAGTGCCGTCTTGCGGTCTCGACGCTTTCGCGTACATGCCAATCATCACCTGATCGGGATAGAATTGGCCGGTGTGCTCAAAAATATCATGGCGATTTCCGCAGGTATTTTGGAAGGGCTGGGCTATGGACATAATACGCGTTCACTCCTGATTGCGAGAGGGATGGCGGAGATCATTCATTTGGGGAAAGGGCTAGGCGCCGATCCGAAGGCCTTCTTGGGCCTGGCAGGTATAGGGGACCTCGTCGCCACCTGCTCTAGTTCTCACAGTCGAAACTTCACGGTAGGCCACCGACTCGCCAAAGGCGAGACCCTCGCCCAGATCATCGAGAGTATGGATGAGGTAGCCGAAGGCGTCAATACGACTTGCATCATGCGTGCATTGGCCAATCGCTACAAACTACCTGCTCCCATAACTCAAGCAGTCTATCGTGTCTTATTTGAAGGGATGGACATACAACGTGGGTTGCGATTGCTGATGGAGTATCCATTTACGGAAGATGTGGAGTTTATTTGAGACCGTTCGTCGCGTTCGCTCCTCACTGCGAGACCGCTCGCCCTTTGGGCTCGCTGCGAGATCGTTCGGGGCTTAAGCCCCTCACTGTCAGACCGCTCGAAGACTCGCTTTCAGACAAAAGACAAAGGGACATGCCTTGGTCTGACAGTGAGCAAAGCGAACAATCTGACAGCGAGAGGAGTCTTCGAGTCGAGCGGTCTCTTCTCTGACAGTGAGCGCAGCGAACGGTCTTTACGCCTTCTTCTCCGTCAAAATCAATTTCTTTCCAAAATTGCATCCCTAACTTCTCCAACACACGCATAGACGCATGATTAGCTTTCATGGCGCGACCCACAATCTCTTTGAGACCCAAGGTCTCCAACCCATACGCTAAGCATGCCTGGGCGGCTTCAGTGGCGTAGCCTCGGCCCCAGTACTTCCGAAAAAACCGAAAACCGATATCTACCTCATCCAAGTCAGGGGAATACTTTAGTCCACACCATCCCAAATACGCTTCATCCTCCTTGCGGATCACCGCCCAACGTCCCATCCCATGTCGTGCATACGCATCATAGGCTTCCAGAAAAGCGCGCGCAGCGGCTTCGTTAGCGAAAGGGGCATCCCCCGTGTAGCGAATGACCTCGGGGTCATTATTCAGCGCAAAGAAATGCGGCGCATCATCAGGCATAAATTCGCGCAGGTAAAGTCGTGACGTTTTGGTAATAATCGGTGATTGCATCCCTCAAAATAAAGGATCGTCAACTCATATTTTAATTTTCATTTTCATTTTGACTTTCATTTATCCCTTAACACCTTTCCTATATGTCCTTTCAACATAATTAACTAGATTTGAACCTTTAAATTTCAAGCCCTGTTAATTGAAACTTCGAATCCATGAGTTATAAAAAGATTAATGACATCACCGGATGGGTGGTATTTGGGATTACCTTATTGGTGTATTTCATGACAATGGCGCCTACAGCCAGTTTTTGGGATTGTGGTGAGTTCATCGCTTGTTCAAATGAGTTGGAAGTACCTCACCCTCCAGGTGCCCCATTTTTCCTGCTAATCGGCCGTATTTTTGCCATTTTTGCCTTTGGTGACGGAACTGTCGTCCCCTTAATGCTAAATATCCAAAGTGCCATGTCGGCGGCCTTTACGGTTCTCTTTACTTTTTGGATTACAACTATCCTGGCGAAAAGGCTCCTACTGAGCAAAGAGGAAAAGCCTAATCAGTCACAGACATTTGCGATCATGGCGGCAGGAGTTGTCGCTGCTTTTGCCTGTACTTTTGCTGATTCTTTCTGGTTCAATGCAGTAGAAGCAGAAGTTTATGCGATGAGCTCTTTTTTCACGGCGGTTGTTGTTTGGCTAATGTTCAAATGGGAAGCCCGTGCCGACGAACCAGGACACCAACGCTGGCTCCTGCTCATCATGTACCTCATGGGATGCTCCATTGGTGTTCACTTGCTGAACCTCCTGACCATTCCCGCTTTAGCATTTGTCTATTATTTCAAAAAATACGATTTCTCTTGGGGAGGTTTTATTGCAACAGGCGCCGTATCTGTTGCCATTCTTGGTGTTATTCAAACAGGCATTATTCTTTGGACTTTTGATCTCGCCTGGGCCTTTGAGAAAGCAATGGTTGGCGTACAAAGCGCTTCTGGGAGTACAAGTAGTGGTATGGGCCTCCCTATAGGCACAGGGGTAATGTTGTCTATGATCTTATTGTTTGGGGGCTTGGCTACAGCTGTCTGGTACACGCACAAGAAAAACCTGGTCATGTGGAATACGGTAGCTTTGGGCATCATCGTGGTCTATGTAGGATTTGCCTCCTATCTCATGATTCCGATTCGTTCCAATGCCAATCCACCGATTGATGAGAACAACCCAGAAAATACGCTTACATTTCTTAGTTATATGAAGCGTGAGCAATATGGGAATCGTCCGCTGGTTTATGGGCCCCTATACAATGTCCAACCTATTGGTTATGATCGGACGCCCGATTATATCCTGGAAGATGGTGCAGACAATTATACCCAGGTGGGGACACGCGTGACCCCAAAATACCCTGACAACAAGAAAAAACTCTTTCCGCGCATGTACGAGCCAGGCCGCTACAATATGGGGCCCCATGCTTATACCAAGTATGTCCGAAATACCGGCCAACCCAATACGCCCTACGATGACCGACCGACCAAGGGCGAGGACATGAACTATTTTGTCCAATACCAGATTGTCCACATGTATTGGCGCTACTTTATGTGGAACTTTGCTGGGCGGGAAAACGACTTCCAGGATTGTGCTTGGGAGAGTGGGCTGAATTTCTCAAAAACTGCCCGAATGACCGATGAGGTAAGAAATAATAAAGGGAAGAACCATTTTTACATGATTCCTTTCCTTCTGGGGATTATCGGTCTGGCTTATCAGATCTCGAGGCGAAACAAAGATGCCACTGTCATCGGGCTGCTCTTTTTCTTCACGGGCTTTGCCATTATCCTCTACCTCAACCAGTATCCCATGCAGCCGCGTGAACGGGATTATTCCTTTGCAGGGTCGTTCCAGACCTTTGCGATATGGATAGGACTTGCGGTGATTGCCTTATATGATTGGGGGAAAAAGTATTTGAAGGATAATGCTGCCTATGTGGCTGGCGCTTTGTGCATGATTGCGCCCATTCTCATGGCTGTTGAAGGCTGGGATGATCACTCGCGCCACGGCCGTTATGTAGCCCCTGATTCTGCTTATAATTTGCTGAATTCTCTCGAAAAAAATGCCATTCTCTTCACCAATGGGGACAATGACACCTTCCCGCTATGGTATATCCAGGAAGTAGAAAACGAGCGCCCAGATGTGCGTGTTCTCTGCCTCAGCTATGTGAATACAGACTGGTATATCGATCAGATGAAGCATCAGGTGAACCAGTCTGCCCCATTACCAATTTCCATGAAAAAACGTGACTACACGGGCATGGAAAAGCAAGCATCGTATTTCCGCCAAGACCAAACGAAACTCAATTTGAGGCTACCTGTCAACACCCAAGAACTCATCAGTCAGGGGGTTATTTCAGAAAAAGAAGCAGAATTGATCAATGGAAATGTCATGGATTGGACCATTCCTACTCGTGGTGGAGGGGAGCGCCGCTACCTAGAATTGAAGGATATGCTGATTGTCAATTTGCTGGAAAATGTGGCTAAAGGCGGTTGGGAACGCCCTGTGTATTTTGCCAATACCGTAGCCCCTAATTCCTTCATCGGCCTACGCAACAATATCCGTCTAGAAGGTCTGGCCTATCGCGTATTGCCTGTCAAATACCCGCGCAATAATGATCCCATGAATCCTTATCAAGGCGGTATAGATGCTGACCGTATGTATACAAACTTGGTAGAAAAAGGCCGTTACCGCAATTTAGATGATCCTAGTGTTTATTATGACGAAAACATCAATCGGATGATCGGCAACTACCACGGGGTATTCTATCAACTGGCTAGTTATTATTTGGGCGAAGCAGAAGACTTGGAGAAGGCGGCTCAGGACTCATTGAGCATTCCTCAAGAGCTGGGCGCAGCCAGCCCTGCTGATTTGCGCGCACGCGCCAAAGAGGTAATGATGTTCGCGGATGAGAAATTCCCTTATACTGTAGCGACGCCAGATCCTTATATGCTCGTGCGAAGCGGGATTGTGTTTGAACGATTGGGCATGACTGAGAAGTCGGAGGAATACTTAAATGCGGGAAAACGCATTGCTTTAGAGACCCTCCAATATTATGCAAAGGAAGATCAATATTTCTCCAAAGTAGATACCTATCTCCTAGCACTTCAATTCCTTGCAAACCATTATAACACAAAAGGTAGGGCTGAAGAAGCACAGGCCACCATGACTGAATACCAGAAGCTTAGTGCTGCACTGAATAAGTTCAGATAAGCAATCGTCATACACAAAAAAGCCAGCTCAAAAATGAGCTGGCTTTTTTATTTCATCCTTTTTTTATTTCTATTTTCTCATTTCTTATCCTCCCATCTTGGCAAATTGCTTCAGGAAGCGCAAGTCATTCTGAGAATAGAGTCGCAAATCAGGTACTCGATAGAGTAGCTGTGCAATACGCTCTACCCCCATGCCAAAGGCATAGCCAGAATATACGTCAGGATCGATGCCACAATTGGCCAGGACATTGGGATCTACCATTCCACAGCCCATGATCTCCACCCAGCCGCTGCCTTTAGTCATGCGATAGTCGTCCTGGGTCTCTAGGCCCCACCAGACGTCCATTTCTGCACTGATTTCGGTGAAAGGGAAATAGGAAGGTCTGAGTTTGATTTTAGCCTTTTTGCCAAACATCTGTATCGCGAAATACTGCAAAGCCTGTTTCATATCGGCAAAGCTCACGTCCTTGTCGATGACAAGTCCTTCTACTTGATGGAAAAAGCAGTGCGCACGCGCAGAGATAGCTTCATTACGGTAAACACGACCTGGAGAAAGCACCCGAATAGGTGGGTCATTATTTTCCATCACACGCACCTGGACAGATGAGGTATGGGTACGCAGCAAATGATCTGGTTCACGTTCTACAAAGAACGTGTCTTGCATATCTCTCGCGGGGTGATTGTCGGGAAAATTGAGCGCGCCGAAGTTGTGCCAATCATCTTCTACTTCTGGGCCTTCAGCCACAGTGAAACCGATGCGTTCAAAGACGCTTATAATTTTGTTTTGGACTATCGAAAGGGGATGGCGAGCACCAGCTACATGTGGGTCACCTGGTAGCGTCAGGTCATGCGGGCGGTCAGCTGACTGCGTTGCACGCTTCGCCTGCTGTTGAAACTCCTGTAAGCGGTCGTATGCACGCTTTTTGAGCTCATTAAGCGGTCTCCCTACGACGCGTTTCACATCTCCTGGAACGGTCCGAAACTCCGCAAATAGGTCATTGATTAGGCCTTTCTTATTGGTAAAGCGCCGCTGATACGCCTCTAATGCTTCTGCACTTTCAACGACAGTTTCATTGATCTCTTTGAGTAATGCCTCAATTTTTTCTTGCATAATTTAACTCACTTGTGCTAGTACTGATATACCAGCTTTTACTTTATCATTCAGGTTCACCTGTATGTCACAGGACGGCGGGAGCAGGACATCGATTCTCGAACCAAATTTAATAAATCCGTATTCGGCACCTTGCTCTACGACGTCCCCTTCTTTCACATACCACTTAATCCTTCTCGCTACATACCCTGCTATTTGCTTATAAGCAACCGTTACTTTTTCGTTCTCTGTTACCACATAAGTTCTTTCATTCAAACTAGAAGACTTTGGATGAAAGGCTACTAGGTATTTCCCTTTAAAATATTTCACAAACTTCACGACCCCCTGAATAGGGTTTCGGTTGACGTGGACATTCAAGGGCGACATAAAGATGCTAATCTGAATGACTTTATCATGAAAATACACATCATCTTGTACCTCTTCGATCACGACTACTTTTCCATCACAAGGTGCCAAGACATGTGCATCATTGGGTACTACGGGAATGGTGGGGTTTCTAAAAAAATTGAGGATTAGCATAAAAAGCACGAACCCTCCAGCAGCCAATAAATAGGCTAAAAATGCCACATTGGTGTCTTTCAAGAACCAAAACGCTCCCGCTACAATCCCTATGATGAGTAGCAATGCAATAGGAATAATGCGATTGCCTTCTCGATGCAGTTTAGTTGTCATGCTGCAAATATAAGCAGGGAGCAGTTATTAATTAATATATTATTGATTATTGATTTTGTAATTTGCTGGCCTAAATCTTTTATGTATGAAAGTAGAACACATTGGCATTGCAGTCCGCTCTATTGCCCAAGCTGACAAATTATTTTCTACCCTCTTCCAACAGCAACCCTATAAGTTGGAAGAAGTGGCGAGTGAATCTGTTAATACCAGTTTTTATCAACTGGGAGAAACTAAAATTGAGTTGTTGGAAGCTACAGCAGAGGACTCTGCTATTGCGAAGTATATTGAAAAAAGAGGAGAGGGCATCCACCACATTGCCTTTGAGGTGGCTGATATTGAAGCAGAAATGAACCGTTTGAGAGGGGAGGGATTTCGCGTTTTAAACGAGACACCTAAGCTCGGAGCGGACAATAAGCTGGTTGCATTTGTCCACCCCAAAGATTGTCATGGGGTTTTGGTGGAATTGTGTCAGACAATTCGGGAATGAATCAATGTCCATAAAGTGCCTCTTGGGCCGCCAAGTAAGCATTATATCGTTCTATTTGGGTAGGGGTAAGTGCCTCTCGAATCGTACGATCACAGGTTTTCCGCATTTCATACAATTGCATCCGTGCCCCCATAGAATCCCCTCCTTTAGCTTTGTGGGCTTCCATAAGCGCGCCCTTCTTTTGAAGGAAAGACAGGCGAGCACAATAGACTTTTTCTCTTTGTTCACCTGTAAGCCCTAATTCTTTGATAAGGTTATTGGTAAACAGGCTAGCCTTATATTCTGGAGAGCTGTAGTCTATGGCATACTCGTCTGATGTACTGGTTTGGCCCAATGCAATACACATTGCCCCGAAACACAAAAAGATGATAAGGAATAGCTTTTTCATATCAATAAACAGTAAGTTTTTTGGTAGTCGTTTGAATATCTCCTACTAAGCGATAGAAATACATCCCAGGTGTAAGATCTTCGACATTGACACGCACAGAATAGAGCTGGTCAGCTTCGACTTTTCCCTCGAAAAGGGTGATAACCATTTTCCCATTTTGATCAAATAATTCAAGGCCCACATGCATCTTTTGATACACAGAAAAATTGATAGTCGCTTGATTATTGGTCGGATTAGGATATGCTTGCGAAAGCTCTACATACCTAGGCGCTTTTGCAAAAACTGAAATCGCTTTTGTATAAATAAAATCGCCTGAAATATCGATTTGTTTGAGGCGAATATAGTTGACCCCATAGGCCAATATCGTGGTCGAATATTGATAAAATTGTGCTTCAGAGACTGTTCCAGCTCCAGCCAGAAATCCTACAGACTGGAAAGAAACCGCGTCTGTGCTTAATTGTATTTCAAATCCTTCATTATTTACCTCTACTGCAGTCATCCATTCCAGGTATAAATGTTTTCCTTCAACATTTGCCCAAAAATTCAGCAATTCGACTGGGAATGAAAAACAAGGAGAGCCTGTGGCACAAGAAGCAGAACTAATACAATTATTGACACATCCAGGTGTTCCAGTGGTGTCACATATGTCTACTGTACATATGTCTGAGTCATCGCATCGCACATGAAAGGGATAAGTCACACAAGTGTCAATCGGATTACAATCTTCTGTACAGAAAACCCCATCGTCACAAGCAGCAGCAGGATAGGTCGTATCACCTGCACAGCCAAGTCCACTAAGGCCATCACAATGCAAGAGTCCATCACAGACATTGTTATCAGATGCACATTTTTGATTAGCAGGAGCTATATTGAAACTAAAAAGGCAAGCCCCTTGACCATCACAAAAATCATCGAAACACTCATCTCCAAACAATCCACACTTTGTGCCTCGGGGTACTGGCAGGCCACTATTAATGCATCCTCCTGAAGAGTCACATACAAAAAAGTAACAATTTTGAAGCCCGATTGTGTCAGGGGGGGAGCAGTGTGCTCCAGTAGGAATAGTGATACCGCACTGTCCATTGCTTATTGCTGGCACTGCCAACAAAGCAATTAAGAGCAACGTGTGATGGATATAATCATCAATGAAGCGGCAAAAGATCAAATACACTGGTGCCATAGGCTTTTGTTCGTTTGGGGCGTTCTTTGATCAGTGTATTGGAAAATGCTAGTGATAGGAGGCTAGTATACAGTGAGTTTCTTTGTAATACTTTCGAACTTTCCTGAGAGTTGGTAGAGATACATACCTGGACTGAGATCTCGGACATCCAGTCCAATCGTGTAAATATTTCCTTCTTTCACCAACCCCTCAAAAAGCACCTTCACTTCTTTTCCATTCTGATCAAAAAGTTTCAAGGCTACGGGCAGATTTCGCGATGCCGAAAACCTTATCGTTGTTTGGGCATTGACGGGATTTGGAAATGCAGCGTCGAGGTTTACAAGGGTAGAAAGCGCTGTTTTCACCTGCAATGTTTGGGTATATGTATGCCCCCCATCAACATCCAACTGTTTTAAACGAACATAATTTATGCCATATCTGAGAATTTGCGTTTTAAATTCATAAAATTGGGCTTCTCGGGTTGTTCCAGCACCTCGCACAAACCCTTGTTTTTCAAACACAAGACCATCTGTACTCAACTCTACCTCAAATCCATAATTATTGGTCTCAGTCGCTGTCATCCACTCTATGACGAGATCCATGCCGTAGACACGAGCCCGTAAGTCCATTAATTCAATCGGAAATGACGTACAATTAGGGCTCCCTGCACACCCAGGCGCACCTGTGCATGCGTTTATACAACCAGAAGTAGCTGTGGTATCACAGACATCATTGGTACATACATCTCCATCATCACAGCGGTCATGGATAGGATATTGCACACATCCGTCAACAGGGTTACAATCTTCTGTACAGGTCACCCCATCATCACAGACTGCCGCGGGATAAGATATCGCTCCACTACAGTTGACACCGCTTATACCATCACAATTCTCTACACCGTTACAAATATTTTGCTCAGAAGCACATTTTTCAGCGGGTGATGCAGCAAAAAAGCCACACGCACAATTGCCTGTAGCATCACAAAAGTCTTCATAACATTCATCTCCAAAGCATCCACATTTGGTGCCTGGAGGATATAAAAGACCAGAGGGAACACAGTTACCACTCACGCAAATATAGAATTCACAATTATCCCCACCAGGAGCTTCGCAGCGCTCCCCATTGGGAATCGTAATACCACACTGACCTAATAAAGAAATAGGGGTTGTTCCTAGAAGAACTAGGAAAACCAATGAGAAGAGATGTATGATAACAGGTTTTTTACTGTAGGAGTAAAATTGTATCATGATGGGAGCTAGGGTTAAATACAACTGAAACAGTGGTCCATCAGGCACAAAGTGAGGCTAAAGATCTGGTTAAATAAGAGCGTTATTTCTTGTTTTCGGAATATAAAGTTACAAAATTTCCCAAACATTTCAAAAAAACAGGCTAATCTACCTCCTGATAGTTCTCTACCCTGGCGATGATCCCATCCTCATCCCACCAAGTCCATTCTCCAACTTGAACATCGTATTTAAATCGACCTTCTCTTCGCTTCTGACCTGTATCGTAATACAAGGTCCAAACGCCATCTTTATCTCCTGTCAGGTAGTGCCCTGATTGGTAAGGAGTTCCATCTTCTCTGTAGCTAATATAGGGGCCTTCCAATACATCATTTACATAGTAAGACGTTAATTTAAGCGTTCCATCTTCATAAAAATGGCGTGTTTCTCCATGTTTTTTGCCATTTTTATAAAAAGTCTGATAGTCAAGGTATCCGAGTCCACTAAAATATTTCCATAGCCCATGTTGTTTTCCATGTTTATAATATCCTTCAAATTCCTTATCTCCATTTGAAAACCACCAAGTCCATTTTCCATGCCTCACGCCATTTAATACTGTCCCTTCATAATACTTTTCTCCAGTCTTAAAATACTCAACTTCTCGATCAAAGGACCCACAAGAAGTGGACAAAAGGATCAATAATCCCCAAACTAAGTACTGCTTCAGCATGATATTTTTCATGATTTGTGTATATTTAGACTTAGAATTCTAATATTATGATGAAGGGAATAGAATTTATAAGAGATCATTCAGGGCAACTCAAAGAAATTCGACTCGCGGTTATGGATCACCCGGCTTTAGCTGCCGATATTTCAAGGTTGATCAGCATTCATGCGCGAAGCGAGCAGCAGGCAACTCCCACGAGTGCCAAAGCTCAAATGCCTTTAAAAGACTTCCGTAAACTCGTCCGCGAAGCAAAACAAAGTGGCGAAGTATCTGAATCTGCATTTTTTCAAAAAAATCCTGAATGGCAACGGAAGCAAGGGTAATTGTCCTCACCAAACTCGCACAGGCCCAAATTACCGAAATTTATACGGAAATACGCATGTCCTCAAAATCTGAGGCAGAGGCTATCATGGATGATTTTTTAGATGTCGTCTTTGATGAAATCAAACACTTTCCTGCTCAGTTTCCCATCTGCGAAGGGATGAGGAAAGGATCTGGTGACTATCGAATAGGCTCGCTTTATGGAGGGTATCGCGTCATTTTCCAGGTGTTTCGTTCCAAAGTCCTCATCCTTTTGGTCATGCATGAAAGTGAACTCCCCTTCTAATTCTAGCAAATTGCGTACTTTTTTTTACCCCTTCATTCTCCCATTTTTTGGGTTCATTTGTTTTAGTTTTAATAGTAATGCAATAATCCATATCTTTGTAGGGCCTTTTTTCAATTAATTTAAAAAATTATACCAAAGCAGCCTTATTCACCTAGAGATCGTTGCATTGGATATATCAGCCACAAAATTTCAACCCCCTCTCTCTACTAACCCTCCAATTTGTTGCCTGCCTATGATATGATTGCTACTTTCGACGACTAAATTTATTAACTTAAGGTAGCTAAACTAATGAGGAAAGCACTCTTTTTTGCCATTTGCACAAGTGCACTATTGGCATATTCCGTATCGTCTTATGCCCAAACGGGAAGAGACGGAACCAAAGTAATCACAACCGCAGCTCCTTTCTTATCCGTAGGTCCTGACTCACGTGCAGGAGGTATGGGGGAAACTGGTGTGGCCATCACTGATGACGCCAATGCCATGCACTGGAACCCCGCCGCCTTGGCGTTTTTCGAAGACCAACAGATGGGATTTGCGCTCTCTTACTCCCCCTGGCTTCGTTCTTTAGGAATTCCTGACATCAATCTAGCCTATCTATCTGGCTATTATAAGACAGGCCCAAATGGTGCCGTAGGTGCTTCTTTGAGGTACTTCTCTTTAGGTACGATTGAGTTCACTGACATCTCCGCCAACTCTATTGGTCAGGACAAACCCAATGAATTTGCACTAGATGTCGCTTATTCATTGAAAGTTACTGAAAACCTTAGTGCTGCTGTAGCTTTGAGGTATTTCTACAGTCGCTTGGTTTCTAGTGGTAATATCAGTCCCGATCTGAAGCCAGTGAATTCTGTAGCTGGGGATTTGGCTTTTTATTATACCAAGCCTTTCACCATCAAAAGTAGTGGACAGGATCTTCCCGTAAACTTCAAGGCCGGCCTCAATATTTCTAATATCGGCCCCAAAGTATCATATACTTCTGCTTCTGCTGAGAAGGACTTTATCCCAATTAGTTTAAGGCTGGGGTATGCATTTGAATTCCAGGTGGACGAATACAACTCTGTAACTTTCACCAATGACTTCAACAAACTACTTGTCCCTTCCGAAGGTGGCCGATCTGACGAGCCATTGCTTTCGGGTATTTTTGGAAGTTTTGGGGACGCAGAAGGTGGATTTGGAGAAGAAATCTCAGAGATTAATACTTCTGTAGGGCTTGAATATTGGTATAGAGAAGTGTTTGCGGCACGTATTGGGTTCTTTTATGAAGATCCACAAAAAGGAAACCGCAAGTTCATCACCCTCGGCGCAGGAGCTCGCTTCAATGTATTTGGCGTCCACGTTTCATATCTCGCTCCACTTGAGCAAAACCACCCATTACAAAATACTTTGCGTGTTACCCTATCCTATGATTTTGAATCTACTGGTAACGAGTAACAAAGTTTTATTTCTTCTAACAAAAAAAAAGAGACTGTCTCAGAAGAGACAGTCTCTTTTTTTTATCGCAATAATATTGCTTTTATGACTCTTTTGAATCTTCCTCTTCAGTCCCCTCTTCCGACTCTTCAACTGCTTCACTCGCCTCATCTACGGCATCTTCTGTCTGCTCTACTACCTCTTCCACTTCTTCTACAACAGCAGCAGCTTGTGGAGCGGGAGTTGCACCACCACTCTTTTTCTTCCGGCGGCGGCGGCGTTTACTACCACTTTCTCCTGCTTTTCCTGGAGCAAACTCGTTATAATCGACCAATTCAATGATCGCCATTTCTGCATTATCTCCCAAGCGATTTCCTATCTTTAAAATGCGCGTATAACCTCCAGGACGGTCAGCTACTTTATTGGAGATATCCCCGAAAAGCTCTTTAATCGCTTCTTTATTCTTAAGATAAGAGAAAACTACACGGCGGCTATGTGTTGTATCATCCTTTGATTTTGTGATCAATGGTTCCACATACTTGCGCAATGCCTTAGCTTTTGCTACAGTTGTTTTGATTCGCTTGTGCTCGATCAAGGAGCAGGCCATATTTGCAAGCATGGCCTTTCTGTGGGCAGATTTACGCCCTAAATGGTTGACTTTTTTTCCGTGTCTCATTTTTGGAGTTTTTCCACTCGGCCAAAGGCATTCCACCATATGTGGGTCATATCCTTTGGGAAATGAGCGAGTTAATGATTAAAAAATAGGTTATCAATCTTCTTCAAGTCTGTATTTGACAACGTCCATTCCAAAGCTGAGATTTTTCTCCGCCACTAATTCTTCTAACTCTGTCAAAGACTTCTTACCAAAGTTTCTGAATTTTAGGAGGTCAGCAATATTATAGCTTACCAAATCTCCCAATGACTTGATGTCTGCAGCTTTTAGACAGTTATACGCACGTACAGATAAATCCAACTCAGAAAGAGGGGTTTTGAGAAGTTTGCGCATTTGCAAGAAATTCTCATCCACTTCATCCTTCTTCTCTGGCTCATCCGACTTAAGGGTTATTTTCTCATCAGAAAATAACATGAGGTGACGAATCAAAATATTGGCACCTTCTTTAAGAGCCGCTTCAGCATCAATAGTTCCATCAGTCTGAACTTCGATCTCAAGCTGTTCGTAGTCTGTCTTTTGCTCAATACGATAGTCCTCTACCGTGTATTTCACATTGCGGATAGGCGTATAAATCGCGTCGATCGGAATCTCCCCAATTGGCGCATTTTGCGGTTTGTTTTCCTCAGCAGGAACGTAGCCACGTCCTTTCCCAATAGTTAACTCAATATCAAACTGAGTTTTGGGATCTAAGTGAGCAATCACGTGATCGGGATTGGTGACTTCAAATGCATTGGTATGATTTGAAATATCACCAGCAGTAAAGAGCTCCTTGCCTCGAATCGATACGAAGATTTTGGAATCTCCATCGACTACTTTTTTAAGGCGGACGCCTTTCAAATTAAGAACGATTTCTGTCACATCTTCAATCAGGCCAGGGACTACTGAAAACTCGTGGTCAACACCTGGCACTTTAATCGAAGTAATGGCATATCCTTCCAGAGATGACAATAGCACACGACGAAGCGCATTGCCAACTGTAATCCCATACCCTCTTTCCAAAGGGCGGAGTTGAAATTTGCCATAGAAATCTGTGTTCTTTTCCAGAACAACTTTCTCTGGCATTTGGAAATTAAAAAGTGCCATATGAAATTTTGTGCTTTAGGGAAATTTTTACTTAGAGTAAAGCTCGACTATCAGCGACTCTTTGATATTTTCGGGAATTTCTTCCCTGTCAGGGTAATTGCGGAAAGTCCCTGAATAGTCATCTGTATTGATATCTAACCATCCAAAACGCTTGCCACTTCCGATGGCTTGATTTACTAATTCGATCTTACGGCTTTTTTCTTTGATTTGGACCACGTCTCCAGGCTTCAATAGACAAGATGGGACATCTAGTCGCTTCCCATTGACTAAAACATGCTGGTGATTGACCAATTGTCTAGCCGCTCTTCGCGTAGGTGCATACCCCATTCGGTATACGGCATTGTCTAGACGAGACTCAAGCAGTTGGAGGAATATTTCACCTGTAACTCCTTGCTTCCGGGCTGCTTTATCAAACGTGTTGCGGAACTGCTTTTCAAGCACCCCATAGAGGTACTTTGCTTTTTGCTTCTCCTCTAGTTGGACTTTGTAGTCTGAGGTTTTTCTTTTGCGACCACGGCCGTGTTGACCTGGTCCGTATTTTCTTCGCTCCAGCGCTTTACTGGGGCCAAAAATTGGTTCTTTGAACCTTCGTGAAATTTTGCCCTTTGGGCCTCTATATCTTGCCATTAGTTAAAATAAGGTTATTAGTCAATAATTCTAAATGATTATTGCTGATGGATATTAATGTGGCCTACATATATTGCCACAACCATCGATCCAAATAATCAATAACCTGCTCCTCAGCAATTGACTATACTCTCCTACGTTTAGGAGGGCGACATCCATTGTGAGGAAGTGGGGTAATATCTTTTATGATAGTGACGTCAATGCCTAGTGCAGCAATTGCACGAATAGCAGCTTCACGGCCAGATCCAGTTCCTTTTACATAAACTTCAACCTTGCGCAAGCCTGCGTCAAAAGCTCTCTTCCCACAGTCAGTAGCAGATACCTGTGCTGCATATGGGGTGTTTTTCTTAGAGCCTCTAAAGCCCATTTTTCCCGCCGAAGCCCATGAGATCACATTCCCCTGCATATCAGTGATGGTAACAATGATATTGTTGAAAGATGAAGTAATGTGAACCTGGCCGACGGGATCGACTTTTTTCTTTTTCTTTTTGGATGATGACTTTGCCATTTTCTATATCCTGATTACTTAGGTGCCTTCTTTTTACCTGCAACAGTTTTACGCTTACCCTTACGAGTTCGTGAATTAGTTTTAGTCCGCTGTCCACGAAGGGGAAGTCCTTTACGATGTCTCAGTCCTCGATAACATCCGATGTCCATAAGGCGTTTGATATTCAGTTGGATTTCACTTCGTAGTGCTCCTTCTACCTTAAAGTCATCCGCAATTATTCGGCGGATCATGACAATTTCATCGTCGTTCCACTGATTCACTTTCTTATTATGGTCGATCCCGGCCTTGTCTAAAATCTTACCAGCAGAAGTTTTACCAACGCCGAATATATAAGTTAGGCCAATCACGCCACGCTTGTTTTTAGGCAAATCAACACCTGATATACGTGCCATGTTTTTTAATTATTGATTTGAAAAATTATCATTGGGATGGAGAAAACAAATTTCCCTGCCATCAACAAGATTCATGTTATCCTTGTCTTTGCTTGTGACGTGGGTTTTTCTTGTTAATCACATATACTTTGCCCTTCCTGCGAATGATTATGTCATCGGAAGAACGCTTCTTAACTGATGCTCTGACTTTCATTATTCTAGTAGTTAAAGAATTTCAATAATTATTTATATCGATAAACTATTCTCCCTTTTGAAAGGTCATAAGGAGGAATTTCTAAGGCCACTTTATCACCGGGAAGGATCTTGATATAGTACATCCTCATTTTACCTGCAATATGAGCAAGCACTACGTGGCCATTTTCTAGTTCAACTTTGAACGTAGCATTAGGCAATGCTTCTTTCACTATTCCATCCACTTTTATGGGTGCTTGTTTAGCCAAAATATTTATTATTAGTTTTCGATATAATCATAAGTAGTAAGTATGTCTGGACTTCCGTTACGTATGGCTATCATATGTTCGAAGTGGGCTGACGGTTGTCTATCACTTGCGTAAACCGTCCATCCATCATCTGCAATTTTGATTCCTCTACGCCCCATGTTAATCATTGGCTCAATGGCAATGACCAAGCCAGTCTTCAGTTTTATTCCAGAACGTCTCCTCCCATAGTTCGGAACTTCAGGTGGTTCATGTAAATGCCTTCCAACCCCATGTCCTACCATCTCTTTTACAATGCTGTAACCGTACATCTCCGCGTGACGCTGAATAGCGTTTGATACCTCTCCCATTCTATTGCCAGATACAGCCTTTGCAATTCCTTTGTAAAGTGACTCCTTGGTGACATCCAACAGGCGACGCTTTTTGGAAGAAATTTCCCCAACAGCAAACGTATAGGCAGAATCACCATAAAAGCCATTTTTAAGAACTCCACAATCAATCGACACTATATCACCTTCTTGAAGAATTTTGTTTTCGAGTGCTAAGCCATGAACAACTTCTTCATTCAACGAAACACACAAGGAACATGGAAAAGGTTTATCGTCAAATTTGGGCTTATAATCCTTAAAAGCAGGAATGGCCCCATGATCTCTAATAAACGCTTCTGCAATTTTATCCAACTCTAGTGTACTTGCCCCTGGTACCACACGCTTCCCAACTTCACCTAATGTCTTTCCAACCAAAAGTGCACTTTCTCGCAAAAGTGCAATTTCTTCGTCAGTTTTATAAGTGATTACATCTGCCATAGTCTAGGCACCTACTGTTCCTCTTTGACGCCCTTTTACCCGACCAGATTTCATCAGACCATCATAGTGACGCATCAATAAGTAACTTTCAATCTGTTGCAGAGTATCTAATGTCACACCAATCATGATCAACAACGTCGTCCCTCCAAAGAATTGAGCAAAACTTCCTGTCACGCCCATTCTGGAGGCAACTGCAGGAAAAACCGAAACAATTGCAAGGAAAATAGATCCAGGCAATGTGATCTTCGAAAGAATGTTATCAATGTAATCTGCTGTTTTCTTACCAGGTTTTACACCAGGAATAAATCCACCATTGCGCTTCAATTGGTCGGCAATTTCATTAGGATTTACGGTGATCGCAGTATAGAAATATGTAAAGACTATAATCAGAATAAAAAAGATAATGTTATAGCCAAGCCCAGTCCAGTTGGTCAAAGAGGCAGCTAATGTCTGCGCATTTTCAGCAGGCAAGAACCCAACCAATGCCGCAGGCAAAAACATAATCGCTTGTGCAAAGATAATAGGCATTACCCCAGCCGAGTTGACTTTCAGAGGGATATACTGGCGAGCTGCGGTGCCGCGGCCCATCTGCCCTATTCTGTTGCCCATCATCTGACGGGCATAGTTCACCGGTATCTTTCGAGTAGCTTGTGTAAGTGCAACCACTGCCATGGTCACAACTCCCAATGCCAGTATTTCAATAAAGAATACCATTGGTAAGTTAGAACGGAACTCATTGATCAATGCAGCAGGGAATCCAGAGATGATTCCAATCATGATCAACAAGGAAACTCCATTTCCAATTCCATTATCTGTGATTCGCTCACCCAGCCATACGAGGAACATTGTACCAGCAGTAAGGATAATCAAACTTGTGATCCAGAAGAAAGATTCTTCTGCAGTCCCTTGACTTGCTACCGCATTGGGGTATTGGCTATTGAGGTAAAAAAGGTAACTTACGGATTGGCCTAATGTAATTGCGATGGTCAAATAACGTGTTATTTGATTCATCTTTTTCTGCCCACTATCCCCCTCTCTTCTGAGTTTTTGGAATGCAGGTACTACTGCACCCAATAATTGGACTACAATTGATGCCGAGATATACGGCATGATCCCCAGTGCCAGGATGGATCCACGGGCAAATGCTCCTCCAAGAAAGGTGTTAAAGAAATCAAGAAGTCCCCCACCTGCTCCACCACCTGATTTAAATGCTTGTTCTAGTGCAATTGAATCTATACCAGGTAATGTAACAAATGTTCCCAACCGGAAAACGGCTAGGAGCATTATCGTGTAGAAAATCCGATCTCTGAGCTCAGGGATTCTGAGGATATTTTGAATTGTCTGAATAAGAGATTTCATCTATGATCGATTCACGAGTCCAAGTTGCGTATCTTAAATTTCTATCGCCTCACTACCTGCGGCTTCAATCGCAGCTTTTGCGGCTTGGCTGAACTTATTCAGCTTGATGGTCACCTTTGAGGTGAGTTCTCCTCTTCCCAATACTTTTACAAGTTTTTGGTTATTAGAGATAATGCCTCTTTCGACTAAGAAGTCATGGTTAATTTCTGTAGCCCCTGTGGCGTCAATCAAGGTCTGAATGGCGTCAAGGTTGAGTGCTTTATATTCTACCCTAAATGGGTTTTTAAATCCAAATTTGGGGACCCTTCTTTGCAAAGGCATCTGACCACCTTCAAACCATGGTCTTTGAGAGTATCCACTTCTAGACTGCTGGCCTTTGTGACCACGTGTAGAGGTGCCCCCTCTTCCAGATCCTTGACCACGTCCTACTCTTTTGCGGTTCTTGGTCGCACCTTTTGCTGGCTTAAGTGTATGAAGTTTCATCTTATTGTACTTCTTCGAGTTTAACCAAATGGCTTACCTTTTTAATCATGCCCAATATTTGGGGATTAACTTCTTTTTCAACGGTACGATTCATCTTACCTAGACCTAGCGCAGCAATGGTTGCTTTTTGATCTTTGGGACGATTGATCGTACTCCTTACCTGGGTGATTTTTACCTTGGGCAACATGATATTATTTCTTAACCGTGATATACTTTCTTAAGGTCAATTCCTCTTTGAACTGCAACTGCCTTTGCATCTCGCATTTCAACCAAAGCCTTAATGGTAGCTTTGACAACGTTATGAGGATTAGATGAGCCTAATACTTTCCCAATTACATCTTTTACTCCGGCACTTTCCAATACAGATCGCATAGCACCTCCGGCCAAGACACCTGTACCAGGAGCAGCTGGTTTAAGCATAATCTTTGCAGCGCCAAATTTGGTAACTGTAGGGTGAGGAATGGTTCCCTTGCGAATAGGTACTTTAACCAAATGCTTCTTTGCGTCATCAACGCCTTTCGAAATTGCATCAGTTACCTCATTGGCCTTTCCAAGACCGTATCCCACAGTCCCATTGCCATCTCCTACGACTACGATTGCACTGAAGCTAAACCTACGGCCGCCTTTTACAACCTTTGCGACGCGTTTGATTTTCACTACCTTTTCTTGTAGTTCCGTGTCGCTGCTTTTGACTCGATTCTCGGGTCTGAGAAATGATTGCTTCATGATAATTTAGAAAATTAGCCCTCCTTCACGAGCACCTTCTGCTAAGGCTTTCACTCTTCCATGATATTTATATCCACCACGGTCAAATACTACCTTTTCAATGCCTTTAGTTTTTGCCAATTCAGCCAGTTTTTGACCGACCATTTTGCTTTGCTCTGTTTTGGAAAGCGGCTGCGAATTTACGTCTTTTAACCGAGAAGAACAACTTGCCAAGGTAATGCCTTGATCATCATCGATGATTTGGGCATAAATCTGACGATTACTTCTGAAAATTGACAGTCGCGGTCTCTCCATGGACCCCTTGATTTGGGTCCGGATTCTTCTTCTAATCCGAGATCTGCTCAGTACTTTATTAGATGGCTTTCCCATTATATTCAAGATTATTGGGTTAACGTCTACTTGCCAGCGGCTTTACCAGCTTTTCTCCTAATCTCCTCGCCTACAAAGCGAATTCCTTTGCCTTTATAGGGCTCTGGTGGACGGAGGCCTCTTATTTTTGCTGCGATCTGCCCGATAAGCTGCTTATCAATACTTTTGAGGGTAATGATAGGGTCTTTACCACGCGCAGACTCAGTCTCTACTTGTACCTCCTGAGGGAGAAACATAACAACAGGGTGGGAGAATCCTAAAGCCAGCGTCAGCTTATTGCCCTGCGCTTCAGCTCTGTAACCTACACCTACCACCTGCATTTTTTTCTCATACCCATTCGTAACTCCTTCGACCATATTGTTGACCAAGGTACGATAGAGGCCATGCATTGCTCTATGGCGTTTTTGGTCCGTAGGTCGGGCTACGGTCAAGGTTCCGTCTTCAATCTTAATTTCCAGATCAGAGTTTACTGCCTGCGTCAATTCGCCTTTGGGCCCTTTTACTTTGACCACATTGCTTTTATCGACACTAATAGTGACTCCTGAGGGAATCGAGATTGGGTTATTTCCTATTCTGGACATTTTTCTAATATCTCTAATGAATGAAACACAATACTTCGCCACCTACATTCTGCGCCTTGGCTTCTTTGCCTGTCATTACCCCTTGTGGAGTTGAGACAATTGCAATACCAAGCCCATTAAGAACATTTGGCATTTCGGAAGCCTTTGCATATTTCCGAAGACCAGGTTTACTATAACGAAGCAATTTTGAGATTGCTGGCCGCTTATTTTCCTTATTGTATTTCAGGGCAATTTTTATCACCCCTTGTGGCTTTGCATCTACAAATTTATAGCGGCGAATGTAGCCTTGGTCATGTAGCACTTTGGTAATCTCCTGCTTCAGCTTAGAAGCGGGGATTTCTACAATCTTGTGCTTTGCTTGTTGTGCATTTCTGATACGTGTCAGAAAATCTGCTATTGGATCTGTATACATAGTTTACCAACTAGATTTCTTTACTCCGGGTATTTTTCCTTGTAGCGCAAGCTCTCTGAATTTAATTCGAGAGATTCCAAATCTCCTGATATAACCTCTAGGTCTTCCAGTAAGCTTGCAGCGATTATGCAACCTTACAGGAGATGAGTTCTTGGGTAATAAGGCAAGCGCTTGGTAATCTCCAGCCTCCTTCAACGCCTGACGCTTCGCCGCGTATTGCGCCACGAGTTTTTCTCGCTTTTTTTGTCTCGCTAATGCCGACTTCCTAGCCATAGTTTATGCGTTTACTTTTTTAAGTCCTTGGAAAGGCATCCCAAACTCCCTAAAAAGAGCAAGGGCTTCTTCATCTGTCTTCGCTGAGGTGACGAATGTCACATCAAGTCCAGATATCTTACTGATTTTATCTACATCTATCTCAGGAAAGATAATTTGCTCCTTTACCCCAATACTGAAGTTGCCTCTTCCATCAAATCCTTTTGGAGGAATCCCCTTAAAGTCACGCACACGTGGAAGTGCTACATTAATAAAGCGGTCGAGAAACTCATACATGTGATTAGAACGTAGGGTCACTTTCACTCCGATCGGCATTCCTTCACGAAGTTTAAAGTTTGAGACACTTTTTTTCGCATTGATCACAATCGCTTTTTGTCCTGAGATCAATCCAATCTCTTGCACAGCATTATCAATGAGTTTTTTGTCTCCTACTGCATCTCCAACCCCACGGTTGAGGACTATCTTCTGTAGTTTAGGGACCTGCATAACGGAATGATAATTGAATTCCTTTATTAAAGCAGGGACTACCTTTTCCTTATATTGCTTGAATAGTCTGTTTTCGTTAGCCATGACAATTTATCACATTAATCGCTTAAACTGGATTTCCTGTATTTTTTGAATATCGAACCCATCCTTTTCCCTCTTCATTTTTCATTCTTCCTGTCCGAGTAGGAGTATTACCCTCCATCAACATCAAATTTGATAGGTGGATTGAGGCTTCTTGCTCTACGATTCCACCTTGAGGACTTTGCTGGTTGGGCTTTACGTGTTTACGCACCATGTTTACCCCTTCAACAATCGCACGATACTTGTCAGGAAATACAAGCAACACACGCCCTGTAGCACCTCTGTCTTTTCCACACAACACGCGGACAGTGTCTCCTTTTTTAATATGCAATTTCTTCATCGCTAGTTTTAATTAAAGCACTTCTGGTGCAAGTGATACAATTTTCATGTAGCCTTTGTCACGTAACTCACGTGCCACTGGGCCAAAAATACGCGTACCTCTGGGGCCACCGTCTGTGGCAAGTAGCACAGCTGCATTATCATCAAACCTGATGTATGAGCCATCTTTCCTTCGTATTTCTTTCCTGGTTCTTACCACTACTGCTTTGACTACATCCCCTTTTTTGACATTAGCCCTAGGGTCAGCAGATTTCACGCTACATACAATGCTGTCACCGATTCTGGCATAGCGTTTCCTGGTACCGCCCAAAACGCGAATACACAGGATTTCTTTTGCTCCGCTATTGTCAGCGACTTTTAGTCTGGATTCTTGCTGTATCATGGTATTACTGGGTTCTTATTATTTAGCCTTTTCAATAATTTCCACTAGGCGCCAGCGCTTACGCTTACTGAGTGGACGTGTTTCCATGATCTTGACGGTGTCACCTACGCCGCATTCGTTGTTCTCATCATGGGCCATAAAGGTCGAAGACTTTTTCTGGACTTTTCCGTAAACTGGGTGATTCACTTTCCGTTCTGTCACAACCACGATGGATCTATCCATGTTGTTGGACTTTACGACCCCAATACGGGTCTTACGCTCATTCCTTTTAGGAGTATTTTCGCTCATGACACGCTAAAATTAATTCGTTGTTTGTGCCTCTGCAGATCGCTGTGTCAAGATTGTCTTGAGACGAGCAACATTTCTGCGGGTATTCAGGATATCAGAAGGACGTTCTACCGCCGATACAGCATGATTAAGTTTCAAGCGTAGGAGTTTCTCTGTCTCATCCTTGAGACGAGCAACAATCTCTTCTGTGGTTAAGTCTCTTATTTCGCTAGCTTTCATAGCAGGAAAGGGATAATGCGGTTATGATTGCAAATCTCTACGGTAAACAAATTTGGTCTTAATAGGAAGTTTATTAGAAGCCAAACGAAGTGCTTCTTTTGCTACTTCTTCAGAAACGCCATCTAGTTCGAACATAATTCGGCCAGGCAATACAACTGCAGCCCAATATTCTGGCGAGCCTTTACCTTTACCCATTCGTACTTCAGCAGGCTTCTTGGTAATAGGCTTGTCTGGGAAAATGCGGATCCAAAACTTACCTTCACGCTTCATTGCACGCGATATCGTAATACGAGCTGCTTCTATTTGGCGAGAATTGATCCAGGCACGCTCAAGTGCTTTCAACCCATAAGAGCCAAAGGCTACGGAGGTCCCACGATGGGCGTTTCCTTCCATCTTGCCCTTACCTTTCTGAACCCTTCTATATTTAGTCTTTTTTGGCTGTAACATTTGTTTATAGCTTAATTAACCAATCTATTTCTATCTCCTACGCTTACGGCCGCCACCGCCACCTTTGCGATCACTTTTTGGATTTGGTGAGAGGTCAACTTTTCCGAAAATCTCGTTTTTGAAAATCCAGACCTTTACCCCGATGATTCCGTAGATCGTTTTGGCTTCAACCAGTGCATAATCTATGTCTGCTCTCAGCGTCTGAAGTGGAATACGTCCATCTTTGTATTGCTCTGTACGAGCCATTTCCGCTCCACCAAGTCGTCCTGAGCACATGATTTTGCATCCTTGAGCACCAGCACGCATCGTCGCTGCCAAAGACATTTTCATCGCTCTACGAAAAGAAATACGCGCTTCTAATTGCTGAGCGATTTGCTGCCCCACAAGTGTCGCATCGAGTTCTGGACGCTTTATTTCGAAGATGTTGATCTGCACATCTTTGTTTGTGATCTTTTTGATCTCTTCACGAAGCTTATCGACTTCTTTACCGCCCTTTCCAATCACAATTCCTGGTCGGGAGGTGTGAATGGTAATTGTGATTTTCTTCAGCGTACGCTCAATCACAATTTTTGAGATGCCCCCTTTCGGGATACGAGCAACCAGATATGTACGAATCTGATCGTCTTCGACTAGCTTGTCGGCGAAGTTTTTCCCACCAAACCAGTTGGATTCCCAACCTTTGATGATGCCCAGTCTAAGGCCTATTGGATGTGTTTTCTGTCCCAATTTGCTTGATTTTTGAGTTGATGGTTCGCTTAATCTTCAGCTTCTTCTTCTATTATTTCGTCTAGCACCAAAGTAACATGGCAGTAGCGTTTTCGGATCAAATGAGCACGTCCTTGTGGTGCCGGTCTCAATCGTTTCAGCATACGCGCGCTATCTACAAACACTTCGCTGACATAATGAGTCCCAACGTCTACACGCTCATCAAACTTTTCTTCCCAGCTTGCCACAGCAGAACGAAGAAGTCGTTCCACGGCAGGTGCGGCCGCTTTTGGCGTGAACTTCAGCACGCTCAGTGCTTGAAATACTTCCATTCCACGAATTTGATCTACAATCAAACGCATCTTGCGTGCTGAGGATCGGTAATTTTGAAGCGTCACCTTACAGGTGTCTTCTTTGTAGGCTTTCAGCTCATCGGCGGAAGTCTTTTTCCGCTTGGGAGGCTTAGGAATGCCTGCTTCAATTTTTTCTTTGCGGGTCATTTTAACTTGTTCTGCCATCATTACCTCCTTTTATCCTTACGGCTACCAGCATGACCCCGGAAGGTCCTTGTGGGTGCAAATTCGCCGAGTTTATGTCCTACCATATTCTCAGAGATGTATACAGGAATAAATTTATTCCCATTATGCACCGCAATGGTATGGCTTACAAAATCTGGGGAAATCATCGACCGACGTGCCCAAGTTTTGACGAGGCGTTTTTCGCCGCGATCATTCATTCGAAAGATTTTCCTTTCGAGTTTGGGGTCAATAAATGGACCTTTTTTAAGCGATCTGGCCATCTTATATTCAGGTTAATTATTTCTTTTTCCTACTAATAATAAAACGATTGGTAGCTTTCTTTTTGCTTCTGGTTTTATACCCCTTGGCAGGAACACCGTTCCGGCTACGTGGGTGACCACCTGAAGCGCGACCTTCACCACCTCCCATTGGGTGATCGACAGGGTTCATCGCAACTCCTCTAGTCCGTGGTCTACGGCCCAACCAACGCTTGCGACCTGCCTTACCTAGGATAATGTTTTGGTGTTCTGCATTACCAACTGTTCCAACAGTGGCCATACATTCCAACATCACCATCCGAGTCTCACCAGAAGGTAGCTTCAAAATGGCATACTTGCCATCTTTACTGCTGAGCTGAGCAAAAGTACCAGCACTTCTCGCCATCTCTCCTCCAGCACCAGGGCGAAGCTCTATGTTATGCACAAAGGTACCTAGTGGGATATTCTTTAATTTCATGGCATTCCCAACAACTGGCTCCACTTTCTCTCCAGAAACTACCGTGGATCCAACTTCGAGTTTGGCTGGAGCGATGATATATCGCTTTTCACCATCTGCATAGAATAACAATGCAATACGCGCCGTGCGGTTTGGATCATATTCTATTGCTTTGACTGTAGCAGGAACACCAAATTTATCCCTTTTAAAGTCTACAACTCTATAGCGACGCTTGTGACCTCCGCCGCGATAGCGGACTGTCATACGCCCTTTTGCATTACGTCCACCACTGCGCTTGACAGAATTTGTCAAAGCCTTCTCTGGCGTGGACTTCGTGACCGTATCGAAATCAGAAACAGATCTACGTCTCTGTCCCGGAGTGGTTGGCTTTAATTTTCTTACACCCATGAGTACTTTGTTTCTGATTAAATATGCTTATAGAAATCTATCTCATGCCCATCTTTCAGGGTAATAATTGCCTTTTTATAGTTGGGAGATTTGCCATGGACAACTCCCCGCTTGGAGAAACGCTGACGACGCTTTCCATTTACTATCATGGTATTCACATTCACGACTTCTACTTCGTAGACGCGTTCAATTTCTTTTTTGACGTCTGCTTTCGAAGCTCCCATTGCTACCTCAAATCCATATTGAGGGGTTCCTTGCTCCATCAATGAAGCAGTTTTTTCAGTTATGATCGGTCTCTTCAAGATACTCATAGCTCTATTTTGCTAATTGTTCATTGATGATATTGACAGCTCCTTCTTGTATGAGAAGTTTTTCTGCATTAAGAATATCGTAGGTATTCAGGTCTCGCGCTTCCATCACTTTTGCATTCTTAAGGTTGCGACCAGAAAGCATTAGATTTTCGCTAGGCTCTGAAAGGACCATCAATATTTTGGTGTTTGCCAATTCAAAGTTATTGAGGATGGCCAAAAACTCTTTTGTCTTAGGGTTTTCAAACTCGAAATTCTCTAAAACAACAATGCCTTCTTCTCTTGCCTTGTAAGTCAAGGCTCCCAAACGCGCCAGAACTCTTTGCTTTTTATTAAGCTTAAAGCTGTAGTCACGTGGACGAGGGCCAAAGATGGTTCCACCGTGTCTTCTCAAAGGAGAACGCTTATGTCCAGCACGAGCGTTACCGGTTCCTTTTTGGCGGTAAGGTTTTTTGTTACTACCTGATATTTCACCTCTTTCTTTAGCTTTGTGCGTCCCTTGACGGCGGTTAGCCAGAATCAGGCGTACAT
Source organism: Bacteroidia bacterium (assembly GCA_030430575.1). Lineage (GTDB taxonomy): Bacteria > Bacteroidota > Bacteroidia > J057 > J057 > JAUIGE01. The sequence goes on along the minus strand of JAUIKF010000004.1, from coordinate 127,420 downwards.
CTTGGTAGATTGCATGATCGTTTGGATTTTCAATCCCGAATATGCTTTCAGACAATTCTACAGATCTACCTGTTGTTTGTCCTTCTATATTGTAAACTGCTGCTTCCATTATTTCTCTACTATGACATATGAACCTTTGGCACCAGGAATAGCACCGGAAACTACTAAAAGCTTTTTTTCAGGGATGACCTTCAATACTTGTAGGTTTTGCACATTTACACGGCTATTACCCATTTTCCCTGCCATTCGCATTCCTTTGAAAACACGAGAAGGGGTAGAACCTGGTCCCAAAGAACCTGGTGCGCGCTCGCGATTATGCTGACCGTGTGTACGACCGCCGACCCCTCTAAAGCCATGGCGTTTTACAACACCTTGAAAGCCTTTTCCTTTTGATGTTCCAATCACATCAACAAACTCACCTTCTTCAAAAAGCTCAACTGATACCTCATCCCCGAGATTGAGGTCCATATCAGTTCCAGAAAAGTCAAATTCTACCAGCTTATGCTTAGGAGAAGTATTTGCTTTGTCAAAATGCCCTTGAAGCGCTTTTGAGGTGTTTTTGGCCTTTGTCTCACCTGTCGCCAACTGAACAGCGGCATAGCCATCTGTTTCTTCAGACTTGACTTGGGTGACGACGTTTGGCTCCACTAGAATCAGGGTACATGCCTTATTGACGCGATTTTCGTCAAAGACACTTGTCATCCCTAATTTTTTTCCAATAATTCCTGCCATAACAGTGTTTCAATTAGCGGTTGTCTATATGGACAACATAAATGGATGAACGAATTTGATTAATTACACTTTGATCTCGACGTCGACTCCACTTGGAAGTTCTAGCTTCATGAGTACATCTACTGTTTTGGAGCTAGAGCTGAAGATGTCAATCAGGCGCTTATAAGAACTAATTTCAAATTGCTCACGAGATTTTTTATTGACGTGAGGAGACCTGTTGACTGTCACCACCTGACGTTCGGTAGGCAATGGAATAGGACCGCTGACAACAGCACCTGTACCCTTGACCGTGCGAACAATTTTTTCTGCCGACTTATCTACCAAATTGTGGTCGTAAGACTTCAGTTTGATTCTGATTTTCTGCGTCATTGTTTAGCGTCTTGATTGAGAGAACGACCTGACAAATATTCAATAAAAAATGAGTGAAGGAAATCACCTTCACTCACTATATATTATACTTTTGATAATCCTTTTACTTTTGCTACCACTTCTTCTTGGATAGCATTGGTTGCTTGTTTGTAAGAGTCAAACTGCATAGTAGATACAGCCCTTCCCGAAGAAACAGTCCTTAGCGCAGTTACATAGCCGAAGAGTTCAGAAAGCGGCACTTTTGCTTTGATTACCTGGGCATTTCCGCGAGGATTCATTCCTTCGATTTGACCTCTCCTACGGTTCAAGTCCCCGACAATAGCTCCCATATACTCCTCTGGGGTAACTACTTCTACTGCCATGATAGGTTCTTTCAGAACTGGCTTAGCTTTCGCTCCAGCATGTTTAAATGCCAGACGACCTGCCAATTCAAAAGAAAGCTGATCTGAGTCTACTGCGTGGAAGCTACCGTCAAATAGCCTTGCTTTGACCCCACTCAATGGATAACCTGCAAGAACTCCTTCAGACAAGGCTCCTTTGATTCCTTTTTCTACAGAAGGGATAAATTCTTTAGGAATATTTCCTCCTTTAATCGCATTCTCGAATTCGAATTCCACTTCAGAATCTTCTGGGAGTGGAGAGAATTCAATCTGGACATCTGCGAATTTACCACGACCACCAGTCTGCTTCTTGTATACTTCACGGTGTGTCACATTTCCTGTAATCGCTTCACGATAAGATACCTGAGGTTCTCCTTCGTTTACTTCTACTTTAAACTCACGCTTCAAGCGGTCAATGATGATCTCCAGGTGAAGTTCGCCCATACCAGAGATAATGGTCTGACCTGACTCTTCATCTGTATGGACTTTGAAAGTAGGATCTTCTTCCGCCAATTTCACTAGGCCGGTAGTAAGTTTCTCCTCGTCCGACTGTGTTTTTGGCTCTACTGCCTTCTGGATCACAGGATCAGGGAAGGTAATGGTTTCCAAATTGAGTGGATGATCGACATCCGTGAGGGTATCCCCAGTACGGATGTTCTTAAATCCAATACCTGCAGCGATATTACCTGCTCCAATAGCTGGAATCTGTTCTTGCTTATTTGAGTGCATCTGGAGGATACGGCTCAAGCGCTCTTTTTTCCCAGAACGATTATTGAGTACATAAGATCCGCCATCAATTTTTCCAGAATAGACACGGAAGAATGCCAAACGCCCAACATAAGGATCAGTCATGATCTTAAATGCCAACGCTGCAAATGGCTCTTCTTCTGACGCTGAGCGTATTTCGGTTTTCTCAGTATATGGATTGATCCCTTCTACAGGTGGTACATCCAGTGGAGAAGGCAACAACGCACAAACCGTATCAAGCATCGCCTGGACTCCTTTGTTTTTGAAGGCAGAGCCACACATCATAGGTGTGATAGCCATATCGAGAGTCGCCTTGCGCAATGCCTCTAATACCTCTTCACGTGTGATTGAGTCCTCGTCTTCAAAGTATTTTTCAAGTAATACTTCATCATACTCCGCTACTGCCTCAATCAGTTCATTTCTATACTTATCTACAGTTTCTACTAGATCTGCTGGAATTTCAACTTCTTCATAGGTCATGCCCATGTCATGTTCATTCCAGATGATGGCTTTTTTGTCCAAAAGGTCAACAACGCCACGGAAATTCTCTTCAGAACCAATAGGTACCTGAATAGGGACAGGGTTTGCAGAAAGCATCTCTTTGATCTGCTTTACAACTTCAAAAAAGTCTGCGCCCCTACGGTCCATTTTATTGACAAAGCCCATACGTGGCACTTTGTACTTATCCGCTTGGCGCCAAACTGTCTCAGACTGTGGCTCTACACCACCTACTGAACAGAAAACAGCTACCGCCCCATCAAGCACGCGAAGTGAACGCTCTACTTCTACTGTGAAGTCCACGTGACCAGGCGTGTCAATGATATTGATACGATGTTCTTTGCCATTGTATGGCCAATAGGCAGTGGTAGCCGCAGAGGTAATGGTGATACCACGCTCTTGCTCTTGCTCCATCCAGTCCATCGTAGCTGCCCCGTCGTGTACTTCTCCAATTTTATGGGTAATCCCAGTATAATAGAGAATACGCTCCGTGGTAGTCGTCTTCCCTGCATCAATGTGAGCCATGATGCCGAGGTTGCGCGTATGTTTTAGATCTACTTTTTTCATGGAAAAAAATCCTTTCGCTTAGGCTGCTTTGTTTATATTAATTTTTCTTAAAACCTAAAGTGAGAGAACGCTTTATTGGCTTCTGCCATACGATGGGTATCTTCTCTTTTCTTGACTGCTGCTCCTTCACCTTTTGCTGCTGCCATGAATTCAGCGGCGAGCTTATCCTTCATCGACTTACCATTGCGAGAGCGGGAGTACTTAATCAGCCATCTGATTCCCAATGCCAACCTTCTATTAGGCTTCACTTCCGTTGGTACTTGGAAGGTAGAGCCACCTACACGACGGCTTTTTACCTCCACACCTGGCATTACATTATTTATCGCAGCTTGGAACACTTCTAGTCCACTCTCTTCTGTCCTTTTCTCAATCAAGTCCAAGGCATCATAAAATATGCGGTATGCCGTACTCTTTTTACCGTCGTTCATCAAGTTATTGACGAAGCGAGAAACCAGTTCATTTTTATATTTTGGATCTGGCGTAATAGGTCGTTTTTTAGCTCTTGCCTTTCTCATAGTCTCTTAATTATGGAAGAGTTATTTTTTAGGTCTTTTAGCACCATACTTGGAGCGGCCTTGTCTTCTGCCATCTACACCCGCTGTATCAAGTGAGCCGCGAACCACGTGATACCTTACACCTGGAAGGTCTTTCACCCTTCCTCCACGCACCAATACAATTGAGTGCTCTTGAAGGTTATGGCCTTCACCTCCGATGTAGGCGTTGACTTCCTTGCCATTGGTGAGGCGCACACGAGCGACCTTACGCAATGCAGAGTTAGGTTTTTTAGGGGTAGTAGTATACACCCTAAGACATACGCCTCGACGCTGAGGGCAAGACTCAAGTGCTGGAGACTTGCTTTTCTCATGTTTGGAGGACCTTCCTTTACGTACTAATTGTTGAATAGTAGGCATACTTTTCTTATCCGCTTTTTCTTTGAGCGTACAATATTATAGAATGGATTATAAAAAATCCGCGTTTAATGGCCTGATAAACAAAGGCTTAATTAAGAAGTATGAGTGAGACAATAATGAGCGTAAAACAGTCTTTTTTGAGATGGGGTTTTCGCCGTCGGATGCCTCTTTCTCATTGAGGTGCCAAAGGTAGAAAGAATAATTTTTATTTCAAAACAACCATCTAAAAGAAAACGCTCCAAAAAGAATTTGGAGCGTCTGACATGGACGATAAAAATGTATATGAGCAATTAATGGCTCCAAAGGTGGTGTTCAAATTCGATCATTTCGAGTTCGCGCTTTTGGGCTTCTCCTAGGGTTCGGATGTCTACTCCGCCGTAATTGATCAGATACCCATGAAAAATCCGCAATTCACAGACTTCTTTGATAGAGCGTACTTCTGAATCGTTGAAGCGATTTTTCCATTGGGTACGAGCGAGAATCTCTTTAACATCTTCCCATTTAAATCTTGCTAATATTTTTTCAGCTAGCATCCCTGAAGGATCCGTCCAGATAACCTCGAAATAATCGATATTCTGTTGCATGCTGCTACGCGCACGGTTGAAGATCCAATCTTCTACGATATGCAGCGATTCTTCATAATAGGCATAGTCTATTTGATAATCGGCGACTTCAGCACGAAAAGGAGTAGTTTGCATTCCATCAGCTTCTTTTTTGACAGAGACACCTTCATACTCAAAACTGCCCCAGCCATCTGTACCCTTAGGTTCTTCTAAATCAAACTCCTCATAGAGGTTATCCATTTCTGCACCCTCCGCATCATAGTCCATTTCTTCTTGGATACCCGTCAACGCCTGGTCAAACTCAATCATCCGCTCTACCAGCAGGCCATAATCCAGGGTTTTATCCCAATCATCTGGATGGAAAGCTATATACTCTCTTCGCTTGAGCCCATTGATCAAGGCAGCGACTATGCCGTTTTGCTCCGTATATTTGTCATCTATATAATACTGAGACTCGTGATTCACCAGAGGGCGATTGATTTTTTCATTCAAGTCTATTCTACGGACAGCGCGCTTCCGCCAAAAATGATCTTCTGCGCGAACAGGTACTTGCGCAATAGTGTCAGAAAAATCAACAAGGAAAAGAATACAAATCAGGAGATACAATCCAAACGGTTTCATAATCTTGCTTTATTTGTAAAAAAATGAAAAGCGTAAACCGTCTATCTCATAGGCAGGAAAAAGGCTGAAAGTATTAATTAGAAAAGTGTTATAAGAACGGCAGGAGGATTCTTATTAGTATGTCCTTTCGCCTTATCCCCCAAATTCATCCGCCAATATGACGCCTATACCTATATATATAAAGGCTTTTCGGGACTGGCTTACATCTCAACTCCTGCCGCTATATGCTCCCCAAGAAGCAACAGCTATTGCGCAATGGCTTCTAGAAGACCTTACAGGTCAGGCGTGGGGCCGATTGGCGATGCATCCCCAAAAAGCCCTTTCATCTACCACGCATCAACTAGCGAAGAAGCTAGCTCGTCGTCTGATCACTGGAGAGCCCATCCAATACGTTTTGGGTAAGGCTCCTTTTTATGGAAGGGATTTCATGGTAAATGAGCATGTGCTGATTCCACGCCCAGAAACAGAGGAGCTTGTTCACTGGGTATTAAAGGAGTTATCTTCTCCACCCCCTTTTCCCCATCAAATTCTCGATATTGGAACAGGTAGTGGATGTATTCCCATTACGCTTCAGCTAGAACTGGGAAAAGCAGCCAATGTACAAGCCTTGGATGTCAGTTCATCAGCCCTGGAAGTAGCCAAAGTAAATGCAGAGCAGCTAGGGGCACCGGTCATATTCCATCAGCGGGATATCTTGTCAGCTCAGCATGATGATTTTGAAGGCTTGAGCGTTGTTGTCAGCAATCCTCCTTATGTAAGGAAGTCTGAGCGTCAATATATGCATGACAATGTGTTGGCACATGAACCTGCTACCGCATTATTTGTAGCGGATGAGGATCCCACAATCTTCTATGAAAAAATTGCGGACTGCGCCTTTCATTGGTTACGCCCTGGGGGAATGTTATTTTTTGAGATCAATGAAGCGATGGGTGAGCGTATAAAAGATTTGCTTCAACAAAGAGGATACCTTGAAATAATTGTTCGACAAGACCTTAAGGGGAAGGATCGCATGGTAAAAGCAAGACGTCCAATTAAGTAAAGCCAGCAGGTCCCTTTACTTAAAGTTCAGCTTAAATTCAGCAAAGACGATTCGCTCGCCTTTATAGCTCACCGTGAAGCCAATCATGTTGCCCTCTTGATAGACCTTGGGATCATATTGACTATCAATCGTAGCGAAGTCTGTGACTATTTTTTCCCCTACCTCATCTTCTACTAAATAAACGCCCGTGACAAACTCATCCAAGACCACATCGGAATTGGTCAAGGCTTTGAGGACATTGGCAGGGATTTCCATCCCGAGGTCAGTGATCATCATCCGTGCATCCTCAGGTTCATAATAGTGATCAATGGTTTTCCGTTTGAGGGAAAAATCTGGCATCATGCTTTTCAGCATTCGTTTAAAGCGTTTATATTCTGACATCTTGGTGATTTTTGCTTAAAATTAGGGAATATTCAGAGAGAAAGAAATATGTTCCAGATTGGCACAGCAAATTGTATCACCATGATACAGGAGGTGCGCAACCTTTTCAGCCTGATTTATGTCAATTGATTGACATTCACTACCTTAAGAGAATGGAATGTTTCTTGATTTTTGTTCTATAAAAAATGACCAATAACTATTCTACCAACCACCTACATGATTGACATCAAAAACATAGAAAGGTACTACAAAGCAGGTATGCAGCGAACGTATGTGCTGCGCGACATAAGCCTCACGATCAAAGAAGGAGAATTTGTAACGATCATGGGGCCTAGTGGGGCTGGCAAGTCTACCTTGCTCAATATCTTAGGGTTATTAGAAAAGCCCAATAGTGGTGAATACCATTTCAATGGACAGGCAACGCATAAGTTCAATGAGCGCCAGCGCACCAAAATCCACCAAAACCATATTGGATTTGTTTTTCAAGCTTATCACCTGATTGACGAGCTGACGGTATATGAAAACATTGAGACACCTCTTTTATATAAAAAAATCAAAGGTAGCGAGCGAAAAAGTATGGTAGCAGAAATGCTAGATCGCTTCAATATGGTAGCCAAAAAAGACCTTTTTCCTCATCAGCTTTCTGGCGGCCAACAGCAAGTCGTAGGCGTAGCCCGTGCCATCATTGGCAAGCCAGCCCTGCTCCTCGCCGATGAGCCTACCGGCAACCTCCACACCAAACAAGGAGAAGAGATCATGGATCTTTTTAAACAATTGAATAATGACGGGATGACCATCGTCCAGGTGACGCATTCAGATAAGAATGCCCGTTATGGCAATCGAATTGTCCGTTTAAAAGATGGATGGATTGAAGAAGAGCACCTGACAGAAGAGAATAGAGCAGGATAAACGCTTGAGTTTATTTGGGTTCATAAAGCTTTATCGCCACATTGTCCAGGAATACAGTTTTGGTGCTGTTGGAATCTAGTTCGAAATAGATCTGAAGCTCGTCGGTGGGAAGGAGATCTTCGGGTAAGGGATGATCATAACTCAGGGGGTACCAGACACCACTTTCAGTGAGCCATTGCACCCGGACCCAGTCATAACTTAGCCATTTATATTCACGCCAAACCCCACAGACCATCCGTGCCTGGCGCCAGATATCCCATTCGTTTTGCAAATACTTTACCTGAGCCTGAACCTTCACCCAACTTCCAGGCTTGGGGTCGATTTGGTCTATTGTTGTATTTACAAAGTCAAATCGGCGTGCCGCTGTGTCAGCCACCATGGCATGCATGCCATTCCGGCGTTGCGTCTGAGTGACTTTAAATTTGCTTCGAGGATTCTCGAAGCCGTTGAAGTAAAGGGTCCGGGCCTCCATCAGCTCAGGATGCTTCATCACATGCGGTGCATCCAGCAGTTGTTTATCATCTTTTTTGATATTGACAGTCGAAAAAAGCTTCCAATAGTAGGCTCGATTCATGTGCTCTGAAACAAATCCTCCCCCATCAGCTGTTGCATGCCAGGTGAGCAACATATTTTTATCTATAAAAAAGACCATGATCGCCAGGACTGCCACCTTCAAGTAATACTTCTTCTGTGCAAGTAGCCAACTCACCAGCGCTGCAAGTGGAAACATCAGCGCTGCATAAGACTGAACCAATGCGCGAGCACCGACACTGCCTCCATATGCCCAAATCTTCCAACTGAAGACGATATAATAATTGATCAAGCCGTAGGCTAAGATCGCCCAGAAAATGGGTTTATTCTTTTTATATAGGGGAATAAAACCCAAGATCGCAAAGGCCATCATCGGCGTATAGATAAGCCATCCTTTGTGCCAACTGATTAGGCCTTTTTTCAACATCGGTCGGAGAAAGTTGAAGCCCTGCTCATCATAACTGTAATATAACCAGTCACCAGAATAGCTCTTCCAATAGATTAATTGGAGGCTGCCTACCAAGAATACACTTAGCACGAGAATCCCAAGATGGCCTTTGTGCTTTACAATGAGTTCCCATTTCTTTCGATAGCTTTCTTTATCATAGATCCCCCATACAAGCGGGATCAATGCGCAAACTATGTCCGTAGGCCGCACTAACGCGATCAGCCCTATCAATAGCCCTATAGCTAAGGCAATTCTTTTTTTCTGCCGCTCGTGCCAGCAGTGTGTCAGCCATAAGAGGAAAGCATATAGGGTAAATAGCGGACTATGTGCCATAGTGCTTTTGTAGACAGCATATGGCAAATAATTGGTGCCCAAAACTATGAGGATCAGGCAAATGGCCACTACTTGATCACTGAAATAATGAAGCAGCAATTTGCGCATAACCCAAAGACCCACACATGCATAAATGATACAGCCTACGGCTACCGCATATTGATAAGGGGCAGAAAAGCCATCCGCGAGGGGGGACGAAACCAAGGCATAGCCATGCCCAAGGAGAAAAAACGGCAGATATAACACCGCCATGCCCATAGAAGTCTTCATGACATATCCCTCGCCATCAGGCAAGGCAGAGGCATAGGCACTTACGGGTTTATGATATCCTTCAAAAAACACTTCTTGCAAAAACCCTAGTGTTCCGAGGTCTTCATAGATAAAAAAGGAAGGGAGGTATAAATAAAAGCCAAAAACATCCCAGGTAATCACATCGTGAGTCGCCCAAGCACCTTTGAGGTGTGCCAGTTGGAGCAATATATAACATAAGATTGCCCAGACATAAAAGGAAATACGGTGGTTGGCAGGTTGCATGAAAACTACTGAGCGGAAGTAAAAACCCCAAGTTTAGGGGTTGCGGCCTACAATCGCAAGCTATCCCATCTCAGCCAATGCTGCTTTGCAGCGATTTTCGAGTCCTCCTTGATAAAAGTATTTGTCAAAGGTGAGGGCTTTGTTGAAATACAGGCTGGCAGCCGCATGATCTCCTGCATCTTTGAGCATTTGCCCTAAATAAAAATGGGCATATACCTGCATCCACAGCTGATCGCTAGGCGGTTGAGCGATTGATTCTTGATAGTATTGCGTCGCCTTGGTCAGTTCTCCCAAAGAATGATATACCCGCCCAAATCGATAATAAAGCTCTGCTAATTCGCCTGAACTTAACTCATTTTTCTGCCCTTCTAATTTTGTTAAAACTTGTAAGGCTCTGGTGTGGTACCCTCCATCAAATAAATTTCGCGCACGAAAAAGGTCTTTGAGAAAAGGGCTTGGCGCTTTCTCGGCAAATAACTTAGCCATATGCATCGCATATTCGTCTTCATCAAATGGAGACGGTTTGGTATCCTGAAGGCTTTGGAAAAATATTTGGGCGATGCGATCATTGTCCGTTAGGCTGAGGGCCATGCCCAAGCGAAAAGTCGCATCTGTCCGAAAGATATTCCCCTTGTGGGTGTCCAGAAATTTGGAGAGATAGGTTTTCGCCGAAGTATATTTTTCCTGATAATAATACCCTTTTCCTAAAGCGTAGTCCCAATAGGTAATAAAAAAAACGTTGGGATCGTCAGCGTATCGTGCCCGTTGTTCCAGGAGTTCTAAGGATTTCTCATTTTGCTGTACACTGCAATAGGCTGAAGAGAGTAAAAAGTCGAACAAGATATTTCCGCCCACTTTATTTCGCTCCTTGGCCAGGCGACTAATCGCTTGCTCTGGCCGGCCTAGCATATTCTTCTCTGCATAAAATGCAATAAACTGCGCTTCTAGTCGCAGCATACTACTGTGGGCTGCCGCCTCCTCCAACTGCTTCATGCCCAAGGCCATATCTCCTTTATACCCCAGCGTGTGGGTCAGCCAGTGATACTTCTTGGGCACTGCTGCAAACACCACATTGAACAACCCTAGAAACTTCTTCTGTTCAATATTATCTGGGAATTTCCCCTCATTTTTTCGAATCAGCCGCCTACAAGTCCTCACAAGCCTGATAGCTGTCAGGTAATTTTCTTGTAAAAACTCCAAAGCAGAACGCTTTCCATAGAGTTCTGCAAGCATGACATTGCGAAGGGCAAGGCTATCAGGGAGGTCTTCTACTTCATCCACTGCATCATCCCACAGTTCATCAAAAGCCTTGAGATATGTTTCGTTCTGGGTACTTAAGTATTTGTAAATGAGGATATTACATAGGTAAAAATCGCGCACCCCTGTATTGGGAAGCATGTTCGCTTCTGCAGCAGCAGCATCTAAGTGAAACTGTGCAATTTTCACTTCCACAGGTAATCGGCTTCCAAGATCAGTAGCAAAGGCGCTACTCATCCAGCAAAACCATACAATAACAAGGATTTTTTTCATGTAATTTGGGGCAGACTTTTCAAATGATTGGTTGATAAATTATCGGACAAAAACGACGCCAAAATGGATGTATACGGCCTAATCGGCAAATCCCTGGTCCATAGCTTTTCGAAGCGATATTTCACTGCAAAATTCCAAAAAGAAGGGATTCAAGCGCGATATAAACTATTTGAGCTAGAAGAAATAGCTGAATTACCTATGCGCCTACGGGCAGAACCCACGCTTCGTGGGTTTAACGTCACCATCCCCTATAAGGAATCAATCATTCCTTTTCTACACGATATTTCCCCCGAAGCAGAAGCTATTGGCGCAGTCAATACCGTTTGCATTCTCCCTACTGGGCTTGAAGGTCACAATACAGATGCTTACGGCTTTGCAGCCTCATTGAAGACGCTTTTGGGAAGCAAAAGGCTGTCTTCAGCCTTAATTTTAGGAACAGGCGGTGCAGCTAAAGCCGTACATTATGTCCTCACAAACCAACTAGGCTTTATAAATGTATCATTTGTTTCCAGAACGCCTCTCAGTGACCAACTCAGCTACGAAGCCCTTTTTGAATTGGACTTGAATAACTTTCCGCTTATTGTCAACACAACGCCATTGGGCACCTATCCCAACATCGATTTTTGTCCCCCCATTCCTTATCATCAATTAGGGAGTGATCATTTTGTGTTTGACTTGGTCTACAACCCTGAAGAGACGTTAATGATGCGTCATGCCCGAAGCAAAGGGGCTATGGTACAAAACGGGTCAGAAATGCTTCGTTTACAAGCCGAGGGAGCTTGGGAAATCTGGAACAGGTACTAAAAAAGGCGCACACCCATTTGAGTATGCGCCGTATATTTTCGATTCAAGAAGGTTTATTTCCCTCCTTGCGCTTTTACTGCTTCGCAGTATTCCATGATTTGTTTAAGGGCTGAGCCTTCATCTCTAGACGTGATATTGGGGTCCAAAGAAGTGATTTTTTCAATAAATGGTTCTGTAGCCGCACAATTATAATTCTCATCTTTATTAGGGTCAAAAGCATGCATTACGAGGTAGAGGCCTGTATTACCTAGATAATATTTGTCACTATTTGTCAAGTCTTCCTCAGGCTTTTCAGCCAACAATTCCCATACCTTCTGATACTGTTCCAAGCCAGGGTATATCGCTTTAGCAGCCTCAGAGGTAGAATCGCTTTGCGCGATCTGAGTAGTGGCATACCCATACCAAAACTGCCCCGGGACATAATCAGGTGCAAGCTCTGCAACCTGGCCAAATGCCATTTGAGCAGTAGCATAGTCGCTTGATTTACGCGCTGCAACGCCTAGATTGTAATAATCTTTAGAAGATACAGGATCTGCATTGTCTACGACCGTCTGTCGGTAAAAACTTTCCCTTGGATAGTCTTTTGCTTTTTTATACTTAATAGCTATTTTTTCATAGAAAGCCTTGGGATCCTCGAAACGTTCTTCCTTACTTTTTCTCTCTATGGCACGGGCAAACATTGTGGTGTAGTTTTCAACTGCTTTTTTATCATCACCCATCTTTTGGTACATTTTCCCCAATGCTTCATAGTCTTCAGCAAGTATCTTCTCAGCTGGTGCCATGCTGAAATATTTGTCCATTTCAGCTTGTGCCTTGTCATACTGACCTGTTTCCATATGGCAATAGCCTGTCAGGCGCTGGCTGACAAGTGTAAAGGTATCCAATGATCCTAGGGTTTTGAGACATGCATCGTATTTACCTGTTAAGTACAAGAAACTAGCGAAACGCAACTGCGCGCGAACATCGTTGGGCAGCATGGAAACATACTTCTCATAGTTGGAGCGCGCTTTTTCGTACTCACCCGCTTTCAGCCAGAGCTCTCCGCGCTCGCGATAGGCAGGCGCAAATTCAGGGTTCTTCTCAATCGCTGTATTGAGGTACTCCAGACCCTTCTGGTATTCTTTCTGGCGGATATAAATCCTCGCCAGCTCAAAATAGGCAGTGATAAAACTATCATCTATCTCCAACGCTTTTTCAAAGTTAGGCTGCGCCAATTCGTCAACGCCTCCTTTAGTTGTATAATACTCTCCTAGCATAAACCATGGACGAGGGTCATCGGGATATGCCTCCCTTAACTGATACAATAAAACTTTCGCGTCTTCCAATTTGTCTGCTTCAAGGTATGCTTTGACCAATCCAAGCGCGATATTTACATCTTCTTTTTTGTTGACTTTGATTGCTTGGGCAATACTATTGTCGCGGTCTTCAGCCATTCCCAATTTATTATAAGCCCTAGCCAGACCAATATGATTGTAGGCATACTTTGAGCGCGCTTTTATTCCTGCTTGGAAAGTCTCCTTTGCACCTGTATAGTTTTCAAGTGCCAAATTAAGTATTCCTTTGAGGTAATAAGGAGCAGGATCTTTCGCATTTGCTTGCATTCGCTTATTGATTTCAGCTTTTGCTTCATCATACAATTCCTGCTCAATCATATCCAGAACTTTTTGGTCTGGTGGCGCATCTTGAGCCAAGCCATTAGAGAGTCCTACAAAAAGGATGCTTATCAGCGCAATCAGTGCAATTCTCAGTGTCGATTCCATTTCAATGCTTTTTTTAAATAATTAGATAACGGTTCTCTATCAGTAATAAAGTGCAAATTGAGTTCCAATGATTATGTCAATTGTTCAACAAAACGGCACGAAAGATAATAAATGTGAGGCTATTTTTTATTTCTTGGCGGGAAACTGGACGATCCTTGGCACGCCATAGGCTGGCACAAGGCCCGATTTGAGGATCAGTCGCTGCCCAGTTTCGGGTTTTACAGCATAATTAATAAAGCCCGTCCCCAGGCCAAATCTTGTCTCGCGCGAGATGGCAATCACAGACCGCGTCAGTGGATAGCAGCCCAGCTTGATCAGTCCCTGATAGGGCTGGTAGGTAGTCCCATAACTCCCACACGCTCTGTCTCGATTAGGATTGTCAATTTTACATACCGTAATATCACGCTTAAACCCAATCGCTTGCTGGCTATCGCTATCGCTAATCCAGGCTAATCCGATGACACCCAAAGCGTTTTTATTCTGCTTGCCGACATATTCGACTACTTCCAGGTTATTCTTCATCGCCGAACCACGAGGACCTTCTCCTCTCATAAACTCATCTCTCAGGTACTGATAAGTGCTTGAAAGGGGGTGATCAAATACGACTCGAATAGAATCCAGCGGTGAGTCCGGATTGATCTGCTTCCACGTCGTGATTTCTCCTTTGAGGATTCCCTGGAGTTGGGATTGTGTCAGGACAGTGTCTTTATTCGACTTACTGACTATGAGTGCAATGGCATCCGTTGCCAAGGGAAAAGTTTTAGCACTTGTATTTTTATTAATCAGAATCTGCTTTTCACTCTTAGTGAGTTCACGCGTTGCGACAACCAATCGCATACTATCTGATGTCAACATCTCATGAATAGCCTCTTCTCCGGGCAAGTAATGCGGCTGGATGTTCGCATCTGGATAGGTGACTTTATAAGTATCCAAAAGGCTTTGGATTATCGGTTGGAAAGTCTCATCTACTGCAATATGGATATCGCCAGAGATCGCAGTTTCCCGTTTAGTTGTTGGGGTGGTCTCAGATGTGCCTGTTGCATCTGTTGAAGGATTGGGAGGCTGGTAACAGCTCTCAAGTACTACTAATAAAGCCAACAAAAATCCCCCTAATAGGCTAACTCGCATAAGTATATGGTTTTTGGGAAGGTGCAAAATTAAGCAAAAACAAATAACAAGTAAGAGAAAGTTTGAAAATTTGACCATTTAGCTGTGATTTTGAGGGTCAAACATCAATCAACCTAATCTTTGCATGTTTCGATTAGGGGAGCCGGAACTTCACATGATTCCATAAATGTCATGGTAGAAGTGCCTGAATTTTTTTAACCTCACGCTCCTTATCCATCCACCAATTCCGGGCCCATACCCGATAGGTCTTCCATCCACGGGCCTCCAGCAAGGCTATCCGATACACCTCTCGTTCTTTACTGCTTTCTCCGCTGAAATAATGTGCGCCTTCACATTCTATCCCCAGCAAAAAAGAATTGTCCTTAGCCCCATCCTTCACCACAATGTCTAACTTATAGGCCGTATCCCCAAAATCGCGAATGATCTCATAGCCTTCCGCCGCTAGCATCCCTGCCAACTCATCTGCAATCGGGTTTTCGGGACGAATGCTAAAGTCTTCTTTGGACTGCATATTGAGCAGATGTGCTGCATCGGTTGAGCGAAGGTCACTGACAGCCCGTACATATTGCAAATAACTTTTGAAGACACGTGGACCATCTTGGAGGGCTGATTCCACCTTGAGTTGAGAAGGTTCAAAACTACAGATGACAAAAATCTTCTTCTTGGCACGCGTGATCGCCACATTGAGGCGATTTTCTCCTCCCTTCTGATTCAGAAGTCCGAAGCGGGTCACTAATTTTCCCGATTCATTGGGCGCATAGGCAATAGAGAAGATGATAATATCGCGTTCATCTCCCTGGACATTTTCAATATTTTTCACAAAAAGTCCCTGAAACTCCTCCGACTCCGTCTTCATCATCGCAAGCTGTAAGCATTGGTATAAGGCTTCATCTTCATTTGCCAAGGCCTCTAATCGCGCCTCCAGCAAGTCCTTGATCAACTCTTGCTGATGATAATTAAAGGTCACTATACCGATGGAAGGGGCATCATCTCGCTGAACCAGGCGTTCAACCAGCTCCACAACCGCTTCCGCTTCTATAAGGTTTCGATTATTGGCCCATTGCCCTTTAACCCCAACCCACTCCATCGGCGGATAATTGGTGGTGTCATGCGTCGCTGGTGGGATGACCTGGAGCTTGCCTTCATAAAAAGCATGGTTGGAAAAATTGATCAATTCTTCTTCCTGTGAGCGATAATGCCAGGTGAGTTTCCGCTCTTCCAAGCTTCGCTTGGCGAGGTCGAGGATGCTCTCCACCTCCAAGGCAATCTCCGATGCCGTGAAATCTCGCTCCGTGTCCTCAAATTTGACACGATAGAGGTCAAAGGGCTTGAGTTGCTGATCGTCGCCTGCGACGATACTTTGCTTGCCGCGCAGAAGGACAGGGACGGCTCGCTCCACAAAACATTGAGAAGCTTCATCAAAGACCACCAAATCAAAAAAATCTTTTTCCATAGGAAAAATGGCCGCGGCAGACTCTGGGGAAGCCATCCAGCAAGGCACGAGTTCATTTAAGCCCGTTTTCCACGTCTCTCTGACTAGTCGCCGGATCGGCCATATTAAGCGTTTTTTGGTGACTTGGTGGTAAATCTGACGAAAGGTAATCGGATTTTTCAAGCGATTATAGCGCAAAATGCCCACGATCTTTTCCTTGCTGCGCTGCTGAATCAGCTCTGTGACTTTTGTCTGGCGGGCCGCCACTTTTTCGCCAAAACTCCGCTGCTTTCGCTCCCAGCCTCTGCTACTCACCTCTTCGAGGATGGGGTATTGGCGCTCCAAATTCTCTAACCAATAGAAGTGAAAACTATTTTCCACTAGATGAAGAAATGCCTCCGAAGAGGTCAAGTGTGTGCGCCATTCAGGATCTTTTGTGAGGGCTGAAAAGGCACCTTGTTCCTTTCCACTAAGATCTGCTAACAGCAGATCGAGGTTTTTGATGTCAGCGAAGTCGCGCTGGGCACTTTCCTGGAGGGCCATGATAAATGCCTTACTTCCATCTCTCACAGCGACGCCCTTAAGCAATCGCTGACATTGAGTAGCCGTCAAGTACGTTCGCCATTGCCCCACTACCTTCACCAGCAACTGATTAAACCGCTTCAACGCTGCAATATGGCCCATCGACTTTTGCCACGCTTCTACCTTTAATTCGCCAAATTCAAAGACGGGATGTAAAGATTTAAACCCCTTCAGTTGATCCACCTTTTTATAAGCCGCCAAATGATTCTGCTTTTTGACTAACCATTGTTGCTTGGCAGGCAATTCTTCTAATAAGGGAAAGTCATGGAAAAAATCTAACTCATAGGTTTTGGTATAATGCTGATGCAGTTGAACAAAAAATCGATACTCTCGATTCAAGTCCTTAAATGTCCCTTCATCCAATTTTAAGCCTTTAGCATGCAACACACTTTTCAAAAACCAACGCGCCCGCAGAAACGGGATAGAAAGCATCCTAAAGGCTGCTTTTTGATATTTCTTATACGTCTCTACATGCCGTTTCAAGTCCGAGTACAAACGCCATGGAAAGTCATTTAGCACCTTTATCTCTGCCAATTCTTCTATCACACGCTCAAACTGCCCCAGCTTCTTTTTGACATAACTCGTAGTCAATTCGTCCTTATGGATCGCTTCTATGTCCTTCCGAATAGGGGGCGTTTCAAGGAGAGAGTTGATTTGGTTAAATGCTTCTATTTCTGCTTGATTCGCTTGACTATCTAATAAAGGACCTTTGAGGTTTGTAGCAAGTGTCGTATGCACCTCGTGAAGATCCGCCACTTGGGTAGGCAAATCAGCCAATAATCCCATCAAGCGCGTTCGGTCATTATGGGCATAGTGATGAAAGCTCATTCGATCATTCCAGGGATGATCTTCAGCCAGGAGCTCTTCATAGTCCAGGATGGCCCGCAGTTTTTCGAGGAAATAGGTCAGTTTATCTTGATCAAATGTGGTCGCCACCTCTCCCACGTCCAAAATCTGCAACGCCGTATCTACTTTTTGGTACAGCTCGTGGGGGCTGACACCATAAGGCTCACGAGTCTGAAGCGCCATATGCAACTCTTCAAAGGTCCGATGAAGCTGGTCGATCTGGCGCGACAAGATTTTATAATCGTGGTCCCATTTGGTGAGGTTGAGGTCTGCCAGCTGCTTTTTGAAGTCATCAATTCCATCAATCTGCTTCCGGATTTTCTGGTAAATATCCTTTCGATCGTGGCGATAGTCATGGACTAGTACAGCAAAGCGACTGAGTCCTAAGGCGCTAAGGCGCTTGTAGACGACGTCGAGCGCAGCGCGCTTTTGGGATACCAGAAGGACCTTCTTTCCATGCGCTAACGCATCGGCGATGATGTTGACGATGACCTGGGACTTGCCCGTCCCAGGCGGGCCGTGGATGACCAGGGATTCCCCTTGCTTGATGCGGAGGAGGGCCGCCTCCTGCGACTGATCCACGGGCGTGACAAAGTAGCGATCTTCTTCGCGGATATAGCCATCTTCTGAGGAGGCTGAAGGCATATAGACTTCGTCTGAGCGTGGGAAAAATCGCTCCAGACTGAAGTCCGCAGCTTGTTGTTCGATCTGCTCATAGTCCTGTAGCAACGCAGAATCTGACTGGGGAAATATCCCCAAGACGGCCTGCGACTGAAACGTGAGTTTCCCCACGCCAAAGGCCTCCATCTCATCTTTTGAGTAGTCCCGAAACGTTCTTAATTCTTGTTTAAAAAGGTCTGAATTGAAATTCAGGGCCAATTCCATGTCCTTGATCCGTGCATAGAAATGGTTGAGCCAGGCTTGCCAATCGCTTTTGCGTTCAATCTCTTCGTCCCATATTTCTTCAGGCAGCCGTAGCTGCTGATACAGCTCATAAGCAAGCAAAAAAGTCCGATTGAATAGGACGGGTTCGTCATTGATGGAAGCGAGCTTCCAGCGGGGAGCGCCTTTGAGAGAGCGTTTCAGGCGAACAGGAAATAGCAGCACAGGGCATCTGACACTCGTTCCATCTACAAATTTGCCTTCAACAAAAGGGTAACCTACATAGAGGTCATAACTTCCCGTTTCTTCAAACAGCGTATTGAGTTCTCGATAAATATTATTGAGGCGACGGTCAATCAGGTTGACTTTTTCGAGGCGTGGATCTAGGCGACGGATAAGAGGAATGTCCTTCCCTGCGATGATCTTTTGGAGTAATGCTTCCGGGCGGTCCTTTTCGAGAAATCCAAGGTCTCTTACATCCACATCGCGCCTACTGCTGAGACGACTCAGTTTTAAGGCACGATTTCCCTGACTGAGATTTGTCAGACGAAGTTTATAATTATGGATGATCTCACGCATCTCGACCAAGATAAAAAATCTTCTTTCATCAACCCAAAAGACGGCATGGCATTTGTCTACAAAAGGAGAAAGTGAACTGTCTAAAAAGAATACAAATACCAATAGTTAACCGATCATAAGCCATATGATTATCATCTTCCCAACCAACGCTTGAAACAGCTAATAATCAGCCCCTTTTGCCAAGAAATTCCGAGAACCTACGTCGACATTTTTGTCCACAATAATCTACAACCGCCCCAAAGATTCAGTCAAAAAATATATTCAAAAAGTTAAGCATTCAGATACAACTTTTTTGCATATTTTATCGTTTGGAAAGTATAACGCATATAACCAATTAATACAACCATTATGAAAAGCCCAACTAGACTTTTGCATGAAAGCATTGACCCTTTACCTCCTATGATCATCTGGTCTGACGATCCTGATGACGCCGATGATTGGTACGAGTACGGCATCTAATCGCTTCCAAACAAAAAAATGAGCGCCAAGTCCCCAAGGATTTGGCGCTCATTGTCTTTTTAACCAATTTCAAGGTTCCATTTCATCTTTTAATTTATTCCCAATCATGTCCAAACCCTCTCTTTCCATCGGCACACGGATCAAGCACCCCGTCTATGGAGCGGGCATTATCCTCGACAATAGCATGGAGGCTGCTTATACCGTTGTGTTCAAGCACCATGGCGAAAAGGCGATCGCCAAGTCTTTTGAAGACCTTGAAATTCTAGAATTAGCTCCTCTTCCTGAGAATAGGCTAGCGGTAGGAGACATCCAACATATCATGGGAGAAGTGTTGAGGAAGTGGGCTGGCATCACAGAGATTGTCCCGCTAGGGAATCGCTGGAAGGGGGGAAAGATGATCTTACAGCCTGCAGACCCAAACCAAAAGCCTAAGGAAATTCCCATCGAAACGCTGTTTCACAAGATTGTTATGATTCGGGATCGACTGAGGGTTTTGGAACAAAATATCAACAAAAGCAAAAACCTCAGTGCTGAGGAGAAGGTCCATATTCAACAATACATCACAAGGAGCTATGGGAGTTTAACCACGTTTAACGTGCTCTTTAAACACCAGGAAGACAGTTTCAAAGGAGAAGGAAAATGAGTGAAAATTATGCAAAACGCGGCGTGTCCGCCGGCAAGGAAGATGTCCACTTTGCCATCAAGCAGCTAGGCAAAGGGCTGTATCCCAATGCCTTCTGCAAGATCTTGCCAGATCTGGTAGCAGGTGATCCGGCCTATTGCAATATCATGCATGCCGACGGCACAGGGACAAAAAGCTCTTTGGCCTATATCTATTGGAAAGAGACGGGTGACTTATCCGTGTGGCGGGCTTTGGCCCAGGATGCCTTGGTCATGAATACAGATGATATGCTCTGTGTCGGTGCCGTGGACAGTTTCCTCTTTTCCAACACCATTGGCCGCAACAAGTTCAAGATTCCCCGCGAAGTCTTGGCAGAGATTCTGGGTGGAATGGAGGATGTCTTCGGAATGCTCAATGAACATGGCGTGGCTGCCCAAAATACTGGCGGGGAGACCGCAGACGTCGGCGACCTCGTGCGCACCCTCATCTTCGATGCGACGGCCTTTGCGCGCCTTCCGCGCAAGCGAATCATCCCCAATGATCGCATCGGCCCTGGTTCTGTCATCGTGGGGCTCAGTAGCTCTGGCCAGGCGAATTACGAAACCGCTTATAACAGCGGCATCGGAAGCAACGGGCTCACCAATGGCCGTCATGACGTGCTCTCGCATGAGTATGTAGAGAAATATCCCGAATCCTTTGATTCGGCGGTGCCGGAAGACCTGGTGTATGCAGGTCCTCACAAGCTCACTGATGTACATCCGGAATTGGGCATTCCCATTGGGAAGCTTTTACTCAGCCCCACGCGCACCTACCTCCCCATCGCCAAAAAGATTTTTGACACCCATTTCGACCAAATTCATGGCATGATTCACTGCACAGGTGGCGGCCAGACCAAGGTCATGAAATTTGTGGAGAATCTACATGTCATCAAAGATAATCTCTTTGAGGTGCCTCCTATCTTCGACATGATTCAAAAGGCATCTAATGCCTCTTGGGAGGAGATGTACCAGGTTTTCAACATGGGGCACCGCTTGGAGGTCTACACCGATGCAAAAACCGCTGAAGCGATCATTGATATTTCAGAAAGCTTTGGCGTTGCAGCCCAAATCGTGGGGCGCTGCGAAGCTGCCAAACAAAACCGCCTGACCCTGAAGGGGCCAGACGGTCAGTTGGTCTATGACTAGGAAGGGAAAATTGTTCAAATCGTTCAAGGGTTGAATGGGGAAATAATTGAACATTGAATGCCTTGAACCCTTGAACTTTCTCTACCTTATTAGCGTTACATTCCCCTCTCGTTCCAGCTTTTGCGGTGCATAATTATTCTGCTGGCTATTCGCGGTGATGGAACCACGAATGACGAAGATATACACGCCTTCAGGCGCGTCTGCGCCTTTGTAGGTTCCATCCCACCCTTCACTCATGTTATTGGATTCAAAAATCAGATTGCCCCACCGGTTAAATATTTTGAGGTTATAGGTTAAGACATTGACGCCTTTGGGGCGGAAGATGTCGTTTTTCCCATCGCCGTTTGGCGAGAAGGCTGTAGGCACATAGAAGGCAGAGATGTCTGGAATGACACAGACTTCGATAATTGCAGAGTCTGAGCAGCTTCCTTCATTTTCTATAAATAATTTCACTTCATAAACCCCTACGCCAGGATAGGTATGCTTGATGGGCACGCCTTCTATGTATTCCTCTACTGTCCCATCCCCAAAGTCCCAGCGCCCCGTGACGCCCCCAGAACTGAGGTCAATAAAGTCAAAGGTAGGATCGGAGATGTGTTTACATTCGCCATTGGGGTTGGCGGAAAATTTGGCGTGGACATACGGGTAACTGATGATGTCCGTAAGGCCAGATTCTTCACAGCCAGACTCCAGATCAGTAACTGTTACCCCTATATTAAAGCCTGTCACACCACTCAACGTATCGTCAAAAACAGGTGGAATGGTATGCCATTCATGGAAATAAGTACTCGGCCCATCGACAATTACTACCGCATATCCAGAATCACCATAACAACCAGGGCCGCTACCGTCAAATCGCAAGCTGAAAGGAGGGCTCACCTCGATCCGCACAATGTCAGAAACAGGGTCTGTACAGCCATCCGTTGCCGTAACGGTATAGACTGTGGTCACGTCAGGATTGACAGCGATAGAATTTCCCACAATCCCTCCTGGCATCCAGGTATAGGTAAAATTACCCGTGGAGCCACCCTGCGCATCCGCTGAAATAGTCACATATTCTCCCGCACAAATCGTATCTGCCGCCAAAGGCACCGATATCTGCATGGGATCACCCACATTCGTCACGGCAAGGGCCATCCGTTCACAAGGACCATCCCCTACACTATAATTAATAAAATGCTGACCAGGGCCTGCTACCGAAGGGTTAAAAACGCTACCAGAAATTCCTGGCCCTGTGAAGATGCCACCTGCAGGCATCCCTACCAAGAAGATATTGGTATCCTTATAGCAATAGGTCACATCCAAATTAGAGATCGAGGGTACTGGCGGTAAATAAACCGTCACGGTAAGCGAATCCAGACAGCCTGTGGGCGGCAAGTAGTACACTGTGTGGACACCTACCCCAGAGATCACGGGATCAAAGGTTCCCAATACGACATCCGTAATACCATTTCCACTCCATACGCCTCCGGGAACCCGATTTCGCAAGTTGAAAGGCGGGCTGCCTTCACACAAGGACGTATCCCCTAACAGCGAATAGGGATGGACAATCATAGTCGCCGTAGCACTACAAGTATTGGCGACATAGAGAATCGTGTGATTTCCCGGGCCTGCCGTCGGCGGATCAAATTCCCCCGGACCACTGGGCGAAGTAATTCCGGGACCGCTCCAGACGCCATTCGAAGGGCTTCTCCGCATATTCGCCCAATTCAAATCTATCGGCGGATCTGGCGGACAAAACTCCATGGTATCATTCCCAATGGTTGTATGTCTTACCCGTACGACAAGCTCTGCATCGCAACCATCTACATTGTAGATCAAGGTATCATTACGGTTATTGGGCAGATTCGCAGGGTTATATTGCCCCGTAAAGGCATTAATAATTCCTGGTCCTGTCCACATACCACCTGCTGGTGTCGGGGCAGGTAATAGAAATGCGGGCTGCAACGGGCACGCCCATAAGCGCGGGCCTACATCTATTTCCTTTACATAAATATCAAAAAACTTATTGCAGCCATTGATGAAATACACCATGGTATGATTTCCAAGCCCTGCCCTTACAGGGTCAAAACGCCCCGTAGCGGTATTAGTAATACCCGTCCCTTGCCAAAAACCGCCTGGCGGATAAAAGGTAAAATTGAAGGGATTCAGTGACTCACATACCGTATCAACAGGCATCAACGTAATGGTGTCTACATAGACGGTCATGGAGTCGATACACCCATTAAAGTCATATTGTAGCCTAAAGATGCCCCTCGTAGGCGTTGGGGTAAAAACGCCAAAAGGCGTCACATTGGGACCAGACCAGGTCCCTCCAGGAGGCGTAGCTCCTTGGAGCTGGAAGGCCGGCGTACCTGGACAAGCCGCTTGCACAGGACCTGCAAAAATCCCTCTTACGACGATCGTCGCTTCTCCCGAGCAACCATTGGGTGCGGTATAGGTCACGATGTGAGTTCCTGCGCCAGCTACCCCAGGATCGAAAGTGCCATTCACTGCACTGGTGATACCCGGGCCACTCCATCTACCACCCGCGGGGCCTGCATTGAGCGTGATCGGCGCAGCCGTTTCACAAATTGACTGAGGTGGAGGCATGGTAGGCGCAGGCAAGACCACAATGGTGATATTATCGGTGGCTGGCGTTGAGCCTGCTCCATCGCTGACCGTAACGCTGTACGTCGTCGTTGTGATTGGGCAGACATTGTGGGGGCCAGGGCCGACAGCTCCATTACTCCAAGAGAAACTGTACGTCAGGAAATCGCCCCCCTCAGCATCTGCGACCAACGTCGCACAATCCCCTTCACAGATCGTGTCATTATTCGCATTGATCATGACCTCCAAGGGACAGTCTCGAACAGCCACAGAATCTGTCGTAATCAAGGTCCAGACGCTGTCACATTGATCTATATAAAAACTCGAATAGGTAATGTAATAAAAGCCACTCTGATCCAATCCTGGTGTGAAAGTCAGGTTGGCCATGGTGGTACTATCATTGGTACAATTGACAGGGGTGGCCGTCATGACGGTATTGGGCAACTGCCCTGTGATCGAGAAGGCGCCTGCATTTACTGAATCACAATGAATCGGTCGGTCAAAGGTCACCGTCATCGTACCAGTGCTACAAGTAGGCATCAGGTTTAAGTCCAAAGCAGGAAATGGAGGAATATCAATCTGGGTGGTCCAGTTCGCAATCCAGCCCGTACAGGTGACGTTGGCATCTGAGATGAAATTAATGGTCAGGCAAGGGCCTGTCGTGCTGATGGTGGGAGGAATCCCATTGCCCGAATAGGCGGGGCCTATCTGGGGGGAAGCGATATTCGGTCCATCGAATAATCGAAGCGAATCATAATCAAGCTCCGTACAAAAAGCGATAAAGCTCATCGTAATTGACTTCGCACCAGGCACACAGATCGTAAACGTATAGTTCTCATTGTGATCATAATGGCCTGAGACCGCCCCATTATTACTTCCCAGCAGCGTGCCTTTACAATCGTCCACCCGCGCATTGGTCATGTTATACACCGCCTGGCCATTGACAGCAGACAATAGGCCTATCACACATACCCATAGGAAAAGGGAAGGTCGAAGGAGAGGTTTTGGGATAAAAAATTTAGGGAAAACAGGTAGAAAATTGCCCATATATTTTTCAGTTTGTGTATGTGTAATTTTTTGTGCGGCTGGGGTGAAGCGAGCGTGCGCGGACGGACAGAAGGGCTGGAAATGGTTGGCTCGCTTCGATTTTTTGGTTACTTTTTTCTAAAAAAAGTAACATAACAAGAAATGAGGACAGCCTTGAATCATTTTCTTTTGACCACTATTTCTCTACCGTAATAGGCGGAGAAACAGCCTCTTCGCTCCAATTGCCAGCCTGATCTTGAATCCTAACCGAAAAGGTGATTTGCTCGCTATCCCCATTTCCCAATAGAAATACAGACTTAATGATCACGCTCAACGTGCCTTGGATGGGGACATTTGCGCCAGGAGGGGCGATGGGCTTGACATGATACATGTCTGGATTCTCCAGGCGGCTGTCTTTGACAGCCAAAGTCAGTTCATCGGGGTCCTCTGATCCAAGGTCTCCATTGGCATCTTCATAATACAAGACCAGCTCGACAGGCTCTTCAAATTGCTTCGCCGTTTTCGGCGAAATGCTTTCTACCCGAATAATGGGAACCCCATTTGGGATGGGGTCCTCATCGTCAGTACATGCGGAAAAAGAGAGGAGAAATAAACAAAAAAGGGGGATAAAATATCGCATATTATTTTTGAAAGGAAAAATACTCTTTGATATAGTCTGCGCTCCCATCGCCTGGAATCTCAGTATTGCTGGGAAGGCTGGGGTCTTTTACATATACCCGCATGAAGATGCGCGCATCAGCAGGAAAATCAGCAGGATTGATGGTCACCTTGTGATAATAATCTGCGGGATTTCCAAAGAAGTCTAGCTCATTTTTAGGGGTAGTCACGACTTGCATGTTTTTGCCTGTAACACCGTCAAACCCATTGATCTGAGTAGCAAATTTTGCCTTATTGAAGCCAAGGTCTTTGGGGTCTGTGGTATCATCTTTCAGACTTACCCAAATCTCCAGCGAATTAGTTCCACCAGGAATCATCACATGGCCCGTTCCAGCATCTCGCCCTAGCGGCGTACTGCCGCCATTCGCAAATGCAATGACACCTTGCATATAAGGCTGAATATTGCCGGCGACAGGCGAATTGCCAAACATGTCTTTGGCGCCTTCATTGATCCATGCTTTGATATTGGCAAGGTATTCATCCTTCTTGGTAGGCCAGTCAGAATCTGGCTCAAGTGCCAGCGGCATAATCCCCGATTGCCCATCAATGTCCACATTTAGCCGGTTCCACAGGACAGACTTATCCGCATTTCCAGGCATCACCCGTACATTAAATATTCCTTGAGGATTATTCTTGATAATCGGATGATAGACCATGGTATTATAGGAAGATTCTACGGTACGAAAGTCTGGTTCAAAGGTACCATCATGACATCCTGAATTGGCGCAAGTGGGAGCAAAAATATTGTAGTGTAGGCCTACAATGGATTTGGGGTTGACATCAGCAGGTACTACGATGGCCACTGTATCTGGCGGAATGCCATCAAATGGATTGGGAGGAGGATCTGTATCGGTATTGCAGGCAGCTAGTAATACTAGCCATCCAATCAAGGCAGTGACGAAATATTTCATACAAGCAGAGGTGTTTTATTAAATTCTATCAAAAAGTGACCGTGAATTCCCCGCGACCAATCCCACATTGGCTACCGTATCTTTTAATCCTAAAATATCTGCTACCGTAAGCGCAATGTCTACCGAATGGCCTTTGGGATTTGTCTCAGAACCAATCACGGAGTTGGAAGGCACATTGGGGCCCACCATCATGCCAAAGATTCGTCTGGCATTCGCATCTGAATGGTCATAGCCATACCAGTCATTGTGATCTAAGATCGGATTGGGGTTCAAGTTACGGCCACATTCTGGCATAACAATCATGATGGTATTGTCCTTAAGAACAGGGTCTTTCTGGATAAAGTCCCAAAGGAAGCCTACCCCGTGGTCGGCGCGGTGAAGGGCGCGGAGATACCCTGTGAAATTAGAGTGGCAGCCGTCCACATTGTTCAGGTTGACTGTCAGGAAAGTGGGTTTAAACCATTCCAATACCTCACAGGCGTAGCCTATCGTCTCCAAATCGCCGCCGCCACTTACAGGGGGACGGATCTGAATATTGTTGGCTGTTTTCTCAAAAGTAGCCTCAATAAATTTCTTTATGTCTTGCTTTTCTTCAAACGTATTGCCAATCCCCCCAATCGTCTGGGCTGCATTTTTGAAATTATTATCCAAAAAGTACTTCATCTTATAGACGGGATCTAGCTCATGCTCAGGGTGATATACCTTGGCATTGGCCAAGTGCTTAAACCCTATGGAACTGAAGGTCACAGAAGGGGCGATAAAGTTGGCAGCGTATAGACGGCCATAGTCTTCGTGCAAGCTGTGATTGAGCAGCGGCACGGAATTACCAATCCCATTTCCTACAAACCAAACTTTGGAAGCAGGAATCCCTCCATGACGACGTAAGTATTCAAAAATCGTAGGATTGAGCGGCTTTTGTTTTAATCCCTGTGAATAAAGGGTATTGCCCTGTAGAGCGACATTCAGTCCTCCATAATGACCTATCTGGGTAGCGCGCATCTCCTTGAACAAGGTCCCTTGCTCTTGAAGGGTTGTATTCAGAATCTTCGGAATCGGAATCTCACCCGCCAAATTGGCATCAGTCCCATAGACGATTTTGTCAGTAGGAGGGGCTCCCGTGAGCATATTATACATGATATTGCCAGGGATACGCTCGTTTTGGCTCCCATCCAGGTATTGCATGCCTACCGCTTCTTGCTGGCGTACGCCCCCAGCAAATAGTACAAACACTACATGTTCCGCCAAGCGAGAATTGGTCCGAGCAAACAGCCGTCCAGTAGGAAGTATATAAGGCATGCCTATGGTCGCAGCAGCGGCGGCAGCCGTCGTTTTGATAAATTTGCGTCTCTTCATAAGTAGAAATTATTAATTGACTGATTATTAATTATTGATTCTTCGTGATAACAATCAATCATCAATAAAATTGATATTCATTAGATAAGGCGAAGGAAAAATAGACCAACTCGGCCGTAACATTAGGATCCGCTTCAATGAAATTGCGCATATACGCCTTTTCAGCCTCAGTCGGAAAGCGCACAAAAAAGCGCTTATAGGTATCCACCAAAAATTCATCGATATCGGCGCGCATGTCTTCATCTGGAGGGATGATGACGCCTGGCTTATTCATGAAATTGCTGATGAGAATTTCATACGCCAATTCCTTGTCACCAATAGACTCAATCACCTTGCGGATTTCGACCATCTCATCTGCCGATAGCGCCTTTTGGAAGAGATTGGCATGCAGGATCGAGACAAACTGCTCGATAGTCTTCTGCTTACTCTTATTCGCATTTACAGGAAGCACATCCACCTCATTGACTTCATAGAGGTATTTATCTTCGGGTTGACAGCTTGTAAATAGAAAGAGGAGGGATAAAGCGTAGAGAATGTATTTCATATGGAATGAAAATTAAAATGAAAATCAAAATAAAAACAGGCGAGGAACCTAAAACTCAAAACTTAGAACCTAGAACACCTTAGAAGTTCGCATACTCATCCGTCACCATGATATCTAACTGCACTTTTTGGTAGTTTTTGCTTTGATAAAAATCCTGCATGGCTGCTTCTATCTCAGCCGCGTCAGGCTCACGCGCCAGCAGGGTCTTATAGGCCCAGCGAATATTCCCCTCATAAAACTCCCGCGAATTTACCAGCACATCGATATACTCTAGCTTATTTGAAGCAGGCTGCCCAAAAATAGTCCCAGAGGTACCGTATTCGATGATAGGGAAGGATTGGTCAAATTCAGCCAAGGTATGATAGCGGAAAAACAGGTCATCAAAACAGGCGCGAATGAAGTTGATGGAATTCATGTTAATGATGTCGTAGATGCCATTATAGAGCATCCGCGCATAGACTTCATTGATAGAAATATCGCCTTCACGGTATTGGTCTAGGCAAGCCAATACGTTAACCAGCTTCTGTTTTTTTGCCTTGTCAATTTGCAATTGAACCCAGTCGCCAGCCAGGGAATCGCGCAGAATGTCATCATTGATCAACCCAATCTCTCTGTAGATTTCCCCATCTGAAACGCCTTCCAGCATGCGCGCCTTGGACAGCTCATAGAAGCGGAAGTAATACGCTTCTTTATAGGAGGAATCCCCTTCCACAAACTCCGTACTCGACTGCAAGCGCGTGATCAAGGCAATCCGCGCATCTACGCCGAGGTCTCCCGCCCGCAAATCCGCGACGTCACGGTTCATCTCCGCATCGATCGGCTCACGGCCGATCAAGTCTATGTAGATTCTGTTGATGTAGTTTTCGACGAGAATGGTTGGCACGCCATCATAGGGAGGAGAATTATTATCAGGTACCAAAATATCCTCCCCTTCTCCACAGGCCGTAAGCGCCAGCAAGGAAGCGAGGATCATCAGTATAAGGGTACTGTTGATGACTTTCATAAATGGATAAGTTTTCAGTTAAAGTAATCAATTACTTGCTAATATAACTCATCCATGAGTGGGAGTTGTATAATTTTGTTCCTGAATAGGGAAAGATGTTGGGGAAAGGTCGTTTTTGTAGGGGAAATGGGATGGGGATTGGGACTTTTTGAAAAAGTGGAAGAGATTTTCGGGAATGAGAAGTCGCTTCGCGATCCAGGGTTAAACATCCCTCCCGCACAATCCCCGTTCCCTTCAAAGGGAACGACCCACAAGCCCCCCCAAAAAAGAAGCTATGTTTCGGCCTGCGGGAAAACCCTTTGAAGGGTTGGGGCCTGTGCGATCGGGATGTCTCCAAGCCCAAATCGCAACGCGATTCCCTTAAACCCTTGAACAACTTAAACCCTTAAACCTGCCTCACTCATCCCTCAACGCCTCCACCGGATTGATACTCGCCGCCCGAAACGACTGCCAACTCACCGTCAGCCAGGCGATCAGCAGGGCTGCGCCACCCGCCAGCATAAAGATCCACGGGCTGATCGCCGTTCGGTAGGCAAATCCTGCGAGCCAGGTGTGCATGAAGTAAAACGCGAGCAAGGCCGCGGGGATAAAGGCAAATACCACCAGTTTGGTGAATTCGCGGGTGAGCATGCGCACGAGTTGGGAGACGCTGGCGCCCATGACCTTGCGGATGCCGATCTCCTTGCGGCGCTGCTGCGCCATGAAGGCGGCTAGGCCGAGTAGGCCAAGACAGGAGATGAAGATGCCGAGATAGGCAAAATAGGTGAAGATCGTCGAGACTTTTTGATCCGCCTCAAACGTCTCTTCAAAAGACTCATCCACAAAGTGATAGTCAAAAGGGACGGTGCCCATGTATTGCTCCCAAACCTTCTCGATATGTGCGAGACCTTCTTGCATACGGCCTGCTTCCAGCTTGATGCAGACATACTCCAGCCAATTGAAATTGACGCGGATCAGGAGCGGCTCAATGCCTTCACGAAAGGAGGAAAAGTGAAAGTCTTTCACCACGCCTACGACCTGCCCATCATTGCCCCAGAAGTTCAATTTGGTGCCGAGTGGGTTTTCGAGTTCCATTTGGCGGACGGCCTCTTCGTTGAGCAGGTATGCTTGGGTGCTGTCAGAGGGAAAATCAATGGAGAAACTGCGCCCTTCTGCCATTTCCATTCCGAAGGTCTCGGGATAGTCAAAGGCTACATTGGTAAAGAGGAAATCCATGGTCCTTTCGGGGTCGCGACCTTCGTAGTCAGGCACACCCCCGTGGGTGTAAATCGCTGTGGGAAGGCTACTCGAAGCCGTCACATGGTGGATATGCGGGCTCTTGAGCAGCGCAGGTTTGATGCGCGGGTATTTATTCATGAAGTCCGCGACGTCTTGAATATAAAGGACCTGGTCTTTGTCGTATCCCAGCGATTTTTGCTGAATAAAGGTCAATTGATCGCGGGTGATGAGGGTACAGATGATGAGGATAATGGAAATACAGAATTGGGTCACCACGAGGATTTTTCGCAAAAATATGCCTCTGCGGCTCGTTTTAAATGCGCCTTTTAGCACAAGCACAGGCCTAAAGGAAGAAAGCGACAAAGCGGGATAGCTCCCTGATAATAAGCCTGTTACAAGGGTAATGATCAACAAATACCCAAACACAGAGCTTTCCATCCAGGTCAACTCCTTCTCCGCCAGGATATTAAACCCTGGCAGCAACAGGGCCACCCAGCCGATGGCGATGCCAGCGGCGATAAATGAAAGCAAGATCGACTCGCTGTAAAACTGAAAGATCAGGTCTGAT
Source organism: Bacteroidia bacterium (assembly GCA_030430575.1). GTDB lineage: Bacteria > Bacteroidota > Bacteroidia > J057 > J057 > JAUIGE01. The sequence continues at coordinate 96,159 of JAUIKF010000004.1, read as the reverse complement.
CGCTTAGCGCCAACGACCTTGCGCACGCCGATCTCCCGCGCTCGAATCATAGAGCGGGCCGTCGTCAAATTCATGAAGTTGATACAGGCAATGAGCAGAATGAATAAGGCGATAATGGAAAAAAGGTAGACATACGTGATGCGGCCATTGCCTCCTTCTAGGGGATAGAGATGCACCCGAGAGATCGGCTGGAGGTGAAGTGTCGCCGTTTTCCCTTGTTTAGATTTCTCAAAAATAAAGTTCCCGATCTTCGGTTCAAAGGCATCAACGGACACCTCATGATTAAGCAACACATACGTCTCTGGGCCCCAGTTTCCCCAATTCTCCAAATTCATCCCGTATTCCTCAGCCGTCTGGAAGGGTACCAAAAAATTAAACTCCACACTTGAATTGGGAGGAGGATCTTTTGCAATACCTGTTATGGTAAATAGCTTCTCTGTTTCTCCTTGTTTGACGGTCAACTGTTTGCCCATGGCCTCTCCTTCTCCGAAGAATTCCCGTGCCTTGGTCTCAGTCAACACCATATTATAGGGGGCTGAAAGCGCCTTTTGGGGATCCCCAGCGACTAAAGGAAATGACAACACCTCAAAGATCGAAGGATCGACAAACCTGAAGTAAGATTCACTCCGTTTATCATCCCCCAGTGTCATCAGCACATTTCCCCAATAAATCATCCGACATGCGTCCTCCACTTCTGGGTAGTCTGCTTTCAGCGCAGGGCCTACGGGAAAGGAAGGCACCGCCCAATGATTGCCATTTTCGAAAGAGGTCGTCACGCGATAAATCCGCGCTTTCTTCTCATGGAACTGATCAAAACTCAATTCATCCTGAACATAGAGCAAAATCAGCATGCAGGTAGCCAAGCCGATGGACAAGCCCAAGATATTGATGAGGGAATAGAGCTTCTGACGCCAGAGTGCGCGGAAGGCTGTTTTGAGGTAGTTGGATAGCATGGGGAGGGGAAATGAGTGAATGAGTGAATGAATGGATGAATGGATGAATGGATGAATGGATGAATGGATGAGAGAATGATAGAATAAAAAGAGAAGTTCAAACTCAAATACAAGTACAAATTCAAAAGGTGGCTTCTTGAGCTTGAATTTGTGCTTGATACTTGAACTTATTAATAATTCTTCACAGTTGCACGGTGAAGGTCGTGCGGCCTGGGACAGACTGGACCGAGAGGCTACCCTTGTGGCGGCGCATGATCTGGCGTGAGAGGCTGAGGCCAATGCCTGAACCTGTGCCTTTGGTGGTGAAGAACGGCACAAAAATCTGCTCCAGGAGTTCTGGAGAAATGCCGGGACCATTATCGCTTACAGTAAGTTGGGTTTTACCCTGTTCATTCATCTGGGCCGCCAAGCTGACCGTAGCCAGCGGAAGCCCTTCCAAAGCATCTAGGGCATTCTTGATGAGGTTGATGAGGACTTGTTCCAATAGTTCGGGATCAGCTTGGAAGGAGAAGTCCTTGGCAGGTAAATGGAGGTCCATTTTCACCCCTTTTTCGTCCAAATTTGCCCGAAACAATACTTCCAACCCCTCCAGCAATTCTTTGGCACTAATAGTTTGTAATTGGGGCACAGGAACTCGGGTAAGATCGCGATAGGCTTCGGTGAAATGCAGCAAGCCTTGGCTGCGTTTATTGATGGCCCCTACAGCATCTCGCATATCTGTAATCGACTCACTATCAGCCACCTCATCCTCCTGAAGCATATCTTGAATCGTCGCTGTCAGTGATACGATTGGGCTGACCGAATTCATGATTTCATGCGTGAGGATGCGAATGAGCTTTTGCCAAGCTTCCAGCTCATTTACCTCCAATTCCCCTTGAATATCCTGCATAGAAATCAGCTTATAGGGCGTGTCTTGGAGTTTAAACTCCACCGCCCGCATCGCGAGCTGGTGCACTTCTCCCTGGAGCGTGACCTTGACGAGTTCTCGTTCACCCGGTTGGAGGGTTCTGACGCCTTCGAGGAGTTCAGGCGCGATCTTTTCCAGGGCATGGATATGGGTGAGGTAGGGCTTATTTAATAATTGCTGCAACGTCCGATTCATTAACTGCACCTCTCCATTTTCCTCAAAACACAACAGCCCCACATTCACGTGTTTGACCACTGTTTGCAAGTACTGGAAGTTGGTCTCTTTTTCGGCGCGGATACGCTGGAAGACTTCTGTGATTTCGTTAAATGAGCCATACAACTCCCGAAAGGACCGCCCCATGCGGGTGCTATTGAAGGAAGTCGAGAAGTCGTCATGACGCATTGAGAGCAAGAAAGAGGCGATGTCTCGATTCGTCCGATCGATGTAATGAATCATTTCAACCACCAGCCCAATCACCGCTAAACCCGTCAGAAAAGTCACTACATACATTTGGGTAAAAAATATGCAGTACATGAGTGCAAAGGCTCCCGTTGCAATCAGGAGCACACGAAGGGTGATATTGATTCTGAAACCTTTGATGTTAATTTTTTTACGCTTACAGCTTTGCTGTCATTTCGACCACCGGGAGAAATCTAACAATATGGTCTAGTAGCCTGTTCGAATCGTTTGGAACTCACAATGCACAGCCAGTATAAAAGGGCGTGTTAGATCTCTCCTCTGCCCTTCACAAAGCCTCAGGGCATCGTCGAGATGACACCCATTCTTTTTTATTTTTCCTCTCCCCCAATCTTCCGCCACCCTTTCCAGACAATCTCTCCATCCAGTTCCCAGCTATAATTTCGCGCATAATAGCGGTCTAGCTCACGAGCATCCAGCGCTTCCTCAGGATCTGAATCGCTGCGATGACGCATGGAGAGGAAACCCGTTTTCAGCGGTGGCAAGCCATTGGGCTGTTCCTCAATATACCCCACCATATGGGATTTCCCCAATATCACCCGCAACAGGTTTCCAAAACTTCTGCCCGCACGCTCATAGCGCCAAAAGAGCAAAGGGAAGCTTGCTAGCAGGAAAAGGCTTACCCCTACTTCAAGCAGGCGCTTTTTCGTACGATGTGGCTTTTGGGTTAATGGAGAGGATAAAATATGCTGACGATCGGCAGATTGTATCGATTGGGAACCTACCAGAAAGTCAGTGCCTTCGGGCAAAATTTTAAAACTGAGTCCTTCGCGCTTATGCGTTTCCATCTCCGAGAGAATCTCCGAATTGGACAGGCTATTTCCATCAAAAATCACCTCTTCTATAGGATAAAAATCGAGAATAGCCGATAACTGGTCTTGGGTTCCGAGATATGGGATTTGGAATAATTGACCGTTTTTTGTCCCAACAGCTCCCAAAATCGTCACGCGGTAGTCCAGGTCATTTTTCAACAGCGAATGAATATGCTTCACGCCCGCTGCATCTCCCACGATCAACACCCGCTTTTGGCGGGGTTCGGAGAAGAAAAACTGTCCTTTTTCGCGGATATTGATCAGGCCGCGAGTGGTCAGTGCCATGATCATGGCAAAGATGGATGAAAGCCCCACGATGGCCCTTGAGAAGTTGATTTCGGGGAAAATATAGCTGACCGTAGCGATCGCGACAAAGCCCCCAAACGTGGCACTCACGATGGGCGGAATGCGAAAAGGGCGCTTATAGGCGCCCGCGATGCCCAATAAGCCCACAAAGACCAGCGCATAAATCGGCGCTGCGACATAGTCAAAAGTGGGGGGATATTCACCGCCTTCCACGTATTTCACATAATGCTCCCAATAGGCTTTGATACCCTGTATAATCCCATAGATCAGCCCTGCTTCGATCAAGGGAAAGCCCAGGCGCTTCACCACGCGATTGAGGATCGCCAGCAAAGCCCGAAAATACACCGCCATGCGGATGAAGAAGATAAAGACTTGCTCCTTCCGTCCGCCAAAGTGTTTTTGCGCAAAAATGATCATCGCCTGATAAAACACGCGAACATAGTTCAAGCTTCCTTTTTTGGTGGATTCGCCCTTATAGTGAATGATTTTTGTTCCCGCGAAATAATAGTTTTGGTACCCAGCTAACTCTATGCGATACGACAAATCGATGTCTTCCCCATACATGAAGAAGGTCTCATCCAATCCTACAATTTTGTCCAACACTTCCTTTTTGATCCACATAAACGCCCCTGAAAGCACTTCTACTTCATGAGACTCCTCTTTGTCGAGGTAGCTGAGGTGGTAGCGGGCAAATGTCTTGTTTTTGGGAAAAAGCTTTGAGAGGCCAAATATCTTATAAAACGAAACCCAAGGTGTCGGAAGCCCTCGTTTCGATTCTGGCAAAAAATGCCCTTGTCCATCGATCATCTTCACGCCCAGCGCACCTGCCAATGGGCGGCTGTCCATGAAGGCCATGCATTGCTGGAAGGTCTCCTCCTCCACGACGGTGTCGGGATTGAGCAATAGGACATGACGTCCCTTGGCGATGGCTATGCCTTGGTTGTTGGCGCGAGAGAAGCCTGGATTATCGCGATTTTCGATAAGGGTAACGGCATCGCCAAACTTCGCTTTCACCATCTCCTGACTGCCGTCGGAAGAGTTATTGTCCACGACAATGACTTCCACCTCCAGGCCTTCAGCTGCTCGCTGCACCGACAAGAGACATTGCTCCAGGAAGTGCTTGACATTGTAATTGACGATGATGACGGATAAATCCATAAGGAAAAGGTTCGAGCGTCTGAGCGTTCGATAGTTCGAGCGTTTGGGGCTTGACTTGTTTGATAATCTTCGAAAGTTCGAGGATTAAGGGGAGAGGAGCAAAAAATAAATGTCTCGGAGAAATGAAAAGAGGCATACCGCAATTATATTAATGCCTAAGGCTATCTTTTGCTTTCCTGCTATTTGGAAAAGACAGCTGATAATTAGGATAAATGTCATCACACATCCTTGAAAAATAATGGGTGAAATAATCTGCCAGACAATACTTGCTGGGAAAAGGTCCGTTTCTAGTTGATATCCAGTCTGAAAGATTCCGAGGAAACTAAATCCAATCAAACACAACATGAAGATTAGGCTGAAATTGGCCCCTTGGGTAATTCGCTTTTCTTTTGATTTCATTCTGTATATTTGATTCTAAAATAAGAGGAAATCGTCCAATGGAAAAAGTAACCAACAAGATAAGCCAGTACAAAGGTATTCTCACTACCTACCTAAAAATGCTTGCAGCGCAGTGCGAAAATTACCCCGATGACGACCTCCAACATCTAGTCATTACAGACCAGGAACACGGACATTTCCAATTGACAAGGACAGGCTGGCATGATCACCGGTTTTATTTCATGGTGCTCATGCATTTTGATCTGAAACCTGATGGGAAAATTTGGATTCAACAGAATAATACAGAAACACTTCTAGCTGAAGAATTAGTGGAAAAAGGTGTTTTGTCATCTGACATTGTATTGGGCTTTCGCCCTGAGTATATGCGTCCAGCCACTGGATATGCTGCTGCTTGATCAAGGTCATTGCTATTGACCATTCTGCCAAATCCCCTACCCTTCATCCACAGAAATCATCGTGCGATTCATCAGAGAGCGCGCCAGCGTCACCTCATCGGTGAACTCTAGGTCCATGCCGACCGGTATGCCGCGTGCAATGCTGGAGACTTTGATACCCAATGGCTTGAGCTTTTTGGTGAGGTAAAACACTGTGGTGTCGCCCTCGATGTTGGCGCTGAAAGCAAAGATGATTTCTTTGCAAGGACGCTCGCGCAAGCGACTAAGCAAAGACTCAATATTGAGTTGAGAAGGGCCTATGCCTTGCAAAGGATTGATCAGTCCGCCAAGGACATGATAGCGGCCCGTAAACTGCGCCGTGCTTTCTATGGCGATGACATCTTTGGTGTCTTCTACAATGCAAAGTACATCCGTATCTCGGCGAGGATTATTGCAAATATTACAGATGTCTGTATCGGAGATATTATGGCATTCTGTGCAGTATTTGATGTTTTTTCGCAAGTCTACGATCGACTGACCGAGGCGCTCCGCTTCCTCTTCCGACTGCTTCAAGATATGAAGCGCGAGCCGCAAGGCCGTTTTGCGGCCTATGCCTGGAAGGCTTGCCAATTCATCTATGACTGATTTGATTGCTTTAGAAGGATATTCCATGGGGGAATGAAAATGAGAATCAAAATGAAAATTAAAATCAAAAGTAGTAATTATCTGTATCTTATAGCCATTATCGCATTATAGTAGAAACGACCGCCTATCTTGACGACTTATCACCGCACCAAAAGTCAAATTGCAGAAGAGCAAAAGCAGCTGAAGGCCGCTCAAAAGAATTCGAGGCATTTTGCCCCGATCTATGAACGCTATTACGAGCAGCTTTTTATCTTTGTGCTGAAGCGTGTCAGTGATGAGGACCACGCCGCCGACCTCACCTCTCAAGTATTTCTCAAGGCGATGCTCAACCTCAAGAAGTATACCTTCAAAGGGCTTCCCTTTTCTTCCTGGCTCTACCGCATTGCGATCAATGAGGTGAATATGTTTTTTCGAGAAACGAAGAAGCAGCGCGCCATTAGCATAGAAAGTGCAGGACTTCAGCACATGATCGAAGAAGTGCAATTCACTGATAATGAAGGGGATATACAGTTGATGGTGGCAGCACTTGACCAACTCAAACCAGCAGAAGTGCAGATGGTGGAGTTGCGGTATTTCGAAAAAATGTCGTTTAGAGAAGTGGCGCAGATTTATAATATTACTGAAAATAACGCCAAGGTGCGGATGTACCGGATTTTGGCAAAAATGAAAAAATGGCTTTCCACTTCTGAACACCTAACAGATTGAAGAAAATCTGTTAGGTGTTGAGGTGTTCTCATAATGGCTAAATACAAGATACATATTGACAAACCGCTTCCTTCCAAGGATGAAATTGCAAAGTACAAGGACTTCAAGCGGTTGTATGGGCAGTACGAGACGGCCACGCGCTTCCGCTTTTGGCGAGAGCTGCGCACCAATCCGCGTTACTTTGCGACGCTGGTCATGATCATTGCCGTGGGGCTGTTGGTGTATGATGCGACGATGGAGGAGAAAAGGCTGGAGACGCCTTGTGTATATGCGCCGCTTTCGGTGGATGTGCCTTTTACCCAACTCATTATCCCTGATCCTTCTACCAAAACAGACACTTATCCTCCAACTGACGAAGTCTATCAGCTTGTCAACCCTATTCGAATAAAGTTACCAGCCCATGCTTTTGTCGATAGTGCAGGGAACGTTGTTTCTGATCCTATCACCCTCAAATTTCGGGAATTGCGCAACCCAGCGGATTTCTTCATTGCCGGAATTCCGATGAATTTGGGAGATCCTAGCCTGTTGGAGTCAGAAGGAATGATGGAGATCAGGGCTTACCAAGACAGCCAATCTGTTTTTCTACAGAAAGGCGTTCAACTGATCGTCTCTCATGGCCTTTTAAGTGCTGAAGGTAGTTACCACGCTTATTATTTGGACGAAAACGAACGGAAGTGGATCCTTTATCCTCAGTCACCTGCTCTAATAAAAGAATCCAGTGACAGTGACACTTTTCAATTCCCTCAACTCCACATCCACCAATTAGGCATCTACGCCCTTGGAAAGGAACGAGCTTTGCCCACCGAGTCTAGGCATATTCGCCTCAAGGCAGAAGGGCGCAAGCCCATTACCTCGGCTGCCTCGCCCTACCAAATGGGGCCATTTGTCGTGATGAGAAATGTCAATACCCTGGTTTACTGCCCGCTAGATGGAGACAGGCATGATTTGCGATTTGAGGCAGGTCAAATTCAGGCCATTTGGGCTGTCACGAAGGATCGGCAATTGGCAGTCTTGCGAGCGGCAGATGTTGAAAAAATGATAGAAGATGAAGATCTGAAAGTTATTTCGCTAAAAACAGTTGAGTCACTTTCCGACTTTCAATCACTCAGCGACTTTCTGAATGGGACTTGGGACAACACCATTAAATAACAGCATGAGAAGCATCTACGAGGAGTACTTTTGACTTCCTTGTTTGTTATTTTTACTTTTTCCTTTCCCCAAATTCTTTCCCATGAAACCACTCTCCTACTGGGTCACCCACCTCGACATGCTGCCCCACCCTGAAGGCGGCTATTATAAAGAAGTCTATCGTTCTGCCGAATCCATCCCCGAAGGTGCTTTGCCAGCTCGCTTTCAAGGAAATCGCAGCTTTGCCACAGGCATCTATTTTATGATCACCAGCGAAAACTTCTCCGCTTTCCATCGCCTACAAGCCGATGAGCTGTGGCATCACTACGCTGGAGATGCCGTTCGAATTTCCCTCATCTCGCCCGATGGGCGATATTCGGAATTGCGGGTAGGCAATGATCCGGAGAAAGGCGAAGCTTTTCAGGTGGTGGTGCCTGCGGGGTATTGGTTCGCGGCGGAAGTAGCGACAGAGGGGAGCTACTCGCTCGTGGGCTGCACGGTGGCGCCAGGCTTTGACTTTGCGGATTTTGAGATGGGGAAGAGGGAGGTGTTGTTGGAGGAATACCCTCATTGTGAGGGGGTTATTGGGAGATTGACGCGGGGGTAGAAATCGTTTGTTCTTGGCCTTCTCCTTAATTTTTCTGAATTTTAAATAACAACCTGAAAAGAAACACTAAATGGCTGAGCATAAACTCAATCGACAATATACAGCTGAAGAATACCTTCAACTGGAACTCGCTGATCCTGAAGCAAAGTATGAATATGTGGATGGTCAAATTTATGCCATGGCAGGAGGGACCATTAATCATGGCCTTCTTATCAGTAACGCCCTTTACTGGATTCGGGAAGGCATTCGAAAAGCTGGGAAACCTTGTAAAACATTCAGTGGGGATGTGAAAGTTTTTATAGAATCCACCAATTCTTATCTCTATCCCGATGTATTTGTCGTATGTGGAGAAATTAATGATCAAAATGCGCCTAATCAGGCGATTCAGAATCCAAAACTCATCATTGAAGTACTTTCTAAATCCACTCAAAAATACGATCAGGTACAAAAATTCAGGCTTTATCGCGCCAATCCCAGTTTTGAGGAATATGTGATGATCGACCAAGAACAGGCCCTCGTAGAGTCCTATCGAAGGATTGCCGATGACCATTGGCAGATCAAAACTGTGATCGGCCTGGATAAGGAGATTGAGTTGGCTTCGATAGGGATTATCCTGTCGATGAGAGAGCTGTATGAGGATGTGATAGTATAAAAATGAAATAATTTTCCCATTTTATAAATAAAGTTCTATATTTGGGAACTTTTTATTTTTAATTTTCGTAAACCAAGCCTAGCATGAGAATTGTAACTCTCAGAAGAATAACTGAATTCTCAGAAGATCATCCTAAAGTTAAAATACCCCTACTTAATTGGTATGAGCTTACCAAGAAAGCTTCGTGGCAGCACTTGGCAGACATTAAAAAGACATTTCCATCAGCTGATTATGTAGGCAACAACCGCTTTGTTTTTAATATTAAAGGAAACCACTATCGCCTCATTGTCATTATTATTTTTGCCTCCCAAAAAGTCTATATTCGATTCATTGGAACGCATGCAGAATATGATAAAATTGACGCAAGTACGATTTAAATCTTCCAAAATGAACATTTTCCCAACTCCAATAGCATACAAAAACGCCCTAGCGCGAATGGAAGAACTCCTCAAAATAGTAGGCAATGACACAGACCCTACTTCTCCTGAATTTCAGGAATTAGATTTGCTTTCCGATCAAATTGCAGATTATGAAGCGCATCACTATCCTTTTGAACCCAAAAATCTCAAGGAGATGATCGAATTGAGGATGTATCAGCGAAAACTCAAGCAAAAAGATTTAGCCAAGGTTCTCGGCATTTCTCCCTCCCGTGTTAGTGAAATTCTCAACGGCAAGCGAAATTTGACCTTTGAACATGCCAAAGCCCTTCATATAAATTTGAATATCGATGCTGAGCTAATTCTGCGGTCTTAGGTTTAGAAAAATAATGGCCGAATGCAATAAGAGAAATCCCTTCTCCTCCATTCTCCATTTTCAATTCTTCATTTTTCATTTCCCCTACACCATCCCAAAGAAGCTCCCCAGCTTATACAGAAACTTCAACTGCTTATACTTGCGGCGAAATTTGGGAAAAAGGTCGGTGAAGTCGTTGATATAGGGCTTGTTCAATAGCCGCGCACCTACCGCTACTTTTTCCAAGATATTCAGGTCGTCCTGCCACTTACTCACATCCGACAAGATCGTGTCAATGGCTTCTTCGTTGTCTGCTGCATACTTGGTCACATATTCCAGGGCCTTATTGGGGTTGACGATCCGCAGGCTCTCTTTCATCATCTGGACCAGACTGGTCGCCAAGACATCCAGTTTCTCCTCAGCATGCACGTCCCGCTGGGCGATCGTTGACAGCGTCAATTGGTGCAAAGCAAGCTGACGCGCCTGGCGCGTCGCGGCACAACCAGAGAGAATCGTGAAGGTCAGGAACAAAGCAAAAATCCGTGTCGTCATTTTCATTAGGTTAGTCAATTTTCACCCAAAATAAGCAATTCTTTTTTCCTTATATTTGCATTCATTTTTCAAAAAGCATGAGCAAGCAATATCCTGAGTACAAGCATCTTTCGCTTCCAGAACTCGAAAAAGAGGTTCTGAAGTTCTGGGACGCGCATGACACCTTTGCCAAAAGCGTGAGTACACGTGAAGGCAAGCCTAGTTTCACCTTCTACGAAGGCCCGCCTTCAGCCAATGGTAAGCCTGGCATTCACCATGTCATTTCGCGCGCGATCAAGGATATTTTTTGTCGGTACAAAACCCTCCAAGGCTTTCAGGTAAAGCGCAAAGGCGGCTGGGACACCCACGGTCTTCCCGTGGAACTGCAAGTGGAGAAGGCCATGGGCATCACCAAAGCAGACATTGGCACCAAAATCAGTATCAAAGACTACAACGCTGCCTGCAAAGAGGATGTCCTGAAATACAAACATTTGTGGGATGACATTACCCGCAAAATGGGCTATTGGGTAGACCTGGATGATCCTTATATCACGTTTGAGAGCAATTATATCGAGTCTGTCTGGAACCTGCTTCGGCGGTTGTGGGACAAAGGCTATTTGTATAAAGGCTTCACCATCCAGCCCTACTCACCAGCGGCGGGCACAGGCCTCAGTTCCCACGAGCTGAACCAGCCAGGTACCTATCAGGAGATAAAAGACACGTCGGCGATTGCGCAGTTTAAGGTCAAAGGAACTGAAAACGAGTACTTCCTCGCCTGGACCACAACGCCGTGGACCTTGCCTTCTAATACCGCCTTGACTGTTGGGAAAAATATCACCTATGTCAAGGTGCGTACCTTCAACCGCTATACCCAACAGCCTGCTATCGTCATCTTGGCGAAGGACAGGTTAGCGAAGTATTTTTCGGAGCAAAAAGTGGATCTTCAGCCCGAAGAGGTGAAGCCCGGCAGCAAACCTATTCCCTACATCGAGATCGTAGCCGAAGTGAAAGGCAGCGAACTGGCTGGGATGGAATATGACCAACTTATGCCCTACGTCCAGCCCGACAAACCTGCGTTTCGGGTCATTATCGGTGACTTTGTCACGACAGAGGACGGAACGGGTATCGTACATACCGCGCCGACATTTGGAGCGGACGACTTCAAAGTCGCCCAGCAAAACGATATTCCGCCGATCATGGTGGAAGACGAAGAGGGCAACCCCATTCCACTCGTCGATAAGCGTGGCCGCTTTGTGAAGGAAGTCACGGACTTTGCAGGTCGCTATGTCAAAGACTATGGACAGGAAGAGGAACGCTCGGTAGATGAAGACATCTCCATCATGCTCAAGAAGGCGGATCGCGCTTTCCTGATAGAGAAATATGTGCACAGCTACCCACACTGCTGGCGGACCGACAAGCCGGTCCTCTACTATCCACTGGATAGCTGGTTTGTGAAGACAACTGCCGTCAAAGATCGCCTGATCGAACTCAACAATACCATCAACTGGAAGCCTGCCTCAACTGGCTCAGGCCGTTTTGGCAACTGGCTCGAAAACCTCGTCGACTGGAACCTGTCGCGTTCGCGCTACTGGGGCATTCCATTGCCTGTATGGCGGACCGAAGATGGTTCGGAAAGCATCTGTATAGGCTCAGTAGAAGAGTTGAGCGGAGAAATGGACAAGGCCGTAGCTGCGGGCTTGATGGAAGCAGATTTTGTCAAAAACTTCCTTGAAGATGTGGACCTGCACAAACCTGGGGTAGATGATATTGTACTGGTAAGCAAAAATGGTCAGCCCATGCACCGTGAGCCAGACCTCATCGATGTCTGGTTTGACTCGGGTTCCATGCCTTTTGCCCAATGGCATTATCCTTTTGAAAATCAAGAAACATTCAAAGCGAACTTCCCCGCAGACTTCATTGCAGAAGGCGTAGACCAGACCCGAGGTTGGTTCTTCACCTTGCACGCAATCGCGGTCATGCTTGAAGACAGCGTCGCCTATAAAAATGTCATCGCCAATGGCCTGATCCAAGACAAGAATGGCAATAAGATGTCCAAGCGCATCGGCAATGTGGTCGATCCGTTTGAAATGATCGAAGAAAATGGCGCAGACGCTGTTCGCTGGTATATGCTGGGCAATACTTCTCCTTGGGAGAACTTGCGGTTCAATCCGGCAGGTGTCCAGGAAGTCAAGCGCAAATACTTTGGTACGCTCTACAATACCTATAATGGCTTCTTCGCCACTTATGCCAATATCGATGGCTTCACCTATGGCGAGCGTATCCCCGTCTCTGAGCGCCGTGAATTAGACCAATGGATCATCTCTGTCCTCAATTCCCTTGTGAAGACGGTCCAGACGTCTATGGACGATTACGAAGCTACGCCTGCCATCCGTGCCATCGACTACTTCGTCAATGAACAGTTGTCCAACTGGTATGTCCGCTTATCACGCAGGATCTTCTGGAAAGGAGAGATGAACCAGGAGAAAGAAGCGGCTTATCAGACATTGTATGAATGCCTGCGCACCGTTGCCGTGTTGATGAGTCCTTTTGCGCCGTTTTTCTCAGATCGTCTGTACAGAGATTTGGGCGCGGGTGAGAGTGTGCATTTAGCTAATTTCCCTGAAATCAATGCTGATGAAATAGACCTCTCTCTCGAAGAGCGGATGGAAATGGCGCAACGCCTGACTTCCATGATCCTTTCGATCCGAAAAAAGGAGAAGCTCAAAGTCCGCCAACCTTTGCAGAAGGCCATGGTAGCGGTCCTTGGCAAGGACATGCACGAGCAGCTTGACCGTGTACAAGCCATCATAGCTGCTGAAGTCAATGTCAAGGACATCACCTACATCACCGGCGACAATGCCGTCTTGGTGAAGAAAGTGAAACCGAATTTTCGCTTGCTAGGTCCCAAACTGGGCAAACTCATCAAGGAACTAGGACCTGCGCTGGCGAAACTGACGCAGGCAGAGATTCGTCAGTTGGAAGCCGAAGGCGAACTGCAAGTTCAGCTTTCGGAGCCTATCACATTGACTTCCAATGAATTGGAAGTGGTCAGTGAAGATATTCCGGGGTGGGCTGTGGCTTCCGATGGCAAGTATACTGTTGCCCTTGACCTTTCCCTTACAGAAGACCTGAAGCAAGAAGGTATTGCCCGTGAGCTGGTCAATCGTATCCAAAATCTGCGCAAAGACAAGGGATTTGACGTCACGGATAAGATCGAGATTCAGTTGGTAAAAAATGAAGCTTGGGATGAGGCCGTTGAGTCTTTTTCCCAATACATCCAACAAGAGACGCTGGCACAGAACCTCGCAGTTGTAGAGGGAATCCCTTACGGAGATGCTATTGAAATAGAAAATGTACAGGGCACGATCGCCCTAGCCAAAGTATAGCCAAGCCTGAAATAAGCATTTATTTCACCCTAAACCATTTCTGCCATGTCTGAAAAAAGTTCTGAAAAAGCATTCTACTCTCGACAAGAGTTGCAGGAGTTTGAAGACATTATTAATAAAAAACTCGCTAGTGCCAGAGAAGAGCACCAAATTCTCGCTGACAACCTCAAGGAAAGTGGCGGAGGCTCAGCCGATAGCTATAACTTCACGGAATTTGGAGGAGATAGTAGGGAAAAGGAGCAAAACGAAATGCTCATGGCACGTCAAAAGAAGTTTATCTTTGACTTGGAAAATGCCTTGGTGCGCATCAAAAATGGCACCTATGGTATTTGCAAAGTGACAGGAAAGCTTATTTCCAAAGAACGTCTTCGTATTGTTCCACACACTACGACTTCTATTGAGGCAAAACTCAAACAGAAAAATCTCCCAAAGAATAGATGAAAAAAGCGAAAAAATATTTCCTGATTGCCTTCATCGTCATCGCACTCGATCAGCTCACCAAGTTGTTGGTCAAGTTCAATATGACCTTGAATCAGGATATTCACTTGATAGGAGATATTGTAAAGCTTTATTTCATTGAAAATGATGGGGCTGCCTTTGGCCTGACCGTTAGCGGGCTTGGTGCGAAGATGGGCCTTGATATCAGTCCAGAAACGGGCAAATTGGCACTCACCTTGTTTTCGATCCTGGCCGTAGCAGCCATAGGGTTTATGCTCGTGAAACTCTCCAAGCACAAATCTCCCTTGCCGTTTTACCTGGCCATTATCTTCGGCGGTGCAGTTGGAAATATCATCGACAGGACGTTTTACGGCCTGTGGTTTGAAGCCATGAATGACTATGAGGGTGGATTTCTCTTTGGGCAAGTGGTCGATATGATCTATATCGACATCTATAATGGGGCCTATCCGAGCTGGGTACCATTTGTAAGTGAGAACTCGAAGCTGTTTCTTTGGCCTATATTTAATATCGCAGATGCTGCGATCTCAATTGGAATTATTGTCATCATTATTTTTCAGAATAAATTCTTCAAGCTACACGAAAAAGCCATCCAAGCAGAGGAAGCCAACTCTGCTGCTAAAGAAGAACCGTTACCTGTCGATGCACAAAACCCTTAAAAAGAATTATTAAATGAATGGAATCATTTGAGTTTGCGGATAGCTGATTATCAGGCTTTTCCTTCGAAAATCTCAGGACAAGCATTCAAAATTAACCATTCATTCATTCAAAATTATCCCTCGCATGGATTGGAAAAAATATCAAAAAGTCGTTTTACCTGATATCCCTAACTATCACCAGATCGATGTCTACGAACAACATGGAGGGTATGGTGCCCTTCGTAAGGTGTTGGTAGAGGAGAAAATGGAGCGGAAAGAAGTGGTAGATGAAGTAAAAAAAGCGAATATCCGTGGCCGCGGAGGCGCAGGCTTCAATGCAGGCCTCAAATGGTCCTTTATGCCGCCTAAAAAGGAAGGCGTTCCTCGCTATCTCGCCTGCAACGGCGATGAGTCCGAACCAGGTACTGCCAAGGACCGCCGACTGTTTGAATACAATCCACATCTCTTCATCGAAGGCGCAACCCTTGCATGTTATGCCATGCACATGGACGCTGCTTATGTTTACATTCGAGGAGAATACACTGACTGGATCGATATGCTTCAGAAGGCGGTGGATGATGCCTATAAAAAAGGGTATTTGGGCAAAAATATCATGGGATCAGGCATCGATATCGACCTTTATGTCCACCGTGGTGCAGGTGCTTATATCTGTGGAGAAGAGACTTCTCTAATGGAATCCTTGGAAGGCAAACGCCCCTATCCACGCTCCAAGCCGCCATTTCCTGCGCAAGTGGGCCTTTGGGGAAAACCTACTACGATTAACAATGTAGAGACCCTCGCTCATGCCGCCCTCGTCATGAAAAACGGCGCGGATTGGTACAGCAAGATAGGCGCGACGACCCATCCTGGCCCATGCCTGTATGGCATTTCAGGACACGTCAACCGCCGAGGCATCTATGAATTGCCTACAGGCATGAAGCTCACGGACCTGATCTACGACGTCGCCGGTGGCATTCGCAATGGCAAGAAGCTCAAAGCGGTAGTGCCTGGCGGCTCCTCTGTGCCGATCTTGACGGCCGAGATGATTGAAGGCATCACCATGGATGCCGACTCTCTGCGTAGTGTAGGCACTTTCCTCGGGACTGCGGGGATGTGTGTCTTGGACGAAGACACCGACATTGTCAATTTCCTGCTAAGAACGTCCAAGTTCTATGACCATGAATCTTGTGGGCAATGTACCCCTTGCCGAGAAGGGACAGGATGGTTCGTCAAGGTCCTTGACAAGATCAACCGGGGCCACGGCGAGACCAAAGACCTCGACCTTCTCTTGGAACTGTGTGACACCATGGAAGGACGCACCGTATGTGCATTGGCAGATGCCGCAGCATGGCCTGTCCGTAACACCATCAACCGCTTCCGCGCTGACTTTGAGGCGAAAATCAAGGCAAGTTTGGTAGCTGTATAGGAAGAGAATTAAGAATGGAGAATGAAAAATTAAGAATGAAGAGGGGACTGAGGTAAATATTTTTCCTTTTGAACTTGTGCTTGAACTTGAATTTGCGATTTGTCTTCTGAATCTACTTCCAGCACCCTTCGGGGCCATCTAGCGTTGATGCGACCGCATCAGTATGTCAAGAATCTCCTGATATTCTTTCCCGCCTTTTTTGCCAAAAAAGCGGACGACAGCACCTTGATGCTGGAGACTTTCCTGGCGTTTATTGCATTTTCCCTAGTCGCTAGCACCGTCTACATTCTCAATGATTATGTAGACCGCGACGCAGACCGTTTGCATCCCAAAAAGAAATATCGTCCACTCGCCTCTGGGGCCGTCCAGCCGAACGCTGCTTTTGTACAGATGTTCCTAATGTTGTTTGGCGGCGGAGCGATCGCCTTTTATCTCTCACCCGTGCTATTAGCGCTGGTAATGGGGTATTTCTTAATGAATGTAGCTTATTCCTTTAGGTTAAAGCATATCCCCATTGTGGACATCTTCATCATTGCCATAGGATTTGTCCTGCGATTATTTGTAGGATCAGTGGTAGGAGAAATCACGCTTTCCATGTGGATCATCTTGATGGCTTTTCTCCTGGCCCTCTTCATGGCCCTCGCCAAGCGGCGAGATGACGTCCTCCTCCTGGCCAAAGGCCAGAAAGTCCGCAAGTCCATCGACGGCTACAACCTCGAATTCATCAATGGTGCCATGATGATCATGGCTTCTGTGACCATTGTAGCCTATATTTCCTATACCACCGCCGCTCAGACCGTCGCATTTTTCGAAAGTGAGCACCTCTACTTCACTGTCTTCTGGGTACTGCTCGGCATCCTGCGCTATATGCAGATCACTTTTGTGGAGGCTCAGAGTGGAAGCCCCACCAAGATTTTATTACGTGATATTTTCCTGCAATTGACGATTTTGGGGTGGGTGGTGACGTTTGCAGTGCTGATATATGCGGGAAGTGGGTGAGAGCGATTGTTCATTGTCTTATTCCAATAAATGTTCTGTTTAATAAATTATTGTTTTCTTCTTTTTGTCGCTCAGGTACGGAAAACGGGATAATCAGAGAGTCTGGGGATACAAGAACACCTACTCCACTAGGGTCAATACAGCTAGGAATTATCCCAGAAGTCCCTTGTAAACTAAAGCCATTTCCGGCAGTCCTGAGTTGTTGAAGTTTAGGGCACCCTTCAGGGAAATTGTACATATTTGCAAGGATGAAAAAAGATCCCCCGTTAAGGGTTGAGTCCAGTCGAATCTCTATTTCAAAAAGATGATCTGGCTGATCTTGATTATAGCCTTTATATACGCCCCAGATGGGCAAATCTGTACTTGAGACAACTTTGATCACTTTTTGAATGGTGTCCTTACCATCATCATTAGGAAAACAGGCAAGGTCAGGAATTTTCTTGACCATCAATGTAATAGGAATGTCTCCATAAGGTTGCCAAAAGGAAACGCATACCTCTTTGCCTCTTCGAAGTGTTGTATCTGATCCTATCTTCCACAGGTATTCTTCCAAGCCTTCCTGTGAAGCAATAAGCAAAAGGCTTTTTCCATGCGCTATCCTTCCTGTGGGCGTTTCCAATGTATCTCCCCAGTCAGTCAGCTCTAGTATCTCAAACTCCGCACTTGTCGCTTCCAGCTCATAGCAAGGGTCATAATTGCGGCAGGCTGGGTCTGCAGGGTCGTCACACTTGCAGCTTGAGAGCGTGAAAAAACTGGCACAGATTAATGCTAAAATGGCATATTGAGTTTTTCCGTTTTTCCAGGTTTGAATATGGGCAAGAGGTAATCGCTTAGAATTATTCATGGTGTCGTCATTTGAGGGGTTTTAAGATAAAATAGGCCAGCACGAAAATTTACTTTCTGTACTGGCCTTACTTGGGAGGTTTTTAGATTATAAATTAGTGCTTTATTTACGAACAACTCGGACACTTTGGCGGATTGTGCTTGTTTCTAAGGTAGCAACATAGATACCAGTAGAAAGGCTACTAATATTTGCTTGGACATCATGTGCACCTGTATGAAAAACTTGGTTCTGCTGAATGGTCATTACCTTTCTTCCCGTCAAATCAAATAGAGATATTTGAACATCATCCTCTCCTTCCAACTCGAAACTAAAAGTAACCATGTCATTGGAAGGGACCGGGTGAGCTTCAAAAGGAATCTTACGCATCTCTAGGCTATCTCCTGCCATTCTATTGGCAACTACAGGGTTATATTTATTTTGGTCTTGGCACATCGGCCGTATATCCTCTTCCCATGAAGCAGGTGCTGGAACAGGTTCTTCTTCACACCCCCCAAACCTCAACGGAAGTGCGATTTCGAGGGTCACATCATCACTAATAAAAGAACTCTGGCTGCCTGGGTCAATATCTATGTTCCCACCGGCACGGAGTGTAATCGGTGGCCCTGGTGGGATCGTTATCGTACCTGTCAATGGATCAAAGAAGGAAGAACTAGGGGTTCTCTGAGCTGTACTATTTCGAATAATAATCTGATTCAGCGCTTCCTGGTCTGACTCAACAGTAGTATTCTCAATAACTAAATCTACTGGGAGGCCATTGGATCCTAATGGGAAATGGGGGCCATTTGGATTAGAAGTTGAGGTGAAACCCGTAACTGCAAAGTCAACGAGAAACTCTTCATTGGTTGAAGCACATGATTGAGAAGGGGTGGGAGTAGCATTATTTGTCATGCTATACGTCAGTCCTCCAGCGATAGAATTTTCAGCAGCTTTCATTGGAAAAGTCGCCATAAAAATAACTGCTTCTGTATCGTCATCTGCTTCACTATCTTTTCTTTTGAGGATTGCTCTTACTTTTATGAAAAACTTTGGTTCATACAAATAAGAATGATACTGAATATCTGTCGAATTTGGAAAGGCTAACAAAATACTTTGCTTTTGAAGGCAAGTAGCAGGAAAAAAGCCTGTGCTATAAACGATTTTTCTAAGGTCATTTACGCCAGGACTATTAGGGTCATTAAGGTCTTGTCTTGGCCATGTTTCCACATGAACTCCAGAAAGTTTTAAGCGATCAATATAGTCTAAACTTGCATTACGTTTCATTCCTACAGGCCCATAAAACGCTAATGCATGAGTTGACCCAGCTATAGGTTTTGAAATAGGGATCGTTTCATTCAGAGAATTATTCCCAACTTGATATAGTATGGACGCACTTAAGTCCACCAATTCTAATTCTGAGGCAGGGTTTATGACAAATTTCAGTGGTGTCTTTAAATGATACTGTCGTATTTCTGGGAAGTCGAAGGGAACAGATATATTCCAGTTGGGAGGTTGACAATAATATCCTATTGCATTGTCATCATATTCATAACTAGTATACTCCATTTCAGGCGTTTCTATTAGGTTAAAAATTCCTAAGACATGGTCATATACAGGTTGCTTTAAGGGGTCTGGATTTGGCGTATTATCATGTGGGGAACCAGGTGTGTAAATAGAGTGCCCAAGTACATTACCTGTCATAGTAATATCACCCTCAAACTTTGTTTGGGCCGTTGCCCCAGTATTTGCACTGGAAGCTGCTTTGGATTTCATGCCACCAGAAATAAGTGCGTCGAAGGCTACAAAAACATCCCCTATGACAGGGAGTAGTTTAAAAAAACCAGGGACTTTCATCACAGTCATTTGAGATCCACTGTTATTTGATGTGGCTTTACGTACAGTCCTTGTTTCTTTAGTTTGTTCATACTGAGCTGTAGATCCAGAACCAGAGTTTGGTTTAGCAGCGTTGCCTTTTTGTAGTTTCTCAACTTGATCTACGAGACCATTAAACGATTTGAAAAACTTACTTCCTTTTGAAACAACAGCTACAGGGTCATACCTATTCATATTGGTGCCTTTGGCAGCAGAGGTAGCAACTTGCTCATCGCTTTCAGTATCTTTTTTCTCTGTAATATTCATGGTTTCAATCAATTTGCCATATATTAAGAGTTCAGAAACATTGTCTGTCAACTCTCCATGTTGATTGACACTTTTTCCACAAGTGCAAGGGTCATATAACATAGGAATATCTGTAAACAACCATTCCCCTTGAACAGGATTACTGAAATCATTAGGAGTTACTGACTTAATTTCCTTATTAAATTGATCTAACGGATGTACTGGGCTTTCGATAAGTCCTAATAATGAACTAACTTTTTCAAAAACTCTTGGTTCAAACTTTACTACAACGGCTGCTCCATTAAGTAGCTCTCCTGGAGGGGAGGAAAACCAAATGAAAACGCGCATAATCCCTTTAAAACGGTTATACAGGATAAAAGTAGGATTTTCAGTAGCCATTGTCTGACTATCTCCCCCAAAATGCTTCACGATCAATTCCCAACCATCTTCAGGCTCATAATCAAAATCAGTAACGGTATTTAAGTGGGCTACATTGGGATACGTATTACTTTGGCTTCGCCAAGGAAAAGGTAAGGCCAAAGATACATAGGAGGGATTGCCTAAAGTCGTTTTGATATAGGCCGTCCAGTTCTCATCTTCATCCACTCGCCAATCCCATACATTTGTCGTATGTGTAAAGGTTTCTGGGTCAAAGTCATCACAAGATTGGGCATTCAGTTGAAAGGCAAATGCCCATAATAATATTGATATTAGGATTATATATTTCATTGTCTTATTCCGATAAATGTTCTGGTTAATAAATTATTGTTTGCAGTTTGTTCGCGCTCCTTTACATGCATCGTAATGGAAATGGAATCCGGAGAGGTAAGTTGAGCAGCTCCCCACGAAAAGAGACAGGTTGAGTTGACTCCTCCATCTCGTGGAAAAATTACTCCATTCGCACCCATTCTAAGTAATTGCATTTTGGGGCAACCTTTTGGGAAGTTATACATATTAAAATATTCTTGTAGACCACCATTGAAAATGGTATCTAGCCGAATGTCAACTTCAAAAGAGGTTCCAGGCGTGTCTTCGTAAAACCCTTTATATTTTCCCCAAGTAGGCAGCTCATAAATCCAGATTAGGTCAATCACTTGCTGAGTGGTATCCACCCCGTCATCTTGTGGAAAACAGGTCATGTCTGTTTCTTTTTTGACGATCAAAGTAATGGGGATTTTGCCATAAGCCTGCCCAAAGGTGACGATGATCTCTTTTCCTTTTCTTAGGGTAGTATCAGAACCTATCCGCCAAGTATATTCAGATGCATCTTCTTGGCTTGCTATTAACAATAAGGTTCTTGTATATAAAAGCTTACCCGTAGTAACCAAAAAGGTATCTCCCGTTATCAGTTCAAACATCTCAAACTCCGCACTTGTCGCTTCCTGCTCATAGCAAGGGTCATAATTGCGACAGGCAGGGTCTGCGGGGTCGTCACACTTGCAGCTTGAGAGCGTGAAAAAACTGGCACAGATTAATGCTAAAATGGCATATTGAGTTTTTCCGTTTTTCAGTGTCTCAATACGGGAGATAAAGGATAATATGAGATTATACATGGTAAATATCATTTAGGGGGTAAAAAGATGCCCGGTTTATTTTTGAGAAGAGTCTGTTTGCTCTTCCAATTTCTGAATTTTCTCTTCTAGCTCCAACGTATAAAGCGTCAACTCCTCTATCTTTTGGAGCATCTTCACACTCAATTCGCCCAAATCAATATGCCCTTCTGCTTCATACTCAGTAGCAGATTTCACTTCTGGCAGGTGGTGATTTTCATTAATATAGGTTCTTAAATCTGATAAGGACATGAGCTCATAAGTAGGTTCAAATACATAATCAGGAATAGGAATCATATTCACTTCTACTTCCCGACAGTGAACTACACCTGCTTCATTTACTTCAAATTGGTTGGTTCCTGACATATCAGCTAGTTTTATGGTCCCTTTTACATGAAGAGATGCATCAGGCTCATCCATCCCAATTCCTACATTTCCGTCTGAAGCGATCACCATATGCTGGTCATACCCTGTCCCAGTATTCTGCATAAAGCGAATTTCGCCTTTATTCGTACCATTCCCATTCCCCGCCGTTAGCGAAATATGGCCTGGTCGCAAGGTACTGCCATTTCCCCACAGATTGATACACCCACCATCAT
The DNA here is from genome assembly GCA_030430575.1 of Bacteroidia bacterium. GTDB lineage: Bacteria > Bacteroidota > Bacteroidia > J057 > J057 > JAUIGE01. The sequence continues at coordinate 73,781 of JAUIKF010000004.1, read as the reverse complement.
TTGAACTTGTATTGGCACACAGTTGAAACTGGGTATTGGCATTTTGCTCACCAATGACTTTTGGGACGCTAAGTTGCAAACTCACATGCGCATTTCCCACCACATCCAACGCCGCCTGTGGCTGCGCCACGCCGATGCCTACATTGCCATCTTTGTCGATGCGGATGCCTTTTGCGCCTGTTCTCCAAGGGCCAAGAACAAGGCCTGCGTTTTGGTTTTTGCCTCCGCTCGCCAAGCCATCCGAGAAAATGACACCAAAATCATTGGCTTGAGAAAGGTAGTTAAAACCGCCAGGACCTAAATTGGCGGCAATAAAGAGTTGTCTGCTTGGGCCTGCTTTGAAGTGGGCTACCCCAAAATTGTGAGTAGCAGGAGCTGTCACGGTAAGGTTGGTACTATTTACACTCCCTGCGACATCCACATCATCTGTCACTTCCAGGTCATCAGCCACCTTGACTTTGCCATCAAAGTAGCCGGCCTTGCCAGAAGAAAGCGTCGCTTTGCCATATACAGCATAGCCTGTTGAGGTCTCGCCGTTGATGGCTTTTCCTGAAGTGGATAGGCCAGCAACAGCAGACCCTGAAGTACTTGTCGAATACAAGCCATATCCATTGGCACTGCCAGTAAAGATGCCCATAGCACTGGCAGAACTAGAAGGATTTGATACCATCAATCCACCGCCGCTACTCGCATTGTGGTCTACCCGAAGACCAAAAGTAAGACCAAATACGGGCGTATTCTGAACGCCTATTCCGACGGTTCCATTACATGAGATGGTACTCCCGCAATACAATTGGGCATGTACGGTAGCAGAGAAGAGCATTGCGGCAATGAGCATTGCCAAAGTTTTGATTGTTGCAAAAAATACTTTTGTCATAATAAGTGATATTAGAGGTTGAGTAAAAAATTCTCGCTGTGTTCGTCCCAATTAGACGGAGATCCTTTTTCGATCTCAACAACTTTTTACCTTTTCCCTAAAAAAAATCACTCCACCCAAAAATTATTCTTCACAAAACTGCTATCGGCTTGCTGCCCGCAGTACACATCTACGCCCTTCGGGCGGATCAGCAGGTTGTCAAATGTCAGTGGCGCACCGTCTGCAAATATCCGCAGGCGATTGCCTGGTTTCTTCAACTCGAAATCTACTGTCACTCGTGCCCAGTGGCCCCACACATCCGTGCTGTGCTTCATCTCCTTCCACGCCCAGTCAACGGCATTTTCGCCTTCAAACTGCTGACAGATCAGATGAGGGAGGTAGCTTGAATTGAGATCGAGTCGCACCCAAAGGGAGGCTTCCATAGGCAGGCCGGAAGTTCCTCCTGCCATCGTGCCTTCAAAGATCAAATGGCGGCCTTCTTCTGAAAACACGCTGCCCATTTCTCCTAGAGTATCATTGGCAAAAAGTGCATCGCCAAACCCTTCCACAATCACCGCGTCAGTCGTATCCGAGCAGTAAATGCCTGGAGAAGGCTGAAAAAGAGAATCTTTTTCTTGCCAGAAAGCCTCATGGGCGGCTGCTTGCTGGTTTTCAAATACTGCCAACGGTAGCACCGCAAAGTGCATTTTATTGTTATGAAGATAGATAAGTTCCGATTGGTCGATGAGCTGTTTTTCCGTACCAATGGGCTGCTCTTCGGTATAGGTGTAGAGCAATAAAAGCGGCCTGTCATCGGGAAATTCTTGAAGTAAGGGCTTTGGGATCAACGGATCGCTCATGAGCTGAATGGTCTTCAGCGAGGTACTGAGCGGTGCACGTGCGACGTAGTTATTGACGATCGGAAGACCTGTATTTAGTGAAACGGCTTTAGAATAAAAGCTAGCGTTCCAGCCTTCTTTCGCAAGTTTTTCTGAGCCTACATGATAAAATGGGAAAGCCAGAATCGCCTGAAAGTCTTCCGGTTTATGGCCCTTATCCGCCAGGAATTTGGTATAGTCTGCCCGCCAGTCGGCGAAGTTGGGATTGATGCTATTGTTGAGGAAATAGTCGCGCTTGCGCTTGGTCATGATACGGGCCTCTAGCCCCCAGCCAATGACCGCCAAGGCGATCACCAGTACGCCAGCTTGCCACAAGCGGCTCTGCCCGCTTCGCACCTTCAAATCGCGGTAAAACGCGAAAAGGTAATAAGCGCAAAGCGTCATAAACACATAATAAAACGGCCAGGCCAGTCGGCCCAGCGATCGGAATTGACGAATAAAGTCAAAATGCTCCAGCAAAGCAGGAAACTGCTTCATGGGCCAGGCAGAAGCGATGATCAGCAGCAAGGCTGCGGCCCAAATACCTGTCCGCAAAGGTGCTGGAAGCACTGGCCTGACGATGCGTTTTAGCCCTTTTTGCCAAACCGCTAATCCAATAATTTTCACCCAATCTACTACACTTTGCCCTACTTCCCGACTCCTCATAACGCCGTCTTTTATACTCCACCACAATATCCACGCAGCGCGCACCACGATCAGCCCCAACATCATCAACCCTACCGTGCCTACATAGGCAGAACCCTCAGCTACATCCTTTGGCTCTGCCGTCACCGTCACCCGGTCCCAGACGCCCAGATAATGCCAGAAGTCAAAAAGTGGGGAGGGCTGGTAGTGATTTTTCTGCCATGGCAAAAAGATGGTTTCGAAGCCCGCTAGGTAGTAGAGAAAACCATAAGGCCGCGTGACAAAGTCTGTCGCCGTCGTCATGGTGGCAGATTGCCAGCCCAAGAGAATCGTGATGGGAAGTACGCCTGTAAGGCCTGCAACCAGGTATACCAGGCGATGTTGTCGAAATTGTTTGAGATGCTGGAGGAGATGGACAAAAAGGTAGCTATACAGCAGCGCAGCGCCAATCAGGAAATGATAGGGATGGGCAAATTCAAAGATGGTCAGTGCCAACAGATAAAGTCCCAGCCACAACCCCCATTTTTTCCGCTCAAACATCCGAATCAGAAAGTACCAAAGCATCGGGACAAAGAAGATATAGGACAAGGCATAGTGTCCTGTAAAACGGTCTATTTGAGGAGAAAGCCAACTGATGGAAAGGGCAAAAATAAGCGCATAGAGCGGCGAGAGCAGGTTTTTTCGGAGAATAAGAAAAACAAAAAATACGCAGGGAAAAAAGCTCAGGATAATGGTCAGGTTAATGATCCCAACGGTATACCGTGAAATATCGACGATATTTCGACTTACCCATCGGATACATCCAGATAGCAAAGGATTCAGGTCAGCATAGACAAGGTGATTACCATTGGGATAGGCAAGGGCTGTATGTGTAGCGCCTTCAGGATTGTGCTGCACATACCACTGACTAGAGTAATAGGTTTTCAACCCATCTCCCCCAGCACCAAACAAGTAATTGTTGGGGTGGGAGATCACAGGACCAAAATAGCGATAGACCATCACTGCTGTGAGGAATAGCAATATCCCTAACGCCATGCGATGGCTAAGTGAGAATCGAGTAGGCATAGGCCCAAAAATAGTATTTTATGCGCTATCTTTGAGGGCAGAAGAGAATGATAAGATGATAAAATGATTATATGAGTAAATAAGTGAAGTTTCAGTAGTCATTTTATCATTTCGTCATCCTATCATTTTATCATTTCCTCATATGCGCCCCAAACTCAAGATCAGCCACCTCACCAACCTCCAAGACGCGCGCTATAGCGCTGCGGTAGGGTTTGACTACGTCAGTTTCTGCATGGAACGAGGCCATGCAAAGAAACTCGCCCCAGAACTTGTCTGGAATATCGCCAACTGGCTCGAAGGGCCGGAGATCATTCTGGAAGTCAATGCTGACAGCATGGATGAGCTTGCGGAGACAAAGGTCGCTCCAGCCATGGTAGCTATGCCTTTGGCCAACTGGCCACAAAATATAAGTGAAACGACCGTTTTGCTCAGAACAAATGTGACAACAGAACCAGCAGAATTAACGGCTATTTTGGATAAAGGAGATTCCACTGGAAAGGATATTTTTTTTGAGATATCCCTTCAACGCCCCGATCAACTTCAGCCGTTTCTGAGCATACTCGACCGCTTGTTTCTTCATTTCCCTTCCCTCCAGATGGCACACGATTTTCTGAAAAAGGGCCAACACCTTTCCTATGGCATTTCGCTTCGTGAAGAAGCAGAAGAAGCACCTGGAGAATTGAACTATGAAATGTTGGATGAACTGGTAGCGATTTATTCAGATGTACATCTATGAGAATGTTTGGGGTTTTGAGTTTTTCGTTCAGGTCCACGACACGTTCCGCTAAACGTTCGACGCGAAATACAACCCAAAACACTAAACCCAAAACTCAAAACTTCTTCCCTGTTTCAATATGAAACAATAATTCGTTCCAATATGGAACAAATATTAGCAAGATTCACCCAACAACGAACTATAACCAACTGACTATCAGATAATTGACTTGGTGGAATAATCCTTGCGCGTATTTTAAGTAGACATTTGGCAAAATCCATGAAAGATCATTTGTTGATCAACCTCCACTCTTATTCTTTCAAACCACAGAAAGCTTATGGAAGGTATGTCTCCCTTACACAATTGGCGCTACAAACCGCTTTTCTGGATCATTAGTATGATCAGCTTGACGGGCTTAGCGATCCTCATTCTCTCATATTCTTCTACCCATCACAAGCTAGAACTTGACAAGACAGGCAAACAAGTCTATGCGGTCGGTGCTTTGCTAGGCCAGCCTGGGCAGTCTGCCTCAGAAGTAGCTTCGCCCCCCCCACTTGCCAATGTGCTCACGCAAGAGTTTCAAGAGGAGGTAAAAGCGGTTACCCGCATCCTACCAGAAGGGTTTTCGGTAGGACGATACGAAGGAAAAGTATTTCATGAAAATCATATTTTCCGTGCAGATGAGGCCTTTTTTGAGGTTTTTGATGTAGAAATGAAGGCGGGAGATCAAGATAATGCCCTCACTCAGCCTTATTCTGTCGTGATGACGAGAAGTAGTTCAGAAAGATATTTTGGTCCCAATCCCCGACTCGGTCAGCAGCTTCACCTCAATCATCAGCCCTATACCCTCACTGCCATCATTGATGACATGACGCCCTGCGCGCCCCTCCAATTCGATATGTTGCTCTCTATGTCCACTCATCAGGCCGTTGACCTCAATGAAAATTGGTCTTGGCATATTATGGACACTTATTTGAGGCTCAATGAGGAGATTTCTCCTGTCGATTTGGAGGAGCAGTTGCCATTGGTGGTAGAAAAATATGCGCGTCCCCAATTGGGAGAAAATTTTGATAGATGGCTGGGACGAGGGGGCCAGTTGTCGTTTTTCCTCCAAGCAGTTTGATTAATTAGAAAACCATGTAAGGCATATAAGCGCATTTAAGGTTTCTTTTCTTCCTTCTATGCCCTTAAATTCCTTATATGGTTCAAATTCCTTTTCCATGCTAAAAAATCACTTCAAAATCGCCTGGCGTACCGTCAGGCGTAGCCCTTTATACTCCTTGATCAACGTTCTGGGCTTGTCAATTGGCGTAACGTGCGCTTTGCTCATCGGTATATTTGTAATGGATGAAATCAGCGTAAATACTTCGTTGAGGGCATTAGATCGGCAATATGTGATAGAAAGCAATTGGAGTGAACCAGGTCTCGGTCTTCAGTTCACGACCCTTGCGCCACTGGCCAAGGCCATGAAAGATGACTACCCCCACCTCGTGGCCGATTATTACCGTATTCACGGCATTTCAGCTAATATCTCCAACGGCGAGAAGCACTTTCGCGAATCCGTCCAAATAGGGGATCCCTCTTTGCTTTCGATGTACGGCTTTGAACTAGCAAGCGGCGATGCCACGACCTCTCTCCAAGACCCCAATGCTGTGGTGATCAAGGACCACATTGCCCTAAAGTTTTTTGGGACGACAGACGTGTTAGGAGAAACACTCACTATAGAAACCTCTCAAGCAGATGCCAATCCTTCGGGCAAAAAAGATTTCCGCATCAGTGCTGTGATCGAGTCTGCCCCCTACAACACGGTCTTGGACTATGGAGAAACCAACTATTCTGTTTTTTTATCCATGCAAAACATAGACTTGTTTGCGGGGCAGAATGCGGACGAATGGTGGGACAATCGCTTTATTGCGAGTTTGGTAGAGCTACAGCCAGGAGTCAGGCCGGCTGACCTCGCCGAGCCCATGGCTGCGCTCATCGCTCAGCATGCAGCGCCTACGGTTCAAGGAAAACTTGAAACTGTCCTGGAACCAGTCCGAGGTTATCACCTCCGCCAAGGAGGTGGCGGAAGGCAAAAGATGGTCATGACCCTTTCCGTCGTGGCCCTTTTCATCCTGCTAATGGCCATCATCAATTTTGTCAACATCACTATTGGACAATCAAGCCTTCGCCTCAAGGAAATCGGCATTCGCAAAGTGCTAGGCGGCCATCGGCGACAACTTATTTTCCAATTTCTGGCTGAATCTACCTTTCTGACGCTGATAGCTTTTGGGGTTTCAGTAGCCTTGCTGGAATTGAGCTTGCCGTTTTTTGGGGAAATGGTGGGAAAAATGCTGGCGTTGGAGACCTTGCCTCCCGCCATGTTTTGGGGGTTTCTCATCTCGGTAGCCATTGCCACCAGTCTATTGGCAGGCAGTTATCCCGCCTGGGTATTGTCGGGGCTGGAGACGGCCTATTCCCTTAAGGGAAAACTCCGAAAGGCTACAGACGGGCTCAGGATCAAGCGTTTATTGCTTTTTCTCCAGTTCTTTATCGCCATCTGCCTGCTGATTTCAGCGATTACCATTAGCGATCAAGTGCGGTTTTTTCTGGAAAAACCCCTGGGGTATTCTGGGGATAATGTCCTGATCGCCACCTCGGTCCCGAGAGATTGGAGCCTTGAAGGGGTCGAAAAGCACTATCAGTTGAAGCAATCTTTTAAACAATTACCAGCAATAACAGAAGTCTCCCTTTCCTTTGAAATTCCCGACGGAAGGGTCGGCATCATGCCTAGCATCTATGCCGATGGTAGCCCAGCAGAAGCGGCACAGCCCGTAACGATGGTCGTCTGTGATCCTGAGTACGACAATGTCTATCAACTCCAACTTCTCGAAGGCACGTTTCTCCAATCTCCTAACAGTCAGCAACTGGTCATCAACGAGCAATTGGCCCAACAAATGGGCTGGGAGCAGCCGATAGGGCAACAACTTTTTGTGCAGGGGAACCCTGCTCCATGGGCCGTCGTCGGCGTAGTAGACAACTTCCATTTCGCTTCTCTCCATGAAGATATCGCGCCCATGATCATGGTTCATGCCACCGACTGGCCCATTTACCGCTATTATTCCTTCAAAATTGCCCCCAACCAATACCAAGCAGGGATACAACAATTGACAACAACCTGGGAAGAAGTTTTTCCCCAAGTCCCCTTCGTCTCCTTAAGTATGGAGGATAAAGTCGCGTCAATGTATCAAGTGGAAACACGACTCAAGAAGGCCATCAACTTTGCCAGCTTCCTGGGGATAGTCATTGTCTTGATGGGCGTATTTGGGCTAGTGTTGCAAAGCCTATATCATCGACGCAAAGAAGTGAGTATCAGGAAAATACTGGGGGCCAATATTTCTCATTTGCTGGGCCTTTTCAGCAAAGAATTTATAGGAGTATTTGTGTTGGCAAATGTTTTGGCCTGGCCGCTCAGCTATGTGTTGATGCAGGATTGGTTAGATAAATTTTCCTATCATACAGGCCTCTCGCTGCTAAGCTTTTTGGCTGCATCTGGCCTGATCTTGAGTTTGGTGCTTATCATCATTGGTCTGCAAAGTTGGAAAACGACTACAGAGAATCCAATAGATGCGTTGAGGGAAGAGTGAAGGAGGTTTGTGGTCTATAGTCTGTGGTTTGTGGTCTATAGTCTGTGGTTTGTGGTGTTTGTCCATGCCCCCTTTACCAGACCACAAACCACGGACCCCAGACTTCATTCTTTAACCTTTCTTCCCTTTTACAAAAACCATAGGGACGGTCATTTTTAGTTCACCTTGATGCTCGGCCAATTGGGTCAATTTTTCCTCAATTCTGGCAAATACGGCTGTTTCATTTTTTTTACCTATTACGCTACGCCAACCATCCAAAAATCCGACAACCACGAGCCAATGCCTCAACAAAGCCGATCCGTCTAGAAAGCGCATGACAAAGTGATCCTCGACCACTTGTGTCACTTCAAAACCACTAGCCTCCAGGCGTAAAATGATGCCTTCGACGCTCCCTCTGTGCGCGATTTGACGTTCCAAAGCAGGCAAAAAATCGTGGAATCCCAGCTCCTTTAGCGCATCTGCAAAGACCTCATAAAACTCCTCCATATGTCCTGCAACATTTGAAGTCATACAAATCTGCCCTCCGGGCTTCAGCACGCGATGGCATTCTGCCAATACCTTTTCCGGATCAGCAAAATTGTTGATGCCCACATTGGAAACGATGAGGTCAAATTGCGCTGCGTCAAAGGGCATTTCAGCTCCATCTCCTAAGACAAGGTCAATATTAGCAGATCCGTAGGCTGCCTTTTTACGCTGAGCGCGAGCGAGTGCCGGTTCCCAAGGGTCAAGGCCCGTCAAATGTGCCGTAGGCCCCATCATATGCGCCAATTCAAATAGAGGGAATCCATTTCCACAGCCTACATCGAGCACCTTTTGATGATGCTTCAACGGCACATGTGTCACCATCAGGCGCCCAAAGTGGGAGGACCAAAGGGAGAGTTCGTCAAAGGTATCCGCAATGGCGGGATCGTCGAGGTCTATGGATCGGTGAAGGTAGTCTTGCATGGGGAGTTGGAAAAGTTCAAATGCAAATCTTGCCCTGAGTCTATCGAAGGGTCAAGCTCAAGTTCAGAATGGCCAAAGACTCACAAGCTCTCAAGAATTTTCGCGGCTTTTTCTTGGTAAAAATGATCTGGATTAGTCGCTATTTCTTCAAAATGTGCATGCGAATCGTCCAAGTCGTCGGCCTTGAGATAGGCCAAAGCAAGGTACCACTCGGCCTGCTCACGGTAATCGTGATCTTTCTCTAACACGCGCTCGAAAGCTTTTATGGCCAATTGTGGCTGAGGGGGATTTAACATAAGGTAACATTGTCCCAAATAGAAATCTGCCAAATAGCTGAGCGCATCCTCTTCAGCAGAAATCCCAACCAGGACATCCGCTGCCGCTTGATAGTCACCTGCTCGATAAGCAGTCCAGTCTACGGGAAGCCCTGCGGTCTCGCTACTATTCGAACGTATAGGCTGAGGGGCATCATAGGGCAAAAAATGGGACGCAAATAAGTCCTCAGGCGTCACTGGCGTTTTATTCCATTGGAAAATACCCCAGGTACTGAGGAGCACAACGATGGCTGCTGCCACGGCCCAACTCACCCAGCGAATCCGCTTCAAGCGACCCAAGCCCCCATTCTCTGTAGCCAAGTCTCGGTCAATCATTTCGAGCTGCGCCAAAAACTGCGCATCTCCATTGGCTGAGACGATCTTTAAGATCGTTTGCATCTGATCTATCTCTTCCTTCAGATCAGAATCTGCCGCTATTTCATCTGAAAAACGGGTGTGCTCCTCCGCTGAAAGATTCCCCTTGAGGTATTGCTCGATCCGATCCAGTGTGTGGTTCTCCATCCCAAAGTGATTATCGTAGTTCCCTTACCAAAGCCTGCGCCTCGGGCTGCTCATTCATCACCTTTTTGAGGCGTTTGAGGCATTTGTACTTTTTGTTTCGGGCGATCTGCCCGCTTTTGAAGCCCATCTTTTGGGCAATTTCATCCATAGAAATTTCATCATATAGGGCAAATAGCAGCACTTTGCGACATTGCTCCCCGATTTGCTGAAACAAAGTCAACATGAGGTCACGTTGCTCCTTATCCTCCATTTTTCGGTAAGGGTCGATGTCTTGGGCGGTGAATGGGAGGGGTTGTCGTTCCAATAAATCGGCTCGCCGGCTTTCCTTCTTCAGTTTCTGAAACCAAAGGTATTTGCAAATAGAAAACAAATAGGTTCCCAAGCTGCTTTCTCCCCTAAATTTACCTGCCCTTACCTGCTTATACAGGACCAAAATTCCTTCTTGAAAAATGTCTTTGGCTTCGGCCTTGCTACCTTGTTGTTCTTGGACGAAACGAAAGACGGTAGACTGATGGACTTGGTATAATTGCTTTAACAGAGAATGCTCCCCTCGACCTCCTGCAAGCAATCCCGCTACAATTTGTTGGTCAGTATATCGCACTTTTCTTTTATCTTGGTGGGGGTAAGTTTCAAAAACGTAACCAATTTACACAAAAGCATGAAGTTCCGAACGGAAATCTCACTAAAGCCTTCGGCACATTTTATCCATCATCAGCAGCATGTGCTCGCGATGGGTTCATGCTTTGCAGAGCGAATGGGCGCACGCCTCCTTCACAACAAATTCTCCGCCACAACCAACCCTTTGGGGATTGCATATCACCCCATGGCTTTGTTGCATCACCTTCGAATCGCTCAAGGCAAAGCTGAAGTAGCAGCGTCTACAGAGTACAATGGCTTATGGCATTCGTTCGACTTGCACAGCAGCTTCAGCAACCTGGATAAGGGCTCATTTGCGGAAGCAGTAAAAAGTGCTGCTTTGGCTAGTCAAAAAGGGCTTGAACAAGCTGAATGGTTGGTCCTAACTTTTGGGTCGGCTTGGGGATATCGGAGAAAAGATACACAAGGTCTCGTCATCAATTGCCATAAGTATCCAGCTGATTTTTTCCAAAAAGAATTACTTCCAATTGAAGAACTGGTAGCAGGTTTTTCTCCATTTTTCCAGGAACTCTCGCCTCATCAGCAAGTCATCCTCACCGTCAGTCCAGTTCGCCACCTGAAGGACGGCATCCCTGAAAATGCAGTCAGCAAAGCGACTTTACGCCTCGCCTGCCATCAGTTGGCAGAGGCATTTGAGCAAGTTCAGTATTTCCCTGCTTATGAGATGCTCGTGGATGATTTACGGGATTATCGATTCTACGCAGACGACCTGGCACATCCGTCATCCGCTGCCGAGGCATATATATGGGAAGGTTTTGCTAAAAGCTTTTTTTCTCCTGATACACAGGCACTTATCACTCGTTGGCAAAAGCTCCAAAAGGCGTTGAAGCATCGCCCACTTCAGCCACAGTCATCAGGTTATCAGACGTTTTTGAAAAAATTGTTAAAAGATCTAGAAACCATACAGCAAGCCATACCATGTGAAAAAGAAATCCTGGAAGTCAAACGCCGTTTAACAGAAATAAGTGAATAACCAAGTTTTCCCATTCACTCATTCTATCATTTTCCCCCATACCCCCGCTGACGCAGGGCTTCCGACAAAGCCATGCCTGCGGCCACGGAGACATTGAGCGAAGAGACTTTCCCAACCAAGGGAATCTTTACTTGCTTATCAGAACGCTTGATCAGGGTAGAAGTAATTCCTTTGTCTTCCGAACCCAAAATAATGCAGGTCGGTCCTGTAAAGTCCTCCTCAAAGATATTTTGGGAAGCTTTTTCGGTACAAGAGACGACGGCAACCCCATAGCTCTGCATGAGCAATACAGCATCAACCAGGTTCACTTCTCTACATACCGGGATGTGATTCAGCGCGCCCGCAGAGGTCTTGACGGCATCGGCATTGCCTGCGGCTGCGCCGCGGGTAGGCACCACAATGGCGTGTGCGCCCATACATTCCGCCGACCGGGCGATCGCGCCGAAGTTACGGACATCTGTGACACCGTCCAGCATCACGAATAAGGCTTTTTCCTTTGATGCCTCTAGTTTCAAGATAATGTCTTCTAGTTTTTGGTATGTAATCGCCGCCACAAAGGCAATAGCGCCTTGGTGATTGCTCCCTCTGCTGAAGCGATTTAAACTCGCTTCGGGGACTTCCTGAATCGGAATATCCCTTGCCTTGGCCATATCTATGATTCGACCCGCCTTGCTTCCTTTTTTTAGCAAAATCTTGTCGATCGTCTTCCCCGCTTCTAAAGCCTCCACGATGGGATGATACCCATAGATGAGATTTCCCTTTTTATTGCCTTTTTCTTTGGTATAATAATTCATTAGATATTCTCTTGATCATTTTATCATTCTATCATCCACTCCCTTCGACATACTCAGGGCAGACATTCTATCATTTTCCTTGTTGAAGCTGCTGAATCATCTGGTGGCCAATATCGCTTCCCGTGATGTCCTTGATCATGCCTGCGACACCACGCGCTTCGCTCAGGCGGCCCCCTTCTACATAGAACTGAATCAACAGCAATCCTCCTTGAAAGGCGCGGTCATTTTGGTTCATCGCTTTGCCTTTAATGGCAAACTGCCGTTCTACTTCCGCTTTCAGGGCATCAAATTCTGCTAAAGCCACTTCGTCGTAGATTTGTGCTTTGAGCAATGGTTGTGTAGCACGGAGGAGCAGGTTGAGGTCCCTGTGGAAAATGGCGGGCGGCATTTTCTCCTTCATGAAAGTCGTCAGGTGAAGCAAGTTCGCTGTTGCTTCCTCTACTCTTGCATCTATCGATGCGAGTTGGGCGGCAATAGCGGGGTCAGCCGTAGAGTCAGCTTTCAAAACCGCTTCGCGGCTTTTTAAGCGGGCGATAAGGTCTCCATAGGTCGACTTCATCCGGAAGAATGCACTCCTGTAATTATTGAGGATTACCACACGGATATGTTCATCGAGGTGAACCTTGGGGTTGTCAAGGCCTCTAAACTGAAATTGTTCTGTGATATTTTTGTAGGCAACTGCCTCCCTCACATCCCCATACGGCACATAGCGATTGCTCTCCAAGTCGCGCTTTTTCATGGGTAAAACGCGATACGCTAAGCCTTCCATATGCATATAATCATCGAGGTTGAGGAAATTGCTGGGGCTCATGGAACTGCCGAAATATACGGGGCGCTTCCAGCCGTCTTTGGCCACATTGCGGAGAATGTCTATCATCGCAGAATCCTTGCGCAAAATGTAATTGGGGCTACGGGCCTTGAAGTCCCAGACCATGACGCTGTCCAGTCGATTGACTTCATCTGGAGTGATCACCTCATTCTGGACAAGGGCTTCTTTGTCTACAGGGAGGTAGATCTTTTTGCGAAAATTACCCTGAATAACTTGCCCTTTGTCCCCCGTATATTCAGATGGTTTCATGCTAATAGGAATGCCTGGGGAGCCATTATGAGGCTGAGCCATGTGGGCAATGTACCAATCTGAAATCAGGAGTTCGAGGTTGACGACACGCACATCTGTCCGGTGGCCTTCTACCTCTTGGACGTACCACAGCGGGAAGGTATCATTGTCGCCGGCAGTAAAGAGAATGGCATTTGGCGCGCAACTATTGAGCATATTGTAGGCAAAGTCAATGTCGATCCAGCGGCCCTTGCGCGTATGGTCATCCCAGTTCTGAACGGCCATGAGCAATGGGATCATCAGTCCAATTGCCCCCGCGACATAAGCGGATTTTTTACCCAAATACTTTCGAAATACTTCATTCAAAAACATGACTCCTAATCCTATCCAGATACAAAATGTCTGGAAAGAGCCCGCATAAGAATAGTCCCGTTCTCGCGGCTGGGAAGGGTATTGATTGAGGTAAATAATGATGGCAATGCCGGTAAAAAAGAAGAGGGCAGCGATGACAGCAGCATAGTTTTTATCCGAGAAAAAATGCCATACAACGCCGAGAAGCCCTAGGAAGAGCGGCAGGAGGAAATAATGATTTTTCCCTTTATTGTCAGCATTTCGCTCGTTTTCAGCAGAAATAAAACCCGCTTCCCAACCAACGGGATCGTCTTGAATATCGCTAGGGCGCCCAGCAAAATTCCACATGAAATAGCGGAAGTACATGTGATTGAGCTGATAGTCTAGGAAAAACAGGAGGTCTTCCCCTCTTGTCGGTCGGTCGTCGTAAGGCGATTTGTCACGGCCATTTTGGGCTTTAGCACCTGTGCGTTTTACATACCGCTGGTAGCCATACGGGCCTCGGTTGTAGCGATCGGCGCTATACATGCGCGGGAACCAGACGATATCTCTGTCTGCATAGACGGGTTCTCGCACATCGATGTCTTTCACGTATCGCTTATTGCCCTCGACTTTGACATATTTTTCCCCTGTCACCTCATACTTCGGATACCGGTACTGGCCACGAACCTCTGTAGTGGGCTGGGCGTAATACAGTGTGCCTTTCACAAGAGGGCGGTCGCCATATTGCTCCCGCTTCATATAGCTGAGAAAGGTGAGAATATTCTCAGGGTTGTTCATGTCAATCGGCGGATTGGCATTGGATCGGATGAAGATCAGCGCGTAGGAGGAAAAGCCTACCATGATCAAAGCATAGGCCATGACGACCATATTGACCACCACCCAATTGCGGCGCAAGCTCTGCCAGATCAACCCAATCACTAAGGTCAGTAATAAGATTCCATAGATCAGGCTCCCCGTACCCATCGGCAGGCCCATTCCTGTAACATCATTTCCATCTACTGTTCCTGTAAAGAATTTTTCAAACTGCCAGGCAAGGCTGAAGGTGTATTGGATAATGCCGTATTGGACCAATCCCAAGGCAGCAATAGAGATACCCAACGTGATCAATAAGCCCTTGATGGAGAAATCGAATTTGCGGAAATAATAGACCAAAGCAAGGGCTGGAATCGCCAGCAGGTTCAATAAATGAACCCCGATAGATAGTCCCATGACATAGGCGATGAGCAAAATCCACCGCAAATGATCTGGCTCATCAGCTCTGGCTTCCCATTTGAATATTAGCCATACTACTACTGCCGTAAAGAAGGAACTCATCGCATAGACTTCTGCCTCGACAGCGTTGAACCAAATAGAGTCTGCAAATGTACAGGCCAAACCTCCCACTACGCCTGCTGCCATGATCGCAAGGGTCCTTTGCGTTCCATCACTAGCTATTTTGTCAGTAGCTTTTTTGGCGAGCATGGTGATGGTCCAGCAAGTAAAAAGGGCTGTAAAAGCGCTAGAAAACACGCTCAAGAGATTGACCATAAAGGCCACGAGGTGGGGGTCCCCAAAGGAAAACATCGCCATGATGCGGCCCAACAGCAAGAACAGCGGCGCACCTGGTGGGTGAGTCACCTCTAGTTCATTTGAACATGCGATGAACTCGCCACAATCCCAAAAACTGGCGGTGGGGGCTACAGTAAGCAGGTATACGACTAAAGCGATCAGGAACACGCCCCAGCCCGTCAGGTTGTTGATGGTTTTATAATTCATAGCGAAGGCTTACAGTGAAGGCATCAAAGGTAAAGCCATAAGGCCCAAAATCCCAATATCCGTTTTCTTTTGGTGATTATTTTTCCGTATTTTGCCCCTACTAACTCTATCTATTGTTTAGACATCACGGTGTTTTTCTAAACAATAGTAACTAGCTTTTCCCGTATCTTAATCCTAATTTACTTTATCATCCCCCTATCAACGAGGGTTATTAATTAATCATCAATCAATTAATAATTCCTACAGGGCATGATTTAATCATTCAATACATGAAATACAAAATTTCTGATGCGCCATTACGACTCAAGGAGTATGGCAGAAACATACAGTCTATGGTGGACTACGCCAAGACAATCGAAGACAAGCGTCAGCGGACCAAGGTCATCCATGAGATTGTCAGAATCATGACCAATCTAAACCCTTCTATTAAAGACCTCCCTGATTATCAACAAAAACTGTGGGACCACCTGTTTCTGATTGCGGATTTTGATTTAGATGTAGACTCTCCTTTTCCGATTCCCGACAAAGAGAAAGTACTTTTTCAAAAACCGGTCAAAATTCCTTATTCCAAAAACAAACCTGCTTATAAGCAATATGGAACCAATGTGGAATTGATGATCAAAAAGGCGATTGACATGCCCGAAGGCGAGAAGAAGCGAGCTTATGTGAACATAATCGCGAATACCATGAAGCAGTTTCTGCGCAATATGGACCGCGAAGGCATGCAGGAAGAAGCGATTATTCGCCATATTCATGACATTTCTAAAGGAAAATTGGTCATCAATCCTAGTGACATTTCCCTCTTCAAAGGAATGCAGCTCAAAAACCAACCCAGGAATCAGATCGAGACAGGACATCATAAGAAGAAGCGGAAAAATTCTGGGCGAAAAAACTCTGGACGAAAAAACTCAAAGCGGAAGTAAGAAATTATTGATTATCAGCTAGTTACATCTAATTAATCAATCCATAATCTATCAATTAATAATCTTCACTTCTGACAAGCCATGCATTATTTTGAAGTAGAAGGAGGGCATCAACTCCACGGCGAATTGACTCCTCAAGGGGCCAAAAACGAAGCGCTACAAATCATCAGCGCAGTTCTCCTGACCCCTGAAGCGGTCACAATTAGCAATATCCCCGACATTCGGGATGTCAATCGCCTGATCCTGATTTTGGAGAAAATGGGGGTAAAGGTAAATCGCCTCGCCCCAGATACAGTCCGCTTTCAGGCGGACGACCTGAATATGGATTACCTCCATACACCTGAATTCTTACAACTGGCAAGCACCTTGCGCGGTTCGATCATGCTTGTAGGCCCTTTGCTTACGCGTTTTGGATGGGCAGTGATCTCACGCCCAGGCGGAGATAAGATTGGCCGGCGGCGACTAGATACGCACTTTTGGGGCATGCAACAATTGGGGGCTTCATTTGAATATGATGCCGACAATGGGCTATTCAACGTCAAGCGTGATGGGCGCTTGAAGGGTAAATATATGTTGCTAGACGAGGCATCTGTCACAGGTACCGCCAATATTGTCATGGCGGCGACCATGGCCGAAGGGACCACCACTATTTACAATGCAGCCTGTGAACCCTATCTCCAGCAGCTCTGTGCTATGCTCAATCGCATGGGTGCAAAGATTGAAGGCGTAGGAAGTAATCTCCTCAGAATCACAGGGGTAGAGGCATTGGGCGGAACAGAACATCGATTGCTCGCTGACATGATCGAGGTAGGTAGTTTTATTGGAATGGCTGCCATGACCCAGAGTGAATTGACCATCAAAAATGTGGATATTGCGCAGCTAGGGATGATTCCCGAGACGTTTCGACGGATGGGCGTGAAACTAGAAGTGAAGGGAGATGACATCATTGTCCACCAACAGGATTTGTGCGAAATAGAGACCTTTCTTGATGGCAGCATCTTGACCGTCTCCGATCATACTTGGCCTGGCCTTACACCAGATATCCTGAGTGTAATCTTGGTCCTTGCGACGCAATGCAAAGGCTCAGTTCTTATTCACCAGAAGATGTTTGAGAGCCGGCTGTTTTTTGTTGACAAATTGATCGACATGGGCGCACAGATCATCCTGTGTGATCCACACAGGGCAACTGTCATTGGACTAGAGCGCAAGCAGCCTTTGCGCGGCATCCACATGACAAGTCCCGACATTCGAGCAGGTGTATCCTTGCTCATTGCGGCGATGTCTGCCCAAGGCACATCACGCATTTTTAACATCGATCAGATCGATCGTGGCTATCAGCACATCGAGCATCGCCTCAATGCCATAGGGGCAAAAATCACCAGACATAAGGAATAGGGGCAAAAAAGTGCCTATTTTTTGCGAAGGCTTGCGATTATCTTGAGGGCTAAAGGGCTCCTCTTATGTATCAAAAGCACATTACCTTCTACCTTCTATTCTTCATTTTAGTCTCCTTTTTTTCATCCCAGGCTTGCGCCCAGCAACCGCTATGGGATACCCTCATCACCAAGAAACCCGTCTTGCGCTTTAACCTCGTAGGGCTTGGCTGGGGCATAGAAGCTCCAGCTACTAAACAAATCACCCTATACATTGAAGGGGGCGCATCGTTTGATGAGGTTGGATTCATCAACCTACGCGGGATGCGCGACATCAAATTGATCGCCATTCCCTACGCGAGCTTGCAGCTACGCTACTACTATAATCTCTTGCGGCGCAAGCGCCTCAAGAAGGCCATTCACAAATTCTCTGCTAACTACATCGCCTTAGCAGCCCCATATATCACAGCAACGACCTATACCGACCTGATATCTGGTATCGGCCCAGTCTGGGGCATGCAGCGGTCCTTTGCCAAACATGGCTACTGGTCATTTCATATCGGCCCAGGGCTTTATCGCAATACAGGCGACAATCCCCTCCAAGCAGCTTATTACCTCAATGTCAATACATTCGCAGCGATAGGGGTGGTTTTCTGAGACCGCTCGCTTCGCTCGCTGCGAGAGCCGAGACCGTTCGTCGCTTTGCTCCTCACTGCGAGACCGCTCGCCTTTCAGGCTCGCTGCGAGACAAGAGATAAGAGACAAAATGACCTGCCTTTAGTCTCGTAGCGAGGCGAGTCTTCGAGCCGAGCGGTCTCGCAGTGAGGCCTTCAGGCCGAACGATCTCGCATCTCGCAGCGAGGGCTGAGTCTTCGAAGCCCGAGCGGTCTCCCTACTCTTGACTCCACTCAATCCACGATCCGTCATAGTTTTGGACATGAGGGTAGCCGAGGAGTTCTCGAAGGACAAAAGTCGTATGGCTCGATCGAACACCTGAATGACAATACACAATGATCTTTCGGTCAGGTGTGATGCCTTTTCCTTCAAATAACTGACGTAGTCCGTCTTTGGGTTTGAAGCGAAAATCTTCACCGTAGTGAATCGCATAGGCCCAGTCGAGGTTGATACTGGTAGGAATGCACCCAGGCCGTGCAGCACTTTTCTTATGCAACTTGCCTGTATATTCTTCGACACTTCGGGTGTCTAACAGAATGGTCTGAGAATCTGTTATTGCGAGACGGACATCCGCTTGGGTCGCTAAGAGTGCTTCATTTTTTTCATTGGGGAAGTGATACGGGGTTGGGGAAATGGCAGGCGGTTCTTGGGAAAGGGGAAATCCCTCGGCTTGCCAAGCGGGTTTTCCTCCATTTAACACAACTGCTGCTTCATGCCCATATAACTGGAGCAACCACCAAAAGCGGAGGGCATTTGAGCTCCCTACTTCATCATATACCACAATCGTGTCTTGACTGCCAATTCCCAACTGTCCCATCAGGGTCTCCATTTGCTCGCGCGATGCACGCATCCCGCCATAAGGATAGGTACTATCGGAATAGGCAGGTCGCCAGGTGGATCGTGCAGTAGGAATATGGCCTTCTGCATAGGAAGTGGGTAGCGAAACCTCAATCAGGGAATAAGCGGAAGAGGTATTCATCTTTTTACGCAAATCCGCTACCTCTATCACATATGAAAATGAAGAAGGAACCGTCTCACTCGGCGGCTCCTTTGTTTGTTCTGTGCATGCGGCAAGGCTAAAAACCAGCCCTAGTGCAAGCAAATGGAAGATTTTTTTCATTATTTCCATTTTCTGATCTCCTTATACAGGGAGTTCTATGCCCAAACCGCCTTCCTTGGCAAGTTCATATACATGTCTTCCAAGCATCAAGTCATGACTTCCTAGCCCCATGGGATTAAAAACGACACTGCTTTCTGCGGGGAATGGATTGGGTTTCCCCGCCCGCTCATTGATGAGGAGTTGAGGTAATTCATGGACGGTGTCCAAGTCTAGCAAGCCCGCTTGAGAAGCCAAATCGACAGATGTCTTGGCTTTAGCGACGTGCTGCGTGCTGTCTGAAGCACAGTAGTCAAAAGCGGCGAGTCCTTCTGCCGTGTAGTCACGGAGACTCATATGAACCGCCGTCAGGCGGTTGTAGCCATTGACATGTTCTGGGCCTACATAAGGCACCAAAGCATTGGTGCAATAGATGATCGCTGTATCGTCCTGAGGGACATCTCCTAGGTCTCGTAGAACCGTGATGTCTTCGGCGTATTCGGAACTGAATTTCTCGGCGGATTCGGGGTAATAATCATAGACACATACCTCTTCCAGGTTCGGAAAGTGGCCTGCCTCTTTTCCATAGATCAATTGCCGATAATGCTCCCGACCGTGTACCCCTGCCCCAAAAATCACAGCTCGCTTGAAATTGGGGCGAAAGTGCTTAAGGAAAATCATGGAGCAACCCGCTGTGCGGACATTGCTGATCGGAACTGCATCGAGGATGGAATAGACAAAGCCTGTGACGATGTCATTGAGGATCAGTAATCCTGTCGCTCTGGGCAAGCCTTTTTGAGTGTTTAAGGGAGCCGAAGCGATCCACTTGATCCCTGCGATGTCTTCGACCACGCCTGACTTCGCGATGATACGGTCAAACTGCGTGTCTGATGGCGTCCTCAAATAAGAATCTAAGGGCAGATTGGCCCTTCCTTCACCAAAGGCGACCAGTCCATCCGCCAATTTTTCCCATGCACTTCCAAGCATTTTTTGATCCAACAGTCCCAGCTCGCGCATGACTGCTTCATTGATATAGAGAATTCCCATGTGTTAAATAAAAATGTAAATCAAAATTGAAATTAAAATATGAAAATAGGGCTGAATTAGAGAGGTAATTAACCTTCTGCTTCTTTTACCCTGAATAATTCAGCAATGCTCGGCTTTCCTTAACAGCATCAGCCAACCTTGCTTGCGTGTCAGGCGGTAATGTTGAAAACTTCAAAGAGGAAGGGCGAATAATTGAGGCTTCCGCTTTTGCCCAATCTCTATCTACATCAGTGACTTCCCGCTCTAGGAAATAAGGTATTAGTTCCAATAAGGTCGCCTCAGTGTCTTGCATCAAGTCTTCATAGCGAAGCGTGCGCATTCGCTCTGCTGGGAAAGCGCTAAACGCTTTCTCAGCTTCGACAAACCATCGGTTGAGCATGGCGCCCATTTCCTCCACCGGAGGGAAGTAAGACTCATCCCATTCGCCCATCAACGGATCTTTTTCCAATTCCAAATACAACCTAAAGAATGAGCCTTTCATCATCGAAATCGCAATCTCTTGCGGGTCACGGAAGTTGTGTACGATCTTGGCATCTGGCCAGAGTCGTAGGATTTTCTCTGTATGTGGCAATGAACCGCCTGTACGCTCCACCCAAAGCGGCTTGCCGACCTTGTCGCGCAGATGATCGAAAAGGCGAATCATCTGGCCAGGCATATTGTCGTTGGGAAAAGCAGAGACTTCGCCTTTCAGTTCTTCAAAGAAAGCAATGGGATCATCGGAGACAAAAGGGATGGTATAACTCAGAAGAAGGGAAACGAGGTTGTCGTCATCAGGAAGGAATAGCAGTTCTGCATTAGGCTTTTTACGCCAAGACTTGATGCGTTGAGGAAAAGAGGGGCTGCTGATTACGTTCCAGAATTCGGGACCACTGACATACCACTCAGGGTGAAAGTAAGGCTCATCGCCTACGGGTTCAAATAAATCAGAAACGATCAGCATATCAGGATGCCTGTTGAGCATATGGGCCAGTAAGGTAGAGCCCGTCCTGCCTGAACTAATAATGAAAATGGGGGTCTGTGTGGGCATTCGTTAATTATTGTAGTTAGGTTCATACGATGCCAATTGGGCGACCCAATCGGCATTGTAGATATTGTCAAGGTATACTTTTCCCATATCAGCACAAATAAAAGCTGCAACAGGATTTTCTACGCCTAAGGCATCATAGTCATATTTCAATGCCGCAGCATACGCACCGCCAGAGGAGCCTCCCAAAAAGAGGCCATGGTCATTGAGCAATTCATTGCAGGCATTGACCACCTCGTGTTCATTGACATAGACAACTTCGTCTATTTTGGCAGCTTCCAACACTTTGGGGCGCATACTAGAACCCATTCCAGGAATGGGGCGTGGACGCGGCGCCGCGCCAAAGATAACAGAACCTTCGGCATCTACCGCAACAGTTCTACAATTGGGAAATTCTTTTTTGACCCGTTGAGAGACGCCCGTCACGCTTCCCCCTGAACTCACAGCGATGAACATCACATCCAGTCGCTCTAAGTCTCGACAGATTTCCATCGCTGTCCCCTCATAATGGGCCTTGGGGTTGAGCGGATTTTCGTATTGATTGGGCCAGAACGCATCTGGCAATTCTATTAGGAGGCTTCTGATTTTGCGAATGCGATTGAGCAGACAACCCCCTGTTTCGTCTGGCTCCATAATTTTGATGACATCGTGGCAGAGGACACGTAAGAGGGCTTCGTTCGCAGGATTGGTGAACTTATCAATCACGGCAATGAACTTGATGTCCAAGTTTTTGCACATACTGGCTAGGGCAATCGCAAAGTTTCCCGAAGAGGATTCTATGATTGTAGTATCTGGGCCTACTTTGTTGGTCCGGATCGCTTCTTCCATGATGACATAGGCTGGGCGATCTTTGATGCTACCGGAATAGTTATACCCTTCAAGCTTGGCATATAGCTCAAGCCTAGGATGGTCTAATTTCATCATCGGCGTATTGCCGATGAGGGATTTGAGTTGATGAAGTTTATTAAGCATAGCGTTACGTGGTTTTTAAAAAGGTTCTAGGGATGTGCCAATTCAGTCCTGACAGGACATCGTCAGGGACTGTAGCCTGTAAGTCGGCCAGTTCATGGACATGAACCTCATGGTTTCCCTCTTTGCCGATTACTACTACTTGCGTTCCTATAGCTAAGGGGGTCTCCCCTGTGTCGATCATAATCTGGTCCATACAGACACTCCCAACAATGGGCATAGATTGGCCATTTACAATTACTCTGACACCCTTTCCAGTAAGTTTTCTTGAATAGCCATCTCCATATCCCAGCGCAATGGTCGCGATATGGGTATCTTTAGGAGCTGCCCATTTATTGCCATATCCCACTGTTTCTCCTTTTTTGATTTTTTTTACAAATACGACCTTGGTATAAAGCGAAAGTACAGGCTGCAAATCCAATATTTGGTCAGCCCCTGTATCTGGCAAGACCCCATAAAGAAGATGGCCTGGCCGAATCATGTCAAAATGTGTTTCTGGATAATGAAGAATCCCTCCAGACGCTGCCATATGCGCCATGGGCCGCCATCCAGCCAGGTCCTCAAACTGCTTGAGGACAATCTCAAATCGCCTCACTTGTTCGCTTGAAAAGCTGTCACCAGGCAGGTCAGCACAAGCCAAATGGGTGAAGATTCCTTTTATTTCTACAAAGTCCGCAGAGAGGGTTTCAGAGATAAATGCTCCGCTCGAATGCCATGCACTTCCGATCCGTCCCATCCCTGTATCTATTTTCAAATGCACTTTTGCCTTCAATTTTGTTGCAGAAACCGCTTTTTCCATCTCGTGTAAGTGATCTATGGAAAGAATTGCTAGTTCTAAGTCGTGTTCGAGGCATTGAGGCAAGTCTTCAGGCAAGGTAGCGCCTAGCACTAAGATAGGGCAAGTGACCCCCGCTTCTCTCAGCGTGATGCCTTCTTCTGGATAGATGACCCCAAGGTAGTCAACGCCCTCACTTACAAGGCCCTTAGCCGCTCCTACCAACCCATGTCCATAGGCATTTTTTTTTACGATCCCCATGACCTTTTTTCCAGGGGCTAACTTTCGGATTTCCTTTAGATTATGACGCAACGCGTTTAGGTCGATGGTAATCGATGTATGGTGAGAATGATCCACTATTTTTTAGATTTGTGGTAAAATAGAATAAATTCGCGAGCTATGAAAGTCCATGAAAATATTAGGAGGTTTTTGAAGAAGAACAACCACGATAAAATATGCAGGCGGGGAGAGGGTATCTACCTGGAATCTGAGATAGAATTGATTCTCCTAGACCCAGCAGAGAATTATGCAGAATATAATGTAGGTAGCCTGACACAAACCAAAACCTACCAGGTTGAGCTGTTCAATATTAACCACCCCTTAAAAATAAGTAGCTCCTGTGATTGTCCCTATAATTGGACGGACATGTGTAAACACGCATTTGCAGCGCTGATGGAGCTGGAGGATGATTTACTGGAATTGGAAGACATATTTGGGACGGGGTTTTATACGAATGGGCTGCAATATACCTTGGAACACCTGGAAGAAGGAGAGAGTTCAAACATTCCCTTAACCCTTCAAAAACCAGCACCTAAGCCCTCTACCCCTAAAGCTCCCCCTAAATTTCCCAATCCCATCCACCTCAATGCCCTGAAGAGATATTCTGATGTATCCCTTAAGGATACTTGGGCTTTCTATTCATGGGACTACGCTATCAAAGAAGTTGAACTCAAAGGTCGCCAGTTGAGTGGTGTGATCAAACATGGCAGGCAGACCTATAGGCCCAAGCTTTCTTTGTCGCCTGATAGTGAAATCATCTGCGAATGTAATTGCGTCCCTTCTTCTAACCCTACCTTGTGTAAACACGGCTACAATTTGTTGGCTGTCCTAGTTGAAAAAACGGATTCTCAGCAGGATGCGCTCTATTTCCTGAGAGACCACAGTGAGCAGATCGGGGAAAAACTCGCTGAATACGGCGTAAGCCTTACGGATGACTGGGAGGCAAAATTTGAGGTGGAAATGAGCTACCCCGAGATTACAGTCACCCCCAAAGACCCGGGCCTCTCCAAAATCGCAGGATTTGCCGATTGGAAATCAGAAATCGCTTCTTATGTAAAGCCAGACCTAAAAATCCGCGAAGACGATTTTCGCACAGATAAGCCCAATTACGGCATCCTCTGGAATTTTTCGCCCAGTAAACTCCCTGGCGTTTACCTCGACCTCCTCGTGGGCAAGCGCAAAAAAAATGGGGATTTAGGCGCCCCCTTACGGACGATTCAACACCTAGCGTATGACCTCAATAAGGCGCAGTTTGGGATCCTCGATATTTTGCGAAGGGCATCCGTGATGAACAATGACTATTACGGACGTCTCGGCAACTACCAAGAGCTCGACATAGAAGCGCTTCAAGCACATCATCAGAAAATACTAGAGGTCTATCCCCTCTTGCTTCAAGAGGAGCATTATTTATGTGAAGAGCCTGTCTATCGTGACACCATTCCAGCCGGCAAAACCTCCCGGATTTTTCCACAAAATATCCTCCCTAAGCTCTCCTTCGAATTTCGCAAAAGCAAAACACATTATTTACTTAAACCCCAGATACAGATCGGAGAAAACGGCTATGCCCTCTCCGATTTCCAACTGCTGAGCTACGGCGTTCTCAGGCGTAGGGATAGCCTTTACTTTCTCGATGAAGCGAGTGCCCGCACGACGATGTTTTTTGGCGAAAAAACGGCCTATCGCATTCGCCAAGAAGACCTTGGCGTTTTTACAGATGAATTCCTCATCCCCCTGATGGATCGTTTTGAAGTGAAGATTATCGGAAATGCATTGGACATCGAGGAGATTGAAGGAGTAGGGGCAAAAAAGCTTTATGTAAAAGAAGTAGAATCCTATTTGGTCCTCATTCCTGCTGTCCACTATCAGTTTGAGAATGACCTATTTCGCGAAGTTTATTTAGATGGGGGAAAACAACTTGTTTTCAAAGAGGCGGCGACGGACAAAATCTTGATTTTCAAAAGAGACGAAGCCTTGGAACACGAATTCCAGGCATTTATGGAAGGGCTGCACCCGCGATTTGAGCCGATGGTGGAACATTACTTTTCTCTGCCGGTGGGCCAGGTGATGGAAGGCGGATGGTTTTTTGAGGTGTTTGCGAAATTGAAAGAAGCAGCAGTAGAAATGTTGGGGCTAAAGGACCTCAAAAACCTGAAATATAACCCCAACCGCCCAAATGTAAGGTTACAAGCCAGTAGCGGCACAGACTGGTTTGACTTGGAGATGGAAGTGACATTTGGGAAGCAAAAGGTCAAACTAGCCGATATCCGTCGCGCAGTCCTCAACAACCAGCAATATGTAAAACTCGGCGACGGTTCTATCGGCGTTTTGCCCGAAGAGTGGCTCAAGAAGTACAGCAGCCTTTTCAAAATCGGCAAACTAAAAAAAGACAACCTCCAGGTTTCCCAATTCCAGGTCAGCCTGATAGATGAGCTGTATGACGAGATCGACAATCAGAGCGTCTTTCAAGAACTGTTTGAAAAGCGGCAAAAGCTGCAAAACTTCCAAGCTATTAAGAAAACGACGCTTCCCCGAGGCCTGAAAGCTAAGCTTCGCAACTATCAGAAGGAAGGTTATAATTGGTTGGGGTTTTTGGATGAATTTAGCTGGGGAGGATGCCTGGCGGATGATATGGGCTTAGGGAAAACGGTGCAAATGCTTGCCTTCCTCATGCGGATTTCCGCAGAGCACAAAGGTGCGACTCACTTGATAGCAGTGCCTCGTTCCCTCGTTTTCAACTGGGTAAATGAAGTCGAGAAATTTGGCCCCAAAATGAAGGTCTTGCGCCATACAGGTTCGGACAGGGCCAAGGACACCCATACATTTTCCCAATATGACCTAATCATCACCACCTACGGCTTGGTCCGCTCCGACATCGAAATGCTCAAAGAGTTTCCCTTTCACTACGTTGTCCTCGACGAGTCCCAGGCCATCAAGAACCCCACCACCAAGATCGCCAAGGCGGTCAAGCTCCTACAGGCGAAAAATCGCCTGATCATGACAGGTACCCCTATCGAGAACAACACCTTCGACCTCTATTCGCAGATGGACTTCCTCAACCCTGGCATGCTCGGCAGCCTGGAAGGCTTCCGCAAAGAATTTGCGAACCCCATCGACAAAGACAAGGACGAATTTGCTGCCAATCAGCTCAGGAAGCTGGTTTATCCCTTCATCCTCTCCCGCAAAAAGCAAGAAGTCGCCAAAGAACTCCCTCCCAAAACAGAGTCAATCCTCTACTGCGAGATGGCTCCTGCCCAACGCAAAGTCTACGACTTTTATAAAGACAAATACCGCGATTTGCTCTTGGAAAAGATAGCAGAAGAAGGTGCTGGCAAAGCGGGCGTTTACGTCCTACAGGGTCTTCTAAAGCTCCGACAGATTTGCAATTCGCCCATGCTCCTGAGCGAGGAGGAGGGGGAATTCACGGATGAATCCGCCAAGATGGAGGTGCTTCTGGAGATGCTCACAGAAGTATTGGCCGAAGGCCATAAGGTGCTGATCTTCTCCTTCTTCAAGACCATGCTCTCACTGATCAGCGAAGCACTCACCAAGCGTCAGGTAGGCCACGTCACCCTGACGGGCGAAAGCCAAAATCGCGAAGCGCTGGTCGAGACGTTTAAGCAGGACGAAAGCAAAAAAGCTTTCCTCATCAGCCTGAAGGCAGGGGGTTTTGGTCTCAACCTCGCCGAAGCCAATTATGTCTTCATGGTCGACCCCTGGTGGAATCCTGCCGTCGAACAGCAGGCTATCGACCGCAGCCACCGCATCGGCCAGACCCAAAAAGTATTTGCCTACAAACTCATCTGTAAAGACACCATCGAGGAGAAAATCCTGAAACTCCAGGAAAAAAAGATGGCCGTGGCAGCAGACATTATCCATACGGAAAGTGGCTTCTTGAAGAAGTTGGGACCAGAAGATATCGCTGATCTTTTTTCCTAAATATTAAATTTTGCTCGCAAAGCCTCGCAAAATTTAAGTGAGGGTATGTGAGGTCGGGTTTCTTCAGCTTCGTTGGCTGAGCTTGTCGAAGCCAATGAAGCTGAAGAGTTTCATTGGCGTAACGTTATTGATTTTTGGGCAGGGTAAAATAGACCCGTCCCCAATCAATAATTTATCAATTAATCAATCAATAATTCTCTAAATACTAATTATTTTAGCTAAATTACACCCAAACGCGTATGAAATGAGCATTGGGTACTTAAAAGAGGCCAAAAGAGCTGGCATGGATGCCGTGGCAGAAAACCTTTCCAAAGGTTTTGGCATAACCATCTGGGGGCAGAAAGCCCCAGAGGCTGGAACCCAATCCTTATTGGCATTGTGCCAAAAAGCGCTGAAGCCTGATGTGCTGAAAGGACTGGAAACGAAGGTGGGCTACCCCCTTCAGCGGAAGGAAGTCGCACAATCGCTCCCGAGTCATTGGCTGTATCGCCTGCTCCTGATGCGACAGCTTGAGCATCAACTCGTCCAATGGCATGGAGGGGACAAAGCTTATCGATTCTTGACGCCTCAGCAGATAGACAGCTGGGAACAGCTGGAGCAATTGTTTTTTGAGGTGATGCCGCGCGCTGGTGAGGATCGGTCCACACGTGCTTTTAGCATGACGCCTGCTTTACCCTTACCGCTTTTTGAAAAACATGTATTTGAAGAAGATTCTATTTCGGTCAGCTCCATGCCCTTTCCCAAAAAACAAGGCAGTAAAGATCTGTTAGCAACTGTTTTGCAAGGGTTGGGGAAAATGAATGCCCCTTTTTCCCAACGCCCTTCTCCTCAGGGCCCGCCTCAGGAACTCGCTACTTCCTTTGCGCAAAAGGCCATGGCACTTTGGCTACAAAACAAACTGAATGTCGAGTGTGACAGTCAAGAATGGGCCAAAATATACAAGACATTGCCTTCCAATGAGGTGATGCATTACCTGGACCAAATGACCATCTGTGACCCTGCCGCTGGGGGCGGGCAGGTCTTGCAAGGCGCTTTTGAAGGATTATTGGCGGCTAGGCACGAATGGGCATACTTTGGTCAACGGGCAACCCCTGCGATGAAGCGTGTCTGCTTCCGTGACGGCACCCTTCAGACCAAAAAGGGCGAAGCCTTTCCCTATCAAGTCACAGCAGGGCCTGGCGGCTATAATCGCCAAGCGAATAAGGAAGTACAGCGCGTCTATGAAGCTTTTTTTGCAAATGGAGCGCACACCTTGGCCCGACAACTTTTTGGCGTTTCGTCATCTGCTGAGGCCTTGGCCCAGAGTAAGTTAAGGCTCTGGTCTGCGCTCCTGAGGTTGGCGCATTATGATGCGGCGAGTGGCCTGGAAGAGCTGCCAGCAATACCCGATCTAGCGCATCACCTCTGTCATGGAGATACATTACACAGCCGATTTAATCTGGAAACACATCTTGCAAAAATGCTCAAAGGCAATAAGTTGCGATTGGGTGTTTACCTTTCTGCTATTCGGATGTACCAAAATAGTGCTTCGCCAGCAGCGCGGGCAGAGGCAAGGGGCATTTTCACCGACATGCAGAAAAACTTCCGCATGGAACTCCGCAGAAGCCTGCCTGCCTATCAGCGCTTGAAGCGCCTGGAAAATATGCAAAGCCTGGAAGCAAATCCCTTATTTGATTTTGCCCAAACGCCTGAAGACCAAGGCAAAGCAATTTTAAAAGCAGAGCAGCTTCGCCAAAAGATTGCGCGCCTGCGCTTGCAAGTAGCTGGCGAACTGATGGCCCATCAGACTTTTGAATGGCGCTACCAGTTTCCAGAAATATTAAATCCTCAAGACGGCAGCTTTCAAGGCTTTGATTTATTGATGACTTGTCCGCCTGAGGAAGAAGCCACCGCAGAAGAGCGTCAGCGTTGTGGTCAGTTGGTGGAGCTATGCTTGCGCCTGGTTAAGCCAGATGGCTTTTTGGCCCTGATGCTCCCTGACGATTTTTTTCGAAATAAAGCCTATCGAACTGCCGTCAGAGCACTTGAAAATCAAGCCATTATCCATGAGACTCAGGAAGTTGACGGGGATGGTTTTGGGTCTTTGGTGACGGGGAAAGTGCTGGTGTGGGCGGAGAAGGAGAAATGATAAAGTGAGTAGATGAATAAATGATAAAATAGGCATGTTTTTGCTAATCTATTTTATCATTTATTCATTTTATCATCTAATCATTTTCTTCCTACTCCTCATTCCCTCCAAAACTTCTGTTTTTCCTTACTCCGGAGGGGGCTACGCGCCAGGTGCCTGTGCGGAGATCTGAGGCACTTCCTGCTTCCGTTCCGGCAATCCTGCTGATCGTTTCGTCCAGGTCTATTTCCCGGCGGTCATACTTTTGTAGATCTTCGACCTTAATGCTGAGCGTCAGGGTTGCAGGTGCTTCACACGCATTGCAGGGTGCATTGGTGAGTTTAATGGTGACAAATTCTGTTGCCTCTAGGGCGCGTAAGGTACGACCATATTTGACCAAATCTTCTTGCAGCATCAACTTAAGGTGTGCATATTGCTCATCTATTTTTTCATCGAGGTCATTAGCATTGTCCTTCGAAGCCTCCCCTTCATTTGTGCTGTTGTCTTTTTGGGTGCCAGCAACGGCCGCGACAGGAAAAAAGGTGTTCCGGCTCCGAAGAGACACTTCGTAGGTCACGCCAAGGCCTTTTACAACCTTGTAAGTTACCTTGGGAAGGATGCGAAGTGTTGACGTAAGGGCTAGTAATTGGCTGTTGCTGCCTGCTCCAGAAACGGTTACATTTTCCATGGGCTCATCTTTGGAGGCGAGGTTTTTCAATTGTTCATTGAGGATATTGGCCAATATTTTGAAGGAAGGGTCAGCATCTTCTTGCGTTTCCGTAAACTCCACATCAATCCGCTCTTGAAGCTGCGACTCTGTTAATTTCTGCTTGCGAAAAGCCTCTATCTCCGATTTTTGTACTTGGGCTGTGATCTGAGCATTCGCTTTATCAGCGAGCGAAAAAGTTAACCCTTGTGTTTGAAAGCGTGAAGCGACTTGAGTATTACTCCCTTCATAGATGACCAGAATTTTTTCCTCGCTGTCCAGTCCATAGGCTAGGTCTCCATAGTTTTGCAGGAAGAAGCGCATATTGTCGACTACTGCATCTAGCATCGCCTGTTGGCTTTTCTCTGCCTCTCCACTGCTAGGCGCAACTGAAGGAGCTGGAACAGACTCCCCACCTCTAAACTGGAAGTTATAGCGACTGGAAGTCATGTAGGTAGGTGCCGTCAGGATAATGCCAAACCCTGGCTGATACGTAGCAGATAAACTACTTGTCTTGCAATGATAGATGCTGGGTTGAGGATTGGAAGAAAGGAAAACTTGTTTGAGTGCTTCCTTCATGATTTCCAGTTCGCTCGCTATCTCTTGGTTGTTTTGGGCCAATAGTGTTGCAGGAAATAATAGGCTGACTATCAACAGGTTGAGGGTATGTGTTAGAAGGGATGATTTCATTAGTAAATAGATTTATGTAGTGGATAAATGGTTCTCTTGTTATGTTACTTTTTTTAGAAAAAAGTAACCAAAATCCTTCGGCATGGCTCAGGACAGGAATCGAAGCGAGCTAACCAAGGCCCCCCCTTCTATCCGCCCACGCCCGTTTCATCCCAGCCGCACTTACTTCCTCCAGCGCCCTAAACGGGCAAATTTTCATTTTAACTTTCATTTTAATTTTGATTTATTCCTAGGGCGATTTTTCCTGCTGAAGATGATTGATCACATGCCCAATCAACTGCTCTGTCTCCCACTGTCGCTGATCGGTCTTGGTCATTAGCTCCTCCCATGCGAGGGCCATGAGTTGAATATCTGCCTTTCGCTGGGCGGCCAGGTATTCGGAAAAGTCAGTCAAAAGTGTCTCTGTCTGCGTTTGTTGATAGGCTTGGGAGGTTTGGATCCATTCGCTTACAGCCTGATAAGTCTCTGCAGCGACTGCTGTCTTCAGTTCTGCGACCATCTCTGGCGAGAGTTCCACTGGGCGAGGGTGGCGAGTAGTCGCCTTTAATTGCTTATCCCATTGGGCAAATCCTGCTGCCAGTTTATCCTCTAGTTCGCAGAGGCGTGCATCCAACAAGGTTTCTTCTATTTGATTCACCCGCTCATCTATGAGCGAGTGGATCGAGGGTTCTGCCTCCGTTTTGGGAGGAGTCGCTTCCCCAAAGCTCAGCACCATCGAATGGTCCGTCCATTCCATCCTGACCTGTAGCCAACTGAAAGTGAGCAGTAGCAAAAGCACCGCAGCGGCAACGCCGAGCCATTGACGACCAAGCCATCGCTTGGGAGCGGCTGGCTGTCGTGGTTGCATCACCATGATCGGAGGAGAGGCCGCTGGCGCATCATCAGCAGGCAAATGTTGCCTGACTTCCTGAAAAGCTTCCAGCTCAGCCTTGGCTGAAGGGTTCGCCTCCAGGAAAGCTTCAAATTCCTTGCGCTCCTGGTCGGACATTTCTCCGTAGAGGTAGTCCATCCACTTTCCTATCTGTATATCATTCATTGTTCATGGATTAATCAATAATTCCTGTATCGCGACTTGCTTTCGGAGGTGTTTGAAAGCGTAGTACAAACGTGATTTGGCAGTATTCTCGGAGATCTCCAGCGCTTCCGCAATTTCCCGGAACTTAAGGCCCTGATATTCTTTCATGATCAAGACGATTCGTTGGTCCTCGGGCAACTCATTCATCGCTCGCCGCAGCATATCCGAAAGCTCCTCCTGCTGAAGCTGCGCTTCAGGTCCTTGTGAATGGCTCTGCCCATTTTCCAATTCCGCCACATAAGCGGCAGGCAGGTTTCCCATCGGCTGGGTAGGGCGCCGGCCCAGGCTCCGCAGCTCTTGGCGACAACAATTGGTTGCGATGCGATAGAGCCAAGCGCGAAATTTCTGCGTGTCCTTCAACCGGGGCAGGGCCTCTATCGCCTGCACAAATGTCTTTTGGGCTGCCTCTTGTGCCCAATGGCGTGCGTCGCCAGTATGAACTCTGGAGAGAAAATACTTCCATGCAAATTGGTAGATCGGGCCATACCATTCCTGGACAAGCATATTGAGTGCTTTGGGGTCACCAGTTTGTGCTTTTTCTACCAAATGATTCATAGGGAAAGGAAGAAATTCAAATTCAAACTCAAGTTCAAAGTGGCTTAGGTCATTTGCATTTAATGATGCATTCCTTACTAGTACACAACTATACTTTAGGCCGTGTAAAAAGCCATGTTAATTAAACCACATAAGGCATATAAGAACATTTAAGAAAAACCGCCTTTTGTCACCTTATATGCCCTTAAATGTCTTATATGGTTCAAAATATGACCAAAAGCCTAAACAGGGAATCTATCAGGACTAAAGTATATTCTATCTGATGCCAGCCAACAACAAATAGTTTTAGCCTATCTCAATTTATTTCAAAATAAAAATGACAATTCTCAACAATAAATACTGCGTAACGTTTGAACTTATAGTAATGATTGAAACTATGAACACTGATGAATTCACTAAACAGCTGGCCTGGTCACAAGCATTTCTAAGGCCACAGGCCCTTCGTTTGACTAGAGACGAAGAAGCAGCAAAAGATTTGCTGCAAGACACCCTCCTCAAAGCAGTCTGTAACTGCGAGAAATTCGAAGCCCGTGACGACACTAGCCTGGAATCCTGGCTATTTGTCATCATGAAAAACACCTTCTTGACGCAATGCCGCAAGCAGAAGCGCCGGAGGCTGGCGATGACGCAGCTCGAAACGGGCGGCAGTCAATTGATTGCTTCAGGCGTCGCAAGCAATGAAGGCGATCGCTACTTCGCTCAAGACGATATTGAGCAGGCAATGCGTACTGTCAAAGCTGCGCATCGGACGGCATTTATCCTTTACTGTCAAGGGTATAAGTATGAAGAGATTGCCGACATCCTGAGCTTGCCGTTGGGCACCATCAAGAGTCACATCTTTGAAGCGCGGAAAGCTTTGCGCTTGAAGTTGGCTCATTTTGCTGATAAGTCTGTGCTGCCTGCGGCATAAAAATTATTAATTACTGATTGATTCATTATTGATTTGTAGTAGCTGAATTAATCAATCAATAATCACTAATTAATCAATTCTGTCTATTGGCAGATGAGGTCAGTCTAATGGCCCTGACATCGTTTGAGGTCGCAGATTGCACCTGAACGATACAGGATAATAATTCGTACCTTGCGAAAAACCCTTTGATTGCTATGAGATTAGAACAAATTATCCTTACCCTTGCTGGCATCGCCATCATTGCCGCTTTATTTCTTCCTTACCTCACCCTCCAAGTCGCTGGCCAAGAAGTTATGACGATCAGTGGCGTCAGCATCGCCCAGTCGGGCCTTGAGAAAGCCGAAGTCATCGCTGATTTGCCAGGTGATAGCTTGGTAGATTTTCTTTGGGACACATTTAATGAAACCACCACTACGAAGGAAAGAATGTCTGTCATAGGCTTAATCTTCATCTGCTTAGGCCCCATCATTTTTGCCTTATATGCCCTCGGTTATATTTTCAGAGGACTACGCGGCAAGCAATATAAGCGAGGGATCTTCTTCACTTTGCTCTTCACCGCTGCCGCATGGCTTATCTTCAAATTCCTGGGTGCCCAATTAGGGACTGAATTCAGTTTCTTCAGCATGGCAGGGCCTGGATTTTGGGTAGCTTTTGGCGGCATGCTAGCAGCAGCATTCTCAGTCTTTTTTGAGCGAGGAGCTAGAAGTGCCAGCTAATAAAGAATAATCCATCAGTAAGGTAAAAGCCTCATTGGGACCTTTCCCAATGAGGCTTTTACCTTTTAATTCCCTTATCTTTGCCGTTCAATTTTTCAAAGAAAAATTGAAGTGACGCCTGTAGGCATTACCTATTGTCAAATTGACGGATTATTAACTTAAACCTAAGCACACTTACCTATTGATTATTAGCTGCTTAAAATTAATCAATCAATAATCTATCAATTAATCATTTTACACATGAGACCATTAGCTGAACACGAAGTCTTCCAAATACAAAATGAGCTAGACCAGATGGATGCTTCTGAATTGGAAAAAATTGGATTGGACTTCCTGGCCAAGCAGCCCGATTTATACACTTACTTGCTAGACAAGGGTGAAGAATCGTATTATGATCAGGATCAGCGAGAACTACTGCTCTTCACAGGCATCTGCTTGTGGGCTATGATTTCTCAACGAAACCCTCAATTCAGGCCCTCACGAAAAATCAGCATGGATGAGCTAGGGGAAGGAGAAATCCTCAATATGATGCTTTTCTCTCCTATCCCACAGGAGGATCCTGTAGCGCTCAAAAAACGCCTCGAAGAGCTTGCGCAGGAATATGTCCAACCGGCTCTTCTGCGCTATATTATTGCGATTATCTTTAGTCCCGGTATTGGCAAAAAGGTCGCCATGCCGCTCGCCATTCATTTATTGACAGCCCTAGACGGGTTTGTCGATATGTAGGGTAGAATAGGTTCAATATTCAATAGCGTTCAAGTGTTCAACGTGAGGTATGAATCACATCATTTTTCACCCTAGGCTTTGCTAAGGACATATTTTAATTTTCATTTTAACTTTCATTTTGATTTTCCCCTTATGCTTACCATTCCCGAATCGACAATAGATGCTGTATGGCATGAAACGCAAAAATGGTCTGAAGATACCATGGGCCAGGTGATCGCAGACATGAGTGACGACCAACCTCTTTTGATGGCTTACCTGGTAGAGGTAGGGGAAGAATTGCTCAATGACGAGGAACAAGAATTATTGTTCTTTTTTGGGGTGTTGCTGTGGAAAATGATGAGTTGGGGCAAGGACCATATGGAAGAGATGACAGAGCTGGACCTCGACCGCTCCGAAGAAGCTAATTCTCAATTGCTGGAGGTATTTGATGGAGATACGGGCAATGAAGTGCCTGTCGCTGTGAAAAAAGCAATGGATGACTATAACCAACCCTTTCTATTGAATTTCGTGGTAGAAGCCGTCTCAGAGTCGTTGGAGACAGGCGCTGTTCAGATGCAGAACTTTGGGGCGATGGTGCTATACCTGAAGGTCGCGATTGATGGGATGGATAAGTAAAGAAGAAAAGCTCAAACTCAAATGCAAGTTCAAATACAATGCTTCTTCTTGTACTTGAGGTTGAATTTGTACTTGAGTTTTTTCTGAAATGAGTGTTAGGAACTAATTGTTTCTATTATTTTCAAAATCTTCTCCCGCCAGCCTCGCCATTCGCCGGATTCGCTGAGGGAATCATTGTGGAGCAAAAGGGTAAAATGCCCATTCACAGCCTTTACTTCTGCCACCATTTTTTCTACTTCTTGCAAAGCAACTTCTGGCTCCAGCGCCAAGTACCGCTGGAGCGTCCTGTCCATCACAATAGTTGGATGCAACATCAAGGCCGTCTGCTGATTTCGCGCTAAATCAAACCAAGGATAAGGACACGCAATAAAGGTCCGAAACCCAATGTCGCTATATAGCCCTAGGCTATAATCGTCAGTAATCCCTGCGCTAATCAAAGATTGAAACGTCTCGGGCATGCGATAGCGCAAATAATGCTGACGCGAATGCGTAATCGGTTCTCCGATGATATTCGCCAGTTGGTCTATTTCGTGGCGTATTCTTGATGGATCCAGGTAGCTAGTGTATGAAGGATGGATCCCTACTTGAAACCCCTGCTGAAACATTCTTTTGGCCAACTTCCGCATTCGCGGATGACGATAAGTATAACGCGTATCTTCTGGGCCTTTCCGATCTATGAGAAAAAACAAGAAGGTCTTGTCTGGCGGACACTTTTCCCTTATCAATTCCATCTGATCAAATGGGTCCTTGCCCGTCCATAAGGCTTTTAATTGTTCCTTCACATCCGCCCATTGGCGCTTCAATAGTCGTTTTCCAATGCCTCCAAGCGTTACCCAAGGAGATTTGTATACATACTTCCAGGGATGATCAATGTCAAAGGTAAGGGTGTATTCAAATGGTTTTTTTGCTCGATAATTTTCGGGCAAATCTGCTTTAATCGCATCCCACAACGCTTCGCAGTAGAGATGGATCAAAGGCTTGCGATGCCATTTTTGAATATGCATCATATAAGCGCCTTCGTCATAGCGCCCATGCCGATCGTATCGAGGCGCTAGTTGCTTTTCATATTCAGTGATGAGGTAAAATACAGCAGCGAAAAGATCATAAGAAAAATCCTTCTGAGGGTTTTTCAGGGTAAAAAAAAGAGGAACCTCTCCTAGTTCCATTTCAATAGGGAACGGAGCTAACTCTGTGAGATCGAGGAACCCACTACAAGGGATAAAAAATGTGTTAGGCACCTTTTTCCCAGTATAATTGATCACGATATCCTGCGCCTCTGCCTTCTCGGGCATTTTCAAAACCAATTGGTATTTCACTCCCAATAGATAGCGAAAAACCACTTCGAGGGTATAACTCAAGCGGGCAGTAGCCCTATGTGTCAAGACATAAATCACCTCACCAATATCGGGAAAAACCCGTAATTTGTGCGCTCATGGCAAAAAATACGCATGTAGGTTCTGGAGGATGGCTGGCAGGTCTGGGAGACTTTGGATATTTGCTATGGCAAGTCACCCTGAATCTGCGCTTTAGTTTTCGCGACCGCAAACGCGTTTTGCACCAGTTGGACCATTTTGGGGTCAATTCAGTGCCTTTAGTGATGCTTGTTGGCCTGTTTTCAGGAGCGATCATCGCCTGGCAGGGCGCTTACCAGTTCAAAGGGATGGTTTCCCTCTCTATATTAGGGGGCCAGATAGCAAAGGTCGTTTTTATGGAAATGGGGCCAGTATTGACGGCAATGGTTATCAGTGGTCGAGTTGGAGCATCTATGGCCGCAGAGCTTGGCAGCATGAAAGTAACCGAACAAATAGCTGCCTTGCGCAGCTTGTCCATCGACCCCGTGCGTTATCTGGTCTTGCCAAGAGTCCTAGGTCTCAGCCTGATGATGCCTGTTTTGACCCTCTTTGCGATTTTTGTAGCCCTTTTGGGGGCATTTGGTGTTGCTACCTATTTTCTCGATATTACCTATCAGACCTTTTTTTCCTCTGTCAAAACCTATTTCCAAGTGTCTGACTTGATGGGCGGGCTGATTAAATCACTAGTATTTGGGCTGATAATTTCCCTTATTTGCTGTTTTAAAGGCATTCAGACAATTGGAGGTGCCAAAGGGGTAGGACGTGCCACCATATCCGCATTTGTATATGCTGCTGTCGCAATATTGGCCAGTGACTTTCTCTTGTGGATTATTTTGTTTTAAAGAATTGAGTCCTACAGGTATTTTTTCTAAGTTTGTTTGGACATGAATAGCAGCCTTTCTTATATGTTAATTTATTGAATTTTAACCACTTACTTCCTGAATATGAGACGCATACAAGCTCGGCTAATTCCGGCTTTTACCCTGCTCAGTTTGCTGCTTGCGATCCCTGGTTTGATGTTCGCCCAAAAAGGGGGCGATAAGATTTTGACCAAAGCAGATGAGCACTACGCATCGGAGGAGTACTCAGATGCGGAAGACCTTTACAAAGAGGTCCTCAACAATGATCCCAACAATTATCATGCAGCCTACCGCTTGGGTAAGGTGAATTCGTTTTTACGGGACTATGAAGAGTCACTTCGATTCTATCGCAAGGCGACTGAGATATCGCCCAGCCGTAACGATACGGTGTATTTCCACATAGGAGAAATCTATAAGACGCTCAGCAATTGTCGCAAGGCAAAAGAAGCCTTCAATGAATTCATGCGCCGACACCCGCAACAAGATGCTTATTTCCGTGCTGCTGAGCTCGAAATCCAAGGTTGTGACCTTATACAAGGTTATGATAAGGATCGCCCTGCATTTCGCATAGGCGAAGTGAGTTTCAACTCTCCGGCTTGGGATTACTTTCCCGCATACCTGGATCAGCGCCAGGAAGATAAGTTCGTTGTTTTTTCATCTCAGCGCCCCCTCAACAAAAAGAAAAAGAAAAAGCAAGATGCTTTTACGGGCAACCCCCGCGAAGCAGACCTCTACCGTGTAGTCATGGAAGACGATAGTACCTTTGGGCAGGATGTCGTCAACCTAGGCAAACCCCTTAATCGTAAGAAGGGCGATGACGCGGCGGCTACTTTTTCCGCTACTGGGCTTAATGTGTATTACACCTATACCGCTCGTAAAAAACGCGTCGAAAATAACGACATCTACGAATCTCGTTATGATCCCTTCAAAAAACGCTGGAGCAAGCCTCGCCCCATGCCAGGAGGCATCAATGGTACCCGCAATGTCGTAGTCAATGATCGTGGAAAAACGAAACCTGT
This sequence comes from Bacteroidia bacterium, assembly GCA_030430575.1. GTDB lineage: Bacteria > Bacteroidota > Bacteroidia > J057 > J057 > JAUIGE01. The sequence continues at coordinate 35,194 of JAUIKF010000004.1, read as the reverse complement.
CTCTACAGATGACCGTCATCCAGCCATTTCTAAAGACGGCAGAACCCTCTTCTTCGCTTCTGACCGCGATGGTGGTGAAGGCGGACTCGATATCTGGTTTACACGTCGTGTAGGCAATGGCTGGTCTGAGCCTGTCAATGCAGGACCTACTATTAACTCTCCTTTTGATGAGATATCTCCTTTCCTCAATGAAGCTGGCAATAAGCTTTTCTTCAGTTCCAAAGGCCATGTTGGCTTTGGTGGATTTGACATCTTTGTCGCGGAAGGTGAAGTAGGCAACTGGCGTGAGCCTGTCAATGTGGGCTCACCCGTGAACTCTACCTATGATGACCTCGGCAGCATGTGGATGAGCGAAGACTCTTCCGTCCTCTTCACTTCCAACCGCCGTGGCGGTGCGGGTGGATATGACATCTACTGGGGACGCGCTATCTATTATCGCCCAGCAGCTGTAGAGATTACCCTTCAGGGGCGTATCCGTGACAAGCAGACGAAGTTGCCGATTCCTTTCGCAACTGCGATTCGCTATAGGGTAACCGACCTTGGAATTGGAGATCAGGCACTGGTTGTGATTGATACTTTTAAAACAGACCAGTCTGCTCGCTATCACTTCAAATTGGAGAAGAATACGACCTATAAGATTCTGGGGAATGCACCAGAGTATTTTGCCAATGAAGTAGAAGTGGTGACAGGAGATGTATCAGAAGATTTGGAACGAAATATTGACATAGAACTAGAACCCATCGTCCTCGGTAAGTCTATCGTCTTGCAAAATATCTATTACGATTTTGACGAATACTACATCCGTGACGATGCCGTCATAGAGTTGGACAGCTTGGTGCATCTATTGGAACAAAATCCAAACATCACCATTCAGTTGGGTTCTCATACAGATATGAATGGCTCCCGTCATTATAATAAGGGATTATCTGAAAATCGTGCCCGTGCTGCTGTTCGTTACCTTATGATGAGTGGAATTGATCCGAATCGCGTGACTTGGTACGCCTTTGGGAAAGAAGACCCACTCATCTATCCAGAAGTCACCGATGCCGATGAGCAGGCCAACCGCCGCACAGAATTTCGCGTCCTGTCCATCAACTTTGGAGATGGAAGTGTAGAGTAAATCAATCATATTTAATAAAGATTGCTCATCCCGAATTTTCATTAATGAAAATTCGGGATTTTTTATGCTGCAATTTTCCCCTTCGCAGTAGGGTCAGGACATGTCCTGACCCTACTGCGAAGGGGAAAATTCATTGGAACCAAAAGGAAAGAGCGATGCATCCAGGGGACACACCGCTCAAGCGCAAAGGGGATCTTTATAGATTAATGATTATAAATTGATTGATGATTGATTGGCATTTTCGAATTATTAATCAGTCAATCTCTCCATCAATAACCCTATTAGAACGCAAAGCCAACACTGCCTACGAGGTGGGCCTTTTGCGTATTTATTTCATAATTGATGCCGTCTACTACAAGGATATCTTTCGTATCTCCCATCGGAATCTGGTAAGTCACATCAATGATCAGTGGACCAATGTCTACCCCTACCCCAGCGCGGATGTCCAAATCCGCTGTCTCAAATTCACGCATGAAGTTGTCTACATCCACGAGGTCAGAAGCTGAACCAAAATTCATTTGGTAGACGGGTCCCCCTTGTACACGGATCGGGCCGATCTTGATCCCTGCTATCACGGGGATATCCAATTGGGTATATTTTTCTGTACGGGTATTGCTGCCATTGACAGCATCTTCCCATGCATACTGGATTTTATTGGTACTAAAAAGCAATTCAGGCTGGACGTACAATCCCAACAATTCTAACCGAGCAAATACCCCTAACTGCAATTTCGAGTTTCCTTCCTGAAGAGATAATTTCAAGTCTTGGGCTGCGGCAGAACTCGTGACGACTAGATCAGATGCTTTGATAGAATTGGAGCTGATCGCGACACGAGGGCCGAATTTTAAACCTTGAGCCATCATGATTTGGCTTACTAGGAGCGCAGAGATTACCAACAAGAGTTTTTTCATAGCTTTGATTATTTAAGATGATGATTGTGATAGCATTCTGGGACTTATTAATCAATTATCTATCAATTAATAATTCTCAAAGATAGGGATACAACGGCCCTCACACCTTTTTTAGCATACTCAAGCTTGAAGAAAAGGGAATGAGCGTGGAGAAAAGGATAATGAGTGGATAATAGAATTAGGGAATGATAGAATGAAAAACGGAGCAAATTCTCCAATCTTAATCCCCTTCTTTTCGGAATTTCAGCGAATACACATAAGGGATATGCCCTTTCCAGCGGCTGGACTGCCACCTATTAGGGCCTACCTCTACCATGTGCTCACCGAGGTTAAAAGGGCTATAGGGAAATTCGTGGAAATGTTCCATATGAAGTCCTTGCGTGAGCAAGGCATTGATGATGTCACTCAAGCTATGGTTCCACCAATATTCCTTCATCGGCAGGTGGCTGGCTCCTGCATAGGAATTCTCAGGTTCTTCTTCATCTGGCGTAGGCCGATGGAAATATTCGTAAGTGATTTCCCCTTTATCGTCCATCATCTGGAAAAATGGATGAAATCCCGCCATGTAAAACGTCCCGCCAGGCTTGATGTGATGTGCAACCACTTTTCCCCAAAGAGAGATATCGGGGAGCCAACCGACCGTCCCGTAAGCAGTGTATACAATGTCAAAGGGATCGACAATTCGTCCAATCAGTTCTAGGACATTTGAACACACAAACGTGGCAGGAATATTCAATTCTTCCGCCATCTGCCTGGCGACGCCTATCGCCTTGTCGGAAAAGTCTACCCCTGTGACTTCCGCACCTAGTCGAGCGATCGACAAGGTATCCTGCCCAAAATGACACTGAAGATGGAGTAAACGCTTTCCTTCAAGCGGCCCCATTTCGTCCATTTCTATCTCTGTCAGGGTATTTTTGCCAGCTTTGAAGGTTTCATTGTCATAAAATTCCGAGTTGACATGCTGATCCGTCCAAGTGTTCCAAAGGGCCTGGTTGGCTTTCAAATAATGGTCCATGTGTAATAAGGGAAATATAGTGAGGACAAATATAATATAGGGTGCTAATAATGGTCCAAGGTCTGTAATTCTTGACAAAAATGCCAACCTTTGTAGTTTTGTACCAAATACCCATCGCGACATGTTACGATTGACCAATATTCAAAAGTCCTATCCCATAGGGCGGACCCGCCGCTTACACGTCTTGAAAGGCATCAACCTGCAGATCGACAAAGGCGAATTTGTCTCAATCATGGGCCCCTCGGGTTCGGGCAAGTCTACATTACTCAATATCATTGGCATCCTGGATAGTTATGATAAGGGTGAATATTACCTCGACAATACCCTCATCAAACACATAAATGAGACGCAAGCAGCCGTCCTACGCAACAAGTTTCTAGGGTTTGTTTTCCAATCCTTTAACCTCATCTCCTTCAAAAATGCCATGGAGAATGTCGCACTTCCACTTTATTATCAGGGGGTCAGTAGACGCAAAAGAAACCAGCGAGCGATGGATTACCTCGAAAAAGTCGGACTTGCTGACTGGGCTGAACACCTGCCAAACGAACTTTCTGGCGGCCAAAAACAGCGCGTGGCCATCGCCAGGTCCCTCATCGCCCAGCCAAGACTTGTCCTCGCAGATGAACCTACTGGGGCACTTGACACCCAGACCTCCAATGATATCATGGAAGTACTTAAGGCCATCAATGATGAAGGCATCACCGTGGTCATCGTGACCCACGAAGAAGATATTGCTGCCAAAACGGATCGTGTCATACGCCTACGAGATGGGCTGATCGAACAGGATGAGCGAAGAGAAAGGCAGGCAAGTTCAAGTTCAAGTTCAAGTTCAAGATAATACGGGCCTTCCCAAGGATTTGACACTGTTTTTATCGTGCTTATCCCCAACAATTCTTCATTTTCCATTCAAAATTCCTCATTCTTAATTCAAAATTCCCTTCCCGTGTTTGATCTCGATAAATGGCAAGAAATATTCGCTTCTCTTCGCAAAAACTGGTTGCGGACGCTGCTGACATCGATCAGTGTAGCATGGGGGATTTTTATCCTGATTATCCTTTTGGGGTCGGGGAAGGGATTGGAAAATGGGGTAAAGCACATGTTCCGGGATGATGCCATCAATAGTATATGGATGTTCGGTGGGACCACCAGTGTGCCTTATAAAGGGCTGAAACCAGGACGTGTCACCCGATTCACCAATGAGGATTATAGCCTCATCAAAGATCAAGTGGATGGGGTCGAACACATAAGCAGCCGGTTTCGCTTGTCTGGCTCAGTCACAGTCACTTATAAAAGCGAATTTGGCTCCTTTGATGTCCGTTGCGTCCATCCAGCATATGTGCATATAGAAAATACCATTATCACCGAAGGGAGGTATGTCAATGACCAAGATGTAGCCAATTTCAGGAAGGTAGTGGCCATCGGAAGAAGAGTAAAAGATGCCTTATTCAAAAGTGAGAACCCGATGGGTAAACACCTGATGATCAATGGGGTTGCCTTCAAGGTAGTAGGGATATTCAGTGACGAGGGGAGTGATAGTGAAGAGGAAAAGGTGTATATCCCTGTGAGTACAGCCCAACGCGCCTTCGGCGGTTCCAATCGCGTGAACCAAGTCATGTTTACCATCGGCGACGCTACGCTGGAAGAAAGCATGGTCATCGCCGATGACCTCTTGCAAGAGATGTCACAGAAGCATCTCTTTGACCCAGAAGACCAGCGCGCCATCCATATTCGCAACAATGTCAAAGAGTTCCAGCGCTTTCAAAAAGTGCTTGGCGGCATTGCCGTTTTTATCTGGGTGATCGGTATCATGACGATCATCGCAGGGGTCGTGGGCGTCAGCAATATCATGCTGATCGTGGTGAAAGAACGTACCAAAGAGATCGGAATCCGCAAGGCGATCGGAGCGACACCACGCTCCATTGTATTTATGATTTTGCAAGAAGCGATCTTTATCACCAGTGTTTCGGGGTACATCGGGCTAGTAGCAGGCATCGGCTTGCTGGAGCTTGTCAACACCGTCATGCCGCCTACGCCTTTTTTCCGGTATCCAGAAGTAGATTTGGGTATCGCTATCACGGCGGTCATCGTACTCGTCGTTGCGGGTGCCTTGGCAGGCTTATTCCCTGCGCTCAAAGCAGCTTCTATCAAGCCGATTGAAGCGTTGCGGGCGGAATAAGAGAAGTTCAAATTCAAGTACAAACTCAAGTTCAAAATGCTTTTTCATTTTTCATTCTAAATTCTCTTCCTGTGTTTGATATAGATAAATGGTCCGAAATTTTCCAGACGCTCGCCAAAAACCCTTTGCGGACGTTCCTCACGGCCCTTGGCGTAGGTTGGGGCATTTTCATGCTGGTGATCATGCTGGGGGTAGCGCGTGGCCTTGAGAATGGCGTCCATAAGGACTACACGGGCCTGGCGACCAACAGCTTTTTCATGTGGTCTCGCTCTACTACCATGCCCTATAAAGGGCTCTCACCAGGCAGGTCATTTAACATGAAAAACGGGGATGATGAGGCGATCCGCCAGAATGTGCAGGAGGCTGGGCTTGTCTGTCCCCGCAACCGCCTAGGCGGTTGGAGAGGGGGAAGTACAGCTACGCGCGGAATCAATACGGGCACCTTTACGATCATGGGTGATTATCCTGTGATCCGAGAGGTAGAGCCGATAGATCTGTTTGAAGGACGTTTTCTCAATGATTTTGATATAGAAGATAAGCGGAAGGTAGCTGTGATCGGGTCACGAGTTCAAGCTATTTTGTTTGATAAAGATGAGGACCCTATAGGAGCATATATTCGGGTAAATGGGGTCTATTTTAAAGTGGTGGGGATATTTCGTTCCAAAAACGGTGGGGATCGGGGCGAGCGGACGGAGTCGACCATTTATTTACCCTTCACCACTTTCCAAAAAGCCTACAACTATGGCGATGTGATAGGCTTTTTTGCCATCACTTCTAAAAAAGGAATCTCTGCCTCCATTGTGGAGGACAAGGTGGTTGCCTATATGAAGAAGCGCCACAAAGTGCACCCCGATGATGACCGGGCATTTGGACATTGGAATATGGAAAAACAATTCAACCAAATTCAAGGGTTGTTTTTGGGCTTTGATGTCCTGATCTGGATCATTGGGATTGGCACCTTGATGGCAGGCATCATCGGCGTGACCAATATCATGCTCATCATTGTGAAGGAACGAACCAAAGAATTTGGGATACGGCGAGCTATAGGGGCGAAGCCTCTTTCCATTACGAGTCAGGTGATCGCAGAATCCATAATCCTGACCACGCTTGCGGGGTTTTCAGGGATGATCTTTGGCACGGCTCTCGTCGAAATTTCCAAAGAATTTATACAAAATGATATGTACCTCAATCCGCTGGTTCAATTTGAATCCGCTACTTGGTCCCTTGTTATTCTCATTCTTGCTGGTGCCTTAGCAGGTTTCTTACCAGCCGTAAGAGCTGTTAGCATTAAACCCGTAGATGCGCTTCGCGCAGAATAAGAATAGAATTAGTGATTATTTACAGTTTTCCCCTTTTCTTATCCAAACCTCCTTTTTTATCATGAAAACTTTTCTCCGAATATTTTTCCTTCTCCTACTGCTTGGTGCTTTCGGCTGGACCATGTTTTTTCTCTACAGCAAAAATCAGGAAGAACCGACTCGGTATGCTACGGAGCAAGCATTCACTGCGACGATCATAGATAAAACTGTGGCCACAGGAAAGGTCATCCCACGTAAAGAAATTGACATTGTCCCTCAGGTCTCTGGGATTGTCGACAAGCTCTATGTCGCCCCAGGTGACAAAATCAAAAAAGGCGACCTCATCGCGAGAATCAAGATCATTCCCAATATGATCAACCTCAACAATGCCGAGAATCGCGTCAAATTGGCAGAAATCAACCTCAAAAACGCGAAGCGCGATTATGACCGCAACAAAGGACTCTTTGATGAAGGCGTCATTCCCAAAGCTAGCTTTCAGCAGTTTGAGCTAGCTTATGAGAATGCCCAGCAGGAATTGTCTGCGTCCAAAGACAACTTAGAAATTATTCGAAAAGGTGCCACGGCCAAGGCGGGCAATGCTGCCAATACACAGGTCCGCGCGACAACCGCGGGGATGGTGCTAGACGTCCCCATCGAAGAAGGAAATTCAGTCATAGAAGCTAATACCTTTAATCCAGGCACTACCATCGTGACGGTGGCAGATATGGATGACATCATTTTTGAGGGAAAAGTAGACGAGTCGGAAGTAGGGAAAATCAAAGAAGGGATGGATTTGCTAATTACCATTGGGGCGATAGAAGGAGCACAATTTGGCGCTAAACTGGAATATATTGCCCCTAAAGGCGTAGAGGAGAATGGCGCCATTCAGTTCGAGATTCGTGCTGAGATGGAGCTGCGCGACGACTATTTCATCCGCGCCAACTATAGCGCCAATGCAGATATCGTCCTGGCTCGCCGAGACAGCGTCATGGCGATCCACGAAAGCCTATTACACTTCGAAGATGCAGACAAGGTATATGTAGAAGTGGAAAAGGGGGATCAAAATTTTGAAAAACACTACATCAAGACAGGCCTTTCTGATGGGATCAATATCGAGGTATTGGAAGGGGTTTCAAGAGAAGACGAAATAAAGAATCCCAATAAAACGCTGTAGGGTTTTGGGTTTTGGGTTTTGGGTTTTGGGTTTTGGGTTTTGGGTTTTGGGTTTTGGGTTTTAAGTCTGGAAAACAACCCAAAACTTTAAACACAAAACATTAAACTTTCTTCATAATCCAATCGCCAATAGCTTGGAGGACAGGTGCTTTATCTGCTTCAGATTCGTTGTGAATTTCGTGAAAATACCCCTCCCATGCTTTCCAGGTCACATCGCCTGGTACATTATTGGCAAATGCTTCGCTGGCCTCAAAACTGGTGATGCGATCGCCGCTTCCATGCATGATGAGCAATGGAAGTGAAAAAGAACTCGCATTTTCCATCGCATATTCACCTCCCTGAATCAGTCCTGTAAACAACCGAGGACTCATTTGAGAATGAATTAGTGGATCATCTACATATCGCTGCACCTCAGCAGCGTCTCGCGAGATGGCTTTTACATCCAGTTTGGAGGGCTGGGTGAAATTTGGGGCGATAGGGAGCATCGTTTTCGCAAGGAACAAGTCAAAAGCATTAGGCTTAAAAGCGAGGCGAAAGAATGGGGCGGAGAGGATGATTCCAGCTAGCTGTGGATCGCGTCTTAAGACATAATTGGCCACAAGATTTCCTCCCATGCTATGCCCGTATAGAAACACAGGAGTTTCAGAATACGACGATTTCACCTGTCTCACCAGGGCTTCTATCGAATCCAATACCGCTTCATAACTAGGAATCGTTCCTCTTTTCCCACCAGACTTTCCATGCCCGTAATGGTCAAAGGCATATACGCCAATCCCTTGCTTGTTCAAGAATTCAGCGATATGGGCGTAGCGGCCACTATGGTCGCCATGTCCATGTGCAAGGCACATCATGGCTTTGGGCTCACCTTCTGGCATCCATATCTGTCCAAATAGTTCAAGGCCCTTGATAGCGGCCATTGCAAAAGTCTTGTGTGTAGCCATATAAAGTTCAAATTCAAGCTCAAATGATTGTCTCGCAGCGTAGCGGTCTCGTAGAGAGGCGAGTCTTCGAGCCGAGCGATCTCGCAGTGAGGCCCTCAGGCCGAACGATCTCGCAGGCGAAGCCGGTCTCCTTCTCTTTCTCCCTCCAAAATGGCATATTTGCGGTTCAATCGCAACAGCTACCTATTATGATCCACATTATTGACCTCCATTTTTACCACGAGCATACCATCGCCTCTTTTGTCATTCCTTCCAGCGAAGGGCCGATTCTCGTAGAGACAGGGCCGCATTCTACCTATCCCCAGCTTGTGAAAGGATTGGATGCCTTAGGATATCAGCCGAGTGATATTCGCCATGTTTTGTTGAGTCATATCCATTTTGATCATGCGGGCGCTGCATGGGCGTTGGCCGAAGCTGGCGCGACGGTCTATGTCCACCCCGTAGGTGCGCCCCACCTCGCGTCACCGGAGCGGTTGTACAATTCTGCGAAACGGATTTATGGGGATAAGATGGAGGAGCTTTGGGGCAATATGGAGCCGATTGCGGATGAGCGATTAAAGGTCGTGGCACACAATGAAGTCCTCGAAATCGGGGAACACCGCTTCGTTGCGCACCATACACCAGGACACGCCTCTCACCATATTGCCTGGCAATTGAGTGACATCGTCTTCACTGGGGATGTGGCAGGATGTAAAATAGAAAGTGGGCCCGTGGTACCGCCTTGTCCGCCGCCTGATATTGATATCGAAGCGTGGAAGGAATCTATTTCTTTGCTAAAAAGCCTTTCCCCAAAAGCACTTTACCTGACCCATTATGGGCCCATTGAGGCAATCGATCAGCATTTGGGGGAATTGGAGCAGATTCTCGATGGCTGGGCCGACTGGATCAAGCGGCAGATGACGAAAGGCCTGGATGCCCAGGCCATGACGCCGCTATTTCAGGCCTATACAGATCAGCAACTGAGAGATGCGGGGCTTGGGGATGAGGCCATCGCCCAATACGAAGCGGCGAATCCCGCTTGGATGAGCGTGGCAGGGCTGATGCGGTATTGGAAGAAGCGCGCATAAAGAAAAAAGCGATTGGAGAATAATGATTGCTTGTCCTGAGCGCTGCCGAAGGACAGAACAAGGATTGAAGAAGTGCAAAAACGCTTTACGTCATCAATCTTCAATCCTTGTTCGATATTCTGCAATCTCTTCTTCTCCTACCGCATCACCACCAGCTTCTCCACATGCGGTACCTGATCGATCCAGATACGGACGAAGTACTGGCCTTCAGACAAATCGTCAAGCGCAAACTCGAAGCTTCGCTCTCCTTTGAAGGAAACAGCTTTGCTGGTTTCAATCGTTTGGCCCAGGACATCTAGCAATTCGATCTCGACAAGCGCCTGTTCTGGGAGACGTAGGCGGACTTTCGTCCATTCCTCCATCGCAGGATTGGGGTAGACTAAGATATCTTGAAGCTGAATGTCGAGGGTCAATTCGACCATATTGCTGTATAAGACGACGTCCCCATCCCATACGCGAACGCGGTAGAGGTTGCTCCGTTCATATTGTACTTCGCTATCTATATGCGAATAGAACGCCTGGTTTTCATCCACAAACTCAGCCTGTGGGATCCAGTGCCCATTGAGGTATTTTTCCAACGTTGCATCTACAAATTTCCCCTCTACTTCCCAGTCTAACCTGATTTTTTCGCCTACTACTTCCCCAGCTAGATATTGCGTCAAAAGTGGAAGGATGATACACGTATCGATCATCACGGTCTCCGTTGCAATACTGGCACACGGGCATGCGGCATTCGCTGTCATCGTGACGGTAAATGTGCCGCCTGTGGTATAGGCATGGCTGACATTGTTGCCAGTAGCTATAGGGCTGCCATCGCCAAAGTCCCAACTTACATTCCCCGTAGAAGTAGCTTGATTGGCATACACCTGAAATTCACTCCAGTCAGGAGCATTGGCAGACGTGACGTCCAACTCCAATTTCCAGCGGCGTGCATACCGATTGGTTGATTCACAAATAGGGCCAGAATCAAATTGGGAGGTGTTCAATTCATTGATGCTAAATCCTTTTACCAATACCCAAGGTCCTCCATCGGAGTAGTATAGTCTTGCTGCTGTCGGATACTGTGTGGGGTTAGATCCATAAGTAGACCAAGTAATGCGGTCTACAGACCAAGGCTGAAAATAGTTCCATTGGACCCAAAGTGTGGCCGCTCCTGTGTTGCCACCTTGCCACGCCCTGATGGTCGTATTTCCATCGAAAAGGCTTCCAAATGAACTGCTACCCGCACTAGAAAAACTCATGTCTCTCAACGAGGGAGAGGTTCCATTTAATCCCAGACCTGTGATTTCTGTCCCTATTGTTGGGGTAGAAGGACCTGCAACAAGTGTCTGACTAGCAAAATAGCTTGCTACGCCATAGCAATTGGTAGAGTAGGTAAAATTCGCATCTAAGCTGTCGATGACATGTGCTGTGGCTGGCACACGGGCAGTCCCACCTGCGCAAACGTCTTCGAGATAGACTTGTGTGGTCACATTTAGGTTCGGGAGCAGATAAGCATTGGTATCCGTAGCCAGCAGATTCCCACCCACTGGCTGGTCATACCAGTCTGTAGCTACACTGGCAACTAATAAGGCTGTATCCCCTTGACAGACTGTGGTAGAAATGGGGTCTATCCCTCCACTCCCATCCCAGTCAAAGCCATCGTAGGGGCCACCCGTAAAATAGTTGACCTCTACACAGTTGCTGGTATCTCCCATATCAAAGCCATCGTAGGGGCCACCCGTAAAAAAATTGGCCGTAGGGCAGTTGCTGGTATCATCCCAGTCAAAGCCATCATAAGGGCCACCTGTGAAGAAATTGACCGTAGGGCAATTGCTCGTATCATCCCAGTCAAAGCCATCGTAAGGGCCGCCAGTGAAATAATTGACCGTAGGGCAGTTGCTCGTATCATCCCAATCAAAACCATCATAGGGACCCCCTGTGAAAAAATTCACGGTCACACAATTGCTGGTGTCACCTAAGTCAAACCCGTCAAAGGGTCCTCCTGTAAAATAGTTGACTGGAGGTGGGCAATTGCTCGTGTCATCTACATGAAACCCATCATAAGGACCTCCAGCAAAGAAGTTGATCGTGGCACAATTGCCTGTAATCAGCGCATCACCTGCCCCGTCAAAGGGGCCGCCAGCCCATACAGAGGTTATTGGGCAATCCAGCAGCGATTCTGTCAGCCCTGCCCCATCATAGGGACCACCACTAAAGGGAGAAGCCATTGTGTCCCGACAGGCATTGGGATCAAGTTCCATGTCAGCTCCGTCATAAGGCCCCCCTGCGAAGAAGTTAGGCATAGGACAATTACTTGTATCGTCCCAATCGAAGCCATCATAAGGCCCCCCTGCGAAGAAGTTAGGCATAGGACAATTGCTCGTATCGTCCCAATCAAAACCGTCATAAGGGCCCCCAGTGAAGAAATTGACCGTAGGACAATTGCTCGTATCATCCCAGTCAAAACCATCATAAGGACCTCCTGCAAAGAAATTGACCGTAGGGCAGTTGCTCGTATCATCCCAGTCAAAACCATCGTAGGGACCCCCTGTGAAGAAATTGACCGTAGGGCAGTTGCTCGTGTCATCCCAGTCAAAACCATCATAAGGACCGCCTGTAAAGAAATTGACTGTAGGACAGTTCACCGTATCATCCTGGTCAAAGCCATCATAAGGTCCACCCCCAAAGAAATTGACAAATTTCACTTCTATAGAATCACAAAAAGTACTATCGCAGTTTCCATTGGTTACCGTCAGGCATACTAAGTACTTTCCAGGCACATTGTAGGTAATAGGAGGGGGTACTTCTCCTGAAAATGTGCGCATATCAGCGCTACAAAATCCACCTCCTGCACAGAAATCCCAATAATACGTCGCAGTCGACAGGGTACTGGTGGTTGTATTATTAAATACTACAGGGTTGCCTGCTGTAATTGGAGAGGCAGAGGGAGAAAAACTGACATCAGGATTGGGGTAAATAAAAATCAATCTTTCAGAGGTGTCAGCAGATGCAGTATCACTGACAACAAGTTTCACCAGGAAGGTGTCAGGGGTATAAAATACGTGAGCTGGGTTTTGGAAAGTAGAGGTAAATCCATCTCCAAAGTCCCACAAATAACTGAGGTTGTTACCGACTGTTGATTGATTGGTAAAAGGGATTAGTTCTCCAACGCATCCTGGGGTAAAATTGAAATTGGCAACTGGTGCAAAAGGATCCAGCGGTTCACAACTTTGGTCCGTAGAAGGCGTCGCCGTTACATTGAGGGTTACTGTCCCAGTATCTCCTTCAGGTACCACTACATGTATCCAAAGACCACTATCTTGACGACATTTCAGGTTAAGCACTATAAATACCCCATCGTCTACACAGTTCTCAAAGGTCATAGAATTACAAGAGCCATTGGCCACGCGATAACGGACTTCTAGGCTTGTTGCAGAAGTATTTTCGGTCAAGTTAATGTCCAAGTCCATCTTATTTGTGTCTGTAATCGACACGTGAAACCACCCCGATTTTAGCCCCGACGGGACTCCCAGACATCCCATACTCAGGCTGTCAATTTCTCCAGGCCCTTCGCCAATTGTCCAGCAGTCCACACGGCCTGAAACTTGAAAAAAGCCTGTGGTATCTACCGTCATCTGCAAGGAATCCTGGCAGTAATCCCCAGGAAAATCTTCCAGCCAGACGGTAGGATATACTGTCGCATTGGGGAAATTACAGCCTGTAATCATGATGAAATAGGTGCCCGTCGTGTAACAAGACTGCCCCCAGAATTGTGGGCCGTTGGCCGCAGGGTTGTCGGCATATACTTGCGTAAGAGGAATATGCCGGAGTCCACTTGTCGTAGAATCCCCCGGAACTACTTGCTCATATAGCTGTATATCATTGGCATCATAACCTGTCAAGGACGGTATTTGATCGGTACGGGTATAATTGAGTCGAATGCGCCCCGAACCTTCTAGGTCCAGCCGATACCAAATGGTTTTGGCCCCACAGGAATTTTGGTCCGTGACATCCTGGGTTGCACAGGTGAGGTTCCCTTCACACCCTGTGAAGGTGCCTCCAGCACCGATAGGCGTAGCATTGTAGGGCGGTGCGCAAGTAGTGGTAGGGTTTCCAGAGATAAGGTTTGCCTGTGAAATATGGTCGTACAAGACCGAAGTCCCTGGAATATCTGAAAACCTTATGCCTACCTGAACTTGCATATTGGGGCGATGGGATCCCGTAGCATTATTATATTCCTCTCTGTCTACTATAACAACATATCGATCAGTCGTAATTCCTGCACAAGGATCCCGAAAAATATTGACAGACTGATGGTGGGACCAACACCAATAATTCTGGTTATTCACCACAAATTCCAGTTCCAAATCAGTGGAATCAGTCAATGGATATACATTATTGGTTACTTTATAGACGGAAAAAGGCATTGTGCTTTCCTTACTCGGCGTAAGGCCATATACTGATACATCCACAGATCCTGGCCCCGTCAGTTCGAAGGTATACCACAGGTTTTGGCGTGGGTTGACAGGCCATGGATTGGTATAGGGCAATGTGGTGCTCCCGTGAAGACAGACATCGGATGGATCAGTAGCTTGAGCCGTTGTACTGCAAAAAATAAAGTCATTGCTTGCTGGACGGCCCAGGGCGTCTGTCGGAGCGCCTACAGCAGCAAAGTACTCCACACTATCTCGCGGCAAATTGCCATAGTTGTAGGCATCTCGTGCATGGTCGTATTTGGAGGTGCCAAGTGAATCGAGGTAAATTCTAGGCGTTTGGCTACGGCCTATATGCTGATCACTGGCAAAGGACACCATCGTGTACGTCCCTGCTGGCAGGCACATCATGGCATATTGAGTAAAACAGTCATGTTCTATAGTAAAAGGAGGGGTTAGTGCGGTAATATCTCCCTGATATATGCGGTTTTGACCATTATAAGGCCAAGGAATCCCCGACATGATATATACTAGTGAAGGTTTTGCCAGGGTAAATACACGGTAGCTCACCCGGTTGAAAGAGGTGTTACATGCTACAATACCTGCTGGAAATGGAAGGTCATCTTCGCAGTCAAAATATTCGGTCCCAAGGGTATAGGTGGTGTCATGGTACGGGATGGTATCTGTATGTCCCTGCTGCTGATACCAAGTCAAAGGATTCCCCCCATTGACTTGTTCTGCCTTTGCAAAGGTATTGAAACGAGGCGGCTCATAGGGTGCATTGATCCCAATCCTGAAAAAGTTTTGATCTCCTATCCCAGCTCCTGTCCCGCTACAATACGCAGGATTGGCATAGGTCCCTCCTGTATGGTAGCTCACCACCGTATACCACCCAGGCGCCATAAAATCGCAACTACTCATCGTAAACCCTCCAAAGCAATCTCTTTCTAGTCCTGTAAGGCTATTGGTACTCAGTCTCCCTTTGAACATTCGATGGGTTACCCCCCCTCCATAATAGAATTGATTGGTCAAATCCGTAAAAGAAATCGACGCACTATCTGCCAGATAAAACTCATGGTACATCTGCTTAGTAGCCCCTCCGCAAGGCGCATATCCCATGATTGTCATAGGGTTGTCAAAGTCGCAGGTAAAATAGGAAGGAGTTGAGTGAATGGTGAATAAACCATTCGTCAGGCCCAAGGTGTCCATCACATCTGGCATCGTGGGGACCGTGAACTGGGAAGGCGGAAATGTATCAAAACTAACCCATGGCTGGTCCACGCGATTGATGTCTGTGACATCTCCATAAGTGACAAGGGTATAGCGCCCAGGTGATACACATACCTTGAATGGAAAGCGTGCGGATTGGCAGCAAGCAAGATCTACTAGCGAAGTCAAAATCCCATTTACCACAGGGGAGGTGCTTGCATCTCCCTGAAATACCTTATAGCGTAAATAACGCCAATTGCCTCCTCCTACCGTCATGATACCATCCTGACCAATCTCAATAATCCGATAGATCGCACGATCATTTCGATTATAGCTATAATAAGTAAAATGACAAGAATCTCCTGGCGGCATCACCGTCTGGTCACAGTCAAATGGATTGGGGGTAGTCCCATAGATATTCCCTACCTGGAGGGGATTGAGGTTATTGACAGAGTCGTAGGCCGTAGGCGTATGGAGTTTGAAGTTATTCAAACTGATCGCTGAAAGCTCTATGTTCAATCGGGACGAAGTCCCTAGATTGGTCCTATAGGCAGGCCATGAGGGGCTATTGATTTGTCCCAAAATCTGCACGCTATAGGTTCCCGCTTCCAGACAAGGGATTTCTGTCCTTCCTCTAATTTCTGTAACCAGCGACAGGTTACAGCTATCAGCGGCAGAGCCTTGAAACACCCGGATGACAGGGTTTGGCTGACTATAAGCCAGATCTATCCAAAATTCCACATCTGTTTGATTAGCCAAATCAAATGTCACCCACCAATTCATGTCGTACGGCGTAGCATTGTTATATAAATAAATGGAATCTTCAATGATGGGCGGACAAGCGTAATCTTTGGTGAGTGAATTGCAGGCAAAAAAGTCGGTTACTTGATGGATCGTCCCAAAACTTAGTGTTCCCAACTGATGCGAAGCAGGAAGATTCATGGGATCAGGACCTAAAGTCAAATTGCCCCCTATCTCATGCATATTCACATCTATTCGCCCAAAATAGTCCGTTGGGAACAGTAACTGGACACTATAAGTGGTATTGGGCTTCAGTAAACAAGGATAAAATGCCGCTTCAAAGTTATATTGACTGATCTGCGACAAAGTATTACAAGTATCTATCACGGTAAGCCCTGTAGAGTCTAGCCGCACATCTCCTTCGTAGAGCGTATACCCAAAATTTCGCGTGGTAATATTGTTGTTGTCAAAAGGATTTTCAAGTACTTCAAATCGCGTATAATCAACATGGTTGTCCGTCGTGAAGACATGCCAGGTCGTCTTGGTATAACTACTGTCTGGACAGAGTTTTTCTCCTTCAAAATACGACTGACACCCTACTTCATAGCTCGTATTTCTAGGACTAGTTCCACTTATTACCTGAAAGTCATACGCTTTATCACAAAAATCATAATCAATCTCTGGCGCACTGGGAGGCTCTACGATGAGTTGGAAAAATATGTCTCCATTGGCGCTTAGATTGGCACCCAGTTGGATCAAATAATCCCCTTTTCTGAGGCAGGCATGTGTAAATCCTTCGATATTGAAAATAGGAGGGTCAATCGCATCTACCTGTGCAGGAATACAGGCATCTGTGGCATAGAGTCGCCACCCAGCGCTATTCACTGGCATATTGCCCGTCTGGTCTAGGAGGATGCGCACCTCACGGGTGGTTGGCAGGCTGAAGCGGTACCAAAGGGACTTGCCATTGGGGACGCCTGCCGGGAAAGTCTCTCCCAGTTCTGATGTAGCACCAGCTAGGCTTACCGTATCACTGCTAAAGGTGCCATACCCAAATCCGTTCTGAGGGATTGCGATTACCTCTGCATTGGCGCAGTCATCATTAGGTGCCTGAGCTGAGAGCTTACCCAGCCAAAGGCTGAGGCATAACATCAGCCACACCCGAAGGGGAGGGTTGCTGAAATGAAGGATATGTTTCCTGAAAAAAAGGTGCATGAGGAAGCTATTGGAAGTGAGCAATAGACCATGGGGTAGCAACACCTATATCAATTAATTGATTGTGCATCATTTCCCCTAAAAACAGTACTGCTTACCTTACTCCTCTTCCACCAAAATCGTAACTTCTATCATTGCCATAGGAACCTTGGTAGTAAGGCCGTTCACCTACTCTCAGGCTTCCTGCAGCACTCGTAAATGCGCCTCCTCTCCCCATTCTAATATATGCATTAGTACCTATGGCAATATTTTGTCGAGGCCAGTTAGGCACATTGGCAAATCCATTGGCATCAAGATACCCATCGCCCCATTGTCCGTCAAAGTTTTCATCGATGGGATCGGGGTAGGCGCGCACACATTGCTCCCATACATTTCCACTCAACTCCATAATTCCATAATAAGAAGCCCCTGTCTGGACACGACTGTCTGTAGAAGAAGTCGCCATCATCCCGACTCGAATAGGACCACTTCCCCCGTCTCCACCATTTACATTATTATTAATAAAATGTGCATTGGCATTCGCCGTTAACACCAGTTCTGTCCCGTCTTCAGGTGTTCCAATATTTATTACTTCTGTAATACTTGTACTGCCCCAAGCATATCCTCCTACGTATGGCCCATTACCTCTACACGCTTTTTCATATTCCAATTCCGTCATAGGCCTCAGGGCTGCCCAATCCATATAGGCTAACAGGTCTGTCCAGGCAATGTAATTCTGGGCGCGATCAGGTCGATCACTGAAATAGATATTGGGTGCCGTCCCCCCATTGTTCAGGCGATTACGTGAGCTATTATAGGCGTTTATATAGTTTTGACTTTGTTCAGTTACATTCAGGGTATTTAGAAAAGCAGCATATTGGCCCTGCGTAATTTCATATTTCATACAATAAAAAGCGTCATAGCCTTTAGGGAAACTGTCTGGAAGGGTCATTGAGGTAGTATTGTGATAATTAAGTGCCAAAGAAGTGTCACTCATCACCACAAATGGAGCGTTTCCCCGATTTAACCTATCGTTCTCCGTATACCCTCCTAATACATATGGACCTGTGGGCACATACACCATTTCTATCCCAAACACCCGCACATCGTAGTCGCCTGTTGTAGGGAAGTTGGTGAGGGCTAATGTCACTGAAGTAACCCCACGGTTAGGATAGATACCAGGGGTGTTTTGACGGAGCATAACTCCCGTATTGTTGGGACCGGGGTCGATGCCTATGGCGGAGCCATCCGACAAGGTAGGCTGCAATGTGCCAAAGGTATGATCTGTCAATGTTGTACTGATGAGACCATGGGTCCAGCCTGTAGTAAGCATAGCATCACATTCCCGCCATTTTACAAATACCCAGGCAGCATCCCAGTGGTTGGGTGCACCAATCCCATCGATGCGCCAGCTATTATTCCAGGCAATGTCAAAGGTAACTGTGCCATTGGTCTGGTTTTGAGATACATTCTGAATACGCATGTAGTTGGCAAATACATGCTGGCCGATAGTACAAAACAATAAGGTAAGTAGCGTGGAAAAGGTAACGATTCGGTTCATGGTATATGAAGGTTTATAAAGTTCAAGGATTAAGGTTAAGGTTAAGCGTATTTTTAGGAGTAATTATCTCAATAACGATCAGACATTCAGCCTATCAGACATTCGGACTTGCCTTTATCTCCCCCCTCGGCCTCCTGTATAGCTGTCTTGAGCACCATTCCAAGGCAAAGAACGCGAGGAGACACGCATCTCAGCAGCACTATGAAACCAAGAGCCACCTCGCAAGAGATATCCTCCCGTCGTCGTCGTGGGCCAATCAGCTTGATTGGCTTCGCCAGCAGCAGACAGGACTCCATCTCCCCAGGAGCCTGTGAAATTCACACTCCCAGTAGTCGAAGTGACATCTTGCACCCCCACATAAAATTCCGCCAGATTGCCACTCAGTTCCATCGCCGCATAATAGCCTGCCCCCGATTGCTCGCGTGTGGTATTGGTAGGCAGCGCAAATATCCCTACACGAACGGGGCCTCGACTGCCATCTCCTCCGATATAAGTCGTATTGCCAAAACTGGCGTTTGCAGGCAAATTGGCAGGTATCTCTGTCCCATTCTCTGGTGCAGTAAGAGAAGTGAGCTGAAAGCTATTCACAGTTCCCCAGGCATATTCATCCAAAATTGAGTTGGTGGCAGTTCCTCTACAGGCCTTTTCATATTCCATTTCTGTCATGGGCCGAAGGGCTGCCCAGTCGAGATAAGCCGTCAAGTCTTCCCATCGAAGAGAGTTCTGAGGTCTATCAGGTCGTGTAGAATAAAAACTAGCCAGGGTACCGGCTCCTCCTCCACTCAAGGCATTTCGGGAGCCTACATATAGCGGGGAGAAATGGGAAAATTGGTTGGCTACCGCGATCGTATTCAGAAAAGTAGCATACTGTCCTTGGGTAATTTCATATTTCATGAGGTGAAACCCGTCAAACCCTTTGGGGAAATTAGCCGATAGACTAACAACATTATTTGGACTGGAAGCATGGGTATTAATGGTAATTGCTCCTTCGCTCGTGATGGTAAGTGCCGCTGCATCTGTAGGTAGGGCTGTGGCAGAAAAGGAATTGGAGTAAGTGACAGCTCCCAAGTCATACCGCCCACTGTCCACAAAGACCATTTCCATTCCAATCACACGTACATTGTACGCAGTCATCTGTTGCATATTGGGAATATGGAGAGAAACCGTCGTAGGGGCAATATTACCAAATAACCCATTGGTCCTCCGCCTTAGCATCACGCCTTTGAGATCGGTGTCAAGACCTGTACCAGATCCGTCAGAGAGCACGGGTTCTAAATCACCAAAATTGTGCTGGGAAAGCGTACTGTTCAGGTTCCCATGGATCCAAGGCGTATTAGGCGTCGCATCGCACTGTTGAAACTTCACAAAAACCCACGCAGCGTCCCAGTTACCGGGTTCCCCGATACTATCCAGACGCCAGCTATTATACCACTGAACATCAAAGGTTAGGGTCTGGGCCAAAGAGTCTCGGCTGAGGTTGGTAATGGAAAGTCCATTCGCCATCAGGGAATTCCCCCCGATCAACAACGCCACGACTATCATACGCCATACATTCCACCAAATGAAATAGGGTATTATTTGCTTCATATGTATCCCTGGTTAAGTCTAATATGTTCGAGAAAATGATTTATAGGGTATTAAATCAATTTTCATGGTTAGTCGGATAGGCAAGTATAGGTATCACTAAGGATGTCCATTTTTTTCAGAAAGCAACCTTTTTATCAAAGATGCGAGCTCTTCTGGATATTCCAATGGAAACATATGCCCACCGGTAACAGCCATAAAGTCAGCGCTATCAAAAAAGCGTTTTTGCCACTTAATATCTTGTGTTCCGAGGACTTCTCCATCTTTAGCATACAAAAAGGTCGTCGGAATAGAAGGTTGAGGATAAGTTAGGATAAAAGGCGCATTTTGAAAAATCAACGCTTCATTTTTTGCAGAAAAGGATAATTCCACCCCCTCCCCATTCGCTATATTTTTTAACCCAAATCGCACATAATCATCGAGGCAGCGATCATCGACCTGTCGAAACAAGCTTTTTGAAGCAAAATAGTCGCGGGCAAATGCGCGGTCGGGGAAAACGGTTCTTCGGTTTAATGTCTTTTTCACAGGGGGAATGAAACGCGCGCCGCCTAAGGTTAAAACCATGCCCATCAAAAAGCGCTTTATAGGGCTGAAGAGAGGTGGATCCATGATCACCAGTTCAGAGAAGAGGTCAGGCCGTTTCGCACCTGCCCATAACATCAAGACACCGCCCAAGGAATGTCCCATACCCACGACAGGTTTTTGATGGTGGGTTTCGATAAAATAGATCAATTCATCTGTGAGGGAACTCCATCCCTTATCAATGGAAAAATCACCATGCCCAAGCATCTCAGGAAAGGAGATTTCTAATGGCGTGAGGTATTCAAATAGCTGGGAATACGTCAGAGCGGGAAACCCATTGGCATGTGCGAAGACGATCACGAGGGGAATTATTAATTATTAAATTGACTGATTATTTATTAGAAACCAAAGCATTACTTGCTGGTTATCAGCCATTTAAAATGGATCAATGAATAATTTCCCTAGTCGAAGTCTGTGGTCAATTTGAACCGAAGGATCCGACCATTCCCTGCGTCTGCAACGTAGACGATCTGGTCGAAGTAGGCAACGCCCTGCGGTTCGCGAAACTGGGTCAGGCTGCTGCCTGTCCCGCCAAAGGAAGCCACAATGGCTTTGGTCCCTGAAGCACCTGAAGGCGGATTGACGCCTTCATGGCCGAGGCCATTGAACTGGTAGAGGGAGTCCCGTTCTGCATCTACGATGAAGATATAGTTGGTGCGGTCCCCTGCCCGTGTGATGTCTACGGGCCTTCCAAAACGGTTCGGTTCATATAGAAAGCGGTCTGCTTTTGAGGTGTCTCCTATCGCCAAGGGACGCGGCACATAGCTCGCGCCAAAATCCGATTCGCGAAAATCGATGATTTGAGATGTGAGGACAAGGCCATCGCCTGTTCCCACAAAAATGAATCCGCCTTCATTACTGACCGCAGGGCTTTGTGGAGGCTTGGCAAAAGTGGTTATGCCTTTGGGAGATTTGAAGTAATTGGAAAATTGTCCAAGTGGGGTAGATACCACTACAGGAGTGACGTAAGTGTCTTCGTCATTAAACTGCAAGATGGCATCATCAGGGCCTCCAAACTGGGTGGGAGAATTGGACCCACCATTTCGACTCACATAGTAGCTATTGTTAGCTATAATATCTATTCCCTCAAAGGTGATTTGTTCATCATTCCCCGTGGGGGTACTTGACTTGAAGTAAAACGGGTGCGTAACGATGCGCTTGATGGTCGCATTGGCGAGGCCATAGGTCCCAGACTTATTCAGGTCCAGTCGATAGATGGCAGGCAGCGTGAATTCAGTACCTGCAATGGTGGTATCACGCGTCCCTATCGCTAGGATGTCTAGTCTTCGATCTTGAGCGATGCCATTCAGCCCTTGAATGGGGAACCTTCCCTGCTCGACACCTGCCTGGTCATAGGCAATGATTTCCTCCGCTCCTCCATCTGCCACATAGATCAACTCATCCCATCCGATAATCACATCTACAGGATATACAAGTCCATCTATGACAGGCTGGATCGGCACATAAGCCACCTGGCGGTCATCAAACACAGGTACATCCAGGAATCCTGGGTCAGTGCGTTTTCCAAAAAAACCTTCACAAGCAGTGAGGATAAATGCCATGCCCAATAGGCCGAGGGAAAGAGTCAGGCTTCTATTCATGCAGCTAATTTAATAAGATTGTAAAGGAAAAAAGGTAAAACAGAAGAATAAGCCACGGATTGCACAGATTTTCACGGATTTTTTGCTTAATCTGTATGAAAATCGTGCAATCCTGCTAGCCCTTTCCTATTTTGACTTTCCTTTTAATTTTGATTTTCATTTCTTCCTAAAATGAACCCTACACCAGACTTCCTCCTCTTTTTTGGCAGATTTCATCCCCTTGTTCTTCATTTGCCCATTGGCTTTTTGATATTGGCAGGCTTGATGGAAATAGGGATTCGATGGAAAAAAATGACCTCCCTACGCCCAGCCGTTAGCTTTGCGCTTGGGTTCGGAGCCATTTCAGCAGCGGTGGCTGCCCTGTTGGGGTACTTGTTATCGCTAGAAGGAGGGTATGATGAAGAATTACTCTCGGATCATTTGTGGCTGGGAGTGGCCACCGCGATAATAGCGATCGGGGTCTATGTCATCCACCAGCGAATGCAAAAAGGGCAACAGCCCCTTTTTGCGAAAGCCTACCTCCCCGTATTCGGCCTTATGGGCCTTGTGATGATCCTGGCAAGTCACCATGGAGGACAGCTCACTCACGGCAGCAGCTACCTGGTCGAGTATGCGCCCAACCCCGTCCGATCGATTGCGGGCCTTCCGCCAAAATCTCCCAAGCGAGATGTTACCCAGGTAGCTGATTATCGTCAACTCACGATCTACCAAGACCTCATTCAACCCATATTTGAGTCCCGTTGTATTAGTTGTCACAACCCCTCCAAAGCCAAGGGCAATTTCTTAATGGATACCCCCGCTCACTTTGCCAAAGGCGGAGATGAAGGCATCGTTTTGGTGCCAGGGAATGAGGGAAATAGTCCCCTTTATCAACGGCTATTGCTCCCCAAGGCTGATGACAAACACATGCCACCCGCTGGCAAAGGCCAACTCAGTGATGAGCAAATTGCCTTGGTAGGTTGGTGGATCAGTCAGGGAGCGCCGTTTGACTCGGCCATGAAAGTAGGGGGCGTAGAAGTATCTGATAAAATTGCAGCATTGCTAGAACGAAAGGTCTCTCCTCCAGACCCTGGCGTATTTGGATTATCGCTTGATGATTATGATGCGGATGACCTGGCGGCAGCGAGGAAGCAAGGGATATGGGCCATGCCTTTGGCCCAAGGTCAGCCCTTTCTAGAAGCTCGGATTTCCTATACCGATGACATCTCTTTAGCCCAAATTAAAGCCCTTTTGCCCCTCAAAGAACAACTCATATACCTGGACCTCGGTCATTCCAATATCGACGATCAACTTCTCCAGGAAATAGGCAAATTCCCCCACCTCAGCCGACTTCAGTTGGCGCACACGCAGGTCTCAGATGCGGGGTTATCTGCCCTTCAAGGGCTTGACTACCTAGAATCCCTCAACCTTTATGGGACATCTATCACTGATACGGGGTTACAGGCTTTGTCAGGGCTCACGCGCCTCAAGCGCCTATACGTCTGGCAGACCAAAGTCACCAAGGAAGGCGCGGACCAATTGATGGCGGCACAACCAGAACTGGAAGTCATGCGGGGCGATCATATCGCGGATGCCTTTGGCTCGGTGAAACTCGCTTCTCCGAAAATAACAGCCTACAAAACCCTTTTTGTAGAGGAACAGGAAGTGGCGATTGAGCTTGATATCAACGGGATCGACATTTTGTATACGCTGGATGGGCAAAAGCCAGGACCTGGCAGCCAGGTCTATGAAGGTCCTTTTAAGCT
This sequence comes from Bacteroidia bacterium, assembly GCA_030430575.1. Taxonomy (GTDB): domain Bacteria; phylum Bacteroidota; class Bacteroidia; order J057; family J057; genus JAUIGE01. The sequence goes on along the minus strand of JAUIKF010000004.1, from coordinate 10,861 downwards.
CAACCAGTCCGCGACACTGAAGGCCATCGCTATCAAAGAAGGCTGGGATACCAGCGAGGTAGCGGTATTAGATTTCATCAAGGTGAGTATACAGCCCAAGTCCGTTCGCTTGAAGTATCCTCCATCTCAAAAATATTTTGCTGAAGGCCCCAAAAGCTTGATCGATTTGAAACAAGGGACTGACCAATTCAATGGGGGCTATTGGCTAGGGTTTGAAGGGAAAGATATGAAAGGCACAATTGATTTGGGCAAAAAAACAGAAGTGACCCGTGTGGTGATGAGTTGTATGGACAATAATGCCGCGTGGATCTTTTATCCCATCGGGATGGAGGTAGAAGTGTCCATGGATGGCAAATCTTTCCGAAAAGTCTCTAGTGTACGGTACCCCATCCCTAAAGAATCTGCCAGCCCATCTTTGCAGAATTTTTCTCAAAGCTTTCCCCCCACTGAAGCCCGTTACCTTCGTGTCACCGCAAAAAACATCACGAAGAATCCCGCCTGGCATCCCAATCCTGGGGGAAACTCCTGGTTGTTTGTAGATGAGGTGATGGTGGAATAGGAAAAGAAAGGTGTTTATTTCAGTCAAAAAATCAATTTCCCATGAGCGACTTAACCGAATTTATCACGGAACGCCGCGCCCTTTCGGGCTTTGAGAGCGTCTATTTCAAGACCTTTGGTGAACTCTACCTGACACAGGGAGACGAGTTTATGGTAGAGGTCTCCTCCTCGGACGAGAAAGTCCTAGATAGCCTTCGCACGAAGGTCAAGAAGAATCGTTTGATTATTTCTATGGGCACAGGCGCATTTCGGTGGTTGTTTTCACCCCCTATTATAGAAATCAAAGTAGTCATGCCGCGCCTCGAAAAACTGGCCTCATCTGGCTCAGGTAGTGTTTTCAGTGAAGATGCACCTGTAAAAGCGCGAGACTTGGTCATCAATAGTTCTGGAACGGGTTTGATCAGCCTCAATGTAGATGCACATTCTATTAAGGTAAACTTGAGTGGGACAGGAGGATTTGAATTGAAAGGACAAACCAAGAACCTGAACATTTCACATAGTGGTATCGGGAGATGTGACGCCATCGAAATGGAGGCGGAGTCTGTCCGTCTCGATGCCAACGGTATCGGCGAATGCTCTGTCTATGCGACGCATAACCTACGCGTACGCTCAGGTGGCATCGGCAAGATCCGCTTCCGCGGCAACCCTGAAATCGACAAACGCATGCACGGCATGGGTGCCTTGGAAAGGGTGCGGGAGTAGGCCGGAACAGAGAGAAGGGAACAGAGAGAAGAGACTGGAAAAAGAAATTCGATCCCTTCTTCCTAAGGAATGAGAGATAAATAATTGTCTTGTTTAGGGTTGGTTTTGATTGATGAATATCGAACAAGGCATGCCCTGAGCGTAGCCGAAGGGATTGATGATTTATGAAGTGAAAAGGGCCTTTATCCTTCAAAAATCCTTGTTCCGCAATCCTTGTTCTGCAATCGATCTAACCTATTTGATTTTTGATAAATAGTAAATCGGACAATTATTGATGGCCTGATCCTTAGTGAAGCGGTCTCTTTTCCCTTTTCCCACCACCCTTTCCTCAAAATTTTGTAATTTTTCCGAGATTTTGGAAAAAGACACCCAACTACATGATTTTCAAAAAGAAACCTACCTATACGGACCAAGAAATCGTGGATGGTATTTTGGCAGGTGGCGCGCAGAAACAGCGGATTACCTCATATCTCTATAAGCAATATGTCGGCTATGTCATCAAAGGGCAACGGAAGTATCGCATTTCCGAAGAAGATGCGCGTGATGCTTACGCGGAGGCCATTGTAGGCCTCAGTCGGCAGATAGAACGAGGGGGTTATCGAGGGGATAGTAAGCTGACTACCTATCTTTTTGGTGCTTTTTCTAATAAATGTGTTGATAAGCTTCGAAAGCTTTCGTCTAATAAGGTTGATTGGGTTGAAGACATCCCTGCTATGCCTGAAAAAGCCCGTGGCATCCTCCACGAGCTGATCAGCAAAGAAGAGGTGGATAGGCTCGCTCAGTTCATGTCACGCCTTGGCGATAAGTGTCGGCAGATCCTTCTGGATTCAGAATATCACGGATATTCTGTTGACGAAATCGCAAAGCGTGTAGGCCTGAAAAATGGCCCAACGGTTTCCAGTATGAAATACCGTTGCATGGAAAAATTAAGAACCCTTGTCGCAAAACGCAAAGCGACATTTGGGTAAATCAACCCTAATTGACAGATTATGGAAAATGAAACGTATCCCATCGACGCACGCATCGAACGCTACTTACGTAGCGAAATGGATGCTACGGAGCAAGCCGCTTTTGAAGCGGAAGTAGATACAAATGCGGAGCTAAAAACGCAGTTAGAGGTGCAATTGGCGGCTCAGGGAGCGATATGGGCCTTCGGCCTGGAAGCGGACAAAAAAGAGCTAGATGCGCTCTATGAACAGGCCAGTTCAACGGCAAAGACCGTGAATATGCGGAGCAATATTCGCATGATAACCGTCGTCGCTGCCGCTGCTGCTATTGTGACACTTCTCCTGGTATTTAATCCCTTCCAGGAAGCCACCAGTGCAGAGGGACTGTACGCCGCTTATTATGAGCGCCCTGCTGCGCCTGAACAGTTGGATGTCACTGTCGACCAAGACAGCCTGATCCGCATGGCCCACGTGCATTTCAATGCTAAGGACAATGAAAAAGCCGCGGCCATTTATGAGCAGTTGTTATACACCGATGATACACAAGCTTTTGACAAAGCTTCTGAAGCCCATCGCCTGCTAGGGATATGCTACTTAGAACTCAATCAGCCTGACAAGGCGATTGCCGAGTTTAAGCAGGTGACTGCTTATACCGAACTGGCTGATTGGTATATCGCTTTAGCTTACCTCAAAAAAGGCGATACTGAAGCGGGAAAACAACAACTTACTCAAATCATCTCTGACCCAAAACATTTTTATCGAGCAAAGGCAGAGGAGTTGTTGGAGGAATTGTAGGGAAATGCTGGAGATAAGGGAAGTAGGATCATTGGAATTCAAAGCTCTTTCTCCTGTAAATCTTGCGAATCCTATATATCCTGTCCTATCTTTACCCCATGCCGAAACACCAGGGCAAAATACTGATCGTAGATGACGACGCTGAAGTACGGCTGAGTTTGCGGCTATTCCTCAAACGCCATTTCCAAATCGTAGAAGCTGAAAGCCAGCCCAGCAAGCTCCCCAAGCTTCTGGGGCAGGAAGATTTTGACCTCATTCTCTTGGACATGAATTTCAGTGCAGGGGCCACCGACGGTTCCGAAGGTATCCGCTGGCTCAACAAAATCTTAGAGCTTTCGCCCCAAACCCCTGTCATCATGATCACGGCCTATGGCCATATCGAAATGGCCGTCAAAGCCATCAAAGAGGGCGCTACAGATTTTATCAGCAAACCTTGGCAGAACGAAAAACTCCTCGCTACCGTCCTCTCTGTCTATCAGCTAGGACAGTCCCGTCAGGAAGTGCAACAATTGCAATCACGGCAGCGTGTCCTCAGTCAAGACATGGACCAGCCCTACGGTCAACTGATCGGGAAGTCCGATGTCATGCGGAAGGTATATGCGACCATTGACAAGGTCGCTCGGACGGAAGCTGATGTCTTGATTTTAGGAGAAAATGGGACAGGAAAAGAGCTGGTCGCCCGGGCAATTCACAGGCAGTCGGGACGTACCAATGAAGTATTCATCAATGTAGACCTGGGCGCGGTAGCAGCTAATCTCTTTGAGAGTGAGCTGTTTGGCCACAAGAAAGGCGCATTCACAGATGCTTATGAAGATCGTATCGGACGCTTTGAGGTAGCGAATAAAGGCACGCTTTTTCTCGATGAGATCGGCAATCTCTCCTTACCGCTGCAAGCGAAGCTCTTGACCGTATTGCAACATCGCAAACTCACGCCTGTAGGCTCCAATAAGGTGATCCCTGTGGACATCCGCCTCGTATGCGCCACCAATATGCCCGTCTATGACATGGTCAGGGAAAATCGCTTTCGCCAGGATTTATTATACCGAATCAATACTGTCGAAATCCTCTTGCCACCCTTACGCGACCGAACGGACGATATTCCACTCCTAGCCGATCATTTTATCCAACAATACGCCCGCAAATACCAAAAACCGGGCCTGCGTGTCGCCGCCAATACACTCAAAAAACTCCAGAAATACCATTGGCCTGGCAATATCCGTGAACTCCAACATGCCCTGGAGCGCGCCACCATCCTGAGTGATGGCAATGTCCTGCATCCGCATGACTTCACTTTTCATATAGATGAGCGCGACGAAGGGGATGAGCCCGAGACCTTTAGGTTGGAGGAGGTAGAGAAAAAATTGATCAAAAAAGCGTTGACGCGTCATAAGGGGAATATCAGCCAGACCTCCAAGGAATTGGGCATTACGCGTGCCGCCCTCTATCGGCGCATGGAAAAGCATGGGTTATGAAAAAAACGATCCTGATATTTGGGCTGATGGCAGTCGCTTTGATAGGGCTTTTTCAATTGAGTAAATATTCTTTGCTTACCCAAAACTTATCCCAAGAGCTGCGGATTACCATTTTTGCATTGCTGTTTCTCGCTATGGGCGTGCTGATCAGTCGCCAAGCCTTTCGCCCACCTCCCAAAACCATCCTCCAGCCTGTCCTACCTCCCACAGAAATCGATGCGCAAAAAATCCTTGAATTGGGGATCAGCAAGCGCGAGTACGAAGTGCTTCAGCACATCGCCGATGGCCTCTCCAATCAAGAAATAGCTGATAAATTATTTGTCTCTGAAAGTACTGTCAAGACACATGTCTCCAACCTCCTCGTGAAGCTCGATGCCAAGCGCCGCACCCAAGCCGTGAATAACGCCAAAGCGTGGGGGGTTCTTTGAAGAAATGAGAGAAGGAGGGAATGAGAGAATGATTAGATGAATAGATGAGTAAATGATAAAATGGGGGGCAGTACCTCTCCATTATTTTCCTCCTCCAAAAAGGATGATTTACCGCCAAAAATAGGGATTAGTACTTTCGTATGAGTGGATTCTGACGCGGATGCCCTTGTTTTGAGGTATGTTTCACCCCAAATTAAATGTTATCATGAAAAAATCCATCGTTCGTTTTGGTCTGATCTCAGTCGTATTACTAGGTATAATTGGCTACTTCCCTTGGATGATATGGAAGGATAGCCTTAGCTATTCAAGTGCCGAGGTGTTAGGGTATGCTTCTATGCTTGTCGCATTGAGCATGGTCTTCTTGGGACTAAAATACTTTAGAGATAAAGAAAACGACGGCAAGCTGAGTTTTAAACAAGGCTTTTCATTGGGGATGCTCATTACCGCTTTCCCCGCCCTGGCTATGGGCGTTTTCACCTACATCTTTTATGAAACAAAAGGGGACGAGTTTGGGGCATGGGCTATCTCCCAGATGCCTCCTGAGCAAGCATTGGAATACAAGAAATTGATGGTAAGCGATTCTATATATACAAGCTCTGTTTTCCAATCAGTAATCATGATTGCCACAGTTGCTTTCCTGGGAGTGATCGTCACACTGATCTCAGCCATGGTTCTCAAAAGAGATGGCGAATTGGCCTTTGATGCTTAAGCACTAGGCTACAGGATTTAGCGCTACAGAGAAGATCGTGTAGTCATTCATATTCCTTCCATGCCCAAATTTGTCGAGCACTTCATAGATATCTACTGCACGGAAATAGGAAGTATGGAGCTCACTATTTCCTCTATGAGACCACTGAACCGTATAGGAGCCCTCCTGTCGATAGTTTTGCTCTACATAATCGACCATCTGACGGAGTGCTTCTAATTTATTCTCAGCGCTGATGGTATGGAATAAAAATGACTGATCGTGACGGGGGTTAATGGTGATAAGCGCAAGCTTCATTTGCTCTCCTTCTGGAGCATAATCAAAGATCAGGTGGTTCAGGCTCAGGTCCAATCGTTTGCCGATCTCTTGCTGAAGTCGTGCAATTTCCAGGTTGTTATCCATAGCGTTTTGAGTACAAATAATGAGTTTGGGGGCAAGTTACAGAAATCGAGGAAAAACCCTTACCCAAACCGCCACCAAACAACAAATGCCCCGAATAAAAGTCCTCCCAAAATAAACGGCCAATAGGGCCACCCACCTACAGGCAAGGGATTTGCTTTGCCCACCAGCACAAACGGCGCCCAATAAAAGGGATGCTGTTTGGGGTTTTGGGTAATGAATTCCAGCTTGGCTGTGCGCAACGCATGATCCTTGTCCATGCCTTGATGGAGGTAATGGTAAAAGAGGTGCATCAATTCACTCGTGGCATTGTCGTCTGCTTGCCAGAGACTCATGACGACACTGGGGCACCCCGCATAGCGAAATGCCCTTGACAGGCTCATAACGCCTTCTCCGCGCGCAAATTGGCCACTCCCTGTCTTACAAGCACTTAAGACAGTCAGATCGGCTCGCAGTTGAAGGTTGTAAACTTCATGAGCATGTAGCAAGCCGTCATTAGCAGGGTCTTGGCCCCCAACTTCAGCTAACACAAGCGCCGAATTGCGTGGATCATTGTCATCCGTAAACGCATGTGCTGCTAGGTGGAGGATGGTATGGAGAGAAACCTCTGACCTGAAAGCGGCTTCGGTCGCGGCTTGCCCTACAATAGCAATCCCCCCTAACTGTTCGTGGATCAATTCCGTTTCTTGCTGGTTGTATTTGAGTGGCGTTAAGGCAATAGGGACCCCAGCAAGCGACTTCTCATAGACAGGCGCAAAACCCGCAAATAGGCTTTTGGGACGACGCATGCGGGCCTCTTTTGACAGCAGTAAGGTGGCAGAATATTCATACTGAATGGCATACTTTTTTAGCAAATAGGGTAAGTTCACATAGTCCACCTGATCGTAGGAAGCTGCTTCATCGCTCAATAACAATTCAAAAGGGAGGTAGGAAAGCCAGCCGTCGGGGATGACGATCATCCGAGAAGGATTCGTAGCTAGCTCTGTCAATATGGGTGCTATCCATGTCTGAAACAGTCGATGGGACTGATGCGTCCAGGCAGCAAAAGCAGCATGATTATAGGCCTGAGACTCAGCGATATCTTGCCGATAGAGTTGCTGAATAAAAATCTGTAAATTATCTAGGAGAGAATCTGTAATCGCGGTTTTATGGACTAACAGGCTTTTTTTGCTTATCCCAAACTGGTAAACGGCTTTTTCTCCAACAAAATAAGCCAAAAGACTCGCCTCATTATCTGGCAAAAATGACTGTATGGCTGCTATATCTGCAACTTGTGTCGCATATTTAAGCTGGTAATATTTGGGATAGGCACGTTCTAGAAATTCGATCAACTCTTCTAAGTGTCGACGATAAGAAACCGTCTTTTTTTGCCATACTTCCATTCGGATACTGTCAGCCTTAGCACCTTTTTGCTGCTCTTTGATCAACTGATCCTCATAAAAGGCGAGGTTCAGCTTCAGGTCGCGTTCTTGCTGTCGCAGACTGTCAGGCAAGCCTGCAAACTCTCCCGCACGCAGCTCATTGAGATGCATCAGGAGGGAGATCGCTTTGCTTCGCTCCACAAAGTCAAATGCCTTGGCACGATAATAGGCTGCCCTGGAGGAGTCAATCGCTAATTCCAGCGCCACTTCAATGGCCAATTCATAGACTGGCAAGGCCATTTCCATAAAAAACTGACGCGACTGTTCTATGCTATAAGACCTTCGAATATAGTCTATCAAAACAACTGCCTCAGTCAATACTTGAAAGGCCATTTTATGAAATTGGCGATTATTGCTTTGTTGAGCCATTGCAGATAGGCTCTTTCCCTTGTCACGTAAACAGCGTAGAAGTTCCAATTTATCGCTGACAGAAGTGAGATCTGGATTACGTGACCACGTAGTGTCCTCAAACCCCTTGGACAAGGTAGCAAGTGCTTGTTGGAAGTGGGTGATCGCCTGCTGATGGCGCCCCTTATCAGCTTGGAGTTGGCCCAACATCCTGTATTGCTTAGCAATCGAAGGGTGGCATTCTCCATAGCGGATATGATTTTTCTGTAAGGCCAATTGAAAATAGGTTTTGGCCTGTAAAGGGTCTCCTTTTTTTCGGTAGGCTTGAGCGATATTATGATAGGTAGTTCCCAGGCGAGAAGAGTCAAGTTCACTCACTTGACGTCCTAGACCCAAAAAATATAACGCGCTATCGGGCACATTCAATTCTGTATAACAGGCCGCCAGGTTATTATAGGTCTCAATCAGTTGTTTCGGTTTGGCGTTCGCCATCCCTTCATAGATGCGCAGGGATTCAGTGGCATAAAAACGAGCTTTTCTGGCATTGTTTTGCTTGAAATAGGCGGCGCTTAAGTTGTTGTATGAAACCGCAATTAAGGGGGGTTGTCGAAGGTGTTTGCCTATAATAAGGGCTAGTTCATAGTAAGAAATGCCCTTGTCAAAATCGCCTTTTGACCAATAAATCGTTCCAATTGTACCATAGGTTTTTGTTAACAACAAACTATCATCTCCCGCCATTGCAAGTGCTTTTTGGGATATATCAAGGGCATTGTCATAATCACCGATAGTTTGGTATAATACTCCCTGAATATTGAATAGATAAGGATACACCCCAGAACTATCAGGCAAATGGGCTTTTGCCAACTCGTAGACAGTTTTTAATTGAGCTGCTGCCGCTGTAAAGTCATTATTTCTCCAATGATTGATCCCCATACCTATTCCGCAAAAAGCAGCTTCTTCCCAATTTTCAAGGCCTTGAAAGGCATTAGAAGCTAACTGTAGGTAATAAATAGAAGTATCATGCTGCCTCAAGGCAAGCCAGGCATTTCCTATCTCCTGATAGGCAGAGGCTATATGAAAATGAGGAGTCTCGAGGTAGGTGGTGCCTGCCTTTACTGCGTCGCGTGCAAAGAGAATGCGCGTATGGTGATCGTTTTGGTAATAAGCAACATTGGCACGTGCCATACAGGCCTTCACGTAGCCTTCCCACCAAGTCAGTTGCTCACTTTGAACCTGCACTTGCCCATAGTAATAATGCGCACTGTCATACTTCTCTTGGGCAAAAAGGGTATCCCCCAAAGTTTGTAACTGACTCACAGCGAGGGTGTCAGGCGGCGCTCCCTTTGCATAAGGTATGCAAAGAACAAACAGAGTCAGCGCCAAAGCATGGTTTCGCCATTGATACACACCAGATACGTACAATTCGACAGTCAACAGTTTGGTTTTGATAGAAAGGGAAAGATACATTGCTATCTTTCTTTTGCCAAAACAAAGGACCAAGAACCTTTGTATAGCCCCTATGAAAAAAGCTTTGAGATAAGGAGTGCCTTATCTCAAAGCTGTTATTTATCTCTTTTTGACACAGTCAAAACTGTCAGTCAGCATGCCCCAATCTTAGGAAGGCGTAACGGAGGTCGAAAACGTGTTATCCGTCCAATTGGTAATCTCAATCGGTTCATTGTCGTTATTGGTGCCAGAAGCGACGAGTTGGACCGTAAAGCTGGCACGTCCATTTGGGAATCCGGGGTTCGTAAAAGGGATTTCATAATCTAGGGTTGAACCCGCAACTAGATCTACCGTCGTGGAACCGATTTCAACTAACGTGCCTGGTTCATGTAAGTCTACAGAAGCGACAATTTCGAAATTATGAATGGGGTACGTTGAATTGGGAGGGGTAGGGCTTTCAGAAAAACCTAGGGTAAAACTCAAATGCGGGTCGCCTCCTAAAATAACAGCAGTTGCTTCTACTGCATATTCCTTGGGGGGATTGCCTTGGACTTGCTCCTGAGGGGCAATTGAGCGTGAAGATTCATTTTCCATACGAGCGGGTTATTTAAGGTATTGAAATGAGAAAAAAGTATTCTAAATATCAGGAAAAAAGCTTTCTGAAAAAATAGTGGCCCAACCCTGCCATAGGGTTGGGCCCCACTCCAAACTGCCGAATCCGGCGTATGATACTATCTGATATACTGAGTCGGGAGTGAGTAAAAAAAGGTAACCCTTGGTTGAATATTTTTGGAAAAATCAGATTCCTCCATAAGATTTGTCACTCTGATTCTTTTTTTACCTTTGCATGGTATGTTTAAAAAACGCCTCAACGACCAACACATCATCAAAGCACTGAAACAGGGGGGCTACGACCGCGAACGAATGGAATATCAGTTCTATGATGCCTATTCTCACTACCTGATCAAAGCACAGCGAAAGTATCGCTTAAGTGAAGAAGACGCCGTGCAAGCATATGGAGATGCTGTCATCTCAGTGATCCATCAAGTAATTAATGGGACTTTTAAGGGCCAAAGCAAGCTCTCGACCTACCTTTATCAGGTGTTCCAGTACAAGTGTGTTGACCTTATTCGTAAAAACACGACTAAGAAAAACAGTATCGCCTGGGTCCATGAAGTACCCAACGTGAGTACGAAGGTACATGACGCCTTAACCAGCATGATCAGCCAAGAGCAATTTGAACAATTCTCTATCCACCTGGACAGATTAGGGAGTAGTTGTAAACAGATTTTGATGGCTTGGGGCGAAGGCTATTCGATGGAAGAAATCGCTCAGCGATTTCAACTCAAGGATGCCAGCAGTGCCAAAAGCAGAAAGTACAAATGTTTACAAAAACTTAAACAATTATTGCCAGGGAAGAATTGATAGAAGCCAGACATGGAAGCAACCTTTGATCTAATAGCCCAATACCTAGCCGGTGATTTATCGGAAAAAGAACGCCAAGAGTTTGATGGGGCGCAGTTGCGGTTTGTCCCCCTAAATTAAATAGAATTTGCGAGCCTTTGGATGACATTGTCCCATCTTTTTGAGAGCAAAGCAGCTCTTAAAAAGTAGAGTTTTTCTACTATCTCTTTTTTCC
>JAUIKF010000065.1 GCA_030430575.1 Bacteroidia bacterium | reverse complement strand
GAGGGGAACACAAATCACAAAACAATATTGAATCCCCATAGGGTGGGACTATCGCCAGAGGCGGCTTCGTTCAACCTGATTTACAGCTGCCATCGCCTACGGCGACGGACAGATGTAAATCTTAGTATTCGCTGCAAGCAGAAAAAAATCAAAATGAATGAAGAGCTAAAAATAGAGTTATATAAATCTTTAAAAGAAGAATATAGACAATATGGATTTTATATCCAATCTCTCACAAAAATGAAATTCATCGCAATTTCATCTATAATCACCTTTTTCATTATAAATGAAATAATAATCAATTTAGTGAAAGAGAATAATTTGTTGATTTCAATAGGAATTTTGCTTATTCCAATGGTCAGTTTTTTCCTAGATTTAAAAATATTAGAAATCACTTTACATATTAGGTCTATATCAGATTTTTTAGAAGAAAGATTTGATAAAAAATCTTTAATCCCAGATTGGGAAAATTTGGTTTGGTCGAAACAGTTTTACTCAATCAGTAGAACATATTTAACAATTTTCACATCAGTAGGAATAAGTTTTATTATCCTTTGGGCTTCACTTTTTTTAGTTGGCGGATACTTTTATGAAGAGTGGAAAACTTATTGCTTAATCAGTGGGATTCTTTTTTCAATTGGAGGAATACTATTTTCAATCTGGTTTTATAAAAGAATATGGGCAAGCAAAAATAAACGATAGAATAATCAAAAAATGGAAAACATAAATCTTTGGCAAGTCGGATTAATAGCTTTAGCTATTGGGATTGTTTTAACGATATTACCAATAGTGATTGCATTCATGAAAAAGGTCAAATTAGATAAACCTAAAAGTTGGTTCAATGAAGCGAATCATTTTGGGAATTTAAAAGATAGACTAATTGCTAATGAAACTAGAATACAAGGGACTTTAGTTTTTTGGAAGAATCAAGCTGCTGCACACAGAATTTTACACTCATCAAATACTTTTTGGGGAATTATTTCTGCTGTTAGTCTTCCTGTTCTAATTCAATATTATGATGATAAAGATATATGGTCACACGCATTTATGACAATCCTTACATTTTGGACAGGGATACTTTTTGCTGTATCTCATACCTTTAAATCAGAAGAAAAATATCAAGGATTTAGAGCAACCGAATCTGAATACTACGACATAACAAGGGAACTTCTTGACACTCCAATAAAAGAAGAGAACGAACTTGAAAAACTTGTCAACAACTATTTTGAGACAGTTGAAAGAATCCGAAAAGTTGCAAGGAAAGTCGAAACAGAAAGTCCACCATCTGCAAGAATTTAAATGAGTTATCAAAAAAAAGAAGCCAGCAGCGAACAAAGGCTAAAATGTTCATGAGGGCTATGCGCCCCTACGCCATTTAGCCAGACCGTTAGAGTAGTATGCTTTCCATGAAAAGTGACACGCAAAAAACCTTACCACTACACCCCATACTATCCATAGATATTCCCACCCCTCACACATATCCATGCCCTCCAAAAAGAAAGTCCCGCAACTGCTTCGCAGATAACGGGGACTCCTAAACGCAGTTGAAATGAAGCTAATTCTGGGAGAGAATGCTGCACCACAAATCCTGTGGCAACTTAGGGCATTCTTCCAAATCGTTGCCATCAACCTGGAATTTCCCGAGAACGGCCTCATAAAGGATTATGACTCAATCCATAATCCCCTAAATGCCTTTTATATCAAATGCATAGTTCTGATAATCAATCAGTTCGCGTTTTTCATGGTTTTCTATCCAGCCTTTTTCTTCATGGCTGAGGTTGACGATTTCAGTGGTTTTATGGGTTTCAAACGTTTGGGCGATTTGACCCATATGTGTGAGTTCTTTTTCGGAGAAAAGTGAAGCATCAAATTCACGAGCGGGCACAAATCGTTCGCCTACCCCTCTTTCCAACACTTCATGTTCTACCTGAACAAATCCTTGGTCTTCAAGAAGCCCAAACAGTTCGCTGAAATGGGAGGGTACAGGGCCAAGCTTGATCGCGCGATAATTGCAGCCTGAGATGGCGTAGCCCGTCTCACGGAAGTGTACAAAGTCGGCATAGAATAAGAGCTTATTCAGCTTGGTTTTCAGCGGTTGCATCTTCTCTGCGAAGAAGAGGACAAAGTTGGCCACTTTGTCAAAATTGGGCTTCACAAATCCTGTATAGGTATTCGCCTCGGTATCGTGGTTCCAGATATAGTCGACGAGTGGATCTAGTTCACTAGGTTCCAGCAAGGCTGTAATTCGGTCCATGACGCGCTGGTATGCCTTTACTGAGAAAAGGGACTTCTTTTCTCGAACAAAAGACCGAAAGTTTTCTGGATCTTTGGCCAAGCGGATCAGCTTGGCATTCGCAAGGCTGGGGATTTCCCCATTTTCATAGTTGCGATAGCTATTGATGCCTAGGTCGAGGACCTCGGACATCTTGGAGGCCGAGAGGCCGTACTGCTTGCGGATATCTCCGATTTCTGTAGGGAAAGGGATATGGTGCTTGGCCCGGTATTGGTTGTGGACTTGCTGTAGATTCAGTTCATCCAGGGTTTCTGTAGAAAAGGTCTCGCCACTTTTCTCATCCAGATAATAATGCCGAACAATTTGAAAGGTCTCCTTGCGAAAACTGTCCGTGCCTATTTCCTTCATCAACTTGGCGGTTTTTCCTTTGATGGAACGCTCTATCATAATGGCTTTTCATTAAATGGGAGAAAAAAAGAGGTACACTGACAGGACTGAAAGAACGGGGAGGAAGATTTAAGTTCAAGTGCAAACTCAAGTTCAAGTTCAAGTGCAAGTGCAAGTTCAAGATCAGGTTTTGGACTGATTGGCACTGACTGTTGAATCGAAATGGCTTCCTCATGGAATTAGGACCTGTTTTGGTGTGTACCACTGGTAAAGTTAGTCGCGAGTAATTTATTATCCTACTTTTAGGTTGGTTTTTTGTTTTAAAATGCGTGTATCTGTTACTATAAGGAGACCGTTCGTCAAAGAGACCGTTCGTCGCTATCGCTCCTCACTGTGAGACCGCTCGGGCTTCGACAAGCTCAGCCCTCGCTGCGAGATCGTTCGCGCCTTTGGCACTCACTGTCAGACCGCTCGGCTCGAAGACTCGCCTCGCTACAAGACTAAAGACATACTCACTCTCACACTTGTCCTGAGCCTTGCCGAAGGACTCAACCTCACACTTCTCCAAAGACCGCTCGGCTCGAAGACTCGCCTCACTACGAGACTAAGACTTTTCACTCTCACGCTTGCCCTGAGTACAGCCGAAGGGCTCAACCTCACACTTCTTTTACTGAACCTACCCTTTTTCTTCTGAAAAAGGATACACAATAGGCCGCTCAGCGGGGTGAAAGGAATAACAACAAGCTGGGCCTCCATCATTGTCCAATGCCAGTTTGATATAGACAGTTATTCCTTTCACTTCTTTGCCAAATTCCCAATATTCTCCGCCTTCGACTACTTGATCTTCTCGTGGCCCTCGGTAGTAGTCCACTGGTTTCAGGCCCCGGATGATCCGAGTCCGACGTTTTGCTGTGATTTCTAAATCCAGCAAGGCTTGGAGGTTCTTATGACGCTGATAGAAAATCAGGCCACTGTCTTGTATCCGCTTTTTGAATGTATAGAGGAAGCTATCGACGTCTTGAATACGTGCCATAGGATATACTTCTGTAAGCAGCGGGAGAAACATTGAGCTATTATCATTTATGAAAGAACGATCTCTTGACACTGCAATGATAAGAATATGAATTAATAAAAACAACTTTTAAGTTGAATTTTTATGATATTTTTGTTTTTTATATACTATTAAGTGTGATTATTGCTTCTCTCTCAGCGAAATCCAACCATGATGACGGAAATGTTCCCAGGGGACTTTCGCCAAATCGACCTTAGGGTCAATTAAGGGCTGATAAGGATGGCCATTGAGGCTAACGCGCACCCGTGCAAAGATTTTGACATCAGGCTTGCCTTCAGCAGCGTATTGCGCTTTCAACACTTGGACATATTGCCAGATCATATCTGGATGGGTACTGAGACGGCGCGCTTGATGAGGAGGCAGTTGCTTATTGGGCCTTATTTGCCAACTATCACCTGTCGAAGGGTCTTGTATGGTAAACACACAGTTGCCTTGCTTGGCGCGGAGCATCATGCGCCAGGAAAGGCGATGCCCTTCTTCAGTCCATTGTACATATCCCTCAAAGAAATGGTGCCGGACGGGAAGGGTGATTTGCACTAAAAAAAAGCAGCCCAGGGCTAATAAGACCCATTTTTGAACTGGAGGTTGAGCTTGAACTTGTACTTGATCCTGACTCGGTTTATTGGGAAAGAAGTGTTTTCGGACCTGTTCGGGTGGAAAAAAAAGGACCAAAGAGCCAATCATCATATAGGGGAATGTTCCAATGTGAAAGACTGCACTATTGAATAAATGAAAAAAGACAGAGGCGCCTACGGCCAGCCACCGCGTCTTTCGCCAGAGCAGTAATGGCACGACCAATAGGTCAAAGCACATGCCAGCATATGCCACGACAATGGGTATCCATGGCTGGGCCAGGAGTGGCCCTACGAGAAAGTAATGCGTCTTTCTGCTAAACCAAAGGCTCAAAGGCCGCCCTTCAAGCCAGTCAGGTTGCATCTTGGCTGTGGCGGCATAGAAATATACGACGCCTATCAAAGCCACAAACATGAGCACGCACCAGCGCGGGCAGGTAAGTCGCATGAGAGCGGGATTCCGCTTGACGTCAACTGCGCGATAGCGATGTGCAGGGACAAATATCATCATGTAGCTAAGGAGCATCATGAGATAATAGTGGTTGTTGTAATGCGATTTTTGCATGAGGTAGCATCCTGTCCATAGGAGGGCAAGGGCAGTCATGCAGAATTTGTAACGCCAACCCAGAATGACGCCAATCGCTAGCACCGCCATGAGGGCATACCATCCATACATGAGGGGACCGTTGAATACACGTAACCATTCAAACCCAATAAAGGTGAAGGTAAATTCGGGTTCTATAAAGGTCTCATGCACCCATCCCGTAAGGATAGCTCCTGCCGATTCTGCCAGAAATATGAACCCCAAGGCAATTCGGAAAACAATCAGGGGGGAATTATCAATGGGGTGGAAAAGGTAGCGGATCATATCAAGAAACAATATTGATTGCAAGGCTATAAATTGACTGATTATTTATTCATTTTCCAAATTGGTTTATCTTTGCCGAATGGCACGAATCATCGGCATTGACTATGGAGCGAAGCGCACAGGGTTGGCGTGGACTGATCCCCTTCAATTGATCACCACAGGGATAGATGGGGTGGAAACAGGTGACTTAGAAACGAAGTTGAAGGAATTGTGCGCGATAGAGGAAGTGGAAGCGTTTGTGCTAGGGTACCCCACACAAGCAGATGGGACTGATACACATGCGACCCCATTGGTGAGAGAATTTGCCCAGAGCCTCCAAAAGTGGTTCCCCGACATGGAAATCCATTTTTGGGAAGAAGCTTTTACCTCTCGGCAAGCGGTCCAAGCCATGGTTCAGGGAGGCGTCAAGAAAAAGCGCCGCCGAGACAAGCACCTGATCAATGAAGTCAGCGCAGTATTGATACTCCAAGATTTTATGGAAAATAAGGGATGAATGAAAATGAAAATTAAAATCGAAATGAAAGTATGAACTGATTCTCAGTGAGTTATAATTAATAAGTGAAAAGCTATTATCGTGTGTACAAAGTTTTTATACATATTCAAAGAAGTCATTTCGACGAGTCTTCGAGGAGAAATCTAACAATGTGGTCTAGAAGCCTGGAAATAACCGCTCGAAAGGGCTTGTTAGATTTCTCCCGTTGGTCGAAATGACAACTGTGTTGTTATGAAATGGTCAGAAACTTTTTACACATGATACTATTCTTTCTTTATTTCTAATTAAACAAATTAAATAAGGTTTAACATTCGGACTTAGAACCTAAAACCTAGAACATTCAATCGTAACACATGATACTCAAAATTGTAGGATTTGGCCATCCAGCCTTGCGGAACGAAACAGCAGAAATTCCCGCAGATTTCCCTGAATTACAACAACTCGTCGAAAACATGTTTGAAACCATGTACAATGCCAATGGGGTAGGGCTGGCAGCTCCCCAGGTAGGCTTGTCCTACCGCATGTTTGTGGTAGACGGAGAACCAATGGAGGACATATTAGAAACAGGTGAATCGATGGTGGGATTTAAAAAAGTGTTTATCAACGCCCAAAAGATTGAGGAAACAGGTCAAGAGTGGAAATTCGAGGAAGGCTGTCTCAGCATCCCCGATATCCGGGAAGAGGTGCAGCGGCCTGATACCATCAGACTCCGCTATGAAGACGAAAATCGTGAAGTCCATGAAGAGACATTCTCAGGGCTGCAAGCGCGGATCATTCAGCATGAATACGACCATATTGAAGGGGTTTTATTCACTGACTATTTGTCTGGGATGCGTAAACGAATGCTCAAGAATCGTCTGAAAAATATTTCAACTGGGAATATCTCCCCATCCTACCCAATGCGATTTAAGCATTGAGAAATTATTCCATTCTAAAAAATACCTAAAAAACTTACATCTTTTACAAAAAGCCCAATTTTACGAAAACGTTATCGGAATAGTCGCTTTTTGCCAAAAAATAGAAATATCACTGCCTAAAAGTGACGTTATTGTGAATATGTCATCATAATGTTGATAATGCGCTTGATTTTTAATCTAAAAGGTATTAGATTTGTGCATTATTTAGGTTTAATCTGCACTTTTAAAAAAATTCTAACGTATGTCAGAAAAAGAACTGCATTCAAAGATCCAGTCAACTAAAGCTTTCTTAGACAGAGAGATGATTCGCATCAGAACACAAAATGTAGGACCCGGCAACCTTTCTTTCCGTGAGATTGGGTCTCGCATGGACATGTTGCATGAAGCAGAGCGCGTAGGCGTAAGAAATCTTGGCGAACGCCAGTCAAGAAAGTTAAAGAAGATGATCGGAGAATTAGAAGAACTTCGTCAGGTTTCCCTGAACTAGATTCTTGTTCTAGATTTATCCATGAATTTCATGGCAAAGCGAGCAGGTTTTATAACCTCCTCGCTTTTTTTAATGCCTAGAAGTCGATAGATTTGCCGTTCCAAAAACTTCAATCCATATTCTCGTGGAAGCATATATACCACTGATTATTCTCATCATCATTGCCATAGGCCTAGGGCTGCTTTTGGGCAACCTATCGCGCTTCTTTGGCCCCTTTCGTCCAGAGGCAAAAAAACTGGTCACCTATGAAAGTGGAATGGACCCTGTGGGAAGTGCGCATGAGCGCTTTTCAGTCAAATTTTACCTGGTGGCCATGTTGTTCATTCTATTCGACATAGAAGTGGTATTTATGTACCCATGGGCTGTCCAATACCGTGAACTGCTAGATGGCAGCATCTTGGGCGTGCCATCGATGTTCCCTTTTGTGGAGATGTTGGTGTTTATTGGGATTCTTTTTGTTGGATATATTTACGTGTATAAAAAAGGAGGCTTAAAGTGGGCATAGAAAAAGCATTAGCAAAACAAGGTTTTCTACTCTCAAGCGTAGATGCGCTCACCAACTGGGCCCGCGCCAATTCCATGTGGCCGATGCCTATGGGCTTGGCCTGCTGCGCCATCGAAATGATGTCCTTTGCTGGACCTAAATACGACGTATCTCGTTTTGGGAGCGAAGTGTTTCGCTTCTCACCCCGTCAAGCAGACGTCATGATCGTCGCAGGCTGGTGTAGCTATAAGATGTCCCACGCTGTCAAGCGTATCTGGGACCAGATGCCTGATCCCAAATGGTGCATCGCTATGGGCGCTTGCGCCTCTTCAGGTGGCATGCACCGCGTCTATGGCGTCGTGCAAGGAGTGGACACTTTCCTACCAGTTGATGTCTACATCCCTGGCTGTCCTCCACGACCTGAAGTTGTCATCCACGCCCTTCAAACCCTTCAGCAGAAGGTGGTTACAGAGCATTCTGTCTTGCAAGATTAGACCGCTCGGGCTGACGCCCTCGCTGCGAGAGGCGAGACCGTTCGGCCTAAGAAGGCCTCACTGCGAGATCGCTCGAAGACTCGCTGCGAGACAAGAAAAGTGCCTTTAGTCCCGAAGCGAGGCGAGTCTTCGAGCCGAGCGGTCTCGCAGTGAGGAGCTTCGCGACGAACGATCTCGCAGCGAGCCTGCAGGGCGAGCGGTCTCGCAGTGAGGGCTGAGTCTTCGAAGCCCGAACGGTCTCCTCCTATGGAATCCCTCGTCACATATACCTGGTCTGCCGTCATCCTGTGGATAGGCGTGTACCAGAGCGCACTCCTAGTGCCTGTGCTATGGTTTCGAAAACAAGGCCCCAAACTCGCCAATCGCCTGTTAGCAGCTTTTGTCCTAGTCATGGGCATCAGGATCTTGATTACGATTCTGGAGTTCTCGAATAACGTGCCCAAATCGGCTTCCTTTTTTGGCTTAGGGGGCCTTGTCATCTTATTTTATAGCCCTTTATTTTACTTCTACCTCAAATCGTTGATAGAACGCGAATTCCGATTTCGGAAGGTGCATGCATGGCATTTGGTGCCTGTATGGGTGCTTGTGGGACTCCACCAATGGTTTTTCTTCCAAAATCCCTCCTTTGGACGGACGATATTGGATGTCGCACGAGAGGGTATCCCTCCCCCCATAGAAATCCGCTTGATGGGCGGTCTCGTGATCAGCATTTTTCTCACGTACCTATTCTTGGTATTTCGTCTGCTTTCTCGGTATCGTCAGTATGTAAAGTCTACAGCGTCCTTTTCCGATACCCTTCACTTTCGGTGGGTACTGTTTTTGGTGGTAGTCATGCTGTTGCCGGTCATTATCGTGGTCCTGACGGTGATCACTCTCGGGCGGCCTGGGTGGGTGCCTTATCCCGCCTATGGCGTCAGTTTGATGGTGACCATCATAGGCGTGGTAGTCATGGTGCGGTCAGAAGTGCTGAACGGGATTCCTGATGTGCTCATGGTCGATGAGGAGGAAGAGCTGACGCCCCAACGTTATGAATCGTCAGCCTTGGACGATCCCCAAAAGCGCCAAATCCAGCAACAACTGCTGGCATTTATGGAAAAGGAGCAACCTTATTTAACCCACGAACTGACGCTCAATGCCCTCGCTTCTCAGCTCGGCGTCAATGCAAAATACCTCTCGCAGGTGATCAATGAACTCCAAGACCAAAATTTCATGGACTTCATCAATGGCTACCGTATCCGCCGTGCCCAAGAGATGCTCCTCAATCCCGCTTACCATTATTTCACCATCCTCGCCATCGCCCAAGAGGCGGGCTTTAAATCGAAGTCCTCTTTTTATAATGCTTTTAAAAAGGTGACGGGTATGACGCCTTCGGGGTTTAAGCGGGAGAATGAGCGGATGATAGAATGATAGGATGAGGGAATGGAAAACCGTAGAGACGCGATTTATCGCGCCTCTACGGTTTTCCATATTCAAGAATCAGGACGTCCCGATTCATGCATATAGCCCTTCTGGGCGAATAAAGGTCGTTTTGTTAGGTAAATTTTGAAAACCAATTTCAACTTATCCTACTCATGCGACAATCTCCATCTCCCAAATTTGGGTCGTTTCTGCTGCTTTTTCTCTGCTTTTTCAGCACAGAATCGCTTCTTGCGCAAGACCGCCAGACGCTCAGTGGCTACGTCCGTGACGCCACTACAGGTGAAGCCATGATCGGCGCCACGGTGCTTTTGCCAGAAATCCGCCAAGGTGCATACACCAATGCCTATGGCTATTATTCCCTCACGGTACCTGCCGGTACCTACGATGTGCACTTCAGCTATTTGGGATTCCAAACAGACACATTACAGCTAGACTTGTCGGCAAGCCTCCGTCATGACGTCGAACTGACTCCACAAGAGATGAACCTCAATGAGGTCGTCATCAGCAGCCGCTCTAAGTCTGAAAATGTGGAATCCACAGAGATGGGTGTCACCCAGTTGACGATTGCTGAGATCAAGCGAGTCCCCGTTTTGTTTGGAGAAACGGATGTGCTGAAGACTATTCAACTATTGCCAGGCGTCAAAAGTGCCGGAGAAGGCAATAGTGGCTTCTATGTACGAGGAGGAGGATTGGATCAAAACCTCATCTTGCTGGATGAAGCACCTGTCTACAATCCATCCCACCTCCTGGGGTTTTTTTCAGTCTTCAATGGAGATGCCATCAATAGCACCAAGCTCTATAAGGGCAATATGCCTGCTGAATATGGTGGACGCCTCTCATCGGTCCTCGACATTCAGATGAAGGAAGGCAATCGCAAGGACTTTGGGCTATCGGGAGGGATTGGACTGATCTCTTCAAGGCTTACGGCCGAAGGCCCGATCGTGGAGGATAAAGGTTCCTTTATGGTATCGGGACGCAGGACGTATGCAGATATGTTTTTGAAGCTTTCTTCGGATACCTCGCTGAATAGCTCTCAGCTCTATTTCTACGATTTGAATGCCAAGGCGAACTATCGCTTGGGAGATAAAGATCAGATTTTTCTGTCGGGGTATTTTGGGCGGGATAAGTTTGGGCTAAATGATGTGATGGGGGTGGATTGGGGAAATGCGACGGGAACGCTTCGTTGGAATCATTTGTTTAACGACAAATTATTCCTCAATTCCTCCCTGATCTACAGCGACTACGATTACGATATTACGATCAGCCCTGCCAATGCCACGATCACCTCAGGCATCAAAGATTGGAACTTGAAGGAGGACTTCACTTATTATGCAAACAGCCAAAATACGCTGAAATTCGGGATCAATGTCATCCATCACACCTTTGTACCTGGGGTTGTGACGAGGGATGAGGAAGTGGCAAAGGAAATAGAAGAGCGCTATGCCCTGGAGACCGCAGCCTATATTTCCCATAAATGGAAGGTGAATGATCGGTTCAGCATGGATTATGGCCTTCGGGCTTCGAATTTCACGGTCCTGGGACCTGGGACTTTTTATCAATATGATGCAGAAGGCAATGTGGCAGACTCGTCCACCTACAGTTCGCAGGAGGTCGTAAAGAACTATTTTGGGTTAGAGCCTCGTGTGACTGCGACCTTTTTGTTAGGTCCTAGTCAGTCGATCAAAGGATCTTATGCCCGCAATCGCCAGTATGTACACTTATTGTCCAATAGCACTGCTTCTACCCCGACAGACGTATGGATTCCGACTTCGGAGACAGTGGCCCCAGAGATTGCAGACCAATGGGCGCTAGGGTATTTTCGGAATTTTGATGAGAATAAATGGGAAACATCTGTAGAGGTGTATTACAAAAAACTTCAAAACCAGATCGAGTACAAAAATGGGGCTGACCTTGTCCTGAACTCAACTGTAGAGTCTCAACTGGTATTTGGAGAAGGGGAGGCGTATGGAGCGGAGTTTTTGGTACGAAAAAAAGCGGGAAAACTCACGGGCTGGGTCTCCTACACCTTGTCACGCACCTTGCGCGAATTTGATCAAATCAACGAAGGAGAGCCCTTCTCTGCGCGCCAAGACCGCATCCACGACCTGTCCGTCGTAGCGATGTATGACCCCAGTCCCAAACTTTCTTTATCGGCAGCATGGGTCTATAGCACAGGCAATGCTGTCACCTTGCCCAGTGGCACCTATGTCATCGATGGCAAAGTCGTGGCGCTTTACACAGAAAGAAACGGCTACCGCATGCCTGCCAATCACCGCCTGGACCTTAGCGCGACCCTCAAAGGCAAAAACCCTAACACAAATTGGAACTTTTCCCTCTACAATGCCTACGGCCGCAAAAATGTCTATTCTATTGACTTTCAGGAAAGTGAAACCCAGCCAGGAAGTTTGGAGGCGGTCAAGACCTATCTCTTCCGATGGGTGCCGTCGGTGACGTGGAACTTCACATTTTAAATGAAAATCGAAATGAAAATTAAAATCAAAATAAGCATACAACTAATACTGCTTACTATCGCAAGCATGAGCCTTTCCTCCTGCACAGAAGTCATCGAACTAGACCTCAATGATGCCAGCCCACAAATTGTCGTCGAGGCAACTCTCACTAATTCCTCCTTCAACAATCAGGTGATCCTGAGTAAGAGCAGTAGCTTTGACCAGACAGGTCAGTATGAGCGCTTGAGCGAAGCGACAGTGACCATCACAGACGATGCAGGGAATACTTTTCCGCTGACAGAGTCAGATCAGGGGGTATATACCCATCCTTCGCTGGTCGGGACAGCCGAAACCAGTTATCAGCTTTCGATTGTACATGAGGGGCAGACATATGAGGCAAGCAGTTATTTGCCTGAACCCATTATCATCGATTCGGTGACCTTTGAATATGGGGCGAGAACGCCCATGAGAGAAGAGGGCTATTTGATGAAGGCCCATTTTCATCAAGAATCGGCTAGCGCTACGTATGTCCGCTTTTGGGTAGAGGTAAATGGGGAACCACAAGATGGGTATTTCTTGTACAATGCGACCCTGCCAGTAGATGATGAGGGGACCTTCAGCTTTATCCAAGCTTCTTTTCAGCAAGGGGATGAAATCACCCTGGTCGCTGGTGCCATTGATGAGGCCGTCTATGCCTATTACTATCAGTTGGCCGAAGTCACAGGCAATGGCATCGGCCCTGCCGCCGCTGCCCCCGCCAATCCCACTTCCAATGTCAGCAATGGGGCTTTGGGGTATTTTGGGGCGATAGGACTGAGTGCCACAACTAGGATAGTTGAGTAAAAACAGTCCGAACGTCTGAGCGTCTGAATGCCTGAGTGTCTTTTCTCTATTGCTTTAAATTCATTTGGACTTTCCTAAAAAACACAAAAGCCCGCCATATAGGCGAGCTTTTTTACCTTGAGCATAGGCTAGGTTTTTGGAGTGCTTGTTCAGAAAAAGCTTTCTGCTAAGCTTTGGGAAGAACTCATAATTACATGCGTTTCCCAATTTTACGAAAGTACGTAAAAATCACGGGGCTTTTTGGTTTACTGTGCCAACTGCTGATTTGGCCTGTTGAAGGGAATAAAGAAAGGGGTAAAGGGAAAATGATAGAATGATAGAATGATAGAATGATAGAAGGATAGAATGCTAGAATAATGTGTTTTTCCTGAGGAAGCCCAGTCCATCAGGTATAGGCTCTATAATTCTTCATTATCCATTTTCCATTCTCTCCTTCTCTCATCCACTCATTCTATCATTCACTCATTCTATCATTCACTCATTCTATCATTCACTCATTCTATTATTATCTCCCTCCTCCTTCGGTGGGAAAATCATATTATACACATAGGGCGACAGCTTCCAGGCACCCCATACGATCAGGAAGGCCGTGCCTACTCCGATGATGATGCCGATGACCATGCCCCATGGGCTCGCTGCTTGTGTTTCCATAAGTTTCAGTTTTCATTAACAGGAATCAAATCTATATAAAATCGGGTACATTTATACTTTGCTATTTTGTCCCTAATAAACAGCTTTAGGGGGATTTTAAAAAAAACCAAAAGATTCTTTATCTTTCCCCATGAGTCTAAAAAGACGCCAATTTGTGAAAACGCTGGGAAGTGCCGCGGGCGCTACCCTCGCCTGGCCGTGGCTCCAGACCGCATCTGGGGCTTCTCACCTTCAAAAGCTAGACGCCTTTCGTGAAGTGAAGGCCGAGGACCTCGCCCAGGATGAGGACTTCTGGCACCTAGTGCGCCAAGCATACACCTCCTCCCCCAATTATATTAACCTCAACAGTGGCGGCGTGAGCCCCCATACCCGCCAAGTCGCTGAGGCAGTACAAGCCTATACCCGCAATGCCAATGAAGCCCCAGCATTAGTCATGTGGCGTAGCATGAGGCGCGAACGCAAGTCTGTCAGGCGGAGGCTTGCCCTGATGGCTGGCTGCTCACCTGAAGAAATTGCTATTCAGCGCAATACCACAGAAGCGCTCAATGCCATCATGCTAGGCATTGACTTTCAGCCAGGGGACGAGATTGTGACATCGGACCAGGTATATCCCAGTATGGACAGTGCGCTCAAACAGCTCGAAAAGCGCAAAGGTATCATCGTCAAAAGAGTCCCGCTTCCAGTCCCTGCCCCCGATATGGATGCCTTGGCACAGGCGTTTGAAAACGCCATTTCTTCCTCGACAAGGCTCGTCCTTGTATGTCATATGATCAACCTCACAGGGCAGATCATGCCCGTGAAGCGGATCGCAGACTATGCCCATGCCAATGGGGCTGAAGTACTGGTGGATGGTGCCCATACCTTTGGGCATTTCCCGTTTCACATCCCAGACTTGGGGTGTGACTACTTTGGGACGAGTCTGCATAAGTGGCTATGTGCACCTTATGGGACCGGGATGCTTTATGTCAAGAAGGAAAAGATCAAAAACGTCTGGCCCATTTTTGGGGCGCCAGATGGGGAAGAGGAGTTGATTACAAAATTTGAGCATTTGGGCACCAGGTCATTCCCAACTGAATTGGCGATTTCTCATGCCCTTGATTTTCACAATATGATAGGCGGAGAACGGAAGGCGGCCAGGTTACGGTATTTGCGAGATTATTGGACGAGCCGAGTGGCAGACTTGCCTGCCATTCGCTTTATGGCGAAGTGTGAAGATGCTCACACGGGAAGCATTGCCAATTTTTCCATAGAAGGAAAAGAAGCAAGAAAAATAGGAGACCAGCTCCTCCGAGAGTTTAATATTTATACCACCACGACCAACCACAAAGACGTCAAAGGGGTGCGCATTTCCCCCAATGTATTCACTTCTCTTGAAGAGTTGGATGAACTGGTGCGAGTGATCAAATTACTGGTCGTATAACACTGCTTTGAGCTTCGCATATATATGCTTTGTTTTATTCAGGGTTAATCTGCCCACTTTAGACGTATCCCGTTTTCATATTGCTGCATACGTGAGCGCTTTCTAGGAAAAAAGCCTTTTGATTTGAATTTGCCCCTCAATTTTTCCTAACTTATGCTACCGCTCAGTTAACTGCCCCAAAGATGAGATTTACTGTTACCTTGCTATTAGGGTTTCTGTTGATTCCAACCTATGCCTATGGTGGAGGCTTCCAATTGCACTACCATGGCATGCGCCAGCTTGGGATGGCCCATACAGGTACAGGCTTGGCCTTAGACGCAAGTAGCCTTTTCTTCAATCCAGGTGCATTGGTTTTCTCTCACAACCTGGGCCTGCAGGTCGGAGGAAGCAAGGTCATGTCATATACTGCCTTCCTGAAAGCACCACGAGGCGTAGAGGTTTTCAACACCGAACCCGTTTTCCATACCCCATTCTATGCTTACTTAGCCTGGCGAACCAAAGTCCATAGCCCCATCAGTTTTGGGATTGCTGTCAACAACCCTTTTGGCATGCATATAAAATGGCCTGAAAACTGGGATGGCAGATTCTTAGCCCAAGAAGTCTCGATTACTACCTTATTTATCCAGCCTACGATGAGCATTCGGATCAATGACAAACTAGGGATAGGCGTAGGGTTGGTAGTAGGCAATACCGACATGATGAAGAAAGAAGCGATTGACTACAATCTCGATACTGTCATCCCCAGTGTGGTGTTTTCCAGTCATGCAACTGGGATTGGCTTCAATGCAGGGCTCTATTTTCGACCTAACGAATCCCTATCGCTCGGCCTGAATTATCGCTCACATGTAACATCTGGACCTATTGAGGGGGATGCTACCTTCGATGTGCCCGCTTTTCTGGAGAGGCTCTATCCTGATAGCCCCTTCCAAAGTGAGATTGCTTTGCCCAGTGTGCTGAGCTTTGGATTGGGATATAGACCCCAACAGGCTGTGCTGATCGCCTTTGATATTAACTATACAGGGTGGGGTATCTATGACTCCTTGTTGTATGACTTTGAAAAAGAAAACATACCTGTTGAAGAGTTCAATTCAGTCCGCCATTATAAAAATAGTTTTTCTGTCAGGCTTGGTGCAGAGGTGAAAATGACTGACAATCTCGCCATCCGCTTTGGAACTTTTTATGATACCTCCCCTGTCCAGGATGATTTTGTCTCGCCAGCATTACCTGATGCCAATAGTGTCGGGTTTACAGGAGGTTTGGGACTCAAATTTCATAAGCGTTTTGGCCTGGATATGAGCTTTGTTTTTGAGTCTACAGGCGAACGGACATCAAATTTTGAGGCAGGAGGCTTTGAAGGAATCTATGAGACCAATATTTTTGTCGCCGGTTTGGGAATTCACTATTCTTTTTAACCTATTTTTTTACCCTATAAAGAGGCAGCCTGAAATACTAAACCTTCGTTACTAGTGTTATCTTATAAGAAATTATGGATTGATTTATTGAGTAATTAATTTTTTTGCATAAAAAGATGACTGTCAGTGAATTAGGAAGACATCTCAATCAATTAATAATTCTTTTGTTACCAGAGAACCGCATTACATGAAGCACTCTTCTACACCGCTTTTTTATATACTGCTATTTTTGCTTGTCCTGTGTGGATGTGAACCTACGCTTACCCCACCGACACCTACCAAAGGAGCCCTAGATTTCTCCAAGGTTGTCGCTATTGGTAGCGCCACTACAGCAGGTATGAGCAATAGCAAAATATGGGAGGAAAATGCGCAGAATGAATACCTCCATGGAGGGATGTATGAAAATGCCCAAACATTTTCCTATCCTCAAATTCTTGCCAATCAACTGACCCATGTAAGTGACATCGAATTTAAGCAACCGCTGATGGCGGGTGCTGGGACAGGGTACCTACAGTTGGAAGCCATCCTTCGCACCCCCTGTGACCTTCCTTCGATGGCCCTCCAGATACCTGATCCCGACTGGGAACAGTCTGTCGCTTCTGAAGGCCCGTTTCATAACTGGGGATTGCCAGGGTTGAAGATGCGCGACATCAATGTAGGTAGTTTGGGTAATGCCTACTTTGACCGAATGGTGACCACGCCAGAAGAGAGTTATCTGGACCGTCTGAAGGCGGCCCAGCCTTCTTTTTTCAGCATATGGCTCGGAATGGAGGATGTGCTGCCTGCCGCCTACCTGGGCGGGCGAGTGCCTAATAATAGCATCTACAGCATGACAGAGGTGGATGTTTATCGGCAAAAGCTCAATATGCTGCTAGAAACGCTCATGGCGCAATCTGATGCCAAAGGCGTGATTCTCACCATCCCCGATATTACTACATTGCCTTTTTTCAGCGCCATCAAGCAGTTTGCTAGAGATAGTTCGTGCCAGCCCATCAGTTTATTTATGAGGGACAGCAATGGCGAAACTCGTACCATGGGGGAAGATGACTTCCCTTTGCTTACCCGCTGGTATGAGGTCATCGGGCCACGCCAGGAAGGTTTTTCAGAACTGAATCCTCTTTTAGGCAAATACGTCCTCGATCGCGAGGAAGTGAGTACCCTTCGTCAACGCATTGCTGATTATAATGCGGCGATTGTCGAAGCCGCAGCAAGCTACAACCAAACAGAGAAGCGAATAGCTGTAGTAGACATGCACAGCTTTTTCCAAAAAATAGCTGAAGGAATGGTCTATAGTGGCATCCAGATAAATGCCCAATACCTTACCGGTAATTTTGTATCGCTAGATGGCCTTTTCCCTACAGGTCGTGGCAATGCCTTGATCGCCAATGAGATCATCAATACCCTCAATGACTTTTTTGAGGGGGTGAACATCCCGCCCGCCGACGTTACCCGCTTTCCAGGCGTAGCCTTTCCATAAGGATTGTGGATTATACATGATTGATTGATAAATTGGCCTTCTATAGATCAATTATATTATCCATTAATCATTCCTCTCCCTTATGAGAATCCTTTTTACTCGCCTTTTGATAGGTGTTTTTTTCCTCCCCTACCTTCTTTTTTCTCAACAAGCTCCTGACCTCAATGCCTTGGATACCTATATCGCCAAGGCGGTAGAAGACTTTGAAGCACCTGGACTGGCTATCGCTATTGTCAAGGACGGCGAGGTCGTCTTTGAAAAGGCGTATGGATATAGGGATGTGGGCAAAAAAATACCACTGGAGTCGACAGACCTCTTCAATATCGCGTCTTGTTCCAAAGCCTTCACAGCAGCTTGTATCGGGATATTGGCTGCGGAAGGCAAGCTCTCTTGGAAGGACAAGGTCATCGACCATATCCCCGAGTTCCGCCTCGCTGATCCCTATATCACCAGTCACATGAACCTCATAGACTTGCTGAGCCATCGCAGTGGCCTCACCACTTTCACAGGTGACCTGCTTTGGTACGGCTCTTCCTATACCAACGAAGAGGTGATAGAACGAATGGCGGCCCTGCCGATTGAGAATGACTTTCGAGGGGAATATGGGTACCAAAATAATATGTTCATGATCGCTGGCGAAATCGTCGAGCGCGTCTCTGGACAGAGTTGGAGTGATTTTGTGCAAACGCGAATCTTCGATCCGCTCAAGATGGAAGAGAGCCGAACGGCGAGCAAGTTTCTGAAAAAAAAGCAAGCTGTAGCGCTTCCACACTTAAAGCGTCAAGCAGAAGAAATCCAGATCTACGAGCCTGGGCCTGCCTTTTCTATCTATGCCAGCGCCAGCGAGCTGACTCATTGGCTACAGATGTGGCTCAATCAAGGGCAATGGAATGACCAAGAGGTCTTGACGCCTCAGACTATTCAGGGCCTTCATACCCCACGCACGTTGATGCGTGTTTCGAACTGGGCTAAGTCCAAAAGTATCCACTTCCGGACCTACGGTCTCGGCTGGTATCTTTATGACTATGGAGGCCGTACTGTCGCCGAGCACGGCGGCGGCATGCCGGGCTATATCTCCAAAGTCTGTATGGTCCCTGAAGAAAACCTTGGGATCGTAGTGCTTACCAACGGCATGAATAGCTTGCCAACTGTCATGATGTACCGCGTCCTTGACCTGTATCTCAAAGCAGAACCCCATGATTTCGCTGCAGAGTTTTTGCGCTATAAAAAAGGAGGAGAAGCAGGGGAAAAGCAAGCACGTGAAGCCCGTCTCAGCAAGCGTCAAGAAGGGACTTCTCCTTCCTTGGCAGATGAAGCCTATGTAGGCTTGTACAGAGACCGCTACTATGGCGAT
Organism: Bacteroidia bacterium; assembly: GCA_030430575.1. Lineage (GTDB taxonomy): Bacteria > Bacteroidota > Bacteroidia > J057 > J057 > JAUIGE01. Next base: position 23,179 of record JAUIKF010000065.1, on the reverse strand, counting down.
GCGCGTGTGGAGATGAAAGAAGGCAAGCTTTGGTTGACTTTTCTCCCCACCGCTGACCTCTTCAACAGCGAGATGACCCACTGGCACCACGATACGTGGGAGGTGAAATTTGCAGATGAATTTCTGCCTGAGGGGTATGTCACCTTCTCCTTTGACAGTGATGCACAGATCACAGGATTTAAGATTGACTTGCCCAATCCCGATTTTCATTTTTACAAATTGGATTTTCAACGAATAGCGGAATAAGGCGTTTTCAATCATGAAACTATTCATCACAGGGGCAACAGGCGTCCTGGGCCGCAGAGTTGTGGCGGGATTGCTAGCCCAAAACCACGAAGCCGTAGGCCTGAGTCGGTCTGCAAAAAACCAGGAACTGCTGGCAAACCTGGGCGCAGAAGCGCGCCAGGGGGATATTTTTGATGCAGCTCAAATGAAATCCCTCTCAGCTGACTGTGAGGGCATTATCCACTTGGCGACCGCCATCCCGGTCGAATCGAAATTCCGCAAGCGAGACTGGCTGCTCAATGACCGACTTCGCACGGAGGGCACGCGCAATCTCCTGGATGCCGCCCTTACAAATGGGCACCAATTGTACATTCAAGAAAGCGTTTGCTTCATCTACGGCGACCAGCAAGGTCGCCCCTTGACGGAGGCAGCGGCTATAGGTAATGACCTGTTGTTTAGCGTCCAATCCTCCGTCCCGATGGAGCAGATGGTAGCGGATGCACATACCCAAGGTCTCTCTACCATCAACCTACGGTTTGGGAATTTCTATGGGCCTGACGCAGGCCATACCCAAATGATGGTCGATATGATCAAAAAACGGAAAATGCCTGTGACGGGAGATGGGCAGTATAAGTGGAGCATGATCCACGTGGATGATGCAGCATCTGCTGTCGTACAAGCGGTGACACATCGAGCGGGGAATGGAGGCAAGACCTTCAATATCTGCGAGGACGAGCCTGCGCCATTTGGGGAAATGATGGACCACTTAGCAGAGTTGGTAGGGAAAAAGCGCCCTATGCGCATTCCTTTCTGGCTAGCTGCTTTGGCGCTGGGGCGAGCGCCTGCGCGTTTCCTCACCACCTCTTTGAATTGTGTGAATGACCTGGCCAAGGAAAGGCTCCATTGGCAGCCAGCGTATCCTTCCTTTCGGGAAGGGGCGAAGACGTTGGTATAGGTTTTTATGGAAACTCAAATTCAATCTCAAGTTCAAGTTCAAAAAGAAATGGATTGAGGTTGAACTTGAGTTTGTGCTTGAACTTTTTCTTACGGCTCCTTATCAAACCCCTTCAAAGAGCTGAGAAACAGCCCTACTCCCCCTACCAGCAAGACCAGGATCACGATCAGGTCAAAGGCTGTGAGGCGTTGGAAGGTAAATTGGAGGCTCGTAATCACCCCAAAAACCATCATAATGATAGAACCGGCAGCGAGTACCCAGCCTAGGGGATTTTTAGAGTTATAGAATATCAGGCCCACCCCAAACATAAAGGGTACCAGGACCATTCCAGAGGTCACATCAAAGCCCCCAACATGGAAGACTGAATGCCCAAAACCAAAGTGGTTGGATACGTGAATGGCGTTTAGCAAGAGGTATCCTCCGCCTATCATCATGATGAGTCCTACGATGAAGCGGACCATTCCGCCTTGTGTGCCTCCTGCTCCCATAGTGTTATGAAATTTTGAATGAGTGAATGATTAATTTTGAATGGGAATTCTTCTGCCCTGAAACAAGCTATTTTGGATGGATTTTACAAAAATTTTGGGCTATTAGGTTGTAGGGGAGGAAAAGAAGAAGCCACGGATTACACAGATTTGCACGGATTTCTTTCTCTTGAATTTGAACTTGATCCGTCGACAAGCTCTGGACAAGATTTGCGCTTGAATTTTTCTTATACTTTCTCAATTCTCCATTTTTCATTCTCAATTATTCATTCTCCTCCATCTTCACCACCTCCCCAGGATGCTTACGCACATAGCCTTGGATGATCTGTCTGACGTCTGGTGTTTCGTCCTTTGGCACCACAGCGGCGCGGATCTCCTCCAGATCTCCCCCCACAAAATCGGGTTCAAAATACCCAAATCCCTGATAGATGCCCCTTTCTACCGCCACGACCGAACGCTCTTCAGGGGATCGGCCTTCGCCAATCACGAGAAAGTGAGCCTCTCCATAGATAAGGTTGGCGATGGCCTCTTCCACGCGCTCGTTATAGTCTTCTGGAGACTCCATGCCTACAGCAGCTCCTTGACATAACTTCAATTGCTGATAGAAACAAGCCTTCCCGCTACAAGTGGCGAGGCCACAGAGGCCCATACATAGCTGGTAGGCTTCCGCCTTGCGCTGGAGGGCGCGTTCGGCGCGCGTTCGGTCTGCAAAGCCAGCCAACGGCGGATTCTCCGGATCAAAGGAGTTGATGCCCAAGCGGCGATAGCCTTTTTTATCGACTTCATCGTAGACGGCGATCTTCAAATGGCGTCGTCGTTGTTTGCGATTGAAAGGCGGCAAGTGCCGTTTGATTTCCTCATTTTCCAATAACAATGCGATCAACTCACTGCCGGTGAGGGTATAACTGATGTCTGCTATCTGGGCCATCAGGCGCAGGGTCCGCGAAGTCTTATGCGCAGCGGAGAAATGAGAGAGCACCCGTTTGCGGACCTTATTGCTCTTGCCGATATAGAGGATGCTGCCTTTATGGTCATAGAAATAATAGACGCCTGCTTCGTCAGGGAGGTCGTCGATCAGTTTGGGGTCGAGGTTTGGGGGAAGCTTGCTTGTGGCGATCTCAGCCTGTAGGGTGAGGGATAATTGCGGCTTGGCGCGGTCATTTGTCAGGTACTGAAATAGCTCCAGCGTGGCTTCTGCATCACTCATCGCTCGGTGGGCTGTATTGTTGACGATCTTCAGTTCTTTGCACAGGTTCCCGAGGCTGTAGGAGCGCAAGCCTGGGAGCAGCTTGCGTGCCAGTTTCACGGTGCAGAGCTGCTTGCGGGTGTAGGAATAGCCTAAGCGGCGAAACGCCTGGTGCAAAAAGCCATAATCGAATCGCACATTATGCGCTACAAATACAGCTCCTTCTGTCAGCTCTACGATCTTACGCGCCACCTCGAAGAAGCGTGGAGCTTCTTTGACCATGTCATTATTGATCCCTGTGAGCCGAGTGATCTCGGTGGGGATGGCACGCTCAGGATTGACGAGAGTGCTATATCGGTCGATGACGGTAGACTGGTCGTAGACGATGATGGCTACCTCAGTGATCCGATCTCGCTGAGGACTCCCCCCAGTAGTCTCCAGATCGATGATCGCATAGCGTGTAGGCACATCTGACTTAGCCACTTCCCAATATTATTGACACAATTGTTAAAAATCTTACCAAAGATGCTAAAGTTCCTGTGGAAAATAAAATAAAAAATGCTTAGCCTTGCACCTATGTTTCTTGCGAAAATTCCAGGCGTTATTAAACAAAAGTATTTTTGATCATCAAGATTGAATAAGTAATCCAAATGGCAAAACGTAAAAAGATAGAAGTCCAAAATATTACCATAAACTGGCAACAACATGCCCAGCGAGATTATATCTGCTTGACAGATATGGCAAGGTCACTTCCTAGGCCAGATATGGTAATAAGCAACTGGCTTCGTAGCAGAAACACCCTACGGTTCCTTGCAGCTTGGGAACGTCTGTACAATCCCTCTTTTAAGTCCATCGAATTCGATGGACTTATGGAGCATGCTGGTGAAAACGCATTTACCCTTTCTCCTACTGAATGGGTAAAACGGACAGATGCGAAAGGCATTTTTGTGAAGATGGGCAGGTATGGTGGTACGTTTGGAGATAAACTCATTGCTTTTGAATTTGGAAGTTTTATTTCTGCTGAATTCAAATTGCTGCTTATCTCAGAATTTGATCGCCTCAAATCTGAAGAAGCCGCTAACAATCAAATTGAATGGAGTGTACAACGCTTTTTAACTAAACGTAACTATAAGCTACAAACTGAAGCCGTAAAGCAGAATTTGCTTCCACAATCCACTTTCAAACAGTTCAACTGGGAATTTATTATCGAGATCAGCAGCTGCTCACTAAAGGATTGTCTGATTAAGTTTTAAGTTAGGAGTTCCACCGACTATGTTTCTCGCGAAAATTCCCCAAATCCTCCAAACCCTTTACCCAAACTACCTTTGGCATCACAACCGAACCGAAAAGGTACTTTACCTCACCTTTGACGATGGGCCATGTCCAGAGATAACAGATTGGGTTCTGGACCAATTGGCGTCGTATGATGCCCAGGCGACTTTTTTTGTGTTGGGGAAAAATGTCAAAGCACACCCAAAATTAGCACATACCATCATCGATGCTGGCCATAGCCTAGGCAATCATAGCTATGCCCATCCCAACGGCTGGAAGACACCGCTAGCCGTTTACCTGAAAGATTTTTTGAAAGGACAACAAGCGATCCGAGAATATACGGGATACAAAACGGCCCTCTTTCGACCTCCCTATGGGCGGATCACCCGAAAACAAGCGCGTCAGATCATGAAGAGTCACCAGGTGGTGATGATGGATGTCATGGCAGGTGACTTTGACAGGTCTCTTGCTCCTGAAAAAGTGATACAGAATGTGATGCTAAACGCCCAAGCAGGCTCCATCGTCTGCCTCCATGATAGCGAAAAAGCTTTTCCCCATCTATCTATTGCTTTACCCCAAATCTTGGCCCATTTTGCGCAAGAAGGCTTCGCTTTCAAGGCCCTTAATCCAATCCCTCAACAATCGTTAACAGCTCGTTGAGCATCATGGCCGTCGCCCCCCAGATGATGTGCTCCCCAATTTTAAAAGAAGGGGAGCGCGTCTCATAATGCCCCCAGCGCGTCCGCTGTTCGATCTTGCGCACGGCACGCACTTCATGCTGTTGGAACACATCCAGGCCTACCTCTACTACTTGAGCCACTTCTACCGGGTCTATCACAAAATCTGGGCGTTCATGCATCACCCCAAGATTGGGCACTACCAAAAAATTGCTGACAGGGATATACATATCTGTCAACCGCCCCAGTACTTCCACCTCCTTGGGAGGAATTCCCAACTCCTCCTCCGCCTCCCGCAGGGCGGTATGAGTATAGTCTCGATCACCCTCCTCCACTTTTCCTCCAGGAAAACTGATCTGCCCACTATGCACATGACCATCATCAGCTCGTTTCATAAAAGCCACATGAGGACGCTCCTCATGAGGATATAAAAGGACAAGCACCGCGCTATGACGGGCATTATCAGGGATCACCAGTTCGCCCGTGCCTCGGGCAGGTGGCGCCATTTCTAATTGCGCAGGCAAGCCAGGCAAGGGGTGTTGGAGACGTGTTTTGAGTTGTTGAGTTAGCAGCTGCATGGGGGAAGAGGTTCAGAGTTCAGGGTTTAGGGTAGAAATCTTTATTTCTTAAAAGTAATGAAACGCTGGTTTAGGCAGGATGTTTAAAGACAAAAAGAGCCCTGAACATTCGAACGCTGAACCCCGAACTCTGCCCCCTGAACTCTGAACTCCCCTCCTCTAGTTTCTTTTCCGCGACTTCATGCGCACATAGATCTGCGTGATATACCAGGTTCCATCATCTGCCTGGACCACGCCGATTCCCGTATAGTTGAAGTTCCCTTCCAAATTGACCTTATGGCCTGGGCTGTTGATCCACCCTTTAAGGGCATCGGCAGAGATGGAAGTTTGATACCCTGTCATAAATAAGTTCTCAGCTGCCTTATAGGAAGTCAGCCGGTACCCTTTTACAATCCGCTGGACGCGTTTATTGAATCCCGTATGAGAGAAACTCACCTTCCCATCCGCCATATCCTGAGAATGCTGACGCGCAATCAAATTGAGCGCCTTCAGCGCATTCAGTCGGTTGAGCCCTAGCGACTGGCGATAGGTATTGACCCGAAAGTGGAGGTCTTTGGTAATGGCAATTTCTTGGGTCGTCTGGCCGTGGACATGGGTGAGCGTAAAGGCGATCAACAAGAGTATGGTGGCTTTCATGGCGGAAGAAAATGATAGAATGATAGGATGAGGGAATGAGAGAATATGCTGATAACGATAAAAATAATGCTTGATTTTGTAAAGAACTACTTAATCAATCACCAGGGCCATTATCTACGGACATGGTAGGTTTCAGTTTTTTGCTATTTTTACCTATGCACATCCGAGAAGCTACCATCAGTGACATCCCCGCCATCATGGACATTCGATTTTCTGTCACGGAGAATGTCCTCGCCAATCCCGACTTGGTGACGGACGCGGACTGTGCGGCTTATTTGACCCAAAGAGGCAAAGGCTGGGTCTGTGAAATCGACGACCAAGTGGTGGGATTTGCCATTGTGGATTTTCAGGAAAATAATGTCTGGGCGCTTTTTGTGAGGCCAGAATATGTGGAAATGGGGATAGGCAAAAAGCTACACAATATCATGCTGGATGCCTTTTTTGCGCAGACGGAGGAGGTATTGTGGCTAAGCACAGAACCAGGGACGCGTGCGGAGCAGTTTTATCGCTTGCAGGGATGGACGGAGGCAGGGATGAAAGGGGAAGAGGTGAAGTTTGAAATGCGGGTTGGGGATTGGAGGCAGGGGCGTTAGGGAAAGAGAGAAAAACAATTGTCTTGTATAGGTCCTTTTTGAATGCAGAATATCGTACTATTTTTTCAAAAAAATCGATATGAACCCAATTACCATAAACCTAGAAGAAAACGACACCAAAGGCCGCGCCTACGTCGGTGAGGCCTCTGCGCCACAGGCAGAAATGACCTATTCAAAAGCCAGTGACACACTCCTGATCATAGATCATACAGAAGTCAGTGAATCCCTCAGAGGGCAAGGAGTAGGACGGAAATTACTGGATCGGCTGGTAGAAAAGGCGCGCGCTCAACATCTGACGATCTTGCCGCTCTGCCCTTATGCCAAAAGTGTCTTTGCCAAAGACCCTTCCATTGGGGACGTCTTAAAAAAATAATCGCTCAATCTATCATGAATTCTCCCTTTATTGAAATCGTCTCCGTCCTTCCTTCAGCAGACATCAGCCGTGACCTCGACTGGTATCAAAAGCATACAGGTTTTGAAAAAGTTTTTGGGGACAATATGTACGCAGGCCTCAAACGCGACCACCTCTGGCTCCACCTGCAATGGCATGCAGATACAGCGGATGACCCGCTGCTAGGCGGATCGGTGGTTCGTATCTTTGTTCAAGACATCCAGCCTATATTTGCGGAGTTTGTGGAACGCGGAACTGTCACGCCTGACAAATTGCGGCTACATACGCCCTGGAATACCCATGAATTTGGGTTTTATGACCTGAACAAAAATGCCATTTTTGTGGTGCAGGATGTGGGGTAAAAAAAGTCGTTATGAAATCAGTTATATGCCTGTTTTTAGGGTGCCTTTTAGCGGGGAAATGTTTTGCCACTTTTTGGGGGTTCTCTCTCCCTTATCATCAATCGATTGAAGGGCAACAAGTGAGGATAGAAGCCATTCCCTATATCCCATCCTCACACTTAGACAGCTCCGCAAAAGGACTCACAAAGGTTTTCTTCAAAAAGAAATTACTATATACCATTGATCGATATTATGGGGAGATGATTTTTCCGAGTGATGATGGGCAATATCTGGCCATTTTTCATCAAAGCCTCATGATTGATGAAAAATGGGAAAACGAGCAATCATCCCATGACTATCCGGTTATCGAAATCCTGAAAAATGGTCTTCCATATAAGACCTTTTCATTACAAGAAGTAGTTGAAACACCTCGCATAATTAATTACGGACTCTTTTATTCTTGGCTTCCTAAATTCCCTGATTACACATTAGAGCAGACAAAACGTGAGCGAAAAATTGCTGAGAATAGGTTTTTTGTCCAGAATAATGCTTTACACATAATAACTGATCAAAATTCTGTGACAGTCCTGCATTTTGATCGCCTAACTTTAGAGCACGTTGATATTGAGGAAATAGTTTCTAATGCTAAATCTTCCAGGCCGCCAAAAACTATTCGAAAATTTATAAAAAATAAATATCCAGATCTATTTATGATGCCTCGCTTAAAGGGAGGGATGAGCTTTGAAAAAGCAGTATCAAAATTTTTGAGGCGGGCCACTCCCCCAAGTCTTACACTACCGAGTGATTCTTTCGCCTATCCCTATTTCAGGACAACTCATAAGCTTATTATAAATAAACAAGGAAATTGCATCGCATATGACGGGTGGATCTCAAAGAATGAGAAAGTTAACAAACAATTTAAAATTTGGATAATGGCACAGAGATTTCAAACTAGGTTAATTCCCCGAGGGTTTGATAACTATTATTTCTTCGCCCTCATTGCTACAAAGGTTAACGAGCATTCAAGAATACGCTAAATGACCTTCATTTCGCCAATCTTGGAAGATGAATGCTTCATCTCAATAGCAGGGCAGATTAGTTGAGAAAAGTCACATAAGAAATACCTGCCCTCTCTCCCTACATCTTCGTTATCAAATAGAACGGCCCCAAGACGCTTCTTTTTGAATCCCCCTGCCATCCTCCGGTATGCAGGCTCACCCCAATATCCCCATGCCCGAACCCATTCGCCACATCTACTGGTTTGCGCCATTTAATTTATCTTGCCCTAGCACCCGATATCGTGGCAAAATCCCCTTGGAATACCTCCAGGAGAATCAAAGGATTACCTTTGATTTTGTCTATCCTGCCAGAAGTTTGAGGGGCGTTTTGAAGTTTCTTGGCGTATTTTTTTCTGCGATATTTTTCCGAAAAAAGGCTTCCCTTATTGTCATCCAAAAAGTATGTACAAACCGATTGTATGCCAATGCGCTCAAAGTGCTGATCTGGGCACATCCCCACAAAACGCTCTATGACATCGATGATGCTGAGCACTTACGCACAGCTACAAATACCCTGCATTTTTTTCTCAAAAACTGTGCAGCCGTCTCCGTGGGAAGCCAGGCATTGTGGGACTATTGTCGGGTCTTTAACCCAAATGTCTTCATACAGACTTCCCCTATTCCTTATCATGGATTCAGGAAAAAACAGCGCAACGAACAATTGACCATTGGTTGGGTGGGCGACTTCGGAAACGGGAACCCCATTTCACGGGCATTTTCTCACAAGACCAGTATGTATCAGCTCTTTTTTCCTCAACTCCTAGCGATTGATCATCCGATAAAACTGTGCTTGATTGGCGTCAAAAACCCTGATGATATCACAGAAATCAACCATTATTTCGCCAAAAGCCCCCATATAATGTTGGATATTCCCGAAGATTTGAATTGGGAAAACGACCAATGGGTTTATCCCAAAATTAGGCAATTTGACATAGGCATAGCCCCCATGGTGGATCACCCCTTCAATCAGGCGAAGTCTGCTTTTAAATCCAAGCAATATTTGAGCTGTGGGGTACCCGTCATCGCAAGCGATGTGGGAGAAAATAGCCAATTTGTACACCATAAAGTTAATGGGTTCCTTTGTCATACGGCCCGTGATTTTGCCCAAGCCATCCGTCAATTCATCGAAATGTCTGACGAAGAGTATTGGCGCTATAGCAACAGCTGCTTAATGGGGACGGAAGCATATTCTCTGGCAAACTATGTAGAAGTATTTCAAGAGAACTTGTTGGTGATTAGCCGGAAAAACTAGGAAGCTTTCCTTCCTAAAGCGAAGGGAACTTACCCCCACATGGCTAGGTTTTTGATTGATGAAAAAAGCGCAACTACACTTTTGTAGTTTCGCTTTTTTTGCTTTGTCTCATGATTATCCAAAGATTTTTGCAATATTCATCTTATAATTGAATGCCGTGCTTCCTATCGCTTAAGAATTGAGAAATTGTTTGCCAGATTTTTTTGTTTAAATACCTCTCATTGTGAAACCTACCAATATTGACAACCCTGAATACTTTCATAAAGTAGTGGATTGTCAGCACGCCTGCCCTGCTCATACCCCTGTTCCAGAATACATCCGCCTGATAGCCGCTGAGCGCTATACTGATGCCTATATGGTCAATTGGGAATCCAATGTATTCCCAGGAATTCTGGGGCGTACCTGTGACCGGCCTTGCGAACCGGCCTGCCGTCGTGGACGAATAGAAGAAGAGCCTGTGGCGATCTGTCGATTGAAGCGCGTAGCAGCAGACAACAAAGGCGAAGTCAAAAGTCGCATGCCCCAAGGGCCGTTTCCTTCGAACGGCAAGCGCATCGCCTTGATCGGTGGAGGCCCTGCCTCCCTGACTGTGGCACGTGACTTGGCACCGCTAGGCTATGAACTCCATCTCTACGATGAGTGGCACAAAGGCGGCGGCATGATGCGCACGCAGATTCCCTCCTTTCGCTTGCCTGAGTCGGTGCTAGACGAAGAGGTAAACTACATTCTCGATATGGGTGTCCACACCCATTTCAACCAGTATGTGGACAGCATGAAGGAGATTCTGGACAAAGAATACGACGCTGTATTTGTAGGCACAGGCGCCCCCAAAGGACGAGACCTCAACCTCCCTGGAAGGGAAGCCGCTGACAAAAACGTCCATATTGGGATCGAATTTCTCGCCAGTGTAGCGTTTGAGCATAAAGATAAAGTAGGCAAAAAGGTCATCATCCTAGGTGGTGGAAATACCGCTATGGACTGCTGCCGGACCTCTCGCCGCCTCGGCGGAGAAGATGTGAAAGTAATCGTCCGAAGTCCTTTCCAAGACATGAAGGCTTCCGCCTGGGAGATCAAAGACGCCCAGTTGGAGGATATCCCCATCATGAACAATATGCCGCCCAAGGAATTTGTAGTGGAAGACGGCAAGCTCAAAGGGATGATCTTTGGTAAAGTGCGCGCCGAATATGAAAATGGCCGCCGTAAGCTCATCCCTACGGGAGAGCCAGATGTCTTCATCGAAGCAGACGATGTCATCATCGCCATCGGACAGGACAATGCCTTCCCGTGGATAGAGCGCGATTTGGGGATTGAATTTGGCAAATGGGACATCCCGGTACTCGACAAGACGAGTTTTCAATCTACGCTGCCAAAGGTATTCTTTGGGGGTGACGCGGCCTTTGGGCCTGAGAATATCATCACAGCGGCGGCCCACGGCCACCAAGCCGCGATCTCCATTCACCAGTTTTGTGAAGGCAAGGACGTCATGGATCGCCCTGCGCCTACGACCAACCTCTATCGCCAAAAGATGGGCATCCACGAGTGGATGTATGACAGCCCCGTCGTAGACGACGAGCGCTATGCGGTTGCTCACGAGGATAAAACGATCACTCTCAAAGACCGCAAGGTCGAAGTAGAACTCGGCTTCACCAAGCTGGAAGGTTATAAGGAAGCGCAGCGCTGCCTGAACTGCGACGTGCAGACTGTTTTCACCGAAAATCTCTGTATCGAATGTGATGCCTGTGTGGACATTTGCCCGACAACGTGTATCACTTTTACAGAAAACGGGGAGGAAGAAGACCTCCGAACTCGCCTCAACGCGCCAGCCGAGAACAAAGAGCAGGACCTCTATGTCTCTGACATCTTGCCTACCAAGCGCGTCATGGTCAAAGACGAAGATGTATGCCTGCATTGTGGGCTGTGTGCGGAGCGATGCCCCACTTCAGCATGGGACATGCAGAAATTTTTGTATAACGTAACCAAAGCAGGACAGTACTGATGAAAGCGAGCTTAATAAACGATATGGTGATTCGCTTTGCGAATGTCAACGGGACGGGGTCAGCTAGTGCCAACAACATGTTCTCCAAGGCCATCTTTCGGATGGGCATTCCTGTTTCACCTAAGAATATTTTCCCTTCGAATATACAAGGCCTCCCGACGTGGTATGAAGTGCGGATCAGCGAAAAAGGCTACCTCGGCAGACGAGCCGGTATTGATATCCTGGTAGGCGTTAATCCCCAAAGTCTCGTCAAAGACATTGAGTCTGTACGCACTGGGGGCTATTTTATCTACGACAACACCCGCAAACTCCACGACGACCTGCTTCGTGATGACATCACCTTCATTGGCATTCCGATGATGAAGCTGTCCATGGAAAATTATGAAAATCCACGCCACCAGCAGCTGTTCAAGAACATCATCTATGTAGGCGCATTGGCAGCCCTCATCAATATAGAGATGGAGGTCCTAAAAAACATGGTGCGTCAGCAGTTCAGCAAAAAGGAGAAGCTCATTCCGCCCAACTTTAAAGCGTTGGAACTGGGATATCAATATGCGCTGGATCACTATGCGTGTCCACTGGACTTGCATTTGGAACGACGTGACCTTGTCGGTGACAGCATTCTCATCGAGGGCAATGAAGCTACAGGGCTAGGGGCGATCTATGCAGGTGCAACTGTGGCTGCCTGGTATCCCATCACCCCTTCTACCTCGGTCGTGAAGGCATTTGAGACCCACGCTAAACGCCTAAGGATAGATCCTGAGACGGGCAAAAAGAAATACGCCATCGTTCAAGCTGAAGATGAACTCGCCGCGATGGGCATGGTCATCGGTGCTACCTGGAACGGTGCGCGTTCTTTCACCGCGACGAGTGGGCCAGGCGTTTCCCTGATGAGTGAATTTATTGGGTTGGCGTATTTTGCAGAGATACCTGTGGTGTTGGTGAATGTACAAAGGGGAGGGCCTTCCACGGGCATGCCTACCCGTACCCAGCAGCCAGACCTTATCTCCTCCGCCTATGCATCGCATGGCGATACTAAGCATATCCTCCTATTTCCCAGTACGCCTACGGAGTGCTTTGACATGATGGCGGAAGCCTTTGACTTAGCGGATCGTTTTCAGACGCCAGTCATCATGATGTCAGACCTCGATTTGGGCATGAACAGCCACATGTGTCCGCCCCTGCAGTGGGATGACAATCGTCAGTATGACCTTGGCAAGGTATTGAGCGCGGAGGATTTGGATAATCTGGAAGGCACTTATGGCCGCTATCGCGACGTAGATGGCGATGGCATTGCCTACCGCACGATTCCTGGTACGCATCCTACCAAAGGTTCTTTTTTCACGCGAGGCACTTCCAGAGATGAAGACGCCAAGTACACGGAAGACGGCAATGTCTATGCCCGCGTCGTAGACCGCATTCTCAAGAAATGGGAAACGGCCAAAAGCCATGTACCGGCACCTGAGTTTTTCCAAGAAGAAAATACGCATAAGCAAGGCATTATATTTTTTGGTACCACGGCATACTCTACCATCGAAGCGACAGATTTATTGAGAGAAAAAGGGATAGAGCTGGACGCCATGCGCATCAAATCCTTGCCTTTCAATGATGAAGTAAAAGACTTTATAGATCAGCACGAGCAGGTCTTTGTGGTGGAACAAAACCGCGATGCGCAATTCCGCACGCTTTTGATGGCAGAATTGGACGCAGACCCTAAGAAACTTACCTCTGTCCTGAGCTATAATGGTATGCCGATCACGGCCCATGCCATCATGGAGAAAATTGCCGAAGGCCTTTCTGTCAAAGAATCACTTTTGAATGAGTGAATGTTGAATTTTGAATGAAAGAAATTAAAGCTCTCTCCTAATGAACCTTCTATTTTAATTTTGATTTTGATTCTTCTCCCATGACTTATATAAAACCGAATTTCCGTCACCCTGCGCTTCCCAAGAATAAGATCGGCTTTGCCCGAGCAGATTATGAAGGGGCGATTTCGACCCTATGTGCGGGCTGTGGACACGACTCCATTAGTGGCTCTATCGTTCAGGCTTGCTATGAAATGGCAGTGGAGCCTCATAAGCTCGCCAAGCTCTCTGGCATCGGCTGCTCATCCAAGACGCCGACCTACTTCCTGAGCAACTCTCATGGCTTCAACTCCGTCCACGGACGGATGCCCTCCGTCACCACAGGTGCCAATATGGCCAACCGTGACTTGATCTATCTGGGCGTATCAGGAGACGGCGACACGGCCTCTATCGGCATGGGACAGTTTGTCCATGCGGTGCGGAGAAACCTGAACATGGTGTATATTGTCATGAACAATGGCTGCTATGGCCTGACTAAAGGGCAGGACTCAGCAACGGCTGACTTCGGTTCGGTGAGTAAGCCAGGGTCCAAAAACATGTTCCAAGCTATAGACTTGGCGGGGCTAGCCTTGGAGCTAGGAGCGACCTTTGTAGGCAGGAGCTTTTCAGGAGACAAAACACAGTTGGTGCCAATGATCAAAGCCGCTATGTCGCATCCAGGTTTCGCCTTTTTGGACGTTATTTCACCATGCGTGACTTTTAACAATAATGTCGGCTCTACGAAGTCCTATACTTTTGTCCGCGACCACCAAGAAGCGACTTCCACCATAGACTTCGTCCCTGAAGAAGAAGAAATCACCGTCGAATACGAAGAGGGTAAATCCACGCACGTGACCTTGCACGATGGATCGAAGATCCATCTTGAGAAACTCGCTCCTGAGTGGGATCCTACAGACCGCTTCTCCGCCGTCGGTCGCCTGCAACAGGCAAAGATGAAAGGCGACATCCTCACAGGTCTCCTCTATATCGATCCTGAAAGTCAGGATCTACACTCCCTGATCGACACCGTCGATCAGCCGCTCAATTCTCTGAGAGAGAAGGAGTTATGCCCTGGCAATGAGAAGCTGCAAGCGATTAATGAGGGGTTTCGATAAAAGAAGGTTCTAAGTTCTATGTTTTAGGTTCTATGTGGTTTTCTACCTAGAACTTAGAACCTAAATCCTAGAACATTCTCCGCGTGTAACTCACCTGTAACTCCCCCTCCGTACATTTGGACATCAATCAGCTAACAACCATTAAAAACGATATCCAAATGGCAACTAAAACAACAAAAGCAGCTCCTAAGACAAAGGTTACAGAACCTAAGATCACCGTTGACGAAGTAACGCAGGAGATGAATGAGAACTTGACTTTGGTCAAAAACACGGTCAACAGCATCAATACTTTCGCCCTGGAAACCGCTGACGATGTCCTGAATGCAACAGCAAAAGGCAATAAACAGTGGCAAAAAACGCTTACTAAAGGAATTGACGTAAGTGCGCAAGTGATGACCGCTCAACAGGAGCTTGTATTTACAGCCCTAGAAACAGCTAAAAAGCAATTCACTGATGGTGCAAATCGCTTTAAGAAGCTTTTTGAAGTCGCGTAAGTTCTTCTTAATACAGTTTTGATAAAAAAATGGAATCCTCAGAGCAGGATTCCATTTTTTTTATGAAATAGGGATCATGAGTTATTATTTACCTGTCAGTTTTTGATACCATTTTCGATTCTGTAAATTTTTAATTTCCAATGCATTTGCTTTGTTTTTTTCTTGCTCCTGTAGCAATTGGTTCTTGGTGGAGGCGGAATCTGCTTCGGCTTCTTTTACCCTTTGATTAGCCCTTTTAATCACATTGCTCAATCTTTTTTGCTTCTTTTTAAGGGCGTGAATCGATTGACTTTTTGCATTGCGCTCATCCTGAAGTTTCTGGATGGCTTTATTTTGGCCTATAATTGTCTTTTTCTGTTTGGCTATTACCTCCTTTAGCTTGGCATTCTCCTTTTGCAATTTTTTTTCTTTCGTAGCAGCCTTCTCCATCATAAGCGAGAAGTTTCTTTTGAAAGAAAAAAGCCTTTGAAGGTGGAGCCGCAGATATCGCTCAAACGCTGCCGTGCGGCTATCATCTCTAAATTCTAATGCCTTCAACAGATAGGAAAAGGCAGGCTTGAAATTTCCTTTTTCAAAATAATATCTCGCTTTTTTATAGAAAAAATCAGCTTTCCCTGTATTCAGTTCTTCGATGACTAAAGTACTTGGGGTCTCGTTTTGGGCAAATAGGAGTGCTTGCGGGTCCGTTTTGACAGCATAGGGAGTCACTTTTGATTTCAGTACCAATCCATCAAAAGATGTACAGCGACTCAATGCAACGTAGACCTGACCTGCCGCAAAGGCATTGCCTAAGTCTGCGATTACTTTATCAAAAGTCAGCCCTTGGCTCTTGTGAACCGTAATTGCCCAAGCCATTTTTATAGGAAATTGCTCAAACGAGCCTACCACCTCTTCCTTTACCCTGCCTTCTTCTTCATTGTATTCATATTGGACATTTTCCCATGTAGCTCGCTCTATATTTACCTCTTGTTGATTATCAAATACAACAATGATCTCATCTTCCGCTAGCGATTTTATTTTGCCTATTTTACCGTTAAAAAAACGCTTTTCTTCTCCCGTATCATTTTTCACAAACATTACCTGCGCCCCTACCTTTAAGGCCAAATGCTCGTCTGTAGGCATGGCATTGGTAGGAAATGTCCCTTCTATCTTTGCCTCATAAGAAAATGACGGTGTTTTTAGCTGAGCTAGTTTTTCTGCATTGATTTCTTGTACGATTCTATTGTGAGTAGCTAATATGATAAAATCCTCGCCTTCCCCAGAAAAAGCGGGATTATACTTTGTATTTAACTGATGAAAGTCTGGCAGCGTTAATTTATTGACCCGAATTTTATTCAATAAATCAATAAAACCTTGGTCCTTTTGGCGGTATATTTTTTTCAGTTCAATGTATATAGGCGTATGGTGTTGTATCACCTGTGAGCTAAAAAAAAACGCCGTTTTGTAAAACTGGGACAAGATTGCCCATTGGCTAGCATCTGCGATTGGGGGTAGTTGAAAAGTATCCCCAATCAATATCACCTGGACACCGCCAAAAGGCAAATACGGTTTATTTCTAAAAACCTTCAGAATCTGGTCAATGACATCGAGGGTATCACAGCGTACCATGGAGATCTCATCAATAATCAAGAGTTCAAGGTTCGCGATGATTTTCCGCTTCTCTTCTCCATACCTGAAATTGGAGAAAATCGTCTCCTTTTTCCCTGGGCCTATTGCTTTTGTACGCAGACGAGCATCATCGGGCACAAATGGCCCGAAGGGAATTTGAAAAAAAGAGTTGATCGTGACACCGCCTGCATTGATCGCAGCTACGCCAGTGGGCGCTAAAATGACAACATTCTTCTCCGTTGTCCTTTTGATATATTTCAAAAAGGTCGTTTTCCCGGTTCCCGCCTTCCCTGTCAAATAGATAAGCTTATCCGTGTGATGAATAAATTCAACCGCATGATTGAACGCGAGATTTTCTTTATCAAGAACAATATCATCAATTTGGGAAATCATATAGGGCACGGATTCGCACAGGTTAGAGAATTAATACGCCATTTTTCCTAGGCGTTCTTTGCGAGAAAAATTACCCATTATTATTCATCTTCCGCAGCTCCCGAATCCGCTTACGCACCTCCACCGAATAGAGGCTGCCAGGATAAGTTGAGAGAAATTCGAGGTAAAATTTCTGCGCCATCTCATGATTTTTCATGTTGTAGTCGTACAGGCGGGCCTTGGTATACAGGGCATCATCGCCGTAGATGTCTTCCTTGAAGTTGGCGAGCACCCGCTCGATATATTCGAGGGCCTTCTCAATCTCATTGCGCTTCAGTGCAATGGTGGCTTTTTCCCACAAAATTTCATCCGCCAATCCATGGGCGGGATAGTTGAATGCTAGGGTATCCAGCAGGACCAGGGCTGCGTCATAATCACGCTGATAGACCAACAGCTGCGCCTCTGCGAAAATTTCGAGCGGTACAGTAGTGGTATCCAAGCCCGTATTGTCAATGATCAATAGATTCAATTTGATGGCATCATTGGAGATGTCATTGGAGGTATTGTCTTTGATGGCGCCCAGCATCGCTTGTGAGAGGCTGAAATCGCCTTTGAAGTATGCAAGCTCACCGAGCTTATATTTGGCGAGGGCACCGATCTGGCGGTCTTGGAATTGCTCCTTGACCTCTGTATAAGTCAATTTCGCTTTGCTGTAGTCCTTCTGGATAAGCTGAATATCTCCCATCAGCAGTTTTGCCTTGGCCCATTCGTCCTTGGGAAGCGTACGCTTGACACTGATCAATTCCAGGTCGCCCAAGGCCCGCTCCATCTCGTCGAGGTAAAAAACGCGAAGGCGCGCTTGGCGATAGATCGCATCGAAGTAGTTGACCTCACGGCCAAATTCATTGAACAACTTTTCGTAAGTATCTACCGCAGTTCGTACAGCCACCAGGTCCACTGGAATCTGCTGAAAGGCTTTCAACTCATTGTTCACTGCCTTTTCGATATGGGCGCGGAAGAAGTAGGGCGACTTTTTCTTGCGTTCGATGATGTAATCATAAGCGTCATTGGAAAGGGCATAATTCTCATTATTTCGCATGGTCTCAGCGAAGGTAAAGACCCGATGGCCGTCTTCCTTGAACAGACGATCAATAGATTTTACCTGAATAAACGCCTCCATAAAGTTCTCTGCCAGGACATAAAACTCGAATAAAACAGACCGCAGGCCAATATCACTTTGCTGCTTGTCTACAGCGTTCAATAACGCTTTTTCGACTAAGGGTTCCGAAGTGGGATTCACCAAGTTGAGGACGTCCAGCTTTACCTTGTCCAGGTTAGTAGGATTGGCATAATACTCATTGAGGTATTCGTATGTCGCGTTTTCCCAAGAACCCAACTGCGCAAAGATATTCGCAATTTCATTGGCAAAAATGAAGTCAGACTTCATGCGTTTACGGCCTTGCATATAGGCTTCGCGGGATAACTCTAATTTGCCTGTTTGGTACAAATATGAACCCACACGAATGAAATCCCCTTCTATGCGAAGCTTCTTTGTAATAGTCTCTGAATAGAGCTTGTCAGCTTCCTTGATTTTGCCTGTTTTCTCCAATAAATCCGCCTTCACAATTGGCAAAATCACCATATTGGACTGCTTGCGAATGGCCTTGTCAAGAAATTTTTCAGCAGCTTCAAACTGTCCAAGGCGCTCTTGGCATGCTACGACGCGTAAGGTAAATACCTCTGTCGGGGATTTACGATGAAGTTTTTGGTACAACTCCAGCGCAGACTCATACTCTTCATCTAGGAAATATCGCTCTGCCAAGGCCGCCTCGGGGTCTACTTGGGCAAAAGTACTCGTACTCACTGCGAGCAAGGAAAAAAGCAGTAAAAAAATTAATTTCTGTATCATAATCAGGAAAACGAAGTTTTTGGGTAACTGTTCTGGGCAAAGGGGAATTGATTGATGATTGTCGAACAAGGATTGATGATTTTTGAAGTAAAAGGAACTTTTCCATTTCAAAAATCCTTGTTCATCAATCGTTATTCTGCAATCTCTTTCTCCTCCTTCATCAATCGTGCTTCATGCATCCGGTAGTGACCCATGATGAGGTGTTCGTAGAGTTTGTGGGGAAATATTTTTTTGAGTTTTGGGGTTAAGGTTTCCATAAATGCCCCTACACGGTAGCGGAAGCCAGGCATAGTGCTCCGCACGATCTTCAGGACGGCTTCGCCGACAGCTTCGGGCGTAGGCGCACTCGCCATGCCTTTGTCGATCTCAGCGCGTATCTCGCGCAGATAATGCTCATAAGGCGAGTCCTCACCGTGGTCAATCGTCGGGCGGTCCGTGCCGATATTGGTATTGAAATCCCCTGGCTGTATGACGACTGTTCGTATCCCAAACGGCCGCAGCTCCATCCGAAGGGCTTCTGTCATGCCCTCTACGGCAAATTTGCTGGCAGAGTAGATTCCCCGAAATGGTAAACCGACTTCCCCTGCGATGGAACTAATATTAATGATACACCCTGACCGCTGCTTCCGCATTGTAGGAACCACTGCCTGACAGACGCGCATCGTCCCAAAATAATTGGTTTCAAATACACGCTTGGCAAGCTCTATCGGGACTTCTTCTACTGCCCCGATGACACCTAGTCCCGCGCTATTGACCACTACATCGATTCGCCCCTCTTTTGCCAATAATTCACCTACAGCTGTCTTGACAGAGGCTTCTTCGTCTACATTCATCTGCAGAAATTGAATGCCGTCAGGCTTGCTTTCGCGCGGGCTACGGCTCGTGCCGTAAACGCGGTAGCCTGCCTTGATCAGTGCAAAGGCGATAGCCTCGCCGATGCCGGATGATGCACCTGTGACCAGTGCGATAGAATTATTCATTTCTAATGGAATTCTTATATGGCCGTGAAGTTAAGGAAAAGAAGCGAGATCGCTCGCCCTTCGGGCTCGCTGCGAGAGGCGAGACCGTTCGCTGGCGCTCACTGCGAGACCGCTCGGCTCGAAGACTCGCCTCGCTGCGAGACAAAGGGATGATTGTTCGTCTCTTGTCTCGTAGCGAGCCTGAAAGGCGAGCGGTCTCGCAGTGAAGGGCTTTAGCCCTGAACGGTCTCGCCTCTCGCAGCGAGGGCTGAGTCTTCGAAGCCCGAGCGGTCTCCCATCACATCCCCGTCGGTTTGCCGTCAATGCTTTGGCGATTCTTCTCCTCCCAATAGGCAGCAATGCCTTCAGGGCCTTTATGGGTAGCCCATTTGTTGAGGGTATCGCGGTCCTTCTCATAAGTGAAATAAGGCACGCCGTAGCCACAGGAAGTCTGTACGAGGTCTATCGTCAGATCAAATATCTGGCGGGCGCTAGGATGATCTGGAAAATGCGACGCAAGGGCTTTCCACCCTTTGTCCACTGGATGATAGGTTTTCGCGGATCCGTACAGCCTGAGGATCAAGGCTTTGCCTTCAAATGAGCAAAACATGATCGTCATGCGATTTTGCTCCAGGAGGTGAGCGGCCGTCTCATTTCCACTACCCGTAAGATTCAACCAAATGACGCGATTGGGTCCCAAAACATGAAGGCTGTCCATGCCTTTGGGGGAGATATTGACGCGGCCATCATTGCCAGCGGTTCCTACAAAAAAGAGCTTTTGTTCCTGGATGAAGGAGATGAGTTTTGCGTCGAGCGAAGGGAGTTGTTTAGCCATAATAGAAAAGGATATGCTAAATGGGAGGTGATGAAATGCAAAAGTCCAGCTATAGCAGCTGGACTTTGAGATAAAAAAGGACCTTATTTTATTGCTTGATGCAGGTTTTTGTACAATTATCCGTTTGCCCCGCCGCTGATGCTGTGTAAATGATCGTGAGGGTGTTGCCACTAATATTTCCTGTTCCTGAAAAAGTAACTCCATCTTGGGTATCATTGAAGGAAATATTCGCTCCAGAGACCGTAGCGCGTACATTGACCCCATAACCCCCAAAATTAGAAATAACCATAGCGTCAGTAGTCGTAGTAGAGGGTGTAATAGTAAGGGAATAAGTAAAGTTACCCGAAGTACAATTCTCATTTACATTATAAGCTCCGATGAACTTATCCCTTGCATAGATGCAGCTTCCGTCATCGATGGTAGCATTCGCATTATAATTTTCTGCACCTTGATCAGTACATCCACTATAGACACAGGTTCCGTCATCATTGTTTGCGTCAGGGTCATAGTTATCTGCTGTTATGTCAGTACATCCATCTTGCTTACAGGAAGTGAATGTCAGCATTGCGAATCCCAAAAAGATCGCCATCAATACGGTAGATGAAAGTTTGAAAATGTTCATGTTGATTTAAATTGGAGTAAACTAGGTTAAAAACGTTTTATGAGTACCAAATTGGTGAAAATAAATGAAACATTGAATTTTTTTTAACTGAATAAATAAGCGAAATTTCAAGGCTATCGTGCATCCCCCTCAATAGAAGCTATTCAATCTTTCTTTCTATGAAATACCTCATAATTCTTTTCCTGATCGTCACTTCCTTCCACATTTCAGCTCAATCTGTCCCCATCTTTCTCGACGAAGACTTCTCTGATTGGCAGTCTGTCCCCGTCGCATATAATGATGCTCCTGGCGACAATGGAAGCGATGTCGTTGACTTTGGACAGTGCTGGGTGACCCACGATTCGGCCAATTTCTATTTTCGGATAGAAGTAGGGGAAACGATCAATTTGCAGGAAAACAATCACATTACCCTACATATCGACGCCGACACCAATGCTGCAACGGGCCAACAGGTTCACGGAATCGGCGCAGAACTATCATTCACTTTTGGGACGAGGTCAGGGGAATTGCGATTGGGGGGAAATTCCCAGAATATTCGGCATGCCGAAATTGGCTTAGTAACATCTCCCACAGTGTCTTCTTCAGTATTTGAGCTCGCAATCAGGAGGAATACCAAACTGGGGAATTCTCCCCTCTTCACTCAAGATGCAGGGCAAACGCATCTATAGTCCTTGAATAATTTGATTTCTAAATGATTGATTGCGTGCAGCCATCTTTCTCTTTCTTGGGACGCTCGCTTTCTTGGTTCGATTTTTTAGCAGAAGATTTTGTGCCATTTTTCTGAAAGCAGAAAAGTTAGCCGCCGCCGCTTTTGCTCTTTTTCTATCTTTATCTTCGCCAAAGAGCACGTCTAATCGCCAATGCAGGCGGTTTTCGATTCCCCAATGTCCTCTAATAGCTTGGGCAATGAATTGTGCGTTTTGTTCAAAAGAGATCAGATAATAGCTTGTTTCAGTCTCAACTTTGCCATTGATCAGGCTTTCTCTTCGTCTGATAATCTTTGCCACCTGCTTGAGTCCCTTCCATGGCTCACGTATTTCTGGATCAATCCAAGTAAAGTCATCGAGCGTTTCGACTTTTCGGGTCTCAAGCCTGGATCTATTCTTCTCTACTTGCTCAAAGCTATCTAAGGGTTCAAGCCGCTCAAAACTTTCTTCAACGGCTTGATATAGCTCAGGATGATTGTTTTTGAGGGCTAAGACATAATCAGCTTCTCCCTCAACTATTTGCTGGGCGATAGCTTTTTGGGTGCCCATCGCATCTATGGTGATAATGCAGCCCTTGATGTTGAGTAACTTTAACAATTCCGGGATGGCAGTAATCTCATTTGACTTCTCGGCTGTTGCCACTTGGCCTAAAACCAACTGAAGTTCATTGACAAAAGCATTGACCAGGTGAATCGCTTTTGAGTCTTTACCCCCTTTACTGCCACGAACTGTTTTTCCGTCTAGGTTGATGAGGGTCTGTGGGGGTAAATTAATCCAAGAACTGATCCAGCGAGAAAAATGACTAGATAATACCTCAGGAGCAATTAGGGAAAGGACACGATTGAGGGTATCGTGGCGGGGAATACCTGCTTGGTAAGGATAATAAGTCCGCAACCAATCCAACTGATCTTGACCAAAATCCTCGATTTCATCCCAACTATTGCAATCGCTGATCACCCCTGAAAGAACCAAAAATATGATTTCTTCTAATGGATAAGTAGTTTGGCTTTGACGACGAGGATCAGTAAGTTGACTAAATTCTGACTCAAATAGCTCAAAGGGACTTTTT